>NZ_LZSQ01000070.1 GCF_001665535.1 Mycobacterium sp. 852002-51961_SCH5331710
CCGGAAGCTAAGCCTGCCAGCGCCAATGATACTGCCCCACACGGGCGGAAAAGTAGGACACCGCCGAACACAAATTAGGATTACCCCCCACAATTGCGTGGGGGGTAATTCTATTTCGCGACAATCTATTACGTATTATCGCGAGACTCGTCCATCGGGTAGAAAGGCATACGTGGCTGAGGACAGAAGGGGCGGCACCGACGGGCGCCGTCCGCAGCGTTCGGCACCGCGCAGCTCCGGTCCGAACCGAGCCCGCAGGGCGCAACCCAAGCCCGAACGCGAGCCCCGTCAGTCATCCGGTCCGCCGATACCCGACGGCATCGAACCCAGGCAGCTCGCCCCCGATGTCCGCGGTGAACTCACGACGCTGGACCGCAACACCGCCGACTTCGTCGCCCGCCACTTGGTGGCCGCCGGCCAGGTCATCGACGAGGATCCGCAGGCCGCGCTCGAGCATGCACGGGCCGCACGCGCCCGCGCCGCCCGCATCCCCGCGGTGCGCGAAGCCGTCGGGATCGCCGCCTACCACTGCGGGGACTGGGCGCAGGCCCTCGCCGAATTGCGCGCCGCTCGGCGGATGGGCAGTCGATCGTCTCTGCTGGCGCTGATCGCGGACTGCGAACGCGGGGTCGGCCGCCCGGAACGTGCGATCGAACTCGCTCGCAGCCCGGAAGCCGCCCAACTCACCGGCGACGACGCAGACGAGCTGCGGATCGTCGTGGCCGGCGCCCGCTCGGATCTCGGTCAACACGAACAAGCCCTGGCGCTGTTGTCGACACCCCAGCTCGATGCGACGCGCACTGGACACACCGCGGCGCGGCTGTTCTATGTCTACGCCGAAACGCTTCTCGCCCTTGGCCGCAACGAGGATGCGCTGCAATGGTTCATCAATGCCGCGAGGGCCGATCTCGAGGGTGCGACCGACGCCGAAGAGCGCATCACGGAGCTCTCCTGAGGTGACCGCACTCGCCGACCAGCACGACTGCCTCCTCCTCGATCTCGACGGCACCGTGTTCCGTGGCCACGAAGCCACCGTCGGTGCGGTCAACACCTTGGCGACGATCCGAGCCCGGACTCTCTACGTCACCAACAACGCCTCGCGTGAACCCACCGACGTCGCTGAGCACCTCAATGCCCTCGGCTTCAGTGCCGTCGCCGACGACGTCGTCACCAGCGCACAGAGCGCCGCACGGCTGCTCGCCTCCCAATTGCCTTCTGGTGCAGTAGTTCTCGTCGTCGGAACCGATGCGCTCGCCGCCGAGGTCAGTCGCGTGGGCCTCAAACCCGTTCGACAGTGGTCCGACGAACCGGTTGCCGTCGTCCAAGGGCACTCCCCGCAGACCGGCTGGCCCGATCTGGCCGAAGCGGCCCTGGCGATCCGCGCCGGCGCGCTCTGGGTGGCGGCCAACGTCGACCTGACGCTGCCCTCGGAACGCGGCCTGTTGCCCGGCAACGGCTCCATGGTGGCGGCGTTGCGCGCGGCGACCGACCGCGAACCGCAGGTCGCGGGCAAGCCCCAGCCGACGCTGCTCACCGATGCGTTGGCCCGCGGCACATTTCAGGCGCCGCTGGTGGTCGGCGACCGCCTCGACACCGACATCGCCGGCGCCAACGCCGCCGGGCTGCCCAGCCTGCTCGTGCTCACCGGCGTCAGCACCGCCGCCGACCTCATCCGCGCCCGGGCATCCGAACGGCCGACCTATCTGGCCGCCGACCTTCGATCGCTCGACGCCGCGGCCGATGCGCTACGCATCGGGCACCACCCCGCCTGGCGCGTCGACGCCGACTCGACCTCGGTGACCGTGCACTCCACCGGCGACGACCCCGACGATGCGCTATCGGTGGTAAGAGCCACCGCCCACGCCGTGTGGAACGCCGGCAGCGACGGCCAGTCGGTGACCGTCCGCGCCGGTGACGACGCCGCGCACCAGGCCCTGCAGCGGTGGTCCCTGCTTCCCCAGCCGAATCAGCTAGCGTGAAGCTCGACATGAGTACCGATCCCGAACAGATTCGCGCCCGGATCGCGGAGTTGCTGGCAGACCTGCCCGACCCCGCGCAGGAGGGCGTCAACCTGGCCGACGCCGACATCGAGCTGCTCGCGGCGCGGTTGGAAGAGGCGCACGACGTGCTCGTGCAGGCGCTCGAGTCGGTCGAGAAGGGCTGAGCGCCGTGGCACGGCGCGCGCGAGTGGACGCCGAGTTGGTGCGACGGGGACTGGCCCGATCCCGCCAGCAGGCGGCCGAGCTGATCGGCGCGGGGCGGGTGAGCATCGACGGGATGCCGGCCGCCAAACCCGCCACCGCCGTCGCGATCACGTCCAACCTCACCGTCGAGGGCACCGACGAACGGACCTGGGTGTCGCGCGGCGCGCACAAACTGATCGGAGCCCTGGACGCCTTCGCCCTCTCCGTCGACGGGAGGCGGTGCCTGGACGCCGGCGCCTCGACGGGCGGCTTCACCGAAGTACTGCTCGACCGCGGCGCCCGTGAGGTGATCGCCGCCGACGTCGGCTACGGCCAACTGGCCTGGTCACTGCGCAACGACCCCCGAGTCACCGTCATGGAGCGCACCAACGTCCGGGAGCTGACGTCCGACGCGATCGGCGGCCAAGTCGACCTGATCGTCGCCGATCTGTCGTTCATCTCGCTGTCCACAGTGCTGCCGGCGCTGACATCGTGCGCAGCACCCGATGCCGATATCGTTCCGATGGTGAAACCGCAGTTCGAGGTCGGCAAGGACCGTGTCGGCGCGGGCGGCGTGGTCACGGATCCGGCACTACGAGCCGACGCCGTCCTCTCGGTGGCCCGCCGCGCTGCCGAGATGCGCTGGTATCCCGTCGCGGTGAGCGCGAGCCCGCTTCCCGGCCCATCCGGCAACGTCGAATACTTCCTGCATTTGCGAAAAGACACCGGGCTGACGGGCGAGGAGCTCGAAGACGCCGTGCACGCCGCCGTCGCGGAAGGACCGCAGTGAACGCCGACCGCACAATCCTGATGGTGGTACACACCGGACGCGATGAAGTCACCGAGGTCGCTCGGCGCGTACAGAAAACCCTCGGCGACAACGGAATCGGGCTCAAAGTCCTCTCGGCCGAGGCGGTCGACCGCGGACCCATTCACCTGTCGCCCGACGACATGCGCGCCCTCGGCGTGGAGATCGAGGTGGTCGACGCCCAGGAGCGCGCCGCCGAAGGGTGCGAACTCGTCCTGGTCCTCGGTGGTGACGGCACCTTTCTGCGCGCCGCCGAACTCGCCCGCAACGTCGAAATTCCGGTGCTGGGAGTCAATCTCGGCCGCATCGGGTTTCTCGCTGAGGCCGAGGCCGACTCCATCGACACGGTGCTCGAGCGTGTCGTCAACCGCGACTACCGCGTCGAGGAGCGGATGACGCTCGACGTCGTGGTGCGGGTGGACGGGGAGATCGTCGACCGCGGCTGGGCGCTCAACGAAGCCAGTCTCGAAAAGGGGCCCCGCCTGGGGGTGCTGGGAGCGGTCCTCGAGGTCGACGGCCGCCCGGTGTCGTCGTTCGGATGTGACGGTGTGTTGGTGGCGACGCCGACCGGATCCACGGCGTGGGCATTCTCGGCCGGCGGACCGATCGTGTGGCCCGAGCTGGAGGCAATTCTGGTGGTGCCGAACAACGCTCACGCGCTGTTCGCCCGCCCGATGGTCACCAGTCCCGAGGCCGCCATCGCGATCGAGGTGGAAGCCAGCGGACATGACGCGCTGGTGTTCTGCGACGGCCGCCGCGAGATGGTGGTGCCCGCCGGGGGACGGCTGGAGGTCACCCGGTGTGGGACCCCGGTGAAGTGGGTGCGCCTCGACAGCGCACCGTTCACCGATCGCCTCGTGCGCAAATTCCGGTTGCCGGTCACGGGGTGGCGCGGTCAGTAGTGCTTTCCGAAATCCGTATCGAGTCACTGGGTGCGATCAGCACCGCGACCGCCGAGTTCGACCGCGGCTTCACGGTGTTGACCGGCGAGACCGGGACGGGCAAGACGATGGTGGTCACCGGGCTTCACCTGCTCGGCGGTGCCCGCGCCGACGCCACCCGGGTGCGATCCGGCGCCAACCGCGCGGTCGTCGAAGGACGGTTCACCACAACCGAACTCGGTGACGGCGTGGCATCGCAGGTGGACGAGATCCTCGAGAGCTCGGGCGCCGAACGCGACGACGACGGCAGCGTGATCGCCGCCCGCTCGGTCAGCCGAGACGGCCCATCGCGGGCCTACCTCGGGGGTCGCAGCGTCCCGGCGAAGTCACTCAGCAGCTTCACGGCCGAACTGCTCACCCTGCACGGGCAGAACGACCAGCTGCGGCTGATGCGGCCCGAGGAACAACGCGGCGCCCTCGACCGATTCGCCGACGTCGAAACGCAGTTGAAGCGGTACCGCCGCGTGCGCGAGGAATGGCTGGCGGCGCGACGCGACCTGCTGGACCGCACCCAGCGGGCCCGCGAGCTGGCACTCGAGGCCGACCGGCTGAAGTTCGGGCTCAACGAGATCGATGCCGTCGCACCGCAACCCGGCGAGGACGATGCGCTCGTCGACGACATCCGGCGGCTCTCCGAACTCGACGCCTTGCGCGATGCCGCCCAGGTCGCTCGAGCCGCGCTCGCAGGTCCCGACGACCCCACGCCCGACGCGATGTCGGCGACTCACGGTGTCGCACAGGCCAAGTCGGCACTCGAGTCGACGGGTGACACCGCGCTCACCGCGCTGGCCCAGCAGCTCAGCGAAGCCGTCGCGGTCATCACCAGCGTCAGCAGCGAACTCGGCACCTATCTGTCGGGGTTGCCGACCGACACCAGCGCGCTGGAGACGAAGCTGGCGCGCCAGGCCGAACTGCGTTCCCTCACCCGCAAGTACGCCGCCGACATCAACGGCGTGCTCGACTGGGCCCGCGAGTCCCGGGACCGGCTGGCACAGCTCGACGTGTCTGAAGAAGCGCTCGCCGGCCTGCAGCGACGCGTCGACGAACTCGAGACCAAAACCGTCGCCGCCGCAGCCGAATTGACCAAGGCACGCACCAAAGCGGCCAAGGGTCTGGCCAAAGCGGTGACCGCAGAACTGTCGGGGCTGGCCATGACCGGCGCGGTGTTCACCGTGTCGGTTGGCCCGCTGCTGGCCCGTGCCGACGACTCGGCGCCCGTCGTGTTGCCCTCAGGTGCGACCGTGCACGCCGGGCGCGACGGCGTGGACAACGTCGAGTTCGGGTTCAGCGCTCACGGCACCGACGTACTGCCGCTGCACAAGAGCGCCTCGGGCGGTGAGCTCTCCCGGGTGATGTTGGCCCTCGAGGTCGTGTTGTCCGCCTCGGCCGAGGGCACGACGATGGTGTTCGACGAGGTCGACGCCGGAGTCGGAGGCCGCGCGGCGGTCCAGATCGGCCGTCGGCTGGGTCGGTTGGCCCGCACCCATCAGGTCATCGTCGTCACCCACCTGCCACAGGTCGCCGCGTACGCCGACGTGCACCTCGTCGTCGGGGGAGACGGCGGGAAGAAGTCAAGCGGGGTACGTCGCCTCGACGACGGCGAGCGCGTGGCCGAGCTGGCGCGCATGCTGGCCGGGCTGGGTGAGTCGGACAGCGGGCGTGCCCACGCCCGAGAACTGCTGGAGGCCGCGCAGAAAGAACGCGCTGAAGGCGATTAGCCGCCCAGCACCGTGTCGACCAGGGCCCTGACGAATTCCGCGCCGGCGGGTTCGTCGCTCGCCAGCCGGCGGTAGAACAGCGCGCCCGACAACGCCACCGAAGCGGCCTCGGGATCGACGCGCGCGGGGAACTCCCCGTCGCTGACACCCGACGCGATCGTGTCGGTGAGCCGTTGACGTCGCTGCGCCGAATACGTGTGAAAGAACCGGCGGATCTCCGGCTCGGTTTCCGCTGCGTGCACGAGGGCCGGGATGCAGGCCGAGACCGCGGACTCGCTCAGAGCGCGGGCGAGGTGCTCCAGCAGGATCTCGACCCTCGCGTGGGCCGTCCCGGCGGGCGCCTCGCGGCCCGGGTCCGGTTGGACGTTGAGGGTCTCGAGCGCATCGGCGATCAGCGACGCCTTGTCCGGCCAGTGCCGGTAGAGGGTGCTGCGGCCTACGCGTGCGCGGGTGGCGACCGACTCCATCCGAAAACCCGAATAACCGGCGTCGGCGAACTCATCGAGCGCGGCGCGCAGAATCGCCCTACGGGAGTGCTCGACGCGCGGATCGCCCTGACGACTTTGGGACATAGGTGTATCATAAACGTCAGGAGGTGCGATTATGACCAGCACCAGTGTTCGCTACATTGTGGACGACGTCGACGCGGCCGTCCGCTTCTACACCGACCAGTTGAACTTCGAGGTGGCCATGCGCCCCGGGCCCGGGTTTGCCATGCTCCGTCGCGACGAGTTGCGACTCCTGTTGAACTCGCCCGGCGGCGGAGGTGGCGCGGGGCAGTCGCTCAGCGACGGCAGCCGTCCCGCTCCCGGCGGATGGAACCGAATCCAGTTGGAAGTCAACGACCTTGACGACGCCGTGAGCCGCCTCGCCGAGGCAGGCGTGCCGCTGCGTGCCGACGTCATCACCGGCCGCGGCGGCCGGCAGGCCTTGGTCTGCGACCCCTCCGGCAACCTCGTGGAGTTGTTCGAACCGTTCCGCTGAGCTGTTACGTGTGTGACAAAAGGGACAGATGATACGGCGCGCCTCCGACAGATAGTGCGCTGATCTCGACAAAATCGGCGCATGAAGATGTCAGCGCTGCTATCTCGCAATGCCAGCTCACGCCCGGGCATCACCGGCACGGCCCGGGTCGACCGCGACATCGATCGACTCCTGCGACGCATCACCCCGGGTGACATCGTCGTCATCGACGCGCTCGACCTGGACCGGATCACCGCGGACGCGCTGGTCGAGTCCGGCGTCACGGCCGTCGTCAACGCGTCTCCGTCCATCTCCGGGCGGTATCCAAACCTCGGACCGGAGGTTCTGGTCGCGAACGGGATCACGCTGATCGACGACACCGGCGACGACGTCTTCAGGAAGGTCAAGGACGGCGCGCGGGTGCGGCTGCATGACGGCGGGGTCTACGCCGGCGACCGCTGCCTCGTGCAGGGCGTCGAGCGCACCGACCACGAGATCCACGAGTTGATGCATGAGGCCAAGAGCGGGCTGGTGGCCCACCTCGAGGCGTTCGCCGGCAACACCATCGAGTTCATTCGCAGTGAGAGCCCGCTGCTGATCGACGGGATCGGCATCCCCGACATCGACGTCGACCTCAACCGGCGCCATGTGGTGATCGTCGCCGAGGACGTCGACGCCGCGGTCGACCTCAAGGCGCTCAAACCGTTCATCAAGGAGTACCAACCGGTGCTGGTTGGCGTCGGCACCGGAGCCGACGTGCTCCGCAAGGCCGGCTACCGGCCGCAACTCATCGTCGGCGACCCCGACAAGATGAGCGCCGAGGTGTTGCGGTGCGGGGCGCAGGTGGTGCTTCCCGCCGACGCCGACGGGCACGCCGCCGGGCTCGAACGAATCCAGGACCTCGGGGTCGGGGCGATGACGTTTCCCGCCGCGGGCTCGGCTGCCGACCTGGCGCTGCTGCTGTGTGATCACCACGGTGCGTCACTGATCGTCACCGCCGGCCACACCGCGAGCATCGAGGAGTTCTTCGATCGGGCCCGCCAGCAGAGCAACCCGTCAACGTTTTTGACCCGGCTCAAGGTCGGGGAGAAGCTCGTCGACGCCAAGGCCGTTGCCACGCTGTACCGCAGCCGGGTGTCGGGCGGCGCGATCGCGCTGCTGGTGCTCGCCGTACTGATCGCGGTGATCGTCGCGCTGTGGGTGGCGCGCGTCGATGCCGCGATGCTGGACTGGATCGCCGATTACTGGAACCGCTTCTCGCTCTGGGTCCAGGGCTGGGTCACCTAGGAGCACCCGATGATATCCCTACGTACACACGCGATTTCGCTCGCGGCGGTGTTCCTCGCGCTCGCCATCGGTGTCGCCCTCGGCTCGGGGTTGCTGTCCAACACCGTGCTCTCGGGTCTGCGCGACGACAAACACGAAATGCAGGACCGGATCAACACCCTGACCGACGAGCGCAACGGCCTCAACGAAAAGCTCGGTGCGGCAGGGGAGTTCGACGCCCAGATGTCGCCGCGCATTCTGCGTGACACGTTCGTCGACAAGTCGGTGGTGCTCTTCCGCACACCCGACGCCTCCGACGACGATGTCGACGCGGTGACCCGACTGGTCGGTCAGGCCGGTGGCACGGTCAGCGGGACGGTGGGTCTCACACCGCAGTTCGTCGAGGCCCACGCCGCCGAGAAGCTGCTGTCGGTGGTCAATTCACCGATCGTGCCCGCGGGCAAGCAGTTGAGCACGACATCGGTCGACCAGGGCTCGCAGGCCGGTGACCTGCTGGGCATCGCGCTGCTGATCAATCGCGACCCCAAGGTGCAGACCGTCGACGACACCCAGCGCGAAACGGTGCTCGCGACGCTGCGCGACACCGGCTTCATCACCTACGGCGACCGGGTCGGCGCGGCGAACACCGCGCTGATCGTGACCGGCGGCCCGCTGGGTGACGACGCCGGTAACCGCGGCGCCACCGTCGCCCGATTCGCCGGCGGGCTGGCCCCGCACGGGACGGGCACGGTGCTGGTGGGCCGGGACGGCTCGGCGTCGGGCACGTCGGCGATCGCCGTGACCCGCTCGGACCCCGCGCTGACCTCGGCGGTGACCACGGTCGACGACGTGGACACCGAGGCCGGGCGCATCACCTCGGTGCTGGCGTTGAGTGATCTGGTCAACGGCGGACGGCCTGGCCAGTACGGCATCGGCCAGGGGTCGACGTCGGTCACCGTCCCGCAGTGACGCTCGGGCCCTCGGCGCGTCACCGACGCGGTGTCGGCCTCGGTGTTAGGGTGGGGTTCCGTGGGTCGGCAGGCCCCAAACTAGGAATCAGCCTAGGAACGTAAGCCCTGCCCGTCGTCACGGAGGTGCCTTTCAGTGAAACCCTTACGCAAGCACCCCCAGACGGCCACCAAGCACCTCTTCGTCACCGGCGGCGTCGTCTCCTCGCTCGGCAAGGGGCTCACCGCGTCGAGTCTCGGCCAGCTGCTGACCGCGCGCGGCCTGCAGGTCACGATGCAGAAGCTCGACCCCTACCTCAACGTCGACCCGGGCACCATGAACCCGTTCCAGCACGGTGAGGTGTTCGTCACCGAGGACGGCGCCGAGACCGACCTCGACGTCGGGCACTATGAGCGCTTCCTCGACCGCAACCTGTCCGGATCGGCGAACGTCACGACGGGACAGGTGTATTCGTCGGTCATCGCCAAGGAGCGCCGCGGCGAGTACCTCGGCGACACCGTGCAGGTCATTCCGCACATCACCGACGAGATCAAGGCCCGCATCCTCGAGATGGCCGCGCCGGACGTCGACGGTCGCCGCCCCGATGTGGTGATCACCGAGATCGGCGGCACGGTCGGCGACATCGAATCGCTGCCGTTCCTGGAGGCCGCGCGGCAGGTCCGCCACGAGGTGGGCCGCGAGAACTGTTTCTTCCTGCACTGCTCGCTGGTGCCGTTCATGGCGCCGTCGGGGGAGCTGAAGACCAAACCGACGCAGCATTCGGTGGCCGCGCTGCGCAGCATCGGTATCACCCCGGACGCGCTGATCCTGCGGTGTGACCGCGACGTGCCCGAACCCTTGAAGAACAAGATCGCGCTGATGTGCGACGTCGACATCGACGGGGTCATCTCGACCCCCGATGCGCCCTCGATCTACGACATCCCCAAGGTGCTGCACCGCGAGGAACTCGACGCGTACGTGGTGCGTCGGCTGAATCTGCCGTTCCGCGACGTCGACTGGACGCAGTGGAACGACCTGCTTCAGCGCGTGCACGAACCGCACGAGACGGTACGAATTGCGTTGGTGGGCAAGTACATCGACTTGTCGGACGCCTACCTGTCGGTGGCCGAGGCGCTGCGGGCGGGCGGGTTCGCGCACCGGGCGAAGGTCGAGATGCGCTGGGTGGCCTCCGACGACTGCGAGGTCGACGGCGACGCGGCCGCGGCACTGGCCGACGTGCACGGCGTACTCATTCCGGGCGGCTTCGGCATCCGCGGCATCGAGGGCAAGATCGGCGCGATCCAGTACGCCCGCAAGCGGGGCCTGCCCGTGTTGGGGCTGTGCCTGGGCCTGCAGTGCATCGTGATCGAGGCGGCCCGTTCGGTCGGCATCGCCGAGGCCAACTCCGCGGAGTTCGATCCGACCACCCCGCACCCGGTGATCTCCACCATGGCCGATCAGCGCGACGCCGTCGCCGGCGAGGCCGATCTCGGCGGCACGATGCGGTTGGGCGCGTATCCCGCTGTGCTGGAAGCAGGTTCGATCGTCGCCGAGGCCTACGACGCCACCGAGGTGTCGGAGCGGCACCGTCACCGCTACGAGGTGAACAACCAGTACCGCGACCGCATCGCCGAGAGCGGTCTGCGCTTCTCCGGGACCTCCCCGGACGGGCACCTCGTCGAGTTCGTCGAGTACCCGCGCGACGTGCATCGCTTCATCGTCGGCACCCAGGCGCACCCCGAACTCAAGAGCAGGCCCACCCGGCCGCATCCGCTGTTCGTCGCGTTCGTCGGGGCGGCGCTCGACTACAAGGCGGAGGAGCGGCTCCCCGGCATGGACATCCCCGAGCAGCGCTCCAACGGCGTCGAGCATGCCGACGAGGTCGGAGCCCTGCTGCAAGAGCCCGCGACCCGTGGCTGACCACGACTTCGAGACGGTCGCCTCCGAAACCCTCTACGTCGGGAAGATCTTCGCGCTGCGCGCCGACGAGGTCCGCATGCCCGGCGGGCACACCGCCCGCCGCGAGGTCGTCGAGCACTACGGCGCCGTCGCGGTGCTCGCGATGGACGACGACCGCAACATCGCGATGGTCTACCAGTACCGGCATCCGCTGGGGCGACGCCTCTGGGAGCTGCCCGCCGGCCTGCTCGACCTCGGCGGCGAACCGCCACACGTGACGGCCGCGCGCGAACTCAAGGAAGAGGCCGGACTCTCGGCCACCGACTGGCGGGTGCTGGTCGACCTGGACTCCGCGCCGGGCTTCAGCGACGAGAGCGTGCGGGTGTACCTGGCCACCGGGCTGACCGACGTCGGGCGCCCCGATGCCCACGACGAGGAAGCCGACCTGACGTTGCGGTGGTATCCGCTCGACGAGGCGGTGCGCCTGGTGTTCACCGGCGAGATCGTGAATTCCATTGCGGTGAGCGGCATTCTGGCCGCCCACACCCTCACAGACCCAGCGTTGCTGCGGGACGTCGACGCGCCGTGGATCGATCGCCCCACCTCGTTCGGCCGCCGCCAGGGGCATCCGTGACGACGTTCACCTCCGCGCTCGAAGGTCAGGTCCAGGGTTATCTCGACCACCTGACCATCGAACGCGGTGCGGCCGCCAACACGTTGAGCTCCTACCGACGCGATCTGCGTCGCTACATCGAACACCTGACTGCGCGCGGCGTCGATGATCTGACCAAGGTGACCGAGACCGATGTCAGCGAGTTCCTGGTGGCGTTGCGCCGCGGTGATGCCGAGGCCGGCACGGTTCCGCTGTCGGCCGTCTCTGCCGCGCGAGCGCTGATCGCGGTCCGCGGCCTGCACCGCTTCGCGGCCGCCGAGGGGCTGACCGAGCTGGACGTCGCCTCGGAGGTCAAGCCCCCGACCCCGAGCAGGCGGCTGCCCAAGAGCCTTTCGATCGACGAGGTGCTCGCCCTGCTCGAGGCGGCGGGCGGCGACAGCGACGCCGACAGCCCGCTCACTCTGCGTAACCGGGCACTGCTCGAACTGCTGTACTCGACCGGAGCCCGGATCTCGGAGGCGGTCGGCCTCGACATCGACGACGTCGACACCCGTGCGCGCTCGGTCCTGCTGCGCGGCAAGGGCGGCAAACACCGGCTGGTCCCGATCGGCAGACCCGCCGTCACCGCGCTGGACGCGTACTTCGTGCGGGGGCGCCCGGATCTGGCGCGCCGTGGACGGGGCACCCCCGCGATCTTCCTCAACGCCCGCGGCGGCCGGCTGTCGCGGCAGAGCGCCTGGCAGGTGCTGCAGGACGCCGCCGAGCGGGCCGGTATCACCGCCGCGGTGTCGCCGCACGTGCTGCGGCACTCGTTCGCTACGCATCTGCTCGACGGCGGTCGCACGCTCGACACTCTCGCCGAACAGCACGGGTTCGGTCCCGGACTGCTCGACGTGCTGTTCCTCG
>NZ_LZSQ01000071.1 GCF_001665535.1 Mycobacterium sp. 852002-51961_SCH5331710
CGCGGGTAGGTGTAGGCGGCGTCACCTGGGATAGTCCAGGGTGACCTTGAGACCGAAGTAGGACGAAATCGCAGGAAACTGCCACTCGAGCGGCTACTGTTCCGGGTGGCAACGGAACTGACACTGGGAGGATATGGATGAGCGCGTATCAGACCGTCTTGGTAGGCACGGACGGGTCCGACTCGTCGCTGCGGGCGGTGGAGAAGGCCGGCCATATCGCCGGAGCCGATGCCAGGCTGATCGTCGCCACGGCGTATTTCCCCCAGAACGAAGACCAGCGAGCGGCCGACGTGCTCAAGGACGAGGGCTACAAGATGTCCGGCAACGCGCCCATCTACGCGATCCTGCGCGAGGCCAAGGAACGTGCCCACCAGGCGGGCGCCCAGAACGTCGAGGAGAAGGCCGTTGTCGGCGCCCCCGTCGATGCGCTGGTCGAACTCGCCGAGGAGGTCAAGGCCGACCTCCTGGTCGTCGGAAACGTCGGCCTCTCCACCATCGCGGGCAGGCTGCTCGGTTCCGTCCCAGCCAACGTCGCACGCCGGTCCAAGACCGACGTGCTGATCGTGCACACCACGCCGTAGCCACCGCCAGGGCAGCCGCGATCGGCCACGCACCCCATCGCTGATAGAGGGTGGTCCGCGCATCCAGCGGGATGTCGACGACGGCGACCCCGCGCTCGGCGGCCGGCAACCACGCCAACCTGCGTCCCTGCGCGTCGAACGCCGAGCTGACCCCAGACAGCGCCGCATGAACCGCGGGACGGCCCACCTCGACCGCGTGAACGGCGGGCATCGCCGTCAATTGCGGTTGGGCCCAACTGCCTTGGTACGACGACGTCGAACTCTGGTAGACGAGCAGCTCGGCGCCCTGTCGCGCCTGTGACCGCGCGAGGTCGGAGAACAACGTCTCGAAGCTGATCAGCGGTCCGATCGCGACGGTGTGGGTGTGCAGCACGACGGGTCCGTCGCCGCGACGCCGGTCCTCGCCGGCGGCTCCGCTGTTCGAGGTGGCCCAGCCGATCAACGGCCGCAACGGCACATACTCACCGAACGGCACCAGACGGGTTTTGGCGTACGAGCCGCGCACGCCTCCGGAGTCGATGAGCACCGACGTCTTGTAGATGCCGCCCGACGCCGCCCGGGCGTCGACGTTGACCAGCAGGTCCGCACCCACCCGCCGGGACAGGTCGGCCAGGCGCGAGATGACGTCGGGGTGGGTGGCGAGATCCACGCCGACACTGCTCTCGCCCCACACGACCAGGTCCGGCCGTCGACCCACAAGCTCCTGGGTCAACGCTTCGCTCGCCGCCTGGCGCGCGCTCGATTCGTCGATGTCACCCGGCTGTACGAGCGCGACGCGGACCGTGGAGCCCGGCGTGGGTGCCGGTCCCCACCAGAACCACGCGGGGCCGGCGGCCAACAGAGCCAGCGCGAGTGCCGCGGGCACCGCGGAGCGCCGTACCAGGGCCGAGGCGAGTGCGGTGTTGACCGCGACGACGAGGAAGCTGACGAGCCACACGCCGCCGAGGGAGGCGGTAGCAAGGGTGGCCGGCTGATTCCATTGCGATGCGCCGAGGACAGCCCAGGGCCCGCCGAGGCGGTCCCACGACCGGACCGCCTCCGCGAGCACCCACATGCTGGGCAGCACCACCACGGCAACCAAGGCCCTGGCAGTGGTGAGTTCGCCGGCGAGCAGGCGGCGTGCCGCCCACCCGAACGGCAGCCACAGCGAACCGAATCCGGCCGCGAGCACGAGCAGCAGCGGACCGGCGCTCGGCCACAGCCAGTACTGGGTGACGCCGACGAACACCGCCATCGCCAACCACGCCCGGACCGCGGACTGCCCGGTCGTGGGGGCGGCGCGGCACACGAGCAACAGCGGGACCAGCGCGAACCAGGCCAGCCACCACAGAGCGGGGGCGGGAAACGCGAGCGCGGGGAACGCGCCGGCGACGATCGCCGGCGCGTGACCCCGCAGCGAGATCAGATCAGGTGCTCGACGCCTTGGCGATGCTCGCGATCGCCTGATCGAGCGTGGAGTTGAACTCCTCATCGCTCTGCTGAGCCGTCAGACCCTCGGTCAGTGCGCGCGAGAAGCTCGCGATGACCCCGATGTTGCGCGACAGTTTCTCGTTGGCCTCATCGCGGCTGTAGCCACCGGACAGTGCGACCACCCGCAGCACGTTCGGGTGATCGACCAGCTCCTTGTACAGGTTGTCGGTATCGGGGAGCGTCAGCTTGAGCATGACCTTCTTGTCGCCGAGCTTGTTGACCCCGTCGAGCAGAGCCGCCTTGAGCTGATCCTCGGCCTCGGCCTTCTTCGGGCTCTTGATGTCGACCTCGGGCTCGATGATCGGCACCAGGCCCTTGGCGAGCACCTGCTCGGCGACCTCGAACTGCTGCGCCACCACGGCGTCCAGTCCGGCGCCGGGCAGCTTGATGACCGAACGCTCCTTGGTGCCGAAGATTCCCTTCTCGACGGCGCGGTCGAGCAGATCGTCGAGGCCGGGCATCGGCTTCATCGTCTGCGCGCCGTCCTTCTCCTCGGCCAGACCCTTGTCGATCTTGAGGAACGGCACGATGTTCTTGACGTTCCACAGGTAATCGGCCGTCGGGCGGCCCTCGATCTCGCGGTCCATCGTCATCTCGAAGAGGATCGCGCCCATGATGCGGTCTCCGTCGAAGGCCGGGCTGGTGATGATCCGGGTGCGCATCTCGTGCACCAGGTCGAACATCTGGTCGTCGCCGGAGTAGGCGTCCTCGGAGATCCCGTAGAGCTTCAGCGCCTTGGGGGTGCTGCCGCCGCTCTGGTCCAGCGCCGCGATGAACCCGGCGCCGCTCTGCGCCTTCTTCAACTGATCGGTGTTCATGTCTGCCCTTTCTTCCTCACCAGGCAATCTAGCGAAGTTCACATCGCCGATCGTCAGATGGCCGCCCAACTTCCGGTGCAGGCCTTGTCCGGGTGGGACAATGCGCTCGACGGGGAGGCCAATTATGACTGCAACAGTGGCCAGGTCAGGAATCGCACCGCGCGAGAACGGTGTCCCGCCCCCGGTCGTACCTCTCGCCGACGTCAACCTCGGCTCCCTCGAGTTCTGGGAGCGCGACGACGACGCACGCGACGGCGCGTTCGCGACACTGCGTCGCGAAGCGCCGATCGCCTTCTTCGACGCGCCGGAGTTCCCGGGCTTCACCGCGGGGTCCGGTCATTGGGCGTTGACGACGCTCGACGACATCCACCACGCCAGCAGGCACCCCGAGATCTTCAGCTCCGTACCGACCAGCACGGCGCTCACGGACGTGCCCGCCGAGGTCGCCGAGTACGTGGGTTCGATGATCAGCCTCGACGACCCGCGTCACCTCCGGCTCCGCAAGATCGTCAACCGCTCCTTCACGCCCAAGGTGGTGGCGCGCATCGAGGACAGCGTGCGTGAGCGGGCGCAGCGGATCGTGACCAAGCTGATCGCCGACCATCCGGACGGGCAAGCCGACTTCGTCGCCGAGGTGTCGAGGCTGCTGCCGCTGCAGATCATCTGCGACATGATGGGCATCCCGGAAGAGGACGAAGCGCGCATCTTCTACCTGACGTCGGTCACCCTGGGCGCCGGCGACGACGAAGTGGTGGCCGGGGGATTCGAGGAGATCGTCAGCGCGGTAACGGAACTGGGCCACTACGGCGTGCAGCTGGCCGAGGAACGGCGCGCCAACCCTACAGAGGACCTCACCACGAATCTGGTACAGGCGGAAGTCGACGGCGAACGGCTGACATCCGACGAGATCGCATCCTTCTTCATCCTGCTGTCGGCGGCGGGCAACGAGACGACACGCAATGCGATCAGTCACGGTCTCGTGGCACTGACCCGATATCCCGAGCAGAGAGCCAGATGGTGGGCCGACTTCGACGGTCTGGCCGCCACCGCGGTCGAGGAGATCGTCCGGTGGGCCTCGCCCGTAATCTTCATGCGGCGCAACCTGACTCAGGACATCGAGATGCGCGGCATCACGATGCACGCCGGTGACAAGATTTCGATGTGGTACAACTCGGGCAACCGCGACGAGACCAAGTTCGACAATCCGTGGCTGTTCGATGTGTCCCGGGATCCCAACCCGCACATCGGATATGGGGCGGGAGGCGCGCACTTCTGTCTGGGCGCCAACCTGGCGCGCCGCGAGATTCGGGTGCTGTTCGAAGAGCTCCACCGCCGGCTTCCAGACATCGTCGCCGCAGAGGAACCGGCCGTCCAGCATTCGGCTTTCGTGCACGGCATCAAACGACTACCCGTCGCCTGGACGGTGCCCGCCTGATCAGGGCAGCGCCGCGGCCCACTTCTGATGACCCTCGTACCCGAGGTCGTCGGCCATCTCCCGATAACGTTGGCCGAGTTGGCGATACGCGGTCTCCTCGCCGCAGGCCCGGGCCAGCAGTGTTTTCAAGCGCAGGACCCAGACGTCGCGGATGGCCGATCCTTCGAGCGGCGCGCGCTCCAACTCGGCGACGGCAGCCGCGGCTTCCACGGCGTCTCCATCGGCTCCGCGCTTGAGCAATGTGTCCACGAGGAAACCGATCACCGGAATCCAGTACGTGTATTGCCGCCGGGCCAGCATCGTCTGGGCGGTTTCTCGGATGAGAGGGAGCGCCGCGTCGAAGTCACCACGGTTGGCCCGGTCAAGCCCAAGCAGGGCGTCCATGAACGTGACCTCGACCAACATCGTCCGGTTGCTGGTCCACGCCTCCCTGACCTCAGAAACCATCTGAAGTCCGCGGTCCCAGTCGTCCACGGCGTCCTGATACAACAGTTGTCCACCGAGTACATACCTCGCGATCTCTCCGGCGTAGCCGTAGGAGAACGCCTCCGCGGTTCTCAATGTCGTTTCGGCCTTCGCGACCGCCGATCCGTCGCACGCGACCGCACCGAAGGCCACACCGAGCCCCAGGTTCCACGAGGTCGTGAGCGCGATGGTGAGCGGTTCGTTGCTTTCCTCCGCCAAGGCGAACGCGGCATCGACGTCATCCCGCCATCCTCGAAGGCCGAACCACCACCCGGCCAACCCCCGCAACGCCGTGGCGAGCGCGAGCGGCGAGCCCACCACGAGGCTGCCCTTGGTGAGGTCGCCGGCGGCCCACTCGATGGTGTTCTCCGCCCACCGCAATCCGTCTGCCAAGTCACCGTTTTGGATCTTGATCCCGATGGCGCCGAAGGCGGCCTGCGCCGTCAGGCCGGGATCGCCGATCGATTCGAGGAGCGCCATCTGTTCGGTGGCCATCCGCGACGACTCCCGTGTCTCGCCTCGGAAGTGAAAGTCCGACATCGGTCCCATCATGGCGAACGCCAACGAGGCCTTGTCTCCCGTCAAGTCGCAGAGCTGGCGCAGTTCCTCGAAGCGTGCGCCGCACTCGCGGGCCACCCTCCAGCCGGTCGCGCAGAGGAAGGTGCGGGGCGTGATGCGCATCGTATTGCGTTCCGGATCGTCCTCGGGCAGAGCGTCGGCGACCCGGCACGCGCGCTCCCAACTGACTAACGCGGCCGAGACGTCGCGATTGTTCGACCACCCGCCCGCGCGCATATGCCAGCCGAATGCGGCGTGCAGATCGCCTGCGGCCTCGGCATGTTCGGCGATCAGGGCCGCGTTCTCGTCGAGATTGTCTGCGCTTCGTCGTTCGATCGCGGCGGCCACCCGGCGGTGCAATTCGGCCCTGTTCGGACTTGAGCTGCGCCTCGTAAGCGACCGCGCGAATGAGGGGATGGTGAAACACGAACTCTGGTTCGTCGGTGAACGTGACCTGGTCGATGAGCTGAGCCGTCAGCAGTTCGGCCGGGCGCGGTTCGATGTCGAGCGCCCTCAACAGCTCTGTGCCGAAACGTGATCCGACGACCGACGCCGCACTGAGGGTGCGTTTCGCGGCGGGATCGAGTCGGTCGATGCGGGCCGCGATCGTCGCTTGCAGCGTGGCGGGCACGCTGACATCGGCGGCTTCCGCCGTCGACGCATACGACCCTCGGCGCCCCTGCAGAACGCCGCGTTCCACGAAGTCGCGAATGATCTCCTCGGCGAAAAACGGTGTACCCACCGCCTTTTGGACGACCGTCTGCGTGAGCTGACGCACGGACGGGTCCGGTCCGAGCAGGGCGGAGACCAGGTCGGCGGTCTCTGCGTCGTTCAATGGGCCGAGCGCGATGGTCTGTGTCCCCGGCACCTGGGTCAGCGATCCGCGATATTCGGGTCGGTACGTGATCACCGTCAGCAGCGGTGTCTGGGGGATGACGGTGAGGAACGCGGCGAGCATGGACTCGCTGGACTCGTCGATCCAGTGGGCGTCTTCGATGATGTAGAGCGCAGGCGCCGGTGTGGCCAGGGTGGCCGAATTCACCAGTGCGATCAGGCGTTGCCGACGGCTGTCAGCGTCGATCCGCGGCGGTTCGGCGGAGGGATCGGCGATGCCCAGCATGTCCTCGAGGAGCGCTACGTCGTCGCGGCCGGCGTCGGGGAAGGTCCCCGCTTCGATCAGGGCACGGGCGGACGCCGCATCTACGTTCTCGACGCCGGTCGCCGCCCGCAGCAGCCGGGCCACCACGTGGAACGGCACCTGGGTGGTGTGTGACTCGCATGCCGTGGTGTACACCGGCACTCCTCGGCCGACCGCGGTCGCCGCGAGCTCGCGTGTCAGCCTGCTCTTGCCGATACCGGGTGGTCCGGATATGCCGACCACGGCGCCCTGACCGGCGATCGCCCTGTCCAGCAAGCCTTCGAGCGCCGACTTCTCCCACCGCCGCCCGACCAGTGCCGCCTCGGATCGCAGCGTGACCTGCTCGCGGCCGATGCTCAGCAACCGACGGGCGGGTACGGGTCCGCCGCCGCCCTTGACGTGCACCGACTCCGGCGCAGCGAGCGTGGCCACCGACTCCACCAGCCGCGCCGTCGACGCGCTGAGCATCACCCCGCCCGGCGGGGCTGTCGACTCCATCCGTTGAGCCAGCCCGACATGTTCCCCGACCGCGGTGTAACCCAAAGCGCCGGAACCTATTTCGCCGGCGATCACCTGCCCGGAGTTGAGTCCGATGCGCAGTTGTAGGTCGACGCCGTCGCGCTTGGCGATGTCGGCGGCGACGGCGTGCATCTCGGCCTGAATGCCCAGCGCGGCCAGGCACGCGCGCACCGCGTGGTCCTCGAGCGCGAGCGGCGCGCCGAAGACCGCCATGATGCCGTCGCCGGTGAACTTGTCCACCGTGCCGCCGTATCGTGCGACGACTGCGCTGGCCACGTCCACGAGGTCGGCCATGATCTCGCGCAGCCGCTCTGGGCCGACGGCTCTGGCGATGTCCATCGAATGCACGACATCGGCGAACAGGACCGTCACCTGCTTGTACTCGGCCGACCCGGCGGCACGGCTCAGCGGTGTTCCGCACTCGCTGCAGAACTTGGCCCGCGTCCCCACTTCGGTGCCACACGACGGGCACCGCGCGCCGTCCACACCATCAGTGTCACCGCAATACGCGGTCGAATTGCCTGATCGGATGAATTCCGTGCAGGTCGCGGTACGACGGCGGCTCGCGGCCGCCGGCGTCTTTGACCCCGTAGTCGGCCGCCAGCTCCGCCCCGATGAAGGTCTGGCCGCTCTTGTCCATCAGCCGGGGGTCGTTGAACAAGGCCCAGATCAGATGGCCGGTGAACTCCGGTGTCTCCGTGTTGTCGAGCAGATGGGCGAGCTTGTCGGGCGCGGCCGCGACCAGCTGCTTGAAGCGTTCGGTCAGCAGGACACCCATCCAGATCGACGCCGTCGCGATGCCGAAGTCCCTGAAATCGACGGCCATGTCGGCAGCCATCTTGTCGGTTCCCGCCTTGTGCACGCCGTAAGCCGGGCCGAACACGTAGTGGGCCGATCCGGGCGCGGAGGTGAAAGCCACCAATCCGCGGCGCTGCGGCAGCATCAGCGGGGCCGCGTAGACGGTCGCGACGTAGCTGCTGCGCAGGCCCACGTCGAGGGTGTCGATGACGTTGACGGGTTCGTCCCAGAACCGGGTGCGGCCCATCATCTCCTCGCGGAGGGTCACCGCGTTGTTCACCAGAATGTCCAGCCGGCCGTGTTCCCGCCCGACCCGTTCGAACAGCGCTTTGGTCTGCTCGTCGTCGGCATGGTCGACGCGGACGGCGATCCCGGTGCCCCCGGCCGCCGTCACCTGCTCGGCGGTCTCGTGGATCGACTCGGACCGCGCCGTCACAAACACCGTGCAGCCGTGGCTGCCCAGCGCGTGAGCGATCCCGCGCCCGGCACCGCGACTGGCGCCGGTGACGACCGCGATCGGCGCCTCTACCAACCGCGTTCTTTCCACTCGGCCAGGTGCGGGCGTTCCGTGCCGAGCGTGGTGTCGTCGCCGTGGCCCGGGTAGATGACGGTCGAATCGCCGTAGACGTCGAAGACACGGCGGGTCACGTCGCCAAGCAACTGGTCGAAGGCACCGTCCTCCCACGTCTTGCCGACACCGCCGGGAAACAGGCAGTCGCCGGTGAACAGGTGGGTCGCCTCGTCGGCGCCGTCGAGCGCGAGCGCCACCGAACCGGGGGTGTGGCCCTGCAGGTGGATGACGTCGAAGGACAGGTCGCCGATCTCGACGGTGTCGCCGTGGGCGAGGATCCGGTCGGGGCGGACCGGCAGCGGTTCGGCATCGAGCTGGTGCGCCGCCGTGGGGGCGCCGGTGACCTTGGCCACTTCCTCCAGCGCCTGCCAGTGGTCAAAGTGCTGGTGGCTGGTGACGATCAGCGACAGTTTCGGCGCGTGTTGCTCGATCACCTCGAGCAGGACCGGCGCATCGTTCGCGGCGTCGATCAGCAGTGTCTCCCCGGTTCGGGAACACGTGATCAGGTACGCGTTGTTATCCATCGGGCCGACCGAGACCTTCACGATCGAAGCGCCGGGAAGGGTGCGCCGGGCGCCGGTCCCCGGTTCGACGTGGCCGGTGTAGTTGTCGTCGACGACGGTCATGTCCTCACGGTATCCGGCTTGTCTGGGGCTTGTCGGTGGGTCCACATAGAGTGGCTTTGAACTATCTCTTCGGGAGGGAACCGGGTGGCTGACCGCCTTGTCGTCAAGGGTGCGCGCGAGCACAACCTGCGAAGCGTCGATCTTGATTTACCACGCGACGCGCTGATCGTCTTCACGGGGCTGTCGGGTTCGGGGAAGTCGTCGCTGGCATTCGACACGATCTTCGCCGAGGGCCAGCGGCGCTACGTCGAGTCGTTGTCCGCCTATGCGCGCCAGTTCCTCGGGCAGATGGACAAACCCGACGTCGACTTCATCGAGGGCCTGTCGCCCGCGGTGTCCATCGACCAGAAGTCGACCAACCGCAACCCCCGGTCGACCGTCGGCACCATCACCGAGGTCTACGACTACCTGCGTCTGCTGTACGCCCGCGCGGGTACGCCGCACTGCCCGATCTGCGGTGAGCGCATCGCCCGCCAGACCCCTCAGCAGATCGTCGATCAGGTGCTCGCGATGGACGAGGGCCTGCGGTTCCAGGTGCTCGCGCCGGTGGTGCGCACCCGTAAGGGCGAGTTCGTCGACTTGTTCGACAAGCTGAACACCCAGGGCTACAGCCGCGTGCGGGTGGACGGCGTGGTGTATCCGCTCACCGATCCGCCGAAGCTCAAGAAGCAGGAGAAACACGACATCGAGGTGGTCGTCGACCGCCTGACGGTCAAGGCCGGCGCCAAGCAGCGGTTGACCGACTCGGTGGAGACGGCGCTCAACCTGGCCGACGGAATCGTCGTGCTGGAGTTCGTCGACCGCGAAGACGACCACCCCCACCGCGAACAGCGGTTCTCCGAGAAGCTGGCCTGCCCCAACGGCCACCCGCTGGCCGTCGACGACCTCGAACCGCGCTCCTTCTCGTTCAACTCGCCCTACGGGGCGTGCCCGGAGTGCACCGGGCTCGGCATCCGCAAGGAGGTCGATCCCGAGCTGGTCGTGCCCGACCCGGACCTGACCCTGGCCGAGGGCGCGATCGCACCGTGGTCGATGGGGCAGACGGCGGAGTACTTCACCCGGATGCTGGCCGGTCTCGGCGACGCGCTCGGTTTCGACGTGAACACGCCGTGGAAGAAGCTGCCTGCCAAGGCGCGCAAGGCGATCCTCGAGGGCTGCGACGAACAGGTGCACGTGCGGTACAAGAACCGTTACGGCCGAACACGTTCGTACTACGCCGATTTCGAGGGCGTGATGGCGTTCCTGCAGCGTCGGATGGAGCAGACCGACTCCGAGCAGATGAAGGAGCGCTACGAAGGCTTCATGCGCGATGTGCCGTGTCCGGAATGTGAGGGCACACGGCTCAAGCCCGAGATCCTCGCGGTGTCGCTGACGGCGGGGCAGTTCGGCGCGAAGTCCATCGCCGAGGTCGCCGAGCTGTCGATCGCGGATTGCTCGGAGTTCCTCAACGCGCTGACGCTGGGCGCACGCGAGCAGGCGATCGCGGGGCAGGTGCTCAAGGAGATCCAGTCACGGCTGGGGTTCCTGCTCGACGTCGGCCTGGACTACCTGTCGCTGTCGCGGGCCGCCGCGACGCTGTCCGGCGGTGAGGCGCAGCGCATCCGGCTCGCCACCCAGATCGGGTCGGGCCTCGTCGGGGTGCTCTACGTCCTCGACGAACCGTCGATCGGCCTGCACCAGCGCGACAACCGCCGGCTGATCGACACCCTGGTCCGGCTGCGCGACCTGGGCAACACGCTGATCGTCGTCGAGCACGACCTCGACACCATCGCCCATGCCGACTGGGTGGTCGACATCGGTCCGGCGGCCGGCGAGCACGGCGGTCAGATCGTGCACAGCGGTCCGTACGAGGAGCTGCTGAAGAACCCGGAATCGCTTACCGGAGCGTATCTTTCGGGTAAGGAAGAGATCGAGGTGCCCGCCATCCGGCGGCCGGTCGACAGGAAGCGGCAGCTGACGGTCGTCGGCGCCCGCGAGCACAACCTGCGCGAGATCGACGTGTCGTTCCCCCTCGGCGTGCTGACCTCGGTGACCGGGGTGTCGGGGTCGGGTAAGTCGACGTTGGTCAACGACATCCTGGCGTCCGTGTTGGCGAACAAGCTCAACGGCGCGCGGCAGGTGCCCGGTCGGCACACGCGGGTGACGGGCCTGGACAAGCTCGACAAGCTGGTGCGCGTCGACCAGTCGCCGATCGGCCGCACACCGCGCTCGAACCCCGCCACTTACACCGGCGTCTTCGACAAGATCCGCACGCTGTTCGCGGCCACCACCGAGGCGAAAGTGCGCGGCTATCAACCGGGCCGGTTCTCGTTCAACGTCAAGGGCGGCCGCTGCGAGGCGTGCTCCGGCGACGGCACCATCAAGATCGAGATGAACTTCCTGCCCGACGTGTACGTACCGTGCGAGGTGTGCCAGGGCGCCCGGTACAACCGCGAAACCCTCGAGGTGCACTACAAGGGCAAGACCATCGCCGAGGTCCTCGACATGTCGATCGAGGAGGCGTCCGAGTTCTTCGCGCCGATCACCTCGATCCATCGGTACCTCAAGACGCTCGTCGACGTCGGCCTGGGTTACGTACGGCTCGGCCAGCCGGCGCCGACGCTGTCCGGCGGTGAAGCGCAGCGCGTCAAGCTGGCCTCCGAACTGCAGAAGCGGTCGACCGGGCGCACGGTGTACATCCTCGACGAGCCGACCACCGGCCTGCACTTCGAGGACATCCGCAAGCTGCTCAAGGTGATCAACGGCCTGGTCGACAAGGGCAATACGGTGATCGTCATCGAGCACAATCTCGACGTGATCAAGACCTCGGACTGGATCATCGACATGGGGCCCGAGGGCGGGGCCGGCGGCGGCACGCTCGTCGCATCGGGAACGCCCGAGGACGTCGCGGCCAATCCGGACAGCTACACCGGACACTTCCTCGCCGAGTGCCTGGGTGTCGACCGGCCGAAACCCAAGGCGCGCAACGGCAAACGCAGGAAGGTCAGCGCTTAGACAGGGGCGATGGGAACCGCGGGCTGATCCGCACGCCGTCGAGCCATTCGGTCAATTCGTCGGCGCGCTTCTGCAATCGGGCGCGTGCCGAACGGCCCACGTCCTCGAGCAGCCGCAGCTCGACCCGTCCGGCGTCGTCCTGACCCCACGCGCCGACGATCCTGCCGTCGCACCACGCGGTGGGTCCGCCGTTGCCGTTCCTGTCGAACACCTGCTCACGATGCGACCCGAGGTACCAGTCGCGGTCGAACCAGCCCATCGTCGTGACGTCTAGCCCGGGCAGCAACGCGCACCACGGCTCCGGCGCGGGTTCGACGTCGAGGTCATCGGCTAGCGCGAATCCCGGTGTGCCGTCGAGGTCGACCTCGACGGCGCCGATGTCCTTCAACGCCTGCCGCGCCCAAGTCAACGTGTTGCCGAACCACCACTTGATGTCGGTGACGGTGGCCGGGCCGAAGCCCGCCAGCCACCGCCGCACGAGCGCCGCGCGCGCCGTCTGGGGGTCGACGGCGTCGGCGGATCCGATCCAATCGCTGCTGACAACCCAGCGCGGTCGCGACGTCGTCCACTTTCCGTCGTTGGGCCCCCGCACGATGTCGCCGCGCACCGACAACACCGTCAGGATCCGCGGCGCCAGCGGCGTTTCGCCACCCCACCGCTTACCGGGCGCCGGATCCCAGGTGCCCGCCAACTCGGGCAGGGCCGCCCGCAGGTCTTTCGCGCTCGTCGGCCCGTGCTCGGTCAGATACCGCAAGACCGCCATACCGGCCGCCTCGAGCCAGGCGTCGCCGTCGGCGCAGAGCCCCGCCTTCTGCGCATCGGCGATGAGCCGGCGACGTTCGTTGTCGGCGACGCGGTCGCTGGCCGCGGACTGAATCAACGGCAGGTCGCCGATGCGCACCGTCCACAGCGTTCTGCGCATCGCCAGGTGTTTGACCAGCGTCCGCCGCTCGTAGAGGTCGGCGTCCAGATCGGCCGCGGCGAACACTGGGAGCCGTGCCCACAGGGACAGGTACGGGGTGGCCGGATCGGTGGCGTGCAGGCCGAGCACGCCATCGACCACGGCGCCGACGGAGTTGGCGGGCGCACACACGAAGTGCCGATGGGCCAGCCGTGTCCGCCGCTCGTCGACCGTGAACCTGCGCATCGCCTGCGAACCGTACCGTCGGGCGCCGACAAAGTTTGGGATCGGTAGCCACCGGCGCGGCTTTGACTTCCTCCATGACGGGCGCCATCGGGGCGACGTTCAAACGAAGGGAAGAGCGATGAATCGGGTTGTAGTGGGTCTGATCGGACTGGTCGCCGGCGCCACCGTGCTGGTCGGCTGTTCGGACGACAAAGGCAGCGCCCCTGCGGCCAGCGCCGCGGGTGTGAGCAACGGCGGCAGCACGCAGGTGAAGGTCGACGGCAACGACCTCGAGGGCCTGGACCTCAACACGGTCACGTGCGTCAAGCAGGGCGGCAAGATCAACGTCGCCAGCGGCGCGATCGGCGGGCAGCAGGGGTTGGGCATCGTGATGACCGACGAAGCGACGCCGACCGTCGAGTCGCTGGGTATGGTCGTCGACGGCAATGCCCTCGCGGTCACCAACACCATGGGCGCCAAGGTCGGGTCGGCCGAGGTGAAGGTCGATGGCGACACGTACACCATCACCGGCGAAGCCACCGGCGCCGACATCTCGAACCCGATGGCAGGGTCGATCACCAAGCCGTTCACCGTCACGGTCAACTGCAGTTGAGCGATCCACCTCCCGAAGCGGCGGGCATGCCAGGCATGCCCGCCGCTTTCTATGATTCAGCCGTGGCGATCCCCGCGGACCTCGAGCGCGCGCGTTCCCTGGCGTTCGCCGCCAACGAGGAGGCGGCCAAGGACCTGTTGCTGTCACTGGTCCCGCAGATCGAGCAGGCCGACCGCGACGACTGGATGCTCGAGGTGTACGCGTTGCTCGGCGAGATCTACCTCGTTCGCACCGCCTACAACGGCACCGAGGAGTGCCTGCACCGCATGCGCGAATGCCTCGCCGTCTACTCGGGGATCCTTGCCGGTACCGATTCCGAGGCCGCCGCCCAGGTGACGATGTCGCCGGCCGAGATCGAGCTGACGGTGCGTCGGTACTCGCGGCGGGCCCGGTTCCTGCAGACCGGGTTGGCCGCCGCGCACGGCGACCACGAGACGGCCGAGGCCACGCTCATCGCGCTGACCGACGACGAGCCCGTGGCCGAACTCGCCGCCGAACACCACTTCCTGATCACCTACGCGGAGATCCTGTGCGCGGTCGCGCTCTGCGATGACGACCTGCACGTGAAGTCGATTCCGTTGTGGGAACGGGTCATCGACGTCATCCAGCGCCGCGGGGCGTCTCCGGACGAGTTCGACGACCACCTCCTCGTCCTCGGGGCCACCGGCTACGGCAGGTTCTGCGTCGAGACGGGTCGCCTCTCGGAGGCCGAACCCTGGCTGCGGCGGGCGGGGGCGCGGGGCGAGGCGCGGGGGTGGCGGCTTGCGGTCGCGCGTACACACCTCGAACGTGCGACGGCGGCGTGGTCGGCGGGGGACCGGCCGCAAGCCCAGGCGTTGGTGCACGAGGCGTATCCGGCGATCGCCGAACATCTTCGCGCACACGATGTCTCGCGGTGCTGGCTCTACTTCGGGTTGATCAGCATCTCCGTGAACGCACTCGACGACGCCGACGAGCGACTCGGGCACGCCGAACGGCACTGGCGTGAGATCGAGAAGCCGCTGCACATCCACCGAATCCTGTTGCAACGCAGCTGGGTCGACATCTTCCGTCAAGACTTCACCGCGGCGAAAGAGCGTGTCACACAGGCCCGCGAGCTGCTCGACGCGTGGCCGCGACACAGCTGGCTGCAGTACGCGCGGCTCGACGACCAACTCGGCAACATCTGGCGGGCTGACGCGCTGGCCGATCCGGCCAACGCCGCGGAAAAGCTCGAGAAGGCCGCCGAACTCAAACTGCCCGCGGCGCTGGCCGTCGACTCGGTGCGGCACGCGATTCCCGACGCCGACGCCCGCATGCGGTGGGCCACCCACGTGTCCGCGCCGATCCTCGCGGGCGCCTTCGCGGTCGCCTGGGAGTGGGGCAACACCGAGCTCGTCAGCGAACTCATCGAATACCACAGCGCGCGCGGCACGTTCACGGCCGAGCCGGGGTCGGCGGACGCCCTGGCCTGGGCCGACACCGCCACCGCGGCGGTGCCCGTCGAGTCGGCCGAGGAGTACGCGCTGGTCGCTGCCGGGCCGGTCATCACCGGCGGTGCGTCGCTGACGCGGCTCGGACCGTTGCCGCCGCTGGTGATGGATCCGACCACCGCGCCGATCATCGGTCGCTACCGCGCGCTGGCGGCCGAGCGCTACGGCCGCGACGTGACCGCGGACGAGCCCGCGTGGTCCACGTGGCCCTGACCGAGACCCTGGTCCTGCGGTTCGCCGACGTCGGTGTGGCGACCTACGCCAGCCTGCGGGTCGTCGGCGATCCCGCCAAGACGGTCACCTGGGTAGTCGAACAGCAAGACCTCGCCGGGGCCATGCAGCGGCTGGCCGAGGCGCTGCCCGACCCCGTCGGCTCCGAGACCAGGCGCGACGCGCTGAACCGCGCGATCACCACAGGGGCGTTCTCCTCGCCCACAACCGAATTCGAGCTCGCCCGAGCATTGGGCACACACCTGCTCCCGGCGTCGGCCTGGCAGCTGCTGGCCGACCACGCGGAACCGCCCGCGACGCTCTTCGTGTCGCCGAGCGCGAAACTGGCCAGGATGCCGTGGGGTCTGCTCGCGGCACCCAACGGCGAGGGCACCCGGCTGATGGAACTGGTCGAGGTGCTGATGGCCGCACCGCCGAACATCGTCAATTCGCCTCGGACGTCGACGGATTGGAACAACAGGTGTGACGACCCGATCCTGGTCGTGCTCGATCCGCGGGTCCCCGGCCAGCGGCCCGACTCGGCGCTGGGATCGGTGCTGGGCCGGCCGTCGCCCGATACGGTCCTGGCCCGTCATTTCGCCGATCTACGGACCCGTCGCACGCTGTTACCGGACACCGAAGGCGTCGTCGAGTTGTTCCGGCGCACGGACGCCGACCGCGGCTGGCTCGCCGGCCACCTCGGCAGGCGGCCCAGCCGGATGGTGTACGTCGGGCACGCGACCGCCGCCGACGGCGACGCCGGCCACGCGGACCGCGCGGCCCTGCATCTGGCCGAGGAGCGGCCGCTGACGGCCGGTGAACTCATGACGGCGCGGTTGCCGTTCCCTCCGCGGGTGGCGCTGCTGGCGTGCGCCTCCGGAGGCGACTACCAGTTCGATGAGGCCAGCGGGCTGGTGGCCGCGATGATCCTGAGCGGCGCCCAACTGGTCACCGCCACCCTGTGGTCGTTGCCCACGACGGCCGGTTACCGCCAGTTCGCGGCATCCGACGCGGATCCGATGAGCGAGGCGATCGTCGCCGTTGACAGCGCTCACGAATCCCACGATGCCGGATGGGCGGTGAACGCCTGGCAGCGACAGCGGATGCGGGACTGGCGCGACGGCGATCGCAGCGCCAGCCCGCTGTATTGGGCGGCCCTGGTCAGTTTCGCCGTCGACGGCGCCCGCTGATCACGCCGGCGCGACGCAGATCGCTACGGCGGACTCGTCGCCGGGACGGTAGTAGGTGTCGATGACGCTGCCGGGGGAGACCTTGACGAGTGCGGACGCGGGCACCAGCGTGGTCTCGTGAGCTGGAAACTGCCCGCCGCCAGGTTTTTTCACCATCACATCGAGTTCGACTTCCCGGCAGTCCTCGAGGGCCTGTCCCGTGGGCCGCATGGCGGTGACGACCGCCGGCGACCGGACCCCGCTGCGGATCAGCTCGAGCCGGTCGTCTGTGAGCAGGCCCTTGCGCACCAGCGTCCGATCGAATTCCGCCCGCGCAGCGCGGATATCGTCCGCCGTGGCCACCCGCTCGTCGGCCTCGCCGGGCTCCGGTACCGAGAGCCTCCAGCTGGGCAGTAACGAAGCGGCCGTGGTGCCGATGTAGACGATGCAGACGAACGCGAACAGCGCAGTGAACATGTCTTCAGGGTCGGACGGCCGAGCCGCTACCGAACCCAACTTTCTCGCTGTCCACAAGCGGGACCTACTTCTATCCTGTCCTGATGAGCACCGAGGCGACCGTCGCCGTCGCCCATCCGCGCCGGGCGGTCATCGACCGCGCGTGGCGCGCCATCGGTCCCGGTGTGGAGGTGCTCAGCAGCGACGACGGTGGGCCACTGCGGCGAACCGTGAAGCGGATCATCGACCCGCTCGTGCTGCGGCTCCGGTCCAACACCGAGTTCTCGGCGCCGTTCGTCGCACCCGATGTGGCCGACGCGATGTTCGACGCGATCGTGGGGCGCAGTGCACAGCTGCGCGACACCGCGGCGTGGTTCGAGGTGCTCAAACGCGAGCGGCGCCGGCTGCGCATCACGTCGGGAAACGCCCAGGAGCTCTACTTCCCTGTGTGTTTCGAGATGGCTGTGACGAAAGGGCCTCCCGCACAACACGGTTCGGAAGCCGAGGAGATTCTGCGCGACATTCACGGCGAACGCGACCGCACCGCCGTCGAGGTGCTGAACCGGTTCGTCTCCGACGAGAAAGTCATCGCCGAACTGACGAGGCAACTGAGCCGCAGTTGGCGCGACGTGCACCCGGGCACCGAGATCACCGGTCCGTTCATGGCAGGGCTGAGCACCGTGCTCGGTCCCGCCGACAGCCACTCCGCCGCCGCTGCGCGACAACGGGTCTGGCAGGCGCTGATCGCCGACGCGGCGCCGTACAACCTCGGAGCAACGGCACGCAGCGCTACGGCGGAGCTGCCCTGGTCGATCGTCGAGCTGGGCCTGAGTTCGGTTGAGCCGCAGCAGCCTCCGCGCGTCATCGGTGGACCGGAGCACGACCGCCCGCTGGACCGGAGCGTGATCGACCGGGTGCGTGCGACGCTGCGGCGGGCGATGGACCGCGACGAGCTTCCCGACGTGCCGACGCTGTGTGCCGAAGAGGTCGACCGGGCATGTGCTCCCTGGGGTCTGATCGGTGAGGACAAGCAGGCGACGCTGGTCGCGGGCATCGAGGTCGCGGTCCGTCTCGCGCCGCTGGTCGATTCCGCCGAGCCGCACTACGAGCTGGCGCGGCAGATCCAGGCGCGGCTACGCAAGGAGGCCTACGTGCTGCATGCCCGGCGCTACCTCGCCGCGGGCGGGCCGATCCATCCCCGGCAGCAGCAGGTGATCGACGACCTGGCGACGTTCGCGCGGCCCTACCGGAGCCGGTTGTGGGCCCGGCTGCACGGCCGCGACGTGTGGCAGGAACCGTGCGACGACATCGACGACGTGCGCGCGGTGCTGGAAGGGGTGGCCAGGTCGGTGAGCCTGGACCACCGCCAGCGGATCAAGACGATGCTGGAATTGCAGGTGGCCGGATGAGGCTCGTGACCGATTCGGGGTTATGGACAACGGGATCGCCAGCCGCACCGGCGCCATTGGTGGCCGTGCTGGAGGTCAGCGGAGCGGTTCTGTCGTGGACCGTCGATGAGGCCTCGGATGCGCACATCGCGTTCACCGACGCTGCGCGAGCCGACTGGTTGTGGCGGGTAGTGGGCGAGAGCGGCCACTACGCAGTGACGTCCGCGCTGGACGGCCGCACCCCCGAGGACAGTGTGGAGGTGGCCGACGTGAGTTTGGCGCCCGATGCGCTGGCTCCGCTGCGCCGACTCGCGCTCGGCCATTGGCTGCGACGCTGGTGGCCGGCGAGTCAACGCGACGCGATCGCGACACTGGACGCCGCCCTACTCGACGCCGAGGTCGCGCTCCTGACCGCGGCCGCTCAGGACTACTTCGGCGACGACACCTTTGATTCGGAGATCAACCATCTGCTCGCGCCGCATGCGGCGGCGCTCAATGCCGCGGCCCGCGAAGGTGATCCGCGGGTCGCCGCGCTCATAGAGCGGTGTCGCGACGTGGCCGACGACGTCGGTGTCGCACTCGACGCCGAACCGGTCAGCAGTTGGCGAGCCGACTATGCCCTTGCGGCAGGCTCGGATTCACGCGGGCACAGTGCGGCTACCGTCGCGCGCGGCACCGCGTCGATCAGCTGGGCGGCAGTCCCGCCCGGTGTCTTCGATGCGGCCGAGGACACCGTCGAGTGGTCCGTCGAACCGGGGGTCACAGGCGCGGACGCGGTGGTCGACGTGGAGCTGACGGGGCTGGGCAACCCGCATGGCATCGTGGTGCGGTTGGAGTCGGGAAACGCCGGCGGGGCAGGCGCGCTGGGTGCGGACGGACACGCATCCTTCCCCGTCGTCGACACCGACGGCGTGCCGATATCCGAAGCTGTTGCGTGGAACCATGATTGGGCCACCACGAGGGTGGTGGTGGGTGCTGACGTCGACGAGTCGGCGCAGACCCGCGACCGGGTGCGTGCCTTCGCGCGGTCGCGGTTGCACCGGCCCGGACCGGATGCGTTCCTGGCCGAGATCCTCGCCACGGAATCGGATTACTGAGACTCGTCGGACTGTTTGCGCATCTGCTCCCGAATCTGCTCCAGGCGTTCGGCGGCAGCGCGCTGCCGTTCGTCGTACTGTTCGGCGACGCTGCGTCCTTCGGGCGTTTCAGCCGCGAGTTCGGAGGCACCGATCGCGGTGCCGTAACGGGTCTCGATCTTTTCCCGTACGGCGTCGAAAGTCGGTACGCCGCCCGGGGTGTAGCCGCTGTCGACCGGTTCGACCGGTGCGGTGGATTCAGGCGTGGGCTCGACGACCTCGGCGTCGACCGCGGCTTCCTGCTCCGGTTCCGGAGTGGTGTCGTCCGGCATGCCGCTCACGCTACCCGTTCGCGTGTCCTGACGGTTGTGACAATTTTGACGAAACTACCGCGGGCGGCGGCATGGTGCGCGTAGCGTTCTGCCGTTACTCAGCCGAAAGGAGCCACCATGCGCGGCGCCCTCATTCTCACAGCGGTCGTCGGTGCGGGCATGGCCCTCGGCACCGCCGCACCGGCCCTGGCCGACGACACCGACGACATCTTCGTTTCGGTGATCAAGGAAGAAGGGATCCCGTTCTCGACCGCAAAAGACGCAATCAGCCTCGCCCACGCGGTATGTGACTACGTGGAAGCGGGCCAGAAACCCGAACAGGTTGCGGTCGAGATCAGCGAGCCGGCGAACTGGACCGTGGAGCAGAGCGGGTTCTTCGTCGGCGCCGCGACCCAGTCGTACTGCCCGTCCTAATTCGTCGGAACGGCCGGAAGTTCTAATGCGGCTCACGCAGCGGTGACGGTGGGATCGCGACACTGCGAACCGCGGCCGGAGCCGGAGCCACCGCGAGGCCCGGCGTGCCGAGTTGGGCCGCCAGCCATGGCAGGGCCGTCGCAAAAGCGTGTGCGGCGTACGGCCAGTCGTGCTTACCCGGTTGAACCACGACGCTGCAGTTGATGCCGTTCGGTGCGGCGAGCCCGCACAACGCGTCGGCCGCATTCCTCTGTGGCGCCGCGTCCACGGTATTGACGTCAAAGCGCCCCGTCACTCCCGAATAGCGGCCGTGACGGCCGATCACCGTCGCCGGATCGAAGGCCGCGTACGCCGCGGCGTTACCCCCGAACAGGCGCTCGATCGTCTGGTCCTTCGTGCCTGAGTTGGGACTCAGATCGCCGGCGATGTCGTCGAAGGCGCCGAACATGTCCGGATGCATCACCGCCAAGTCGACCGCGCAGGTGCCGCCCATCGACCATCCGACGATTCCCCAATTCGACTGTTTGGCACTGACATCGAACGTCGACACCATGAACGGCACGACGTCCTTGGTGAGGTGGTCGGCGACGTTGCCTCGTTTGCCGTTCACGCATTCGGTGTCGTTGCGGAACGTCCCGCCGGCATCGACGAACACGAGCACCGGGGCATAGCCGCCGTGCGCGGCGGCGAAGTCGTCGGTCGTGGCGACCGCATTGCCCGCGCGGACCCAGTCCGCAGGAGTGTTGAACTCGCCGCCGATCATCATCACCGTCGGAAGCGGCGGCGGGGGATCGGTCGCGTACCACGCGGGCGGCAGGTAGACGAGTTCGCCGCGGTGCTTGAAACCGGACGCCTTGTCGCCGATGGTGACGGGCAGCACCGTGCCCCTGGCCGGGATCTGGTGGCGCTGCTGCATCGCCAGCATGGTCGCCGCGTCGGTCTGATCGGGGAGCGGTCCCGCGGTCAGCTGATTCCACGCGGCCCCCACAGTCGGGACGTAGCCCACCCACAGGTTCACGGCCAGCGCGACCGACAGCAGGCACAGCGGCAGCGACATCAGCGAGATCCCGCGCCGCCACCAACGCGCACCCCGCCAACCCGCGACCAGCACGGCGCATGCCGCACCCGTCAGCGCCACCCACACCCACAGCGATCGCGGAGCAGGGTTGTCGGAGAGACCCTCGGATGCGATGTAGGCGTACGTTGCCGCGGCGAGCGCGACGCCGCACAGCACGGCCCACGGAACCCACAGCAGCCGCCACCGCCGCGTTCGCCATCCGATGGCGGCGATCAGCACGAGCGCCGCGACGATCTGCACCGTGGTGGGAATCCACCCATGCATCAACGACAGGTGCCCACGCAGCGAATGCGCCAGTGTCACCAGTGTCACGGACTACAGGGTGAGGGGTAATCCTTGTGACGCGCTGTGGAGAAGCTGTCAACGGGGTTTGGCCAACGGGAACGGCAGCGTCTCGCGGATGCTGCGTCCCGTGATCAGCATGACGACGCGGTCCACGCCCATACCCAGGCCACCGGTGGGCGGCATCGCGTATTCCATCGCCTGCAGGAAGTCCTCGTCGAGTTCCATCGCCTCCGGGTCGCCGCCGGCGGCCAGCAGCGACTGCTCCTGCAGCCGGCGGCGCTGTTCGACCGGATCGGTGAGTTCGCTGTAGGCGGTGCCGAGTTCGACGCCCCACGCCACCAGGTCCCACCGCTCCGCGACGCCGGGAATGCTGCGGTGCGGGCGGGTCAGCGGCGACACCGATGTCGGGAAATCCTTGTAGAACGTAGGCGCCTCGGTGTGGTCCTCGACCAGCCGCTCGTAGAGTTCCAGCACCACGGCGCCGGCGTCCCATTGGATCAGGTACGGGATGTTCGCGGCGTCGCACAGCTTGCGTAGCTTCGGCAGCTCTGTCTCCGGGCCGACCTGCTCGCCGAGGGCTTCGGACACCGCATCGTGCACCGTCTTGACCGCCCACTGACCGGAGATGTCCACCGGCTCGAGCCCGCCGCCTTCCTTCGGCCGGTAGAACACCTGCGCACCGTTGGCGGCGACGGCGGCGTTCTGGATCAGCTCGCGGCATCCGTCTATCCACACGTTGTAGTCCGCGTGCGCCTGATACGCCTCCAACAGCGTGAATTCGGGATTGTGGCTGAAGTCGACGCCTTCGTTGCGGAAAGCCCTGCCCAGCTCGAAGACCCGCTCGACCCCGCCCACGCAGAGCCGCTTGAGGTAGAGCTCGGGAGCGATGCGCAGGTACAGGTCCAGGTCGTAGGCATTGATGTGGGTGAGGAACGGCCGCGCGTTCGCGCCGCCGTGAATCTGCTGCAGGATGGGCGTCTCGACCTCGAGAAAACCCTTGCCGACCAACGTTTCCCGGATCGCGTGCAGCACACCGCTTCGCGCCCGGATCAGGTCGCGAGCCTCGGTGTTGATCGCCAGGTCGACGTAGCGGGCGCGCACCCGGGCTTCCTGGTCGGTCAGGCCCTTCCACTTGTCGGGCAGCGGCCGCAGGCACTTGCCGATCATCCGCCAGTCGCGCACCAGCAACGAGCGGGTGCCCTTCTTGCTGTAGCCCATCGTGCCCGACACCTCGATCAGGTCGCCGAGATCTACGGCGTGGGTGAAGTCGGCCGTCGTCGTCGACTCGAGCAACGAATTGTCCAGCAGCAGCTGAACTTCGGCGGACCAGTCGCGCAACTGGGCGAACAGCACACCGCCGTAGTCGCGGCTACGCAGCACCCTGCCCGCCACCGTGATTGATTTGTCGTCCGCGACATCGGTTCCCAATGCCTCGGCAACCGTGTGCGACGGTGGCGTGCCGACGGGATACGCATCGATCCCGTTGTCCTGCAACGCCTTCAGTTTGGACATGCGTACCCGCACCTGTTCCGGGAGCCGCGCTTCCTCGGCGTCGGGCAGATCAGCCGCCAAGCCGCTGACGTCGGGTGCCGAGCCGTCGTGGTGCAGCAGCCCCGTCGCCATCAAGTTCTGTGGCACGGCGGTGTGGTGACCGGTGTGCGGCTGTTCGTGGCGCCGCGAGAAGGGCAGCACCAGGAAACCCTCTGCGATCACCGAGGCCACCCCGACCCGGGGGACGAGCCGGGCGTCGTCGTAGCACGCGTAGCGCGGCACCCATTCCGGTTGGTATTTCATGTTCGAGCGGTACAGCGTCTCGAGCTGCCACCACCGCGAGAAGAACACCAGCAGGCTGCGCCACAGCCGCGCGACCGGGCCCGCGCCGAGCTGGGCGCCGTGTTCGAACGCCGAGCGGAACATCGCGAAGTTCAGCGAGATCCTGGTGATGCCAATGTCTTCGGCCTGCATGCACAGTTCGCTGACCATCAGCTCGATGGTGCCGTTGGGCGACTGGGGGGAGCGGCGCATCAGGTCCAGCGAGACGCCGTTGGTGCCCCACGGCACCAGCGACAGCATCGCAACCACTTGATCTTTTCCACCCGCGTTCTGGACCGCCTCCACGAGGAGGCAGTCGCCGTCGGCCGGATCGCCGAGCCTGCCCAGCGCCATCGAGAACCCGCGCTCGTCATCCGTGTCGCGCCAGGCGTCGGCGCGGGCGATGACGTCGGCCATCTCCTCGGCGTCCAGATCGCGGTGCCTGCGTATGCGGACACTCGCACCGGCGCGCCGCGCGCGGGTCACGGCCTGGCGAACCGCGCGCATGTCCGGACCGGAGAGCCGGAAGTTGTCCGGATAGAGAATGGCCTCATCGCCGAGCTGCAACGCGTTGAGCCCGGCCTGTCGGAAGGCCTCGGCGCCCGCCGAGCTGGCACCCATCACACCCGGGGCCCAGCCGTAGGCCAGACATAGCGCAAGCCACGCATCGATGGCCGCCGGCCATGCCTTGGGATCACCCACCGGGTCCCCGCTGGCCAGGCAGACGCCGACTTCCACGCGATAGGTGATGGCGGCGCGGCCGTTGGGTGCGAACACCACCGCCTTGTCGCGGCGCGTGGCGAAATAGCCGAGCGAGTCGTTCTTGCCGAACAACTCGAGCAACCCGCGCAGCGCGGATTCGTCCTCGCCGGTCAGCGCGTTCTCGGCACGCTGGGACTGGAACAGCACGATCGCCGCGACCATCAGCGCGACGGCGCCGAAGAGTCCGAGCAGCGCGTTGATCAGCACGTGCGGGTGGCCGCTGAAGTTCGAGGAGTCCGCGCCCGCGAAGGCGCTCACCCGGTTCAGCGCGTACCAGAACCGGTCGCTGCGGGCCAGGCTGCCGGGGAACAGTTCGAGAAGACCCCAGCCGACCGCGGTGCCGATCGCCATTGCGGCGACCAGCACGGCCGCCGCCTTCAGCAGTGCGCCCCGGCGCACCTTCGCCCAGAACTCGCGGCGGGCCAGCAGCAGGAACAGGATCGCGGCGATGTGGAAGGCCAGCCCGATGACCTCGCCGATGTCTTCGATCACCGACTCTTCACCGGACACCAGGCCGGCGACGTTGAACACGATCGCGCCCACCATGTAGGCGACGAGGATCCACCAGGCGATGCGCTTGCGCGCGGCCAGCGCCGCGGCGAGCAGCGCCAGCACGAACGCCCACGCGAAGCTGGTGTCCGGGAAGTTGAAGATGTAGTCGTTGACGAACTCGCGCGGCACCCGGATGACCGACCGCACGAACGGCGAGACGCTCGCCATCAACGAGAGCGTGGCGATGACGCCGACCGTCCAGCCGGCCGCGGCGGGCACCCACCAGTGCCTCGACCTGCGGCGGGTCACAGGCACGTTAGCGACGGTCATAGGCCGCGACATTATTCGGTTAGAACGCCAAATGGGCGGCGACTCACGACCAGACGGGACCGGTGTACTTCTCGCCGGGACCCTGGCCCGGTTCGTCCGGTGATGCGCTGGCCTCGCGGAAGGCCAACTGCAGTGTTTTCAGGCCGTCCCGCACCGGCCCGGCATGCGGTCCGAGATACTCCACCGACGCGGTGACCAACCCGGCCAGCGCGGTGATCAGCCGGCGCGCCTCGTCCAGATCGCGATGGGGGCTGTCGTCCGGGTTCTCGGCCGACAGCCCGAGCTTCTCGGCCGCGGCGCTCATCAGCATCACCGCCGACCGGGTGATCACCTCGACGGCGGGGATATCGGCGAGCTCACGAACGGCCGAGCCGTTCAGATCACCTGAGCCGGCCGAGCCGCCGGCGCTGTCGAGGTCAGCTGAGTTCGAGTCATCGGTCATGCCTGCTAGACTGGCATGCGCGACCGTCCCGGCAAACGCCAGGGACAGCAAGTGGAGTCCCCCTCCCACCGCTGGCCACACCGGCTCAGCGGTCCGGTCACAGGCATCAATGCCTGTCCTGGTCGGCTGTGGGCCCTGCTTTGAGCAGGGCTTTTCTGTTCGGTAGAGCAGAGCGCTGATGGAGTGGGCTCCTAGAAGACAACAGTAGGAGGCCCCATCAGCACTGAGACCCGCGTCAACGAGCGCATCCGCGTACCTGAAGTCCGCCTGATCGGACCGGGCGGTGAACAGGTAGGCATCGTGCGCATCGAAGATGCTCTCCGCGTCGCCGCGGATGCCGATCTCGATCTCGTCGAAGTAGCGCCGGATGCCAAACCCCCGGTCTGCAAGATCATGGACTACGGAAAGTTCAAATACGAGACGGCTCAGAAGGCACGCGAGTCTCGCAAGAACCAGCAGCAGACCGTCGTCAAGGAACAGAAGCTCCGTCCCAAGATCGACCCGCACGACTACGAGACCAAGAAGGGTCACGTGATCCGCTTCCTCGAGGCCGGGTCCAAGGTGAAGGTGACGATCATGTTCCGCGGCCGCGAGCAGTCGCGACCCGAATTGGGTTTCCGGCTCCTGCAGCGGCTGGGCGCCGACGTCGCCGATTACGGCTTCGTCGAGACGTCCGCCAAGCAGGACGGGCGCAACATGACGATGGTGCTGGCCCCGCACCGCGGCGCGAAGACTCGCGCCAAGGCGGCGCAGCAGGCCGAAGGCTCCGCAGAGCCGACCCCAGCACCCGACAGAAACAGCTAGAACAACAGAGCAGAGGACCCATGCCCAAGGCGAAGACCCACAGCGGCGCTTCCAAGCGGTTCCGTCGCACCGGAACCGGAAAGATCGTGCGCCAGAAGGCCAACCGCCGCCACTTGCTCGAGCACAAGCCGAGCAAGCGCACCCGGCGACTCGACGGCCGCACCGTTGTGTCGGCCAACGACACCGCCCGCATCAAGAAGATGCTCAACGGCTGACCGACTCAATACGTACGACCTGAACGAAGGACATTCCCATGGCACGCGTCAAGCGCGCAGTCAACGCCCAGAAGAAGCGGCGGACAATACTCAAGGCCTCCAAGGGCTACCGGGGCCAGCGGTCGCGGCTGTACCGCAAGGCCAAAGAGCAGCAGCTGCATTCGCTCAACTACGCCTATCGTGACCGGCGCGCCCGCAAGGGCGAGTTCCGCAAGCTGTGGATCTCGCGCATCAACGCCGCCGCCCGCGCCAACGACATCACCTACAACCGCCTGATCCAGGGGCTCAAGGCCGCCGGGGTCGAGGTCGACCGCAAGAACCTCGCCGAGATCGCCGTCAGCGATCCGGCCGCGTTCACCGCGCTGGTGGAGGTCGCCAAGGGCGCACTGCCCGAGGACGTCAACGCGCCGTCGGGCGAGGCTGCCTGACGCTCACCGAACGATCCGCCCGGGTGGTCGCTGCGGCCAAGCTGCACCGCCACGTCGGGCGACGCCGCGCCGCGCGCTTCCTCGCCGAGGGACCCAACCTCGTCGAGGCGGCGTTGCGGCGCGGTCTCGTATCCGAGGTCTTCGCCACCGAGGACGCGCTGAACCGGTTCGGTTCCCTGCTGGCCGACGCCCCCGTGCACGTGGTGACGGAACGCGCCGCAAAGGCGCTGTCGGAGACGGTGACTCCGGTCGGACTGGTCGCGGTGTGCACGACACCGCAGACCTCGATTGGCGACGTGCTGGCCGCGTCGCCGCGACTGGTGGCGGTCGCCGTCGAGATCTCCGAGCCGGGCAACGCGGGCACGTTGATCCGGATCGCCGACGCGATGGGGGCCGACGCCGTGGTTTTCGCCGGACACAGTGTCGACCCGTACAACGCTAAGTGCCTGCGCGCCTCGACCGGCAGCATCTTCTCCATCCCCGTCGTCACCGAAAACGACGCTGCGGCGGCGGTGTCGCAACTCGCCGGCGCCGGCCTGCGGGTGCTGGCGACCACGGTGGACGGCGAAATCTCGCTCGACAGCCCCGATCTGGGAGCCGACCTTGCGGGACCGACGGCGTGGATGTTCGGGCCGGAGGCGCACGGTCTACCGGCAGAGCTCGCGGCGTCGGCGACGCACCGGGTCCACATCCCGATGCCGGGCAGCACCGAGAGCCTCAACGTGGCCGCGGCCGCGGCGATCTGCCTCTATCAGAGCGCGCGGGCACAACGCACCTAGCGCCGAAGCGCGCTGCGTCACATCAGCGCCTAAACTCCCCACAGACTTAGCTCGGCGAAGTATTGTGCGGCGATGCGTCGCTTCGACTACATCATCGCGGGCGCCGGTTCGGCCGGCTGCGTATTGGCGAACCGGTTGTCCGCCGACCCGGCGACGACGGTGCTGCTGGTCGAGGCCGGCGGCCTCGACAGGCATCCGATGCTGCACGTGCCCAAGGGCTCGGGCATGTTGTTCGAGAACGAGAAGTACGTCTGGCGCTACGCGACAACGCCGTTCGGGCCCAGGCAACGCCCCGAGTTCTGGACCCGCGGCAAGGTGATCGGGGGCTCGAGTTCCATCAATGGCATGGTCTACAACCGGGGCAACCGGGCCGACTACGACGAGCTCGAGGAGCTGGGCAACAAGGGGTGGGGCTGGGACGAGATCCTGCCTGTCTTCAAAGCCATGGAGGACAACGCGTTCGGCGCCTCACCCACCCGCGGCGCGGGCGGACCGCTGCACATCTCGGTGGCGGCCGAACAAGACGTCGTGAGCCACGAGTTGGTGCAGTCGGGCGCGAACCTCGGGCTCCGGCCCCTCGACGACATCAACGAGAGCGACGAACCCCGTATCGGGTTCACCCCCGCCACCATTCGCCGGGGCCGCCGGGTGAGCGCCGCCGACGCGTTCCTGCGCCCGGCGATGCGACGGCCGAACCTCACCGTGATCACGCGAGCCGAGGTGTGCCGCATCGACATCGACAACGACCGAGCCACCGGCATCACCGTCCGAACGCCGGACGGCGCGCGCTCACAGTTTCGGGCCGACCGTGAGACGATCCTCGCCCTCGGCAGCATGGGCAGCCCGAAGCTGCTGCAACTGTCGGGCATCGGCCCGCGCGAAGTGCTCGACCGGGCCGGGGTCCCGCTGGTGCTCGAACGCGAGAACGTGGGCAGGCGGATGCGTGAACACCGCTGCTTTGCGCTGAAGTACCGCCTCAACGCCGAGCTCGGATACAACCGGCAGCTGTCCAGCCGATCCGGGCAGGCCAGAAGCGCCGCACGCTATCTGGCAAGGCGCCGGGGCTCGCTGGCGACACCGACCTTCGATGTGCTCGCGTTCATGAAGACCACCCCGGACGCGCCGCGCGTCGACGGACAACTGTTGTTGGGCCCCTTCACGATCCCGGCGTACAACGACGGTGAGCCGGTGGCCCTCGAACGGGAGCCAGGGGTGTCGTGTCTGGGCTTCACCCTTCGCCCCACATCCGAGGGCAGCGTCGAGATCACCGCGGCGGACCCGGCGGCGCCGTTGCTGCTGGACCCGAGCTACCTCACCAGCGACTACGACCGCAGCACCACCGCCAACCTGCTGCGCCGGGCTCGCGAGCTGTTCGAGCACTCACCGATCGCCGAGCACATCGACCACGAGACGTTCCCCGGCCCACAGGCGCGCAGCGATGACGAACTGGTCGACTCCGCGTTGGACGGCGGCTATTGCGGTTACCACGCCATCGGCAGCTGCGCCATGGGTCCCAGCGACGACGACATCGTCGACGGCCGGCTGCGCGTGCGCGGTATCGACAGTCTGCGCATCGTCGACTGCTCGGCGATGCCAATCATGTTGGCGGGCAACCTGAACGGGCCGGTGATGGCGATGGCCGCGCGCGCCGCGCAGTTCATCGTCGAGGACCGCTGACCCGTCAGGAGCCGAGCAGACCCCGCGCCACGTGCGTGATCTGCACCTCGTTGCTTCCGGCGTAGATCATCAGCGACTTGGCGTCGCGCGCCAGTTGTTCGACTCGGTACTCGGTCATGTAGCCGTTGCCGCCGAACAACTGCACCGCGTCCATCGCGACGTCGGTGGCCGCCTGCGAGCAGTACCACTTGATCGCCGAGGCCTCGGGCAGCGAAATCGGCACGCCGGCCTGCGCCGCTTCGATCACACGAAACAGGATGTTGCGCACGTTCATCCGCGCCACCTCCATGTTCGCCAGCTTGAGCTGGATCAGCTGGAACTGGCCGATCTCCTGACCCCACAGCGTGCGACTCTTGGCGTAGTCGACGCACAGCCGCAGGCACTCCTCGATGACACCGAGCGACATCGCGGCAACGCCGATACGTTCGGTGCTGAAGCTCGAGCGCGCGCTGGCGCGGCCGTCGCCGGCGGAATTCTCCTCGGTCTCGCCGAGCAGCCGGTCGCGGCCCAGACGCACGTTGTTGAAGAACAACTCGCCGGTGCGGGAGCTGTGAATTCCCATCTTGCGGAACGGCTTCGACTGCACGAAGCCCTCCATGCCGCGGTCGAGCACAAAGGTCAGCACCTTGCGGTCCCGCTTGTCGACGCTCGGGTCGCCTTCGTCCAACTTGGCGTAGACCACCACGACGTCGGCGTCGGGTCCGTTGGTGATGAACGTCTTCTGGCCGTTGAGGATGTAGTCCCCATTTCCTGAGCCGTCGCGCACGACGTAGGACTTCATGCCGCCGAACGCGTCAGATCCCGAGTCGGGCTCGGTGATCGCCCAGGCGCCCACCTTGTCGTAGGTGACCAGGTCCGGCAGCCAGCGCTCCTGCTGCGCCAGCGTGCCCCGGCTCATGATCGTCGGCACCGTCAGCCCGAGGCTGACGCCCATGCCGGTGACCACGCCCATCGAAACCCGGCACAACTCGCTGATCACGACGAACCCCATGCCGCCGGAACCCTCGCCGAACATGCCGCCGCCGCCCGAGGATTTCTCGGACGCGCCGCCACCGTCGCGCAGCCGGGCGAGCCGCTTGTTCAGCGACTCGCGAGCCATGTCGGCGATGCCGAACGTCGCGAACAGCTTGCGGATGATGGGGTAGGGCTCCATCTCGCCGCTTTCCAGCGCGTCGACGTGCGGGCGGATTTCCTTGTCGACGAACTCGCGCACGGCATCGCGCACGGCGAGATCGACATCAGACCATTCGAGCATGCACTCAGGCTGCCTTATGGCGTCCGCGCGCCGGACGCAGCCCCGCCAAAGAGAACGTGGTGTGCACCAGCGAGCCCGCCCGGTCGAGCAGGGACTTGCGCGGCGGGACGTAGTGCATCGGCAGCCCGCGCCGGTCGCTGGGCGGCGCCATGAACGCCGGCGCCTCGACCAGCGGGGCGTTCGCGGGCAGGCGCCCCTGGGCGCGCCGGTATGCGGTCAATGCCCGTGGATGCAAACGGATTTCGTCGGGCACCGCCACGAATGCGAACTCGACCAACTTGCCGAACAGCCGCAGTAGAACCTCATCTCCCGGCGTCCACCGCATGTTGGCCTTCTCGCGAAGCGCTTCGTCGAAAACGCCCGCCGCGATCCAGCGCTGCGCGCCTACCATCGGCTTGAAGAGCTGATCCCACAGCCCGGTCGGCATCAACACGAACCACGGTTTGGGGATGCGGATCGAGAAGATGTCGAGCGTGGCGCGGTTGATCTCGAGCTCCTCGCGGCATTTGCGGTCCCAGTACTCGCAGAACTCCTCCCAGCTCTCAGGCACCGGGCGCATGCTCATGCCGTACATGCGATACCACTGCACGTGTTCGTCGAACAGCTGACGTTTCTCGGCCTCGGTCAACCCACCGCAGAAGTATTCGGCCGTCTTGATGATCAGCATGAAGAAGGTGGCGTGCGCCCAGTAGAACGTCTCGGGGTTCAACGCGTGATAGCGACGGCCTTCGGCGTCGACGCCCTTGATCGTGGTGTGGTAGTTCTTGATCTGCTCGCCGGTACTGGTAGCGCGTTCGCCGTCGTAGACGACACCCATGATCGGGTACACCGAGCGCGCGACGCGCTGCAGCGGTTCGCGCAGCAGGATCGAATGGTCTTCGACGCCCGCACCGAGTTCGGGGTACATGTTCTGCACCGCACCGATCCACACACCGAGCAGCCCGGTCCGCAGATCGCCGAAGTACTTCCACGTCAACGAGTCGGGACCAAGGGGATCGGTGCTGTGGTTCGCGGTCATCTGATTCCTCGCTGAATCGGCGTCAAACTCGACGATAATGCCTGACAACGAATGTTGTCTACGATTTGCGGGGCGCGTCGTCTCGCACCGTTATTCCTTGGCTACTGGGCCTCCACATCGCTGTGACCAGCTGCTTCGCTGACCGTGCTTTCGTGATTCGGATGACGGCTTCGTCTGACGAGATTGCTCGGCGTCGAGCGACCCGCTTAGGCTGGCGCCGTGGATGTCGAGCCGTTCGAGCGGTCGACCGGGCCTTTGGGCTGGCTGAAGAACACCAACCGCAACGAGAGCGTCATCGCCTTCCTGCGGCGGACCCGCCGCGCGTTGCCGGGCGATCCGGAGTTCGGAGATCCACTGTCGGCCGACGGAGTGGGCGGACCGCGGGCGGCCGCCCGCGCCGCGGACCGGATACTCGAACGCAATGCCGCCACCCGCGAAGTGAGCCTCGGCGCGTTGCAGGTGTGGCAAGCACTCACCGAGCGGGTCTCCGGGAAACCGGCCAACCGCGAGGCGACGCTCGTCTTCACCGACCTCGTCGGCTTCTCGGCGTGGGCGTTGAACTCCGGCGACGATGCGACGTTGAAGCTGCTCCGTCGCGTGTCGCAGGTCGCCGAGCCGCCGCTGCTGGAGGCGGGCGGACAGATCGTCAAGCGCATGGGCGACGGCCTGATGGCGGTGTTCTCCGACCCGACGACGGCCGTACGCGCGGCGATCTCCGCACGCGAGGCGGTCAAAGCCGTTGACATCGACGGGTTTACCCCACGCATGCGGGTCGGCGTGCACACCGGCCACCCGCAGCGCATCGGATCGGATTGGCTGGGCGTCGATGTCAACATCGCGGCGCGGGTGATGAGCCGCGCGACCCGCGGGGAATTGGTGGTCTCGGCGACCACGCTCGACCGTATCCCCGCCGAAGAGTTCGCGTCGCTGGGCGTGGAGGCCAAACGCCTGCGCCGCCAGGTCTTCGCGCACAAACAGGACGGGGTGCCGAACGACTTCGTCATGTACCGGCTGAAAACCCTCAGGCACTTGCCAGGTGGCGGAAACAACGAGGAGCACCCCGCGGGGGAATAGTGGATTCTCGTGGTGATCGGGCGTCTCGGGCCGGTTCGGGTGACCCTGGCGTACGCGGTCATTCTCACGTCGGTGACGTCGGTGCTGTTGTGGCAGGGACCCGAGTTCAAGGACCGGGTCGTCTGCCATGCCAGCACGAACCTGCACAACCTGTCCCACGGGCGCCTCGGCACCTTGGTGGGCAGCGCGTTCGTGGTCGACGCGGGACCGATCTACGTGTGGCTGCCAGGGCTGATCTGCCTGCTGGCGTTGGCCGAGTTGCAGTGGGGCAGCGTCCGGTTGCTGGTGGTGTTCGCGGTCGGACATGTCGGGGCCACCCTGCTCGTGGCGGCCGCTCTGGGCGCCGGTGTCGCGCAGGCGTGGGTGCCGGGTTCGGTGGCCCGCGCGCCGGATGTCGGAATGAGCTACGGGGCCGCCGCAGTCCTGGGCTCGCTCACCGCGGCGCTGCCGGCGCGGTGGCGCCCGGCCTGGATCGGCTGGTGGCTGGCGATCGGATTCGCCACCCTCGCCATCGAGCGGGGGTTCAGCGACGTCGGGCATGTCGCGGCCTTGACGCTCGGGATGCTGGCGAGCGCCCGCTTCGCCCGCGAGGGACGTTGGACGACGGTGCGGTGGCTGCTGCTGGGTGTCGCCGTCGCGTTCGGCTACGCCCTGTTGGTGACCAGCGGTCCGTCGGCCACGATCGCGACGGCGTGTGGGCTCGTCGCCGCCGCATCGGGTTTGGTCGTCGCCCGCCTACGGCGCCGATGGGCGTTCGAGGGCCAACTGGCGCATCGCCTATGATCGCCGGGTGGCTGACCAGCCCGCAGACCTGTCCGAAGAAGCGCTGACCGAGGCTGTCAGCGCTGCTCGGCGCGCCTTCGACGCGGCCGCCGACCTCGACGCGCTCGCGCGGGCGAAAACCAACCACCTCGGCGACCGGTCGCCGATCGCGTTGGCGCGCCAGTCGCTTGGGTCGCTAGCCAAGGCCGACCGGGCCGACGCGGGTAAGCGCGTCAATGTGGCGCGCGGCGAGGCGCAGCGCGCCTACGACGAGCGGTTGGCGGCGCTGCGCGCGGAGCGCGACGCCGCGGTGCTGGTCGCGGAGCGCATTGACGTCACGCTGCCGTCGACGCGGCAACCGGTCGGCGCGCGCCACCCGATCACGATCCTGGGCGAGCGCATCGCCGACACGTTCGTCGCCATGGGCTGGGAGTTGGCCGAGGGGCCCGAGGTCGAGACCGAGCAGTTCAACTTCGACGCGCTCAACTTCCCGCCGGATCATCCCGCTCGCAGCGAGCAGGACACCTTCCACATCGCGCCGGAGGGGTCGCGCCAGGTGTTGCGCACGCACACCTCGCCGGTGCAGATCCGAACGCTGCTCGAGCGCGAACCGCCCGTCTACATAATCTCGATCGGGCGCACCTTCCGCACCGACGAACTCGACGCCACCCACACCCCGGTCTTCCATCAGGTCGAGGGGCTGGCCGTCGACAAGGGGCTGACGATGGCACACCTGCGCGGCACGCTCGACGCGTTCGCCCGCTCCGAATTCGGACCGCAGGCCCGCACCCGGTTCCGGCCCCACTTCTTCCCGTTCACCGAGCCGTCGGCCGAGGTCGACATCTGGTTCGAGAACAAAAAGGGCGGACCCGGATGGGTGGAGTGGGGCGGCTGCGGCATGGTCAACCCGAACGTGCTGCGCGCCTGCGGGATCGACCCCGACGCCTACTCGGGCTTCGCGTTCGGTATGGGTCTGGAACGAACGCTGCAGTTCCGCAACGGGATTCCGGACATGCGCGACATGGTCGAGGGTGACGTGCGGTTCTCCCTGCCGTTCGGGGTAGGGGCCTGATGCGGCTACCGTACAGCTGGCTGCGCGACGTCGTGCAGGCCGGCGCACCGGGTTGGGACGTGAGCCCTTCCGACCTCGAGCAGGCGTTGATCCGCATCGGCCACGAGGTCGAGGAGGTCATTCCCGTCGGTCCGGTCACCGGACCGCTGACGGTGGGTCGGGTCGCCGCGATCGAGGAACTCACCGAGTTCAAGAAGCCCATCCGCGCCGTGAAGGTCGACGTCGGCGAGGCCGAACCCCGTGACATCGTCTGCGGCGCAACCAATTTCGCCGTGGATGACCTGGTCGTGGTGGCGCTGCCCGGGACAGTACTGCCGGGCGACTTCACGATCGCCAGCCGCAAGACCTACGGCCGGATCTCCGACGGGATGATCTGCTCGACGGCCGAAATGAACCTGGGCACCGACCATTCGGGCATCCTGGTGCTGCCTGCCGGCACCGCCGAACCGGGGACCCCGGCCGCCGACGTGCTGGGCCTCGACGATGTCGTCTTCCACCTGGCGATCACACCGGACCGCGGCTACTGCCTGTCGGTGCGCGGTCTGGCCCGCGAGATCGCCGCCGCCTACGACCTCGACTACGCCGATCCGGCCGACGTCGCGCCGCTACCCGCCGAGGGCGAGGCGCTGCCTGTGTCGATCGACCCGGGCACCGGCGTGCGGCGCTTCGGGCTGCGGCCGGTGACCGGCATCGATCCGGACGCCGTCTCACCGTGGTGGATGCAGCGACGGCTGCTGTTGTCCGGCATCCGGGCCATCTCACCCGCGGTCGACGTCACCAACTACGTCATGCTCGAGCTCGGGCACCCGATGCACGCCCACGACCGAAGCCTCGTCACCGGCGGATTCCGGGTGCGGTTCGCCGAACCGGGGGAGACCGTGGTGACCCTCGACGACGTCGAACGCCGCCTGGACCCCGCCGACGTGCTGATCGTCGACGACGTCGCGACCGCGGCGATCGGCGGCGTGATGGGCGCGGGCACCACCGAGGTGCGCGACACCACCACCGACGTGCTGCTCGAGGCCGCGGTGTGGGATCCGGCCGCGGTGTCACGCACCCAGCGGCGGCTGCGCCTGTATAGCGAGGCGGGACGCCGCTACGAGCGCAGCGTCGACCCGGCGATCTCGGTCGCCGCGCTGGACCGCTGCGCCACGCTGCTGGCCGAGATCGCCGACGGCACGGTCGAACCCACGCTCACCGACTGGCGCGGTGAACCGCCCCGCGAGGACTGGTCGCAGTCGCCGGTGACCATGGCGGTCGACCTGCCCGACCGGACCGCGGGTGTCGACTATGCGCCGGGCACCGCCGAGCGGCGGCTCACTCAGATCGGCGCGCGGGTCGTCTCCGCCGACGGCACGCTCACGGTCACCCCGCCGAGTTGGCGGCCCGACCTCATCCAGCCGGCCGACCTCGTCGAGGAGGTGCTGCGGCTCGAGGACCTGGAGAAGATTCCGTCGGTGCTGCCGCTGGCCCCGGCCGGACGCGGCCTGACCTCCGTGCAGAGGCGGCGGCGCGCCATCGGAAAATCGTTGGGACTCAACGGGTATGTGGAGATCCTGCCCACCCCGTTCCTGCCTGCGGGCGTGTTCGACCAGTGGGGACTGCCCGCCGACGACGACCGCAGGGCGACGACCGACGTGCTCAACCCGCTGGACTCCGACCGCCCGCAGCTGGCCACCACGCTGCTGCCGGGATTGCTGGAGGCGTTGACCCGCAACGTGTCTCGCGGCGCCGTCGATGTCGGGCTGTTCGCCATCCAGCAGGTCGTCGTGCCCACGCCTGACACCCGCGCGCTCGAACGGATACCGACCGACCGACGACCCAGCGACGAAGAGATCGCGGCGCTGGACGCGTCGCTGCCGCGGCAACCCCAACACGTCGGCGTGGTGTTGGCCGGGCTGCGTGAGCCCGCGGGCCCGTGGGGTCCCGGTCGCGAGGTGCAACCCGCCGACGCGTTCGAGGCGGTCCAGGTGATCGCGCGCGCCGCGGGTGTCGAGCTGAGCCTGCGTCCCGCGCAGCACCTGCCGTGGCATCCCGGCCGTTGCGCCGAGGTGGTGCTTGGTGACCGCGACAGCGGCACCGTCGTCGGTTACGCCGGCGAACTGCACCCCGCCGTCGTCGAGCGGGCCGGACTGCCCAAGCGCACCTGTGCCGTCGAAGTCGATCTGGACGCGTTACCGATCGTCGAGCGGCTCCCGGCGCCGCGGGTGTCGCCGTTCCCTGCGGTGTTCCAGGACATCAGCCTCGTCGTGGACGAGGACGTCGCCGCGGCCGCCGTGATCGACGCGGTCCGGGCGGGGGCGGGTCCGTTGCTCGAAGATGTGCGGTTGTTCGACGTCTACACCGGCCCGCAGATCGGCGAGGGCCGCAAGTCGCTGGCGCTCGCGCTGCGTTTCCGCGCCGCCGACCGCACCCTCACCGAGGACGAGGCCAGCGCCGCGCGCGAAGCGGCGGTCGAAGCCGCGGCCGAACGGGTCGGCGCCGAACAACGCCGCTCATGGTAATGAATTTGCATCGCTCTGCATAAACATGCAGAATTGTCTGCATGGTTTCAGTCGCGGTAGCGGGCGCCAGCGGATACGCCGGCGGTGAGATCCTACGTCTTCTTCTCGGGCATCCCGCCTATGCCGACGGGCGGCTGACAATCGGCGCGCTGACCGCCGCCGCAAGCGCCGGCACGACGCTGGCCGAGCACCATCCGCACCTGCTCCCGCTGGCCGGCCGGGTGCTGGAGCCCACCGACAAAGAGGTGCTCGGCGGTCACGACGTGGTGTTCCTCGGCTTGCCGCACGGACACTCCGCGGAGCTGGCCGAGCAGCTCGGGGACGACACCGTGATCATCGACTGCGGCGCCGACTTCCGGCTCACCGACTCCGCGGCGTGGGAGCGGTTCTACGGGTCGGCGCACGCCGGAAGCTGGCCCTACGGGCTGCCGGAGCTCCCGGGTGCGCGCGAGCGTCTGCGCGAAGCGAAGCGGATCGCGGTGCCGGGCTGTTACCCGACCGCGGCGCTGTTGGCGCTGTGGCCCGCCGTCGCCGCAGACCTCATCGAGCCGGTCGTGACCGTGGTGGCCGTCAGCGGCACATCGGGTGCGGGCCGCGCGGCCAAGACCGACCTGCTCGGCGCTGAGGTGATCGGGTCCGCGCGGGCGTACAACGTCGGTGGTAAGCACCGGCACACGCCGGAGATCGCCCAGGGGCTGCGCGCGCTGACCGACAAGGACGTCACCGTGTCGTTCACCCCGGTGCTCATCCCGACGACGCGTGGGATCCTGGCGACGTGCACCGCGCGCACCGCCGCTCCGCTGTCGGAGATCCGCGCCGCCTACGAAAAGGCTTATGACGCCGAGCCGTTCATCCATCTGCTGCCGGAGGGCCAACTGCCCAAGACCGGTGCCGTGATCGGCAGCAACGCCGCGCAGCTGGCGGTCGCCGTGGACGACGACGCGAAGACGCTGGTGTCGATCGCGGCGATCGACAACCTCGTCAAGGGCACCGGCGGCGCGGCCGTGCAGTCGATGAACCTGGCGCTGGGCTGGCCGGAGACCGAAGGACTCTCGATCGTGGGTGTGGCACCGTGACCGGGCCCGACGCCGAGCAGAGCGCCGGCACGCGGCTGCTGCGCACGCAGGGGGTCACCGCACCGGAGGGCTTCCGGGCGACCGGGATCGCCGCCGGCATCAAGGCGTCCGGGGCGCTGGACCTGGCGTTGGTGTTCAACGAGGGTCCCGACTACGCCGCCGCGGGCGCGTTCACCCGCAATCAGGTCAAGGCGGCACCGGTGCTGTGGAGCCGGCAGGTACTCACCACCGGGCGCCTGCGCGCGGTGATCCTGAACTCCGGCGGCGCTAACGCCTGCACCGGACCCCAGGGCTTCCAGGACACGCACGCCACCGCCGAGGCGGTCGCGGCCGCGTTGAGCGACTGGGGCACCGAGACCGGGGCCATCGAGGTCGCGGTCTGCTCCACCGGACTGATCGGCGACCGGCTGCCCATGGACAAGGTGCTGTCCGGCGTCACCGAGATCGTGCACGAACTGGCCGGCGGCCTCACCGGCGGTGAGGAAGCCGCGCGGGCCATCATGACCACCGACACCGTGCCCAAACAGGTCGCTTTGCATCACGCGGGCAATTGGACCGTCGGCGGGATGGCCAAGGGCGCGGGCATGATTGCCCCGTCGCTGGCCACCATGCTGTGCGTGATCACCACCGACGCCGTCGCCGACTCCGCCGCGCTCGATCAGGCGTTACGCAAGGCCGCCGCGCTCACCTTCGACCGCCTCGATGTCGACGGCAGCTGTTCGACCAACGACACCGTGCTGCTCCTGTCGTCGGGCGCCAGCGCGATCAAGCCCAGCCAGGACGAGCTCGACGAGGCGATACTGCGGGTGTGTGACGACCTGTGCCAGCAGCTGCAGGCCGACGCCGAGGGCGTGACGAAGCGGATCGTCATCACCGTGAAGGGTGCGGCGTCCGAGGACGACGCCCTGCTCGGCGCCCGCCTGGTCGCGCGTGACAGCCTGGTCAAGACGGCGTTGTTCGGGTCGGACCCGAACTGGGGCCGGGTGCTGGCGGCCATCGGAATGGCGCCGTTCAAGGTCGACCCGGATCGGGTCACGGTGGCGTTCAACAGTTTTCCGGTCTGGAAAGACGGGGCGCCGCAGCCGGGTTCGCGCGACGTCGACCTGTCCGGTGCGGACATCGATGTCACCATCGATCTCGCCGACGGTTCGGGGCAGGCCTCGATCCGCACCACCGACCTGTCGCACGGATACGTCGAAGAGAACTCGGCGTACAGCTCATGAGCGTCGAAACCCCGGTCAAGGCAAAGGTTCTGGCGGAAGCGCTGCCGTGGCTCAAACAACTGCACGGCAAGATCGTCGTCATCAAGTACGGCGGCAACGCGATGACCGACGAGGTGCTCAAGGCCGCGTTCGCCGCCGACATGGTCTTCCTGCGTAACTGCGGTGTTCATCCGGTCGTGGTCCACGGCGGCGGCCCGCAGATCAGCGCGATGCTCAAACGCCTCGGCATCCCGGGTGATTTCAAGGGCGGCTTCCGGGTCACCACACCCGAGGTGCTCGACGTGGCGCGCATGGTGTTGTTCGGTCAGGTCGGCCGGGAACTGGTCGGGCTGATCAACGCCCACGGCCCGTACGCCGTCGGCGTCACCGGCGAGGACGCCCAGTTGTTCACCGCCGTGCGGCGCAGCGTGACCGTCGACGGCGTGGCCACCGACATCGGCCTCGTCGGCGACGTCGAGAGGGTCAACGCCGGATCGCTGCTGGATCTCATTGCGGCAGGACGAATTCCAGTGGTGTCGACCATCGCGCCCGACGCCGACGGAATCGTGCACAACATCAACGCCGATACCGCGGCCGCCGCGCTGGCCGAGGCGCTGGGCGCGGAGAAACTGCTGATGCTCACCGACGTCGAGGGTCTGTACACCAACTGGCCCGACCGCGGCTCGCTGGTCAGCGAGATCGACTCGGCCGCACTGACCCAGATGCTACCGACGCTGGAGGCGGGCATGGTCCCGAAGATCGAGGCCTGCCTGCGTGCGGTTGCCGGCGGTGTGCCGAGCGCACACGTCATCGACGGCCGCGTGGAGCACTGCGTGCTGGTCGAACTGCTCACCGACGAGGGAACGGGGACGAAAGTGGTGCGGTCATGAGTCTGCTCGAGCGGTGGCAGGCCGTGATGATGAACAACTACGGCACCCCGCCGCTGGCGTTGGCCAGCGGGGACGGTGCGGTGGTCACCGACGTCGACGGCAAGTCCTACGTCGACCTGCTCGGCGGCATCGCGGTCAACATCTTGGGCCATCGAAATCCGGCGGTCATCGAGGCGGTCACCGGCCAGCTCAACACGCTGGGCCACACCTCGAACCTGTACGCGACCGAACCCGGTGTCGCGCTGGCCGAAGCGCTCGTCGGCCACCTGGGCCACCCCGCCAAGGTGTTCTTCTGCAACTCCGGCACCGAGGCCAACGAGGTCGCGTTCAAGATCACCCGACTGACCGGACGCACGAAACTGGTTGCGGCGCAGGGGGCTTTCCACGGCCGCACGATGGGGTCGCTCGCGCTCACCGGTCAGCCGTCGAAGCAGGCGCCGTTCGCGCCGCTGCCCGGCGACGTGACCCACGTGCCGTACGGCGATGTCGACGCGCTGCGGGCCGCCGTCGACGACGAGACCGCAGCGGTGTTCCTCGAGCCGATCATGGGCGAGGGCGGCGTCGTGGTGCCGCCGGCGGGCTACCTGGTCGCTGCCCGCGAGATCACCGCGGCGCACGGCGCGCTGCTGGTGCTCGACGAGGTGCAGACCGGAATGGGGCGGACCGGAGCGTTTTTCGCCCACCAACACGACGGGATCACCCCCGACGTCGTGACCCTGGCCAAGGGGCTCGGCGGCGGATTGCCCATCGGCGCGTGCATCGCCACAGGCGCGACCGCCGAGCTGTTGACGCCCGGTCTGCACGGCAGCACCTTCGGCGGCAATCCCGTGTGCACCGCGGCGGCGCTCGCGGTGCTGCGGGTGCTGGCCGACGACGACCTCGTCGGTCGCGCTGACGTGCTCGGCAAGACGCTGTCGGCGGGCATCGAGACGCTGGGACATCCGTTGGTCGATCACGTCCGCGGCCGCGGCCTGCTGCTCGGCGTCGTGCTGACCGCCGAGGCCGCCAAGGCCGTCGAGGCCGCGGCCCGTGATGCCGGGTTCCTGGTGAACGCCGCAGCGCCCGACGTGATCCGGTTGGCCCCGCCGCTGGTCATCACCGAGGCCCAGATCGACGACTTCCTCACCGCGCTTCCTGCGGTCCTCGACAAGGGCGCCGCCTCATGACCGGAATCCGGCACTTTCTGCGCGACGACGACCTGACCCCCGAGGAGCAGGCCGAGGTGCTCACCCTCGCTGCCGAGTTGAAGGCCCAGCCGTTCAGCCGGCGCCCGCTGGAGGGCCCGAGCGGGGTGGCGGTGATCTTCGACAAGAACTCCACCCGGACTCGGTTCTCGTTCGAGCTGGGCGTCGCCCAACTCGGCGGCCACGCCGTCGTCGTCGACGGCCGCAGCACACAGCTGGGGCGCGACGAGACGCTGGAGGACACCGGTCGGGTGCTCTCGCGGTATGTCAAGGCGATCGTGTGGCGCACCTTCGCCCAGGACCGGCTGACCGCGATGGCGGCGGGTGCGAGTGTGCCGATCGTGAACGCGCTCTCCGATGAGTTCCACCCGTGCCAGGTGCTCGCCGACCTGCAGACGCTCGCCGAACGCAAGGGCAAGCTGGCGGGGCTGCGGATGTCCTATTTCGGCGACGGCGCCAACAACATGGCGCACTCGCTGATGGTGGGCGGCGTGACCGCGGGTCTGGATGTGACGATCGCGGGGCCGGCCGGCTTCCAGCCGCATCCGGACTTCGTCGACGCCGCGAAGAAGCGGGCGTCGGAGACCGGTGCGACCGTCACCGTGACCGAGAACCCCGACGCGGCGGCCGACGGTGCCGATGTGCTCGTCACCGACACCTGGACGTCGATGGGGCAGGAGAACGACGGGTTGGACCGGGTGGGGCCGTTCCGGCCGTTCCAGGTCAACGACGGGCTGCTCGGCCGGGCGGCTGCGGATGCGGTTGTGCTGCACTGCCTTCCGGCCCACCGCGGGGAGGAGATCACCGACGAGGTGATCGACGGTCCGCAGAGCGCGGTGTGGGACGAAGCCGAGAACCGCCTGCACGCCCAGAAGGCGCTGCTGGTGTGGCTGCTGGAGCGAGCAGGAGTCGAGCGATGACTTCGCGAAGACGAGTGCGAGTGAGGATCGCAGCGAAGCGAGGACCGGAGCGAGCAGGAGTCGAGCAATGACTTCAGCGACGACACGTGCCGGACGACAGGCCCGCATCGTGGCGATCCTGTCGTCGCAGTCGGTGCACAGCCAAACCGAATTGGCCACGCTGCTGGCTGAGGAGGGCATCGAGGTCACCCAGGCCACGCTGTCGCGCGACCTGGAAGAACTGGGCGCGGTCAAACTGCGCGGCGCCGACGGCGGCGTCGGCGTGTACATCGTCCCCGAGGACGGCAGCCCGGTGCGCGGCGTCTCCGGTGGGACCGAACGGATGTCGCGGCTGCTGGCCGAGCTGCTGGTCTCGACCGACGCCAGCGGCAACCTCGCCATCCTGCGCACTCCGCCGGGGGCGGCGCACTACCTCGCCGCCGCGATGGACCGCGCGGCACTCCCGTTCGTCGTCGGCACCGTGGCCGGTGATGACACCATCCTGGTCGTCGCCCGCGAACCGATGACCGGCGCCGAACTGGCAACGAAACTCGAAAGCATTAGACAAAAGGAGACTTGCTGATGTCCGAACGCGTCATCCTGGCCTATTCCGGTGGCCTGGACACCTCGGTGGCGATCAGCTGGATCGGCAAGGAGACCGGGCGCGAGGTGGTCGCCGTCGCGATCGACCTCGGGCAGGGCGGCGAGGACATGGAGGTCGTCCGCAAGCGCGCACTCGACTGCGGCGCCGTGGAGGCCGTGGTCGTCGACGCCAAGGACGAGTTCGCCGACGAGTACTGCCTGCCCGCGATCCAGTCGAACGCGCTGTACATGGACCGCTATCCGCTGGTGTCGGCGCTCAGCCGACCGCTGATCGTCAAGCACCTGGTGGACGCGGCGCGTGAACACGGCGGCAGCACGGTCGCACACGGCTGCACCGGTAAGGGCAACGACCAGGTGCGCTTCGAGGTCGGATTCGCCTCGCTGGCACCGGATCTCAAGGTGCTCGCCCCGGTCCGTGACTACGCGTGGACGCGGGAGAAGGCCATCGCGTTCGCCGAGGAGAACGCAATCCCGATCAACGTCACCAAGCGCTCGCCGTTCTCGATCGACCAGAACGTGTGGGGTCGCGCCGTCGAGACCGGCTTCCTCGAGCATCTGTGGAACGCCCCCACCAAGGACGTCTACGACTACACCGAGGATCCGACGGTCAACTGGAGCACCCCCGACGAGGTCGTCATCGGATTCGAACGCGGTGTCCCGGTGTCGATCGACGGGCGTCCGGTGACCGTGCTGCAGGCTATCGAGGAGCTGAACCGGCGCGCCGGCGAGCAGGGTGTCGGCAGGCTCGATGTGGTCGAGGACCGGTTGGTCGGCATCAAGAGCCGCGAAATCTACGAGGCGCCCGGCGCGATGGTGTTGATCACCGCGCACACCGAACTCGAACACGTCACGCTCGAGCGCGAGCTCGGCCGGTTCAAGCGCCACACCGACCAGAAGTGGGGCGAGCTGGTCTATGACGGGTTGTGGTACTCGCCGCTGAAGACCGCGCTGGAGTCGTTCGTCGCCAAGACCCAGGAGCACGTGACCGGGGAGATCCGGATGGTGTTGCACGGCGGACACATCGCGGTCAACGGCCGCCGCAGCGCCGAGTCGCTCTACGACTTCAACCTCGCCACCTACGACGAGGGCGATACCTTCGACCAGTCCGCGGCCCGCGGTTTCGTGCAGATCCACGGCCTGTCGTCGAGCATCTCCGCCCGCCGGGACTTGGGTAAGTGATGGTCGCGTGAGCACGAATGAAGGTTCGCTGTGGGGCGGAAGGTTCTCCGACGGGCCGTCCGATGCGCTTGCCGCCCTTTCGAAGTCGACGCACTTCGACTGGGTGCTGGCGCCCTACGACATCCGGGCATCGAAAGCGCACGCGCAGGTGCTGCACGACGCCGGCCTGCTCACCGACGAACAGCGCGACGGTCTGCTTGCGGGCCTCGACAGCCTGGCCGCCGACGTCGCGGACGGTAGCTTCGGTCCGCTGGTCACCGACGAGGACGTACACGGAGCGCTCGAACGCGGCCTGATCGACCGGGTCGGCGCCGAACTCGGAGGCCGCCTGCGGGCGGGCCGGTCGCGAAACGATCAGGTGGCCACGCTGTTTCGGATGTGGCTGCGCGACGCGATGCGGCGTGTCGCCGACGGCGCGCTGCAGGTCGTCGACGCCTTGGCGACCCAGGCCGCCGCCCATCCGACCGCGATCATGCCGGGCAAGACCCACCTGCAGTCCGCCCAGCCGATCCTCCTGGCGCACCATCTGCTGGCCCACGCGCATCCGCTGCTGCGCGACGTCGACCGGCTGGTCGACTTCGACAAGCGAGCGGCGGTGTCGCCCTACGGATCCGGGGCCCTGGCCGGGTCGTCGCTGGGACTCAACCCGGATGCGATCGCCGAGGACCTCGGGTTCGACGCGGCCGCCGACAACTCCGTCGACGCCACCGCCTCGCGGGACTTCGCCGCCGAGGCCGCGTTCGTGTTCTCGATGATCGGCGTCGACCTATCTCGGCTGGCCGAGGACATCATCCTCTGGAGCACAACCGAATTCGGGTACGTCAGACTGCACGACGCCTGGTCGACAGGCAGCTCGATCATGCCGCAGAAGAAGAACCCGGACATCGCCGAACTCGCCCGCGGCAAATCCGGCCGGCTGATCGGCAACCTGACCGGGCTGCTGGCGACGCTCAAGGCTCAACCGCTGGCCTACAACCGCGACCTGCAAGAGGACAAAGAGCCGGTCTTCGACTCCGTCGCACAACTGGAACTGCTGTTGCCGGCGATGGCGGGATTGGTGGCGACGCTGCGCTTCGACACCGACCGGATGGTCGCGCTGGCACCGCTGGGCTACACCCTGGCCACCGACGTCGCCGAATGGCTCGTACGCAGGGGAGTGCCGTTCCGGATCGCGCACGAAGCGGCCGGTGCCGCGGTGAGAGCAGCGGAGGCGCGGGGTGTCGGGCTGGAGGAACTCGAAGACGCCGAACTCGCCGCCATACACCCGGAACTCACGGCGCAGGTGCGCGAGGTCCTGACCGTCGAGGGCTCCGTGAACTCCCGCGACGCCCGCGGAGGCACCGCACCGGTCCAGGTCGCCAAACAGCTGGGCGTCGTGCGGGAGACGGCCGACCGGTTGCGCATCCGGCTGCGGGGCTGACTCAGCCGTCCGCGGCCGCCAACCACGCCTCTTCGAGAGATTCCTTGCGGCTCAACAACTCCTGAAGCTCGACGTTCAACTCACCGAGCCGGACATGATCCGCTGCGGCCTCGGCCATCGCCTCGTGAAGTTCGGCGATTCGCGTCTCGAGCCTCTCCAACTGTCCCTCGATGCGCGCCATCTCCTTGCCGGTGCGCCGTTCCCGAGCCGACGCCGTTTCGCCCTGGGGCCCAGCCGTCGACGACGCAGGAGCCGGCGGTGAGGCCGCCGCAGCCCGGTCGGCCAGATACTGCTCGATCCCGCCCGGCAACAGCTCACAACGGCCGCCGCCGGTCAGGGCGTAGGTGACGTCGGAGACCCGCTCGAGGAAGTACCGATCGTGGGTCACGGCGATCAGCGTGCCGGGCCAGCCGTCCAGGTAGTCCTCGATGACGGTCAAGGTGTCGATGTCCAGGTCGTTGGTGGGTTCGTCCAACAGCAGCACGTTCGGCTCGTCGAGCAGCAGCCGCAGAAACTGCAGCCGGCGTCGTTCACCACCCGACAGCTCCGACACCCGCGCGGTCAGCTTGTCGCCGGTGAACCCGAAGTCCCGCAGCAAGGTGTCGGCACTGATCTCGCCGCCACCCGCCAACTCCGTGATGCGCCGCCGGTTCTCGACGGCGTCGAGCACCCGGTCGGCCCCGTCGAGTTCGGCCAGCGCCTGGCTGAGGTAGCCGATCTTCAGCGTCGCGCCCCGCTTGATCGTGCCGGCCGTCGGCGCGAGCTCACCGGCCAATAGCTTCAGCACCGTCGTCTTGCCGGTGCCGTTCACGCCGACCAACCCGATCCGCGCTCCGGGCCCGATCGACCAGTCGACCTTGTCGAGCACCACGGTGTCGCCGGCCTCGAGCCGCACGCGGTGCAGGTCGAACACGTCCTTGCCGAGCCGCGACGTGGCGAAGCGCTGCAGGACGAGCGAGTCGCGCGGCGGCGGTTCGTTCGCAATCAGCTCGTTGGCCGCCTGAATCCGGAACTTCGGCTTCGACGTCCGCGCCGGGGGGCCGCGCCGCAACCACGCCAGTTCCTTGCGCATGAGGTTCTGCCTGCGCGCCTCGGCACCTGCCGCGAGCCGCATTCGCTCGGCCCGCGCGAGCACATACGCCGCGTAGCCACCGTCGTAGCCGTCGACTCTGCCTTTTCCGCTACCGGCATGCACCTCCCACGTCCTGGTGCACACCGCGTCGAGGAACCAGCGGTCGTGGCTGACCACCACCAGCGCCTTGGCCCTGCGCCGGTTCAGGTGCATGGCCAGCCACCCGATCACCTCGACATCGAGATGGTTGGTCGGCTCGTCGAGCACGAGGACGTCGTGACCGACTATCAGCACCGCCGCCAGCGCCACCCGGCGTCGCTCGCCGCCCGACAACCGCTCGACCGCACTGTCGAGGGAGACGTCGGCCAGCAGGTGCGAGACCACGTCGCGGGTCTCGGGCTCGGCGGCCCACACATGGTCGGGCCGGCCGCCGACGATCACGTCGCGCACGGTGCTCTCGGCGGCGAAGTCGTCGCTCTGGCGCAGGTAACCCACCGACAGACCCGAGGTGTGGGTGACACGGCCCGAATCCGGCTCGCGGGTGAGCGTCAGGATCTGCAGCAGCGTGGTCTTACCCTCGCCGTTGCGACCGACCACACCGATCGCATCGCCTTCGTCAATGCCCAGGCTGACCGCGTCGAGAAGGGTGCGCGTGCCGTAGCCCACCGTCGCGCGCTCGACGTTGATCAGGTTCGCCATCAGCCGCCGATGATAGGTCGGCCCTGGCGCGCAGGTCGCTGTGCCATGATGACCTCGGCGATTTCGGGGGTTTCACGTCGGCTTGAAGGGGAGCGTGCGGTGGATCTGTCGGCGATAACGAACCCGGTCGGACGGCTGGTGGCCACCGCCCAGAACGGGCTTGAGGTGCTGCGGTACGGCGGCCTGGAGACCGGCGCCGTTCCCTCGCCGTTCCAGATCATCCAGAGCGTCCCGATGTACCGCCTGCGGCGCTATTTCCCGCCCGACACCCGGCCCGGATCCAAGCCGCCCGGGCCACCCGTGCTGATGGTGCATCCGATGATGATGTCGGCCGACATGTGGGACGTCACCCGCGACGACGGCGCGGTCGGCATCCTGCACCGGGCCGGCATCGACCCGTGGGTCATCGACTTCGGTTCGCCCGACAAGGTCGAAGGGGGCATGGAGCGCACGCTGGCCGACCACGTCGTCGCGTTGAGCGAGGCCATCGACACGGTCAAAGAGGTCACCGGGCGCGACGTGCACCTTGCCGGCTACTCGCAGGGCGGCATGTTCGCCTACCAGGTCGCGGCATACCGGCGGTCGAAGGACCTCGCGAGCATCATCGCGTTCGGCTCACCGGTCGACACCCTGGCCGCGCTGCCGATGAACCTGCCCGCCTCCATCGCGCCCGCCGCCGCGGACTTCATGGCCGATCACGTGTTCAGCCGCATCGACATTCCCGGCTGGCTGGCCCGCACCGGCTTCCAGATGCTCGACCCGATCAAGACCGCGCAGTCGCGCATCGACTTCCTGCGTCAGCTGCACGACCGCGAGGCCCTGCTGCCGCGCGAGCAGCAGCGCCGGTTCCTCGCCTCCGAGGGCTGGATCGCGTGGTCCGGGCCCGCCATCGCCGAACTGCTCAAACAGTTCATCGCGCACAACCGGATGATGAGCGGCGGCTTCTCCATCCACGGGGAGCTGGTCACGCTCTCGGACATCGAATGCCCGGTGCTGGCCGTGGTCGGCGAGGTCGACGACATCGGCCAGCCCGCGTCCGTGCGGGGCATCAAACGTGCCGCCCCGAAGGCCGATGTCTATGAGTTCCTCATCCGCGCAGGACATTTCGGACTCGTGGTGGGGTCGAAGGCCTCGAGTCAGACGTGGCCGGCCGTGGCGCAGTGGGTCAAATGGCTCGACGGCACCGGGGAACGGCCCGAGGGGGTCGACCCCATGGCGCTGCAGTACTCCGACCCCAACGAGACCGGTGTCTCGCTCAGCTCACGTCTGGCGCACGGCACCGCCGCGGCGACAGAGATGGCGTGGACGTTCGCCCGCTCGGCCGCCGACGCCGTCGTCAGCGCCAACAAATCCGCGCGAGCGCTGGCCGTCGAGACGGCGCGAACGCTGCCGCGCCTGGCCCGCCTCGGCCAGATCAACGAGCATACCCGGATCTCGTTCGGCCGCATCATGTCCGAGCAGGCCCGCGACTTCCCCCGCGGCGATTGCCTGCTGTTCGACGGCCGCGTGCACACCTACGAAGCCGTCGACCGGCGCATCAACAATGTCGTGCGCGGCCTCATCGACGTCGGTGTTCGCCAGGGTGCGCGCGTCGGTGTCCTGATGGAGACCCGCCCCAGCGCGCTGGTTGCGATCGCCGCGCTGTCGCGGCTGGGTGCGGTCGCGGTGCTGATGCCGCCCGACGCTGACCTGCCCACCGCCGCCCGCCTCGGATCGGTGACGGAGATCATCGCCGACCCCAGCAATCTGGAAGCCGCCCGGCGACTCGAGATGCGTGTCCTGGTGCTCGGCGGCGGCGAGGCCCGTGACCTCGACGTCCCCGAGGACAGCGACGTCGTCGACATGGAGAAGATCGACCCGGATGCGGTCGAACTGCCCGGGTGGTACCGGCCGAACCCGGGCTTGGCCCGCGATCTGGCCTTCATCGGATTCAACTCGGCCGGAGGCCAACTCGTCGCCCGGCAGATCACCAATGCGCGATGGGCGATCTCGGCCTTCGGCACCGCGTCGGCGGCCAACCTGAGCCGTAGCGACACCGTCTACTGCCTGACGCCGCTGCACCATCAGTCCGGCCTGCTGGTCGCGATTGGCGGCGCCGCGGTGGGCGGATCGCGAATCGCGTTGTCCCGCGGCCTGAAACCCGACCGGTTCCTCAACGAGATCCGCCAGTACGGCGTGACCGTCGTCAGCTACACGTGGGCGATGCTGCGCGACGTCATCGACGACCCGTCGTTCGCGCTGCACGGCAGCCATCCGGTGCGGCTGTTCATCGGATCCGGCATGCCGACCGGGCTGTGGAAGCGGGTGGTGGAGATCTTCGAACCCGCCCACGTCGTCGAGTTCTTCGCGACCACCGACGGACAAGCGGTGCTGGCCAACGTGTCCGGCGCGAAGATCGGCAGCAAGGGCCGCCCGCTGCCGGGCGGGCGGGAATTGGCACTGGCGGCCTACGACCCGGCCGAGGACCTGATCCTCGAGGACGAGCGGGGCTTCGTGCGTCGCGCCGAGACCAACGAGGTCGGTCTGCTGCTCGCCCGTCCGCGCGGCCCGATCGACCCCACCGCACCGATCAAGCGAGGCGTGTTCGCTCCGGCCGACACGTGGGTGTCGACGGAGTACCTGTTCCGCCGCGACGACGACGGCGATTACTGGCTCGTCGACGGCCGCGGATCGGTCATCCACACCGATCGGGGATGCGTCTACGCGTCGACCGTCAACGATGCGGTGGGCTGCCTGGGATCGGTGGACCTCGCGGTGACCTACGGGGTGGAGGCCAACGGACGCCGACTGGCCGTCACCGCGCTGGAGTTGCGGCCCGGCGGCAGCATCCCGTCGGCCGATCTGTCGGAGGCCTTGGCGGATCTGGCGGTCGGTGAGCCACCCGACATCGTTCACGTGGTGTCGAACATGTCGCTCAGCGCGTCGTACCGGCCGCTGGTCAGCCCGCTACGCGCCGAGGGCATCCCGAAGCCGTCGCGTAACGCCTGGTATCTCGACCCCGATACGAAACGGTACAAGCGGCTGACCGTGGCGGTGCGTGCCGAGATCGCTGAGGGCCAGTAGCCGACGACCTGCCGCCGGAGCCGAGCGCTGTTAGGCTCCGCCTTGCGGTACGTCGCCGGGCTGGGACCACCGCCGACCGAGCTGGAGGATTGATGACATCGCGAACCGGTACCCATCGCGACATCTGGCGTCGCGTCGTCGCGGGCGGCATCGCCGGTGGCGCCTTGACCGCCGGACTGCTGGTCGGTGTGGCATCCCCGGTGGCGCTGGCGCAGCCCGCCGATCCGAGCGCGCAGACCGAGGCGCCCGAGCCGCAGGCCGAGGGCCCGAAGACGCCGTGCACCGGTGACGACTGCAAGAAGGGCCAGCCGGACGCGCCCAAGATCAACGCGGACCAGGTCCTCCAGGCGATCCACGAGGAGTACCGCCAAGGAGACGGCGGTGGTCAGGTCTCCGTGCTGATCGACGACGCCGTGAAGCTGCGCAAGCTCGGCTTCCGCCCGTCGAACTCGAACGCGATGGCGCTGGCGGATGCCCTCCAACGCCGGCCGAATCAGACGCCGCTCGTCGAGGCACTCAAGGAGACGATCGCCTACCAGCGCAAGCTGCAGGCGCGCGCCGCGCAGCAGGCCGCCGCCAGCGGCGGCTCCATCGCCGGGATCCCGGTGACGCAAGCTCCGGCCATGCCGGTCCCGGCGGGCTGATCGACCGTGGCACTCGACGAGAAGCTGCTCGACATCCTGGTCTGCCCGCAGGACCGCGGCCCGCTGCTGCTGGTCGGCGACGAATACCTCTACAACCCGCGGCTGCGCCGGGCGTATCGCATCGACGACGGCATCCCGGTGCTGCTGATCGACGAGGCCGTCGACATCACCGACGATGCCGAGCACCAGCGGATGCTCGACCGTGCGTCAGGTGAAGCCGGGTAGCTCACCGGTGAGGTAACGCTGCAGGTTCGGCGCGATGGTCTCGGCTATCTGCTCCACCGGCAGGGATTTGAACGGCTCCAATTCGAGGATGTAGCGCGCCATCACCACGCCCACCAACTGCGAGGCGACGAACTGGACCCGCACGGGCCCGCTGCCGGGCGGATCGTCGACACGCGAACCGACTTCCCTCGCGATCACCTCCTGCAGGAACGACCGCACCAACGAGGTGTCGTTGCCCGCGATGATCGAGCGCAGCGTCGCGATGAAGCCCTTGCCCATTTCCGAATCCCACAGCGGCAGAAGAAGAGACGGCAGGGTGCGGCCGATCTCTTCGACCGGGACCTGCTGGAGCGGACCGATGACCTGCATGGGATCGATCGGAATGTGGATCGCCGCGGCGAACAACTGGGTCTTGGTGCCGAAGTAGTGGTGGACCAGCGCGGGGTCGACGCCCGCGGCCGCGGCTATCGCGCGGATTGATGTCTTGTCGATGCCGTTGCGGGCGAACAACTCTCGAGCGCTGGTCAGAATCCGGTCGCGGGTGTCCGACGGACCGGGTGGCCGGCCCGGTCGCTTGCGTTCAGCGTTGGTGGTCAACGTCGTCACGGTGTCCTTCGTCGTAGCGTGGCCGCCGCCAGGCAGAGAGCGACGATCGCGAAGCCGATGACCACCGCGGTGTCGCGCACCACGGTGAACGTCGGTTCGGCGTACGCACCGACCTGTTGCAGCGCCTCCAGAGCGTAGCTTGCGGGCAGCACATTGCTGATCCACTGCAACCAGTCCGGCAGCACGTCGCGCGGCACAATGATCCCGCACAGCAGGAGCTGCGGGGCGATCACCACCGGCATGAACTGCACGGCCTGAAACTCAGTGCGCGCGAACGCGCTACAGAGCAGGCCGAGGCCGACACCGAGCACTGCGTTGATGATCGCGATCGCGAACACCCACACCGGGCTGCCTTCGGTGTGCAGGCCGAGAAACGCATACGAGACCAGGCATGCGAGCGTCGCCTGTGCGGCGGCTGCGATCGAGAAGGCGGTACCGTACGCGGCGAGCAGGTCCAGCCGACGTAGGGGAGTGGTCAGGATCCGCTCCAATGTGCCCGAAACCCGTTCTCTCTGCATGGTTATCGATGTGATCAGAAACATCACGATGAGGGGGAACACGCCGAGCATGATCAGGCAAGCATTGTTGAACGGTGACGGCGCATTGGGCGGATGTGGCGCGTTCTGGAACATGAAGTAGAGCAGAGTGATGATCAGGCTCGGTACGAGGAGAATCATCGCGACGCTGCGGTGGTCGGCCGCCAACTGGCGAAGGATGCGTCCGGTGGTGGCGAGGTACGCCTCGACACTCAGCCGGCCTCGGCCTTGGGGGCTCCGATGTTGTGCGTGATGACGGAGAGAAACGCTTCCTCCAGTGACTGACATCCGGTGTCCTCTCGTAGTTTCGTGGGCGTGGTGTGGGCGAGGATTCGACCGTCGCGCATGAGCAGCAGGTCTCCGCAATGGTCGGCTTCGTCCATGACGTGGCTGGAGACCAGGAGCGTGGTGCCTTGTTCCGCCAGTCGGTTGAATTGCTCCCAGAGGTCAACGCGCAGCACGGGATCGAGCCCGACGGTGGGTTCGTCAAGCACCAGCAGGTCCGGATGCGAGACCAGGGCGCAGGCGAGCGAAGCGCGTGTGCGTTGGCCTCCGGATAGGTTGGCACACAACGCGGTTCGATAGTCTGCGAGGCCCACGGCGGCCACGGCGTCATCAGCGGAGTCGGGTCCCGTGCCGTACAGCGAGGCGAAGTAGCGGACGTTGTCGATGACCCGCAGGTCGCTGTAGATCGTCGGGTCCTGGGTGACATAGCCGACTCGGTGACGCAGTTCCGCCGAGCCGGCCGGCTTCCCGAGCACCGTCACCGTGCCGGAACTGACGATCTGGGTGCCGACGATGCTTCGCATCAGCGTGGTCTTGCCGCAGCCGGACGGGCCCAGAAGCCCGGTGATCGTGCCGGGGTCGATCTTCACCGAGACGTCGTCGATGGCCACGCGCTTACCGCGGATGACCCGCAGATTCTCGATTTCGACGGCGGGGACGGCGCCTCGGCGAAGAAATTCATCACTCGATGAAGTCATCATGTGATGAAATATTCTCCGCGGCGCGGGCCGTGTCAAGGTCCTTTCGTAGGATCGCCAGCGATGACCGCTGAAGTCCTGTCGGCCGACCCGTTGACTGCCGCCCGCCTCCTGCTCGGCGCCGACCTCACCGGGCGCGGGGTCAGCGCGATGATCGTCGAGGTGGAGGCATACGGCGGCCCGCCGGACGGCCCGTGGCCGGACGCTGCCGCACATTCGTACCGAGGTCCGGGCGTGCGTAACCGGGTGATGTTCGGTCCACCCGGGCGGCTGTACACGTATCGCAGCCACGGCATCCATGTGTGCGCGAACGTCGTCTGCGCGACCGACGGCGTGGCCGGCGCGGTGCTGCTGCGGGCGGCCGCCATCGAGGGCGGGCTGAGCACCGCACACGCCCGCCGCGGTGAGTCGGTCCGTCCAGCCGCCCTGGCCCGAGGGCCTGGCAATCTGTGCTCGGCGTTGGGAATCATCATGGAGGACAACGGGATCGACCTGTTCGATCCCGACAGCCCGGTCCAGCTGACGCTCGGGGAGCGGCATGTGGCCACCGAGGGGCCGCGGGTGGGGGTGAGCAAGGCGGCCGACCGTCCGTGGCGATTCTGGCTGGCCGGGCGGCCCGAGGTATCGGCCTATCGGCGCAGCCCACGGGCACCGGCTCCCGGAGGAAGCGACTAGTACGGAAAGATCGCACGCATGGGTACGTCGATCCTCGACGAATTGGAGTGGCGTGGACTGATCGCGCAGTCCACCGACCGCGATGCGCTGGCCGAGGCCCTGGCGGCCGGGCCCGTCACCGTCTACTCGGGATTCGACCCGACCGCACCCAGCCTGCATGCGGGTCACCTCATCCCGCTGTTGACGCTGCGCCGCTTCCAACAGGCCGGCCATCGACCGATCGTGCTCGCGGGCGGGGCGACCGGCATGATCGGCGACCCGCGCGACACCGGGGAGCGCACGCTGAACACCGCCGACACCGTGGCGGAGTGGGCGGACCGGATCCGCGGGCAGCTCGAGCGGTTCGTCGAGTTCAACGACTCGCCGACCGGGGCCGTCATCGAGAACAACCTGTCGTGGACCGGCCCGCTGTCGGCGATCGAGTTCCTGCGCGATGTCGGCAAGTACTTCTCGGTCAACGTCATGCTCGACCGCGACACCGTCCGGCGTCGGCTCGAAGGCGAGGGCATTTCCTACACCGAGTTCAGCTACATGCTGCTGCAGGCCAACGACTACGTTGAGCTGCACCGTCGATACGACTGCTCGCTGCAGATCGGCGGTTCCGATCAGTGGGGCAACATCATCGCCGGGGTCAGGCTGGTGCGTCAGAAGGACGGCGCCGCGGTGCACGCCCTGACCACACCGCTGGTGACCGACTCGGAGGGGAAGAAGTTCGGGAAGTCGACCGGTGGCGGCAGCCTGTGGCTCGACCCGGAGATGACCAGTCCGTACGCCTGGTACCAGTACTTCATCAACACCGCCGACGCGGACGTCATCCGCTACCTGCGCTGGTTCACGTTCCTCTCGCCCGAGGAGTTGGCCGAGTTGGAACAGGCGACCGCGGAGCGCGCCCATGAGCGCGCGGCCCAGCGGCGACTGGCGCGCGAGCTGACCACTTTGGTGCACGGCGAGGCCGCGACGCGGTCCGTCGAACACGCCAGCCAGGCGCTGTTCGGCCGCGGCGAACTTGGCGAACTCGACGAGCCGACGCTGGGTGCGGCGCTACGCGAGGCCGCCGTCGCCGAATTGAAGCCCGGCGGGCCCGACACCATCGTCGACCTGCTGGTGGCCAGCGGGCTGTCGCCGAGCAAGGGCGCGGCCAGGCGCACCGTCGCCGAGGGCGGCGTCTACGTCAACAACGCCCGAATCGACACCGAGGACTGGGTTCCTCAGCCGGCCGACTTCTTGCACGAGCGGTGGCTGGTGTTGCGGCGCGGCAAGCGCAACATCGCCGGCATCGAACGGGTCGCCTGAGCGCCCGAGCGTCACGGGAACAACTTGGGCGCGTGGAGCGTTGAAGCAACCGGTAGCAGTCAACGCACTCCGGTGCGCGTGACGGGTGTCGATCCGAAAAACCCGTTCTATCAGGCCATTTGACTCCTACTTTTCCCTCACGTAACTTATGGACTCGTCGCTGCGACACGGGCCAAGCCCGAAGAGCGCGGCGACTCCCAGAGGGAAGTCCCACTTCGGTGGGCTCCTGAACGTCCGCACTACGAGTACGCGGCTTAAATGCCGCGGGCTAGTGGCGCGGCCGTGCGGGTGTGTTGTTTGAGAACTCAATAGTGTGTTTGGTGGTTTTTGTTTGTTGTTTTTTTGTCTGCCTCTTTTCCCGTTTAGGGGTGGATGTTTTTTGATGCCAGTTTTTGGTGTCTTTGGTTATGGTCGAATTTTTTCGGACAGT
>NZ_LZSQ01000072.1 GCF_001665535.1 Mycobacterium sp. 852002-51961_SCH5331710
GTCGGCGGGGGTGGCGGCGGTTGTGCCGGTGTGCTTGTGCTGACCTGCTGCGGAGGTGGTGTGCTCGACGACGAGTCGAGCGCCAGCGCGAGGCCGGCGACGACGACCGCGACGAACCCCGCCGCCGCCAGCAGCAGCTTGCGCTCGCGGCTCATCGGGCGGCGCCGCGGCGCCGGAGCAACGAAGTAGTTGGCCGACGGTGCAAGGGGTTCGGCGAGGACCTTCGTCGCGGGTCGTGGCGACGCTGCGGGTGCCGGTCCCATCAGCAGCGCGGAGGGGGCGCCGCTCAGCGCGGCCAGCATGTGGTCGGCGCTGCCGAATCGCTGGGTCACATCGCGGGCCATGGCCCGATCGATCGTCGCGGCCAGTGCGGGGTCGACGTCCGGCCGGGTCGCGCTGATCGGAGGCGGCGGTGCATCGAGGATGGCGCGCAGCAGCGCGGCGGGGTTCTCCTGCGGGAAGGGCCGCCGACCCGTCAGCGCCTCGTAACCCATCACGCCGACCGCGTAGAGGTCGTCGGCCACCGACGCTGGCGCCCCGGCGACCCGCTCCGGGCTCATGTAGGCCATCGTGCCGACGATCCGTCCCGTAGCTGTAAGCGCCGAGCCGGCGGTCTTGGCGATGCCGAAGTCGGCGACCTTCATGGCGCCGCTGTTCGGGGCGATGAGCACGTTTCCCGGCTTGATGTCGCGATGGACGATCCCGGCCGCATGCGCGCAGGACAGTGCGCCGAGCACGTCCTGAAGCATCGAGCGGACTCGCTGCGGCGGCATCGGCCCGGCGTGAATGTCGTCCTGAAGTGTCCGGCCGGGCAGGCGCTCCATGACGATGAACGGGCTGCCGGCGTGCTCGCCGGAGTCGTGCACCGCCACGATGTTCGGGTGATTCAGGGCCGCGGCGGAGCGGGCTTCTTCCTCGAATCGCCGACGCATGTCGGCGTCGGCGTTGAACGCGGGATACATCAGTTTGATCGCCACCGGCCGCTGCAGTCGGGTGTCCCACCCGTCGCGAACCTCGGCCATCCCGCCGCGACCGAGCACACCTCGTAGTTCGTAGCGGTCCGCAAGTAGGTCGCGGCCGTCCATGCGGATAAGGTAGCCGCACCCGCAGAGGGGCAAACGCCTGCCATTTGTCCTGCACAGCGCCGCTCGGTTAAACTAGAACACGTTTCAGTTTTCGATCAGAGGGGGTCCGGTGGCCACCGCCGACACCGAGGCGTCACAGCTCACCAAGTGGGACCCGGGGCTGACCGAACGCTTCTTCGCCATCACGCGTCCGTTCCTCAAGCGGTACTTCCGGTCCGAGGTGCGCGGCCTGGAGAACATCCCGGCAGGCGGTGCCCTGGTGGTGTCGAACCACTCCGGGGGCATGCTGCCGATGGACGTGCCGATCCTGGCGGCGGACTTCTACGAGCACCACGGCTACGACCGGCCGATCTACACGCTCAGCCACGACATGCTGATGGTCGGCCCGACCGGCGAGTTCTTCCGCAAAATCGGCTACATCAGCGCCAACCACGAGAACGCGGACCGCGCGTTGCGCTCCGGCGGCCTGGTGATCGTCTTCCCGGGCGGTGACTACGACGTCTACCGGCCCACGTTCGCGGAGAACGTCATCGATTTCGGCGGACGCACCGGTTATGTGAAGGCCGCGCTGAACGCCGGCGTGCCGATCGTGCCGACGGTCGGCATCGGCGGCCAGGAGACGCAGATCTTCCTGTCGCGCGGCACCTGGCTGGCCAAGCGCCTCGGCCCGATCGCGCGCCTGGCCCGGGCGAAGATCGTGCCGATCTCGTTCGGCTTCCCGTTCGGCCTGTCGCTCGTGGTCCCGCCCAACATTCCGCTGCCTTCCAAGATCGTCATGCAGGTGCTGCCGCCCATCGACATCGTCGCCGAGTTCGGCGAGGACCCCGACATCGACGAAGTCGACGCCCACGTCCGCCGCGTGATGCAGCAAGCCCTCGACGAACTCGCCACCGAACGACGCCTGCCGATCCTGGGCTGAGGATGGTTTCGGAGACACATCCGGCGGAAATGACGGACGTCGATGAGTAAACGTCGTTTCCCGCTGCTGCGCGCAGTGGCCGAACTCGCCAACGCCGCCAACGGTGTGCAGCCGCTCGCCCGCGAGGGTTACATCACCCTGCCGGTCTTCGCGTTCGGATGGCCGACCACCGAGGCCGCCCCGCTGTATCTGGGCGGTTCGGTGCTCGACGCCGTGCGGCGCGGCCTGCGGGGCGACTTCCGCGCTGCGCGGGGCCGAATCGCCTTGACGCTCACGGCGATCGCGTGGGCGCTGCTCGGCGTGATCATGTACCGCAACGTGACGTCGAAGCGGTTCTTCGAGGAGCCGTTGCGCGAGGCGCTGGGCGACGACTACGACCGGGTGGCCTCATTGTCGCAGCCTGTGCGGCGGCGCCGCAGGGTCGACATCGGCATACCCCCGAACGAGTTGTTGCGTCGGCGCTACGTCGAGAAGGCCAACACCGTCCAGTACGGTCCGCACGGCCGCGTCAACCGCGCCGACATCTGGCGACGAGCCGACCTGCCGCGCGATGGGAAGGCGCCGGTATTGCTGCAGGTGCCGGGCGGGGCATGGGCGATCGGCATGCGCAGACCGCAGGCCTATCCCCTGCTGAGCTACATGGCGGAGCGGGGCTGGGTGTGCGTGTCGATCGACTACCGGGTGAGCCCCCGGAACACCTGGCCGGCGCACATCGTCGACGTCAAACGTGCGCTGGCGTGGGTCAAGGAGAACATCGCCGACTACGGCGGCGATCCCGACTTCGTCGCGATCACAGGCGGCTCTGCCGGTGGACACCTGTCCTCGCTGGCAGCGCTGACGCCCGACGATCCGCAGTGGCAGCCGGGATTCGAGGACGTCGACACCTCGGTGGTGGCCGCGGTGCCGATCTATGGCCGTTACGACTGGGTGTCGGCACGAGGTTCGGGCCGCAAGGAGTTCATCGCCTTCCTGCAGAAGTTCGTGGTGAAGAAGCGCATCACCGAACACAAGCAGACGTATGTCGACGCCTCGTCGATCATGCGTGTGCGTTCCGACGCCCCACCGTTTTTCGTACTCCACGGTCAGGACGACTCGATCATCCCGGTGCAGGAGGGCCGCGACTTCGTCGAGGCGCTGCGCGAGGTGTCGACGTCGACGGTGGCGTACGCCGAGATCCCGCACGCCCAGCACGCATTCGACTTCTACGGGTCGCCGCGCGCGCACTACACCGCCCAGGCGGTCGAGCGGTTCCTGTCGTGGGTTCACGCCCAGCGCCAGGCGTCGAGGGGTGAGTTGCCGCACGCGAAGTCGGCCGAGGCGTAGCGCGAAGCTACTGCGCCATAGCCGACTCGACCACCGTCAGCTCGGTGGAAAGCCCTGCCGCGGCGCGGATTTCGATGAACGCCTCGATCATCGCGTCGGTCAGTTCATGCGGGTCGTCCAGGGTGGCGCCGTCCGACAGCACCGAGATGTTGAGCTGGTCGACATAACTCCACACCGTGATGTTCAAGCCGCTGCCGGTGGTGAGCGGGCCGACGGAGTAGATCTCGGTGACCAGGGCTCCTCCGACCCGCCCCGGTTGACGGGGCCCGGGCACGTTGGAGATCGGCAGGTTCAAAACCTTGTTCTGGCCGTCTTTTTCGGCCAGCCAATGGAACAGCCGCTCGGCGGGCCGCGGCGGGAAGTACGCCGACCACCGGCTCACGAGTTCGGGCCCCATCAGGTGGTGGGTCTCCTTGGCCTCGACCGCGGCCTCGTGCACCGCCCGAACCCGCTCCACCGGATCGTCGAGTTGGATGGGGACTGTCATCATGACGCCCGTGAAGTAGTTGCCCGAGATCCGATCGGGGGAGAAGTCGAAACTCACTGGAACGGAGGCCAACAGCGGATGGTCAGCACGCCCGTCGTACTTCAGGGACAACTCACGCAGCGCACCCGCCGAGATCGCCAGCACCATGTCGTTGATCGTGACGCCCATGTGCTTGGCCGTCTCCTTGACGTCGGCGAGCGCCAGGGTGGCGGTGGCGAACTTGCGTTGCGCATCGACACGGTGGTTCATGAATGACGGCGGCGGAGTGAACGGCCGGGTGAGTTCGGGTGAGAGCTTCTTCGCGCTCTTGCGTACTCGCTGAATGCCTTGTGCGGTGTAGCGCATGACGCCCGGGAGCCGACCGATCTGGCGCATGTGATCGGCGAACGCGGTCCGCACCAGCTCCGACCTGCCGGGCGGCGGATCGGTTGCGTACGAATCGCGTTCGGCTTGCGGACCCTGCTGCAGGTCCATCCCGCGGGCCAGCAGGTTCGCCGACGCGACCCCGTCGGCGAGTGCATGGTGGATCTTGCCGAGCACCGCGATCCGTCCGTTGGCCAGTCCCTCGATGAAGTACATCTCCCACAGCGGCCTGCTCCGGTCCAGCGGTGTGCTGGCGATCTGGCCGATGGCTTCGTCGAGTTGTCGGCGCCCGCCGGGGCTGTCCACCCGCCACGGCCGCACGTGATACTCGAGGTCGACCTCGCAGTTCTCCCGCCACATCGGGTGGTGGAACTTGAACGGGATGTCGACGAGTTCGTAGCGGAACGGATCGAGCTTGTAGAGACGCCCGTGGATGACCTGACGGAACTCGTCGATACCGAAGGCGCGGTCACCCAATTCGGATAGGTCGATCACCGCCAACTTGAGCGTGTGCATGTGCACCGTCGGCGTTTCGGTGTACAGCAGGATCGCGTCCCAGCCGCTGAGCCTCTTCACGTCGCCACCTCCTCCCTTCGGAGGTGCCTATATAACCTCTTTGGCCCCGACCAGCGTCCGGTTTCGATGTATCTGGTTGAGGAACAACCCGATTGCGGTGGCGGCCGATCCGGTTCGGGCGCCATCGGTCATGTCGAAGGCATGCCCGGCGCCGGGCAGTTCGATGTAGCTGACCGCCGATCGCGATACCGTGCGCAACCGCTCCACGAACGCGCGGGCCTGCGCCACCGGGATGACGCTGTCACCGGAGCCGTGCACCACGAGGAATGGCGGCGCGTCGGGACGCACCTGGGCGATCGGCGATGCCTTCCGGTACACATCGGGTCGCTCGGCCAGCTTGCGGCCCACGACCACACGCTCGAGGAAGTCGACGAAGCGCACCCGCTCGACGGTCGACCGGTCTTCCCAGTCGTAGCGGCCGTAAATGCCGACCACTGCGTCCACCGACGTGTCCGAACCCTCCGGCAGGTCACCCTGCAATTCAGGGTCGTTGGCGGTCAGCCCGGCGAGTGACGACAGGTGGCCGCCGGCCGACGCCCCCGCAATCGCCACGAAGTCCCGATCGCCGCCGAACTTGTCGACGTTGGCCCTGGCCCACGCGATCGCGGTCTTCACGTCGTGAATATGAGCGGGCCAGCGGTGGTGCGGCGCCACGCGGTAGTCGATGGACAGGCACACCCAGCCCTTCTCGGCGAGATGCGACATCAACGCGTAACCCTGCAGAAGCCGGCTGCCGTGCACCCACGCGCCGCCGGGGACGAAGACGAGCACCGGGGCGGGCTCGGCGGGCAGTTCCTTGGGCCGCCACACGTCGAGCAGCTGCGAGGGCCGGGGACCGTATCGCACGGAAGTGCGGTAGACGTTGCGCCGATGCTCGCGCAGCTTCCACAACGGCGGCATCGGCTCCGGCTCGGGCCACTCGATCGCGAGCTCCTTGGCGTTGACCACACCGCGCAGCGCGGCCTCGGTGACGGCGTTGGTGCTGTCGCGTTCGACCTGCCTTAGCTCGGCATCGCCCGGGCTAAGCCACGATTTCACCGTCGCGCCCAGGAAGTCGGGCAGATGGCGGAAACCCCACACCCCGACCGCGGTCGCAGTGCCCAACGGCTCTAAGTGCTTTCCGATGACAGGCAGCGAAGCCGCCGCCACGCTCGTCGCCAGCATGTAGTCCGAAGGGCCGGCGTTCAGCAACCATCGTGCACGTGTCCAGAAGGTCGGGCCTGGGTACCGGGCATCCGGTCGCACCGTCATTGCGCGACTGTACCGCGGCCGCCCACACGCGTTGGAGAACTTGTCGAAGTGTCTACCGAGCACATTTCGGGATGCCCGGCGCCTATACCGTGACCTGCACAGATGGTCTAGCGTGACTTGCCGACCGTCAACCTCGAAGAGGACGTTTACGTGAGTAAGTCAGCGCTTGCCATCACCGAAGAACACACCGACCTCGCCGATGCCGCATTCGGCCAGCTCAACCGGGTGAACAGCCGGGCCGCGGCCCGATCGACACTGGAGGGCGCGTCATCGCATCCCGCCGAGATCTGGTCCGCGGCCGCCGACCTCGGGTGGACCGGGCTGGCCGTCGCCGAGGAGCATGGTGGTTCCGGATTCGGGCTCGCGGAGCTGGCCGTGGTGCTCGAGACCCAGGGCCACGAGTTGTGCCCCGGCCCATTCCTGCCTACGGTCGCCGCGGCAGTGGTCATCGACCGGTGTGCATCCGATTCGCTTCGCGCAGAACTGCTTCCGGGCCTGGCTGACGGCAGCACGGTCGGCGCACTCGCGGTGTCGGGCAGCGTGACAGTCGGATCCGACCTCACCGTCACCGGTGAGGCTCCTGCGGTGCTCGGGGCGCCGGATGCCAATCTGCTGGTCGTGGTCGCCGGCGACGACGCCGTCGTGGTCGATTCCGCCGCCGAAGGTGTCACGATCACCCCACTGGAAGCCATGGACACCTCGCGCAGCCTCGGCTCGGTCACGCTGAGCGGTGTGACTGTCCCCGAAGATCGGGTGCTACGCGGGGCAGGCCGTAAGGCGCACACGGTGTTTCGCATCCTCGCGTCGGCCGAAGCCGTCGGCGTCAGTTGGGCGAGCATGGAGATGGCCGTCGAATACGCCAAGGTGCGTGAACAATTCGGCCGCACGATCGGAACATTCCAGGCGGTCAAGCATCATGCGGCCAATATGCTCGTCAACGCCGAGGTCACGACCGCTGCGACATGGGACGCCGCCCGCGCCGACGATCTGGACAGCGCGGCGTTCGCTGCCGCCGTGGCCGCATCTCATGCGATCCGCACCCAGATCTTCAACGCCCAGACCAACATTCAATTGCACGGCGGCATCGGCTTCACCTGGGAACACGACTCTCACCTGTACCTGAGGCGGGCCCGCACATTGGCGGCGCTGCTGTCCGAGGCCGGTGATCCGCTGCTCGATGTCGTGGACGCGCAGCGCAGCGGTCAGGCACACGGCGCCTCGTTCACGCTCCCGCCCGAGGCCGAGCAGTTCCGAGAGCAGGCCCGCGAGGCAGTCGCGAAACTGCGCTCTCTGCCCGCCGAGCAACAGCGCGACTTTCTGGTCGACTCCGGCTACCTCGTGCCGCACTGGCCCAAGCCGTGGGGCCGCGCCGCGGAGGTGCTCGAGCAATTGGTCATCGAGGAGGAGTTCGCCGGTGTCGAGCGGCCCGATCTGGGCATCACCGGTTGGGTGACGTTGACGATCGCCCAGGCGGGCACCGATGACCAGCGGGAGCGCTGGGTCGAGCCGGTGCTACGCGGCGAGGTGATGTGGTGTCAGCTGTTCTCCGAACCCAACGCGGGTTCGGACGCCGCGGCGGTGCGCACGTCGGCCAAGAAGGTCGACGGCGGCTGGAAGGTGACCGGTCAGAAGGTCTGGACCAGCCTCGCGCACCAGTGCCAGTGGGGTCTTGCCACCGTGCGCACCGATCCCGACGCCCCCAAGCACGCCGGTGTGACGATGATGGCCATCGATATGAAAGCCCCTGGTGTGACGGTGAATCCGCTGCGGGGACTGACCGGCCATGCACACTTCAACGAGGTGTTCTTCGACGACGTCTTCGTTCCCGACACCGATGTCGTCGGGGATGTGAACAAGGGCTGGCTGGTGGCCCGCGCGACGCTGGGCAACGAGCGCATCTCGATCGGCGGTGGTTCCGGCGGCACAACCGGCTTCACCGCGGCCGATCTGGTCAAGCTGCTCGACAATGCACCGGCCGAGACCAGGGCGACGTACCTGCGCCGGGCCGGTGAGGTCATCGCCGAGACGCACACCCTGCGACTGCTGAACCTGCGGCGGGTGACCCGCGCCATCGCGGGATCGGATCCCGGGCCGGAGGGTAACGTCACCAAGCTGCTGGTGGCCGAATCGGGTCAGCGGATGACGGAACTGGCCATGGAGCTTGCGGGCTCGGCAGCTGTGGTCGGGCAGACCCCGACGCTGACGCTGGCCTATCTCGGTAACCGGGCGATGACGATCGCGGGTGGAACGTCGGAGATCACCCGCAACACGATCGCCGAACGCATCCTCGGGCTGCCTCGCGACCCGCTGCTGAAATAGTCAGGCCAGCAGGGCGATTCCGCCGACGATCAGTCCGACCACCTTGAGCAGCTCGAGTGCGACGTAGACGTAGTGCACGCGCGACCGGCCCGCAGGCGCCTGTCCCGGCGGCGTGGACAGCACGACGTCCGAGCGCCGATTCAGCGCGGGCCGGACCGCGACCAGCTGTGCGGCCAGTGTCACGACGGCGACACCGGCCGCGATGACGGCGACCCACGACGGACGCTCGATCGCCAAAGCGACGATCAGGACCACGGCGAATGCGACCTCGATGCTGTTGAGCGCGCGAAAGACCAACCGGCCGATGCCGAGCCCCACCTGCAGGGACACCCCCGGCGCACGGAACTTCAGCGGGGCCTCGACGAACGAGATCGCTAGCACCATACCCAGCCAGACGAAAATGACCGCGATCGAAATCGCCTGTGCGACAGTCATCGAACCCGCCTCCTCGGCGTCAGATGTGCAATGCAGAGCCCGGGTTCGGCGAATGGGGTCAACGCGTCCACGGTGATCGAAGCGTCCCAGCTCGAGAGCGCACCCTGCATGAGACCGAGGTGCACGGGACAGATGATGTCCCGCCTGCTCTGCGCCAACTCCAGAAACGGGCAGTTGCGCAGCCCGATCTCGGCTCCGGCGGACCGTCTTTCGGGAGCGAAGCCCATCACGTCGAGTAAGTCGGTCAGGCGGTCGACGGCTCGCCCCCGGTCGCGGATGACCTCGGCGTCGACTTCGGCCTGCGCCCACGCCCGGCCCGCAGCCACCGCCCGCCCCTGCGGGTCGCGCTGGCGTGCCAGGGCGTCTGCGAGAACGCCTGCCAGAGTGCGATAGTCACGCGTGCCCTCGGGGTCCATGCCCGCCGATGCCCGGAACATCAACGGTGGCCTGCCCGGTTTCGCGCTGCTGGGCTTGACCGTTTCCACTCGGCCGCGCTTGGCCAGAGCTTCCAGATGAAAGCGCGCGGTGTTCGGGTGCACCGACAGCTGCTCGGCCACCTCGTTGATGGTCATGGGCTTGCCTGCGGTGCGCAGCGCGGTCAAGACGTCGTCGCGGCGGCCACCCGTCACCGTTGCCATGTCCTCAATCGACCCGCGACAGCGCCGCGCGGGGGCACTCCGCGATCGCCTTCTCCGCGTGCGCCTCCAGCTCGGCCGGTACGGGGTCGACGGTGACGACGGCGTAGTCGTCATCGTCGAGCTCGAACACCTCCGGTGCGTACTTCACGCACATTGCGTTCCCTTCGCACCGATCACGGTCCACCACGACGTGCATGACGCCTCCTCACTTCGACAGCGTCGACGCACTCGAGTTTATACAAACTGACTTGTGTAAACAACGGTTGCCGACCACGGCCAGGCCCGATGAAGTAATACTTGACGGATGCCGAGCCCCTTCCATCCGGAACTGCGCCGCGCCGCTCGCCTCGCGCCCAAGCAGGTGATCACCCCCGTGACGCTGCCGATGGTCCGGATGGTCACGCGGCGGATGTGGCGACGGGTGCCGCGCGATGTCGACGCCTTGACGCTGCCTTCCGGAGCGGGCGTGTGGTTGTACCGTCCGCCGGGGGCGACGGCAAAGACCCCGGCGCTGTTGTGGATTCACGGCGGAGGTTACGTCATCGGGCACCCCGGTCAGGACGACCGACTGTGCCGTCGATTCGCACAGCGCCTCGGCATCACAGTGGCCTCGATCGACTACCGGCTCGCCCCCGAACATCCGTATCCGGCGGGGCTGGAGGACTGCTATTCGGCGCTGACCTGGTTGGCGCGTCTACCGTCGGTGGACGCGGACCGGATCGCGATCGGCGGCGCCAGCGCAGGTGGCGGACTGGCGGCGTCGCTGGCGCAGCTGGCGCTCGACCGAGGCGAGGTGTCGCTGGCGGCCCAGCTGCTGGTCTACCCAATGCTCGACGACCGCACTGTCGACCGGCGAGATATCGAGAAGCCCGGAATTCGACTCTGGAACAGGTCGAGCAACAAGTTCGGTTGGTCGGCCTATGTCGGTGACGCCGATCCCGCGGTCGCGGTGCCGGCCCGACGGGAGAACCTCCCCGGCCTCCCACCCGCGTGGATCGGCGTCGGCACACTCGACCTGTTCCACGACGAGGATCTCGAATACGCCGAGCGACTCAAGGCCGCAGGGGTGCCCTGCGACGTCCAGGTCGTCGAGGGCGCCTTCCACGGGTTCGACGGCATTGCACCGAAAGCCTTTGTGTCGCAGCAGTTCTTCGACAGCCAATGCGCGATGCTGCAGCGAAACCTCACCCCGGCCGCGGCCTGATCAGCCTCGCTCGAACACCAATTCGCCCGCAATCACGGTGGCGGAGACCATGTCGGACGCCAGCGCGTCGAGCACATCGTCGGGCGAAGGCTCCAACACCGCCAGATCGCCCGGCTCCCCCGGGGTCACGGCACGGTACCGCACCGGATGCTGCCCCGTACCCCAGAACATGGCGATCGCTTCGCGCGCGGTGATGCGTTCGTCTGCGCCGAGTACCGTCCCGCCGCCGGTCGTGCGATGCACCGCCGCGCGCATCGTCGCCCACGGGTCGCCCTCGCCGAAGGGCATATCGGTCGAAAGCGCCACCGGCATCCCAGCGCGCAACAGTGAGCGCACGCGCCACAGTTCGTGATGTTCGGCGGTCGGCACGTCCTCGAGGTACTGGTCGCCACGCTCGGCGACGAAATTCGGCTGCGTCACCACGGTCACCCCACTCGAGGCGAGGGCGGCGAGGCTGTCGTCGGGAACGACGGCGGCGTGCTCGATGCGGTCCTCCGGATGCATACCGGCGACCTGCAGTGCCGACAGCGTGACGACGAGTTGAGCGGCGGTCACACAGTGCACGGCCACCGGCGCACCGTCGCGGTGGCGATCGAGGATCCATGCGGTGAGGCCGTCGAGGTCGAGGTCGGTGTCGTGCAGGATTCGCTTGCCGGGCGCGAGACAATGCACGCGCTGACGGAGCTCACCGTGGCGATGGGCCTCCAAGAGCCTGACGATGTCCTCGATCTCGGCGTCCGGTGTGGCGTCGGTGACACCGGTGACGCCCAAACCGCTGAGCCGGTCGCTCACGTCGGTCAGGCCGCTTTCGTTGCGCTGCAATGTGTCCGACCAGGAGCGGTCGGCGCTGCGTAGCCGTCCGTCGGGGTGGTCGGCCATACCGACGTGGGCCAACCCCGCCGAGTTCAGTGTCCACAGCACGCCGCTGCGGTGCTGCACGCGAACCGGTATCGGCGGCGACACCTCGTCGAGCGCCGTGCGGTCGAGTGGACCGGCGACGGCCTCGTGGTAACCGACGGCCCTGATCCAGCCGTCGGGCCCGACGTCCGCGCTTGCGAGCACGTGGCGTAGCTCGACGCGGTTGCGAACCTCGGCCGGACCAACGCGCACCGATCGCAACGCCGCTGCGGCCGAGCGTAAATGGACGTGATGATCGTGCAGTCCCGGAATGACGGTCCGACCGGCGGCGTCGTAGATCTGCTCGCCGCGGAGCGGGGCCAGGGTCGACTCAACCGCCGTGATCTGTTCTGCCACACGGATGTCGACGACGGCGCCATCGAGCAGCATTGCCCGCTGGATCAGCAAGACGCCAACCGCCGCTGGGCGACCAACTGCTGGACGTCCTCGTTGTCCGCGCCGAGCGGCGACGCGGTCGTCGACGGTGGCGGTGGTGCGCCACATGACGATTGTTCGTCGCGCGGAAGTTCGGCGTAGGTGGCGGCGACGGCGGCCATCGACATCTCGATCAGCTCCCCTCCCCCGCTGCGCAGCGATTGCGCCACGGCCAGCGTGGCCTCGAGGCCGGTCAGCGGATCGGCTATCGCGTCGCCACAGAACTTCGGCTCGTCGGGTTCACCGCAGACGAGTCCGCCCGATACGGCTGCGTCGTCGCCGAAGGCGACCCAGTTCGCGCGGTCACCGTCGGTGCCGTGGCCGGTGACCCGTAACCAGACCCGGCCGTCGCGCGGTGCCACGTCCGTCGGCGCCAGCCCCCGGCGCACCAATGCCGCGGGCCGGGACGACTCGATCACCACATCGGCGGCGGCGAGCAGCGCACGCAGCTCGTCGGGTTCATCGAAATCGACGCTGTAGGAGAGCTTTCCGGCGTTCATCCAGTCGAAGAAGGGTTGCGGTCCGCGGCGGGCGCCGTCGGGCCGGGCGGCGCTCTCGACCTTCACCACGGTCGCACCCGCCAGCGACAGCAGTCGTCCGCACAGCGGTCCGGCCCACATCGAGGACAGGTCGGCGACCAGCAGATCCGCGGGGCTGCGCGTCACCGTGCCAGCCCCGAACGGATACACCCGCGGCGGCTCGGCCGGGGTTTCGGCGAGCGCGGCGACCGGCAGGCCCAGCAGCCGCGCACGCTCCGTCACGTCGGCACTGTCGTTCTGCGCCACCCAACTGTGGACGGCGGGCCACGGGTCTTCGACGCCGTCGGCACCGAGCAGCGCGGGGACGGCGGCGACGTCGTCGGGTCTGGACAGCGTGAGGGCACACCAGCCGTCCCGGCTGGGCAGCAGCCGCGTCGCACCACCCGCCGACACGCGCCCGTCCGGCGAGAGGCTCAGCAGCGCCGCGCGCCCGCCGATCAACTCAGCGGCGTCAACTCCGACGCCGGTGAAGGTTTCGAAGGCGTTCGCGACCCGCCGCGCCCTGTCGAGCACGGCAGTGGGGACGGTCAACGACGTCGACGTCACGACTCCCATTGTCAGCCTTCGCCGCCAGTGAGAGACGGCGGGGGTGAACGCTCAGAACTGCAGCGCGGTGAACCGCCAGTCCAGAACGCTGCGGTCCTGCTCATCGACCGCGTACACCAGCGATCGCAGGGTGAGCACGCCGCCGCGGCCGTCCGGCAGCGGCTCGGCACGCTCGACGTGCACCTCGCTGTAGAGCGTGTCGCCTTCGTACACCGGCCCGGTGTGGTCACAGGACTGCCAGCCAAGGACCGTCACGAGGTTGGGCAACAGCCGGGTAGCCTGGGCGAGCGCCAGCCCGATGGTGTGCCCGCCGTATACCAGTCGCCGCTTGTTGACTCGCCAGTCATGGTGTGTCGCAGCGATGTTCAACGTCAGCCGGGCGAGCTCGGGTGCGCTGCTGACCACATCGGCGGTGCTGCGCAGCACAGCGCCGGCGATGCTCGGGTCGAAGTGCGCCCCCGGGACCTTCGCGCGGTAGGCCTCGGCGTTCCACTCCGCGGTCGGGTCGGGCGGCGGCGGCGTATCGGCGCCGATCGACGACAGGTCGTCGGCGTGGCCGGTGTCCCCCGCGCCGTCACTGAGCGGCAGCATCGCGCAGCGGTGGAAATCGAGCACCAGGCGCCCGAGGTCGTCGACGGTCGTCATCCGCAATGCCGCCAGTCCGGTGCGCGGCCGGCCTGGCTTCACCGAATTCTCCTTCAGCCCCACCACTTCGGTGCGGGTGAACAAGGTGTCGCCGATCACTGGGAACCGGTGAAACACCAGTCCGCGGTAGAACAGATTCGCCTTCACGCGCTGGGTGACCAGCGTGGTCTGACCGATCGCCACGTCACAGACCAGCGCCGGATGCGCCAACGGGGCGGTGGCGCCGGTGACGGCGGCCGCGAGCTCGCCGTCGAGAGCGAGGCGCAACCGGTCACCGACGATCGACTGGTGTACGGCGGCCGCTCCGGAGGTCAACGTCATCGAGGGTGCGGTGTCGAAGACCTGCCCGACCCGTAGGTCGTCGAAGTACGGGCCGCTCACGGATGCCCACTCTGGCATTGGGCCGCACAAAGTGTCAATATGGCCGTACATGAACGAGGAAGAGACGATGCTGGTCGCCACCGTGCGGGCCTTCATCGACCGCGAGGTCAAGCCGCGAGTGCGCGACGTCGAACACGCCAACGAATATCCCGAGGCGTGGATCGAACAGATGAAGCAGATCGGCATCTACGGTCTGGCCATCCCGGAGGAGTACGGCGGGTCGCCGGTGTCGATGCCCTGCTACGTCGAGGTGACCCAGGAACTCTCGCGCGGCTGGATGAGCCTGGCCGGCGCGATGGGCGGACACACCGTCGTCGCCAAGCTCCTGGGGCTGTTCGGCACCGAGGAGCAGAAGCGTCGCTACCTGCCCGCCATGGCCACGGGCGAGATCCGCGCGACAATGGCACTGACCGAACCGGGCGGCGGTTCCGATCTGCAGAACATGTCGACGACGGCGCTGCCGTCCGAGGGTGACGGCCTGACCATCAACGGGTCGAAGACCTGGATCTCCAACGCGCGGCGGTCGGGGCTGATCGCGTTGTTGTGCAAGACCGATCCGACGGCCACCCCGCGGCACAAGGGCATCTCGGTGGTGCTCGTCGAACAGGGCACGACGGGCTTGTCGGTGTCGCGCGATCTGCCGAAGCTCGGCTACAAGGGCGTCGAATCGTGCGAGCTGATCTTCGAGGACTGTCGCGTGCCCGCGTGGGCCGTCCTCGGCGGAGAACCCGGCAAGGGCTTCGCCCAGATGATGAAAGGTCTTGAGACGGGCCGGATTCAGGTTGCATCGCGTGCGCTGGGCGTGGCGACGGCCGCATTGGAGGATGCGCTGCGGTATGCCCAGGAACGCGAGAGCTTCGGTCAGCCGATCTGGAAGCACCAGTCCGTGGGCAACTATCTGGCCGACATGGCCACCAAGCTCACTGCCGCCCGCCAGCTGACGCGGTACGCCGCCGAACGCTACGACAGCGGCGAGCGCTGCGATATGGAGGCCGGGATGGCGAAGTTGTTCGCCTCCGAGGTCGCGATGGAGATCGCGCTGAACGCCGTGCGCATCCACGGCGGGTACGGCTACTCGACGGAGTACGACGTCGAAAGATATTTCCGCGACGCACCGTTGATGATCGTCGGCGAAGGCACCAACGAGATCCAGCGCAACGTGATCGCCTCGCAGTTGGTCGCGCGAGGCGGCCTGTAGGTCATGCGGCCCGCGCCGGCATATCAGACCCTGCGCGACCAGTTGCGTGACGAGATCGCCGCTGGCCGCTACCGCGACGGGGTTCGGCTGCCGACTGAGTCGGAACTCGTTGCCGCGCATGGGGTATCGCGACAGACGGTGCGGCGGGCGTTTCAGGACCTGGTCGCCGAGGGCGTGGTGTACCGGGTGCCGGGGCGCGGCACGTACGCCAGCGGTTCGGGACGCCGGTACCTGCGCCAGTTCGGTTCGATCGACGACCTGATGAGCCTATCCGACGACACCACGATGGAGGTGCTCGAGGGATTGCGGCGGCGGGTCGACGTCGAAGCGGCCAGCAGGCTTCGACTCGACGACGACATCGTGTACACCGTGGTGTTCCGGCGGCTGCACGGTGCCGACCCCGCGGTGCCGTTCGTGTTGACGACGGTGCACCTGCCGCCGGTTGTCGCCGCGGCGGTGTCGGGCGCACCGGTCCTGGCGGACGGAGCCGTCGGCACCCAGACCGTGATCGGTTTGCTCGAGCCGCACCTGAGCGCGCCGATCGTCGAAGCGGCACAGTCGATCACGGTCGCGCCCGCCGACAGCGTCGTGGCCCGTGCCGTGCGGTGCGAGGCCGGGCATCCGATGCTGCGCGTCGATCGGTTGTACTCCGACGCCGAGGGGCGTCCGGTCGAGCTGTCGGTCAGCCACTTCCTGCCGGAGCAGTACACGTACCGGGTCACGCTGCGCCGGTCGGGTTAGTCGGCGATCGCGTCGATCAGGCCCCACCGCAGTGCGGTTCGTGCGTCGATGGTGCGGCCGGACAACACCAGATAGGCGGTGCGCCAGCGGCCCATCCGCCTGGTAACGCTCACCGTTCCGCCCGCACCCGGGATCAGCCCGAGGCTCAGCTCGGGCAACCCGAACACGGCGTCGCGGCTCGACTCGACGCGGCCGCAGAACGCCGCCATCTCCAGACCGCTGCCGAGCACGTGACCGTGTACCCGTGCGCGGCAGCGCCTGCCGAGGCGTGCGGTGAGTTCGGACAGCACCAGCGCGGGGCTGTAGCGAGTCCTGGCGATGTGCGCGCTCGCGGGATCGGCGAAGGTGCCGAACTCGGCGAGATCCCCGCCGCTGCAGAACGACGGGCCGTTGCCGGACAGGACGACCTCGGTGACCGACGGGTCGACGCGCGCCACCTCCAGCGCTTCCAGCAGCGCGCCGCGGGCGTCGGTGGAGAACGCGTTGTGCCGTTGCACCCGGTTGAACCACACGTACAAGGTGTCGTCGATGCGTTCGGCCACAACGGGTTCGGGGATCTCGGGGAGCCGAGTCGGTCCCCGCTCGGCGAGCCATCGTGCGAACTCCGGCCCCGCCTGCAGCGTGGAGTACGCCAGCGACTCGGTGATGACGCCGGGGAAGGCGGGGGCGAAGGGGTCGACGGCGCGCAGGACGTCGTCGCAGACACCCGCGGCGTGCGGCCATCGGGCACACCGCTGCTTGACCTCGTCGAGGGCGTCCGATATCGACGGCACGGTGACGACGCGGCGGTCATCGGACTGGCCCTCGGACAGCGTGAAAGTGGCGTCGTCGGCGGGCGTTTCGATCGCTACGACGATGCCCGATGGCAACTCGACGTGCGTCACGAGTACTTCTTGATCAGCTCCTGCTTGTACAGCTTGCCGGTATCGGTGCGCGGCAGCTGCGTCTCGAACGTGATCGACCGCGGACACTTGTAGTGCGCCAACCGATCCCGCAGCCAACCGATCAGTTCGGTGGCGAATTCCGGGGTGGCGTCGGCCGGGTCGACGGTCTGGACCACGCCGTGGACCCGTTGGCCCATCTCGTCATCGGGTACGCCGAACACGGCCGCGTCCAACACCTTCGGGTGGGTGACCAACATGTTCTCGGCCTCCTGCGGGTAGATGTTCACGCCGCCGGAGATGATCATGTGGTGCCTGCGGTCGGTCAGGTACAGGTAGCCGTCCTCGTCGACGTACCCGATGTCGCCGACCGTCGCCCACCCGCGTTGGTTGCGGGCCTTGGCCGTCTTCTCCGGATCGTTGAGGTACTCGAACGGGACGCCGCCCTCGAAGTAGATCTCGCCTGCCTCGCCCGGAGGCAGCTCGTTGCCCGCCTCGTCGCAGATGTGCAGTTTGCCGGCCATCGGCTTGCCGACCGAGCCGGGATGGGCCAGCCAGTCCTCGGCGCTGATCAGGGTCGAACCGTGCGCCTCCGACGAGGCGTAATACTCATCGATGATCGGGCCCCACCAGTCGATCATCTGCTTCTTGATCTCGACGGGACACGGTGCCGCGGCGTGGATCACCCGCTTGAGGCTGGACACATCGTACGAATCCCGCACCGCCTCGGGCAGTTTGAGCATGCGGGTGAACATCACCGGGACGAACTGACCGTGCGTGACGCGGTAGCGCTGGATGGCGTCGAGGGCGCCTTCCGGATCGAACTTCTCCAGCACCACGGTCGTGTAACCGGCGGCCTGGACCGTCATCGACCACACTGATGGCGCCGTGTGATAGAGGGGCGCGGGGCTCAGGTACACCGAATCCGGTTCCATCCATACCGAGACCAGCAGGGTCATCAGCCCCGGCGCCTCGGCCGGGGACAGGTGCGGCAGTTCGCGTTTGATGCCTTTGGGTCGCCCGGTGGTGCCCGAGGAGTACTGCAGCAGATCGCCCTCGATCTCGTCGGTAATCGGTGTAGCGGGGTGGCCGGCAACGCATTCGGGGTAGCGCTGCCAGCCGTCCAGGTCGTCATCGGCGATGAGCAAGAGTTCGGGCAGCCCACCGGGAAGCTCGCTGCCGAGTCCCTCGAGCGTCTTGCGCAACGCCGCGGATCCGACGACGGCCTTGGCGTTGCTGTTGTCGATGATGTATGCAGCTTCGGCGGCTGTCAGATGCGTGTTGATCGGCACGTAGTACAGGCCGCTGCGACGCGCAGCCCACATGACGGTGTGGAAGTGCTCGTTGTTCTCCATGAGCATGGCGACGGTGTCGCCCTCCACGAGGCCGGCGTGGCGGAAGTGGTGGGCCAGACGGTTGGCGCGCGCCTCGAGTTCGGCGAACGTCACCACCGTGGCGCTGGGATGCATGATGACGGCGGGTTTGTCGGGCGTGGCCTCGGCATGTTCGCGGATCTGCATGGGGTGACTCTACGATGTACCGACTTGACAGGTGTCAAGTGGTCGATCTTGCCCGTTACTGCCGCCGCCGCCTTAGCATGAATCCGCAGCATATGGGGGTGCGGCGGTGGGTGGATGAATGGCGGGCGGGAAGCGGCACCCTCCGGGGTGGTCACCTTCCTGTTCACCGACATCGAAGGGTCGACCCGGCGCTGGGAAGCCGACGCCGAGGCGATGCGCGCTGCGCTGTCCGAGCACGACGACACCTTGCGCCGCGCCGTCGCGTCGCACGGCGGCCGGCTGTTCAAGCACACGGGCGACGGCGTCTGCGCGGCGTTCGCGTCGCCCCGCCATGCGGTCGACGCGGCAATCGACGCCCAACGGTCCTTGAACCTGCCCGTGCGGATGGGCATCGCGACCGGCGAGGCGGAGTGCCGCGACGGCGACTATTTCGGCGCTGTGCTCAACCGCACCGCACGGCTGATGGCCGCGGGTCACGGTGGACAGGTCCTCGCCGACCGCATGACGGCCGATCTTGTCTCCGGGGTCGATCTGATCGCCCTCGGGCCGCGCCGCCTGCGCGACATCGCCAAGCCCGTCGACATCTTCCAGGTCCGCGCCGGAGGTCTGCAGTCCGAATTTCCTCCGCTTCGGACACTCGACTCCAGTCGAGGAAATCTCCGCCCGCCGGCGACCAGCTTCGTCGGGCGGGAGACGGAAGTGGACGAGGTGACCACGGCGCTCAAGTCGCATCGCCTCGTCACGCTGACGGGCGTCGGGGGTGTCGGCAAGACGCGCCTGGCCTTGGAGGTGGCGGTCCACCTGCAGCCCGAGTACACGGACGGCGTCTGGGTCATCGAGCTCGGACCGGTCACCGATCCCGCAGCGGTACCCGAGGCCGTTGCCGCCGCTCTGGGTATCGGCCAGCAGCCAGGGCTGAGCGTCGCCGACAGCATCGCCGCCGCGCTCGAAGGGCGAATGCGGTTGCTGCTCTTCGACAACTGCGAGCACGTACTCGATGCGGCGGCCGACGTCATCGAGACGATCCTGAACGTAACCGACGCCATCACCGTGCTGACGACGAGTCGAGAAGGCCTGCGGCTCAACGATGAACAACTCCATCCGGTGCCTCCGCTCGACGTTCGGTCCAGTGGTCCGACGTTGTTCGTCGAACGGGCCTCCGCCGATTCGCCGGCGGTCGCGATCGAACCGGACACCGAAGCCGTCGTCGATATCTGTCGCCGGCTCGACGGAATTCCACTTGCGATCGAACTGGCGGCGTCCCGGCTGATGTCGGTGACCGTCACCGAACTGCGCGACCACCTCGATGACAGGTTCCGTGTCCTTGTCGGCTCCCGCCGCGGGCTCGAGCGCCACCAGACATTACGTGCCGCCGTGCAGTGGTCGTACGACCTGCTCGACGACGATGAGCGCGATCTCCTCAACCGATGTTCGGTCTTCGCAGGCGGATTCGATCTCGAGGGGGCCCTGGCGGTGGCGCGGGTGGGCGACAAGTTCGCCGCGTTGGATCTGCTCGAGTCGCTGGTGCGCAAATCACTGCTGACCGCGAATCAGGCGTCCGGGCGGACGCGCTTCTCGATGCTGGAGACGATCCGCCAGTTCGCCGAGGAGCAGTTGGCGGCCTCCACCGACGCGGAGGACGTGCGCGCCCGGCACGGCCGGTACTTCGCGGGTCGCAGACGCGACCTCATCGAAATGTGGGACGGTCCCCGACAGCGGGAGGCGCACGACTGGCTCAACAGAGAATTGCCCAACTTGCGCAGTGCTTTTCGCTGGGCCACCGATCACGGCGAGCTCGATGCCGCGATAGACATCGTCGTGCTCGCGGCTTCCATCGGCTACTGGGCCGAGGTCTTCGAGGCGGTTTCGTGGGCCGAGGAACTTCTCGAACCCGCCCGCCGGATCGACCACCCGCAGCTGGCGATGCTCTACGTCGCGGCGGCCCAGTGTTCGGTGGCGGGCAGGGTCGCAGACTTCCTTCACTATTCGCGCGAAGCCCTCGCCGCGATGGCCAGCGGTCGGTATGACCAAGTGCCGGACCAGTTGGACGCGACCGTCCATGCGGGCTACATGATGCGTGACCCGCAGTGGTGCGCCGAGCGCTGCCGGGCGCTGGTCGCCGCCGGACCTCAAAACCGGCTCTACTCAAGGCAATCGCTGATCTTCGCGCTGGTGATCTGCGGCCGGGTCGATGAGGCGATCGCCGAGACGCAGGGCCTGCTCGCCAGCACGGAGGCCACCGGTAACCCGCACCTGCAGTCGGCGGGGCTGCTGGCCTACGGATTCGCTTATCGAGACGTCGACCCCGATGCCGCGTACGACGCCCACCTCAGGGGATTGTCGATCGCACAGGAGACCGGCAATCGGCAGATCGCATCGATTCATGCGGTGAGCCTCGGGCGGCTGGCGACCATGCGTCAAGACACGTTGAAGGCGTGCGGTTTCCTGACCCTGGCTATTCGTAACTATTTCGATTCGGGCAGCTTCTACATGATGACCGCACCGATCTTGGTGCTCGCCGGGTTGCTGAGCCAGAACGGGCACCACGAAACCGCGGCCCCGATGGCAGGTTTCACCGTCGACTCGGATGCGAGCTCGACCTACCCGGAGATCGCGGACACGGTGTCGCGTCTGCGAAAAGCATTGGGCAGCGAGCGGTATGAAGCGCTTGCGCAGTGGGGCCGATCGATGACCAACGCGGCGATGGCCGCATACGCCCTCGACGCCATCGAGCGGATCGAACGGACGCCTACAAACACTTGAGCACGCTCACCGTGCGGTGAGCGTGCTCAAAGTGTCGTATTTCGGCGGCGTGTCGTGTGCAAACACGCACGCTCGCGGGGTTACTCGGCTTCCAACCGGTGCTTGAGCGCGTCGAACTCGTCCTTGATGCCGGTAGGTAGCTTCTCGCCGACGAACTCGAACCACTCCTCGATCAGCGGGATCTCCTGGCGCCACTCGTCGACGTTGACCGCCAGTGCGGCGTCCACGTCGGCCGGGTCGACGTCCAATCCGGACAGATCCAGATCCTCGGCGGTGGGCACCGTGCCGATCGGCGTGGTGCGCCCGTTGGCCCGGCCCTCGATGCGGTCGATGACCCACTTCATCACGCGGCTGTTCTCACCGAAGCCCGGCCACAGGAAGCGGCCATCATCGCCGCGGCGGAACCAGTTGACGAAGAAGATCTTCGGCATCTTCGACTCGTCGGACTGCTTGCCGATGTCGATCCAGTGGGCGAAGTAGTCGCCGACGTTGTAGCCGAGGAACGGCAGCATCGCCATCGGGTCGCGGCGCACGGTGCCGACCTTGCCCTCGGCGGCGGCGGTCTGCTCGGAGCCCATCGTGGCGCCGATGAACACGCCGTGCTGCCAGTCGCGGGCTTGCGTCACCAGCGGCACCGTCGTCTTGCGGCGGGCGCCGAACAGGATCGCCGAGATCGGCACACCCTGCGGGTCGTCCCACTCGGGCGCCAGGGTCGGGCACTGCGACATCGGGGTGCAGTAGCGCGAGTTCGGGTGCGCGGCCTTCTCTTCGGAGTCCGGCGTCCAGTCGCGGCCCTTCCAGTCGACCAGGTGCTGCGGATCGCCCTCGAGGCCTTCCCACCACACGTCGTTGTCGTCAGTCAGTGCGACGTTGGTGAACACGGTGTTGCCGGCCTCGATGGTCTTCATCGCGTTCGGGTTCGACGACCAGTTGGTGCCCGGCGCGACGCCGAAGAAGCCGAACTCGGGGTTGACGGCGTAGAGGCGGCCGTCCTTGCCGAACCGCATCCAGGCGATGTCGTCGCCGATGGTCTCGGCGCGCCAGCCCGGGATGGTGGGCTGCAGCATCGCGAGGTTGGTCTTACCGCACGCCGACGGGAATGCCGCCGCGACGAAGTACGACTTGTTCTCGGGGGAGATGAGCTTGAGGATCAGCATGTGCTCGGCGAGCCAGCCCTCGTCGTGCGCCATCGCCGAGGCGATACGCAAGGAGTAGCACTTCTTACCGAGCAGCGCGTTGCCGCCGTAGCCCGAGCCGTAGCTCCAGATCTCGCGGGATTCCGGGAAGTGGGTGATGTACTTCGTCTCGTTGCAGGGCCAGGGCACGTCCTTCTGACCGGGCTCCAGCGGTGCGCCGATCGAGTGCAGCGCCTTGACGAAGAAGCCGTCGGTGCCCATCTTGTCGAGCGCGGCCTTGCCCATGCGGGTCATCGTCCGCATCGACACGACGACGTATTCGGAGTCGGTGATCTCGACGCCCAACTTGGGGTCCTCGGCGCCCAGCGGGCCCATGCAGAACGGCACCACGTACATGGTCCGGCCGCGCATACAGCCGCGGTAGAGGTCCGTCATGATGCCGCGCATCTCGGCCGGATCCATCCAGTTGTTGGTCGGGCCGGCGTCGATCTCCTTCTCCGTGCAGATGTAGGTGCGCGACTCGACGCGGGCCACATCGGAGGGATCGGACAACGCGAGGTACGAGTTCGGCTTCTTCTCGTCGTTGAGCTTCTGGAAGGTGCCGGCCGCCACCAGCTGCTCGCACAGCCGGGCGTTCTCTTCGTCAGAGCCGTCGGCGAACACCACGCGGTCGGGCTGCGTCAGCTCGGCGACCTCTTGAACCCAAGCGAGCAGACCCTTGTGTTTCGTCGGTGCGGTGTCCAAACCTGGGATGGTCGCTGCGGTCATGAAAATCTCCTGTGTCTGTTGCTGCCAGGACCCAAGGCTCCGTGTGCGCCACCCAGACAGGGATGAGCGGCGCTGCGGTTTCCCTATACCGAGGTTATCGCGGGTGGCAAAGCCGCGGTGAATCGGGAGTGTGTCCGATCACTCACAGGAACGATTCAGAAGGACGCTTCACAGGGGTTTTGCTGATCGGGTGCTCGAACTTGACGGGCGTCAATCTTCGGAATCGGCTTCGCCGGCCGGTTTGCGGCCGACATCGGCGTCCGCCGCCGGATCCGCACGCCCGTACAGTTCGGCCCGAACGGCGTCGAGCGCGCGCTGCAACGACGGCAGCCGCCGGTCGCGCTCGACGGCCGCACGGGCCGTTTCGACCGCGTGCTCGCGCAGTTCGGCGTCGATCTCGGCGATCCGCTGCGAGGTCGCGGCGGCCTCACGTTCGTCCCGAGCGGCCGACTCCGACGTCAGCGCGCGCTCGGCGGCCAGCACCTGCGTCGCGACCCGCTCCTCCACCGCGGACTTGACCGTGCCGATCACCTCGGTCACCCAGCGGTCCAGCACGGCCCGGTCCTGAAGGACGCCGCGGATCCCCACCACCCACACCGTCAACACCAGCCCCACGAGCCCACCGGCCGCCAGCCCCGCGAGGGTCAGGCCGGGTGCCAACCCCGTGAACAACCGCGTCACCGCGAGCGCCACCCCCAGACCGAAGCCCGCGCCGAGAATCATCGTCAGCTGCGTCTCCAGTCGTCGCGACTTCAGCCGCGGCGAGGTGACCTCGGGGACCGGTGGCGCATCGGGCACCGGCGGGGCGGCCAGACCGAGTTGCGCCGCGACATCGGCCAGATGCGCCGTGATGCCGTCGTCGACCTCCACCACCACCCCGGCGGCGCGCTCGCGCACCCGCCCCTCGAATCCACCGAGCGCCCGGAGACTCAGTGTCGAGGCGTCCTCGGCGAGTTCGGCGCGCACCGACGAACAGCGGTTACGCGCGAAGTAACCCAGCTGCACACGCGCCTGCTGGACCTGGCTGCGCAGCGCGATGTTGCGTTCGGACTTCGACACCCGGCGACTCCGCACGACCTCGTCGCGCATCGTGTGCAGCGTCGCAACGCGGGCGCGGCGGTGGGCACCGTCGCCGTCGGCACGGTACTGGCTGATCGCCGACTCGATCCGAGTTTCCCACGCGCGCAGGCGGTTCCGTCGCGCCAGCTCGGGGTCGGCGAGTCGCTGCCGCAGCACACTCACGAGTTCGTCGACGCGTGGCTCGCCCAGATCCGGTGCCGCGGCCGTCCCCACCCAAGGCACGTCGGCGTACCGAGGCGACCGGCCGGCCAGCACTGTCCGGTCGGCGGCCAGCACCTGTCGCCAGTCGCGGTGCGTGTCGATCTTCGACACCACACCGACCACCAGCTCCGTGTTGCGCGCGACCAGATCGACGAGCTGACAGTCGGATTCGCTCAGCTCAGACACCGCGGAGACGACGAACACCACCGCCGCAGGCGCATCGGCCCGGCCGATGTCCTCGGCCTCGACGAACGTGTGCTCGGGCATCCGCTCGCGAAGCGCCGCCGTCAGGCTCGTCGTTCCTGCCAACCACGGACCCGTCACCAGTACGACGTCGCGGGCGCGCACCGCAGGCGGTGCCAGTCCCGGTTCGATGGCCGCGACCACCGCATCGGCCGACGCGCGTTGATCGGCGCTCGTCACGTCCGCCGTCACCGCGACCGCCCCAGCAGGCGAAGCGATCCTCGGCTGATGTCGGCGGCGCAGGCGCGATGCAGCGCGTTGACCGGGCCGTCGCCATAGCGGCGCCAGTGCACGGCGCGACGCAGGTGCGAGTCCGCGTCGTCGCCGCGGTCGACGTGCGCACCCGCGGCCTCGACGACATCGACCGCCGCCGTCATCACCGAGAGGACGGCGTTGTCGCTCACCAGCAGTTCGGCCAGCTGTGCGTCGTCCGAATGTGTTGCCAGCGCGCGCAATTGGGTCACTGCGGTCCGTAGCCGCCGATACCGCAGCGGTGCGCCCGCCGCCTCGATGTGCTCGACGACCCGGTCGATTCGGCTGAGCTTGCGCAGATGGTTCGGCAGCGCGTCGCGGCCGACGCCGCGGTCGAGCGCGAGCACCGCGTGGGCGATGCCGAACCGGTCGAGCACGGTCAGCAGCCGCTCGCGCACCTCGCGGGGCACCCTGTGCGGCGCCTCGACGAACGCGTCGGTCGACGACAGGTCGGCCGGTTCGGTGCGCAGAGTCTGCAGCGCATCGACCAGGTCGCCGGTCGGGTCCGCGCGGGCGAGCAGCGCGACCATCGGCACCGTCGGCACGCCGGTCAGCGCGCGACACTGCGCGGCGCGGTGGTGCGCCAACGCCATCGGCCCGGCCGAGCCGAACCCCGAGAGGTCGGCCTTGTTGAGGACGACGACGGTGGGCCTGCCGGACGTGTCGAGGAACGCCCGGTCCTCGGGTTTGAGCGCTTCGGCGATCACCAACACGTAAACGTCGGCGGCACGGTCGGCCACCACCTCCGCGCCCGCGGCGCTCAACGCCGCGGCGACGGTCGCTCGGCCAACGCCGTTTCGGCCGCGCACCGAGACCCGCGTCGGCGCGCAGAGTCGCCTGGTGATCGACGTCAGCCGCGGATCACGGCTGTCTTGGCAGATGTGCAACAGCGCGTCGACGAAAATCTGGTGACCTTCCCCTGTCGTGAGCGGGACATACTCCGCCTTCGACGATCGTGACACCTCGGGGGATGACGTGGGGACGGCCGTGCCTGCGCTTGGGGATAGCCGCCGATACCAGCCGAAGGCAACTGTTGGGTATCAATCTGTACCACGATGCGGGTACTCGACCCTTGATGAGCCACCATGGACAAATGCATGTGTCCGGGCCCGACGTCGCCGAGGGGTCGACTTCGGGACCCGAAAGCTTCGATTCGCCGGCCGGCCAGCAGCACCGCTTCCCCCGCGTCACGAGCTTTCGGACCAGACGCACCACGCTGACCGCCGCGCAGCAGGCCACGTGGGAACGGCTGTGGCCGCAGATCGGCATGCAGGCCCGCGAAGGCGACCTGCCTGCGCCGCGAATCGACACCGAGGCCTGGTTCGGCCGGTCGGCGCCCGTCGTGGTGGAGATCGGGTGCGGAACCGGAACCTCGACGCTGGCGATGGCCAAGGCCGAACCGCATCTCGACGTCGTCGCGGTCGAGGTGTACCGCCGCGGGTTGGCCCAGCTGCTGTCGGCGATCGACCGCGAGGGCGTGACCAACATCCGGCTGGTCCGCGGCGACGGCGTGGACGTGCTGCAGCACATGTTCGGCCCCGAGTCGCTGACCGGTGTCCGGGTGTTCTTCCCCGACCCCTGGCCCAAGGCCCGCCACCACAAGCGTCGGCTGCTGCAACCGGCGACCGTCGGCCTGATCGCCGACCGACTGCGGCCCGGCGGTGTGTTGCACGCCGCGACCGACCACGCCGGTTACGCCGAGCACATCGCCGAGGTCGGCGACGCCGAGCCGCGGCTGCGCCGGGTGAGCCCGTCGGACGCGCTACCGATCTCCGTCGAGCGGCCGGTCACCAAGTACGAGGGAAAGGCGCAGCACGCCGGTAGCGCTGTCGCCGAACTGCTGTGGGAGAAAGCGTGATGAGCGCATGAGCCTCACTGAAGACATCGGGCATATAGAAGATGTGGCGCCGCCCGAGGCGGCCTCGCCGCCGGTCGAAGCGACGGCCCGCGTGCTGCTGGTCTGGGACGCGCCGAACCTCGACATGGGACTCGGCTCGATCCTTGGGGGCAGGCCGACCGCCGCGCACCGGCCCCGGTTCGACGCGCTGGGCCGCTGGCTGCTGGCCCGCACCGCCGAACTGTCGGCCGATCGGCCCGACGTCTCGCTGGAGCCGGAGGCCACCGTCTTCACCAACATCGCCCCTGGCAGCGCCGACGTCGTCCGCCCGTGGGTCGAGGCCTTGCGTAACGTGGGGTTCGCGGTCTTCGCCAAGCCGAAGATCGACGAGGACAGCGACGTCGACAGCGACATGCTGGACCACATCGCGCTGCGCCGCGGCGAGGGTCTGGCCGGCCTGCTGGTGGCCTCCGCCGACGGACAGGCCTTCAAACAGCCGCTGGAGGAAATCGCCCGCGACGGCATCCCGGTCCAGGTGCTCGGATTTCGCGAACATGCGAGCTGGGCGCTAGCGTCGGATACCTTGGAGTTCGTCGACCTGGAGGACATCCCTGGTGTTTTCCGGGAACCGCTACCGCGAATCGGGCTCGATTCGCTGCCCGAGCAGGGGGCATGGTTGCAGCCGTTCCGGCCGCTGTCCTCGCTATTGACCTCGCGGGTCAACAACTGAACCGCTGAGAGGTCGCCATCGACTTCGAGATAATCGAGTAAGGAGCTTACGTGTTCGCCTGGTGGGGTCGAACGGTGTACCGGTATCGATACATCGTCATCGGCGTCATGGTCGCGCTCTGCCTCGGTGGCGGCATCTACGGGATCAGCCTCGGCAGCCACGTCACCCAGAGCGGCTTCTACGACGAGGGCAGCCAGTCGGTGCACGCCTCGGTGGTCGCCGACGAGGCGTTCGGCCGTGACCGGACCAGCCACGTGGTGGCGATCCTCACTCCGCCCGACGGGGAGAAGGTCGACAACCCGAAGTGGCAGCGTGATGTGGTCGGTGAGCTCGACGATTTCGTCAAGGACCATCCCGACCAGGTGGTGAGCTGGGTCGGCTGGCTGCGGGCGCCCGACGCCGCGAGCGCCACGGTCCAGCAGATGAAGACCAGCGACCTGTCGAGGACCTTCGTCAGCATTCCGCTCAAGGGCGACACCGACGACGAGATCCTGAAGAACTACCAAGCTGTCGAGCCGGACCTGCAGCAACTCAACGGCGGGCGCATCGAACTGGCCGGCCTCAACCCGCTGGCCAGCGAGCTGACCGGCAGCATCGGTGAGGACCAGCGCCGCGCCGAGGTCGCGGCCATCCCGCTGGTCTGCGTGGTGCTGTTCTTCGTGTTCGGCGGTGTCGTCGCCGCGGCCCTACCCGGCGTGATCGGCGGCCTGACGATCGCCGGCGCGCTGGGCATCATGCGACTGTTCGCCGAGTTCATGCCGGTGCACTTCTTCGCCCAGCCGGTGGTGACGCTGATGGGCCTCGGCATCGCGGTCGACTACGGCCTGTTCATGGTCAGCCGGTTCCGAGAGGAGATCGCCGAGGGCTACGACACCGAGGCCGCGGTCCGGCGCACCGTGATGACCTCGGGCCGCACGATCATGTTCTCCGCGGTGATCCTGGTGGCGTCCTCAGTGCCGCTGCTGCTGTTCCCGCAGGGCTTCCTGAAGTCGATCACCTACGCGATCATCGCCTCGGTCATGTTGGCCGCGATCCTGTCGGTGACGGTCCTGGCCGCGGCCCTGGGCATCCTCGGTGCCCGCGTCGACGCGCTCGGCGTGCGCACCCTGCTGCGGTTCACCAACCCGTATCCGACCCCGTCGCCGGCGGAGACCACCGACCGCACGAACCCGCTGGCGATCGCGTCGATCCCGCTGGGTGTGCTCATCCCGTTCGCCGCGATCCCCGTCGGCCACATCGCCAGGGCACAGATCAAACGCAGCTACGACAAGGGCGCCAACTACGCCCTGCTGGGCCTGGTGCTCGGCTACATCGGCTCATTCGCCTGGATCTTATACGGCCTGTTCGCCGCGAAGGACACCCTCGGCACGGGAATCTTCTATCTGCTGCTGGCCATCGCGATCTTCGTGGCCGGCACCATCACGGTGCTCTCGGCCGCGAGCATGAGCCCGCTGGTCCGCAAGCCGACGGTGTGGTGGCTGAATTGGTTGGCGGAGAAGACGCAGAAGACCAAGACGCGCGCCGAGGTCGAGAAGGGCTTCTGGGGCAAGCTCGTCAACCGGGTGATGAAGCGCCCGATCGCGTTCGCCGCACCGATCGTCATCGTGATGATCCTGCTGATCATCCCGCTGGGACAGTTGTCGCTCGGCGGCATCAGCGAGAAGTACCTACCGCCGGACAACTCCGTGCGCCAGGCGCAGGAGGCGTTCGACAAGTCGTTCCCCGGCTTCCGCACCGAACCGCTGACGTTGGTGATCGAGAACGACAACGGCGACCCGGTCACCGACCAACAGGTCGCGGAGATCCGCAACAAGGCGATGATGATCCCCGGGTTCATCCAGCCCGAGGACGACCCGACCAAGATGTGGCAGCCGCGCCCGTATCAGGAGGGCGGCTCAAAGGACCCCTCGGTCCAGGTCATCCAGAACGGCCTCGTCAACCGCAACGACGCGGCCAAGAAGGTCGAAGAGCTCCGCTCGATCGTGCCGCCGCGCGGTCTGTCGATCTCCGTCGGCGGGACACCGGCGTTGGAGCAGGACAGCATTCACAGCCTGTTCGACAAGCTGCCGCTGATGGTGACCATCCTCATCGTCACCACGACAATCCTGATGTTCCTCGCGTTCGGATCGGTGGTGTTGCCGATCAAGGCCGCGGTGATGAGCGCGCTCACCTTGGGTTCGACGATGGGCGTGTTGACGTGGATGTTCGTCGAGGGCCACGGCTCCGGCGTCATGAACTACACGCCGCAGCCGCTGATGGCGCCGATGATCGGCCTGATCATCGCGGTCATCTGGGGTCTGTCGACCGACTACGAGGTGTTCCTGGTCTCCCGCATGGTCGAGGCCCGCGAGCGCGGGCTGTCCACCGCCGAGGCCATCCGCGTCGGCACCGCGACGACGGGCCGGTTGATCACCGGTGCCGCGTTGGTGCTCGCCGTCGTCGCCGGGGCGTTCGTGTTCTCCGACCTGGTGATGATGAAGTACCTGGCGTTCGGTCTGCTGATCGCGCTGTTGCTCGACGCCACCATCGTCCGGATGTTCCTCGTGCCCGCGGTGATGAAGCTTCTCGGCGACGACTGCTGGTGGGCGCCGCGATGGATGAAACGGATCCAGGAGCGGTTGGGGCTCGGCGAGACCGAGCTGCCCGACGAGCGCAGGCGTCCCGCGGTGCGGGAGACCCCCGAGGATCCCGAGGCGCTGGTCGGTGCCGGTGCACCGGTGCCGCCTCGACCCCGTCCGCCGCACGATCCGACGCATCCCGCGGTCGCCGGACCGTCGCGTGCCGGCGCCACCCGCGCAGCGGTGCCGCAGCGGGTTCCGTCGGCGACCGGTACGACGCGCATTCCCAGCACCACCACGCCGCCGCAGGAGGCGCCCTCCGACGAGCCGCAGACCACGCGGTTGGCGATGGCGAAGAACGCCGTGCGCAACGCGGTGAGCAACGCCGCCGCTTCGGCGCGTCAGGCGGCACGGCCGACACCGCCGCCCGCACCGCCCACCCCGGCGGCTCCGCGACCGGGTGCCGGCCGGCCGCAGCACGAGGAACGCGAGATCGAGTCGTGGCTCGGTGAACTGCGGGGTACCCTGTCTCTTATACACATCT
>NZ_LZSQ01000073.1 GCF_001665535.1 Mycobacterium sp. 852002-51961_SCH5331710
TGCTTGATCTTGAACATCTCGCGCTTGTCCGGCTGATAGGTCAGGTCGACGGGTTTTGCGATCACGCCGTCGAGTCCCGCGCCCTCGAACTCGTCGAACCACCGGTGCGCCGTCGCGAGGTCGGTCGTCACCGGGGTGACCTGGAATTTCGGGCCCGCGCCAGAGAGCGCGTCGACGAGTGCATTGCGGCGTTCCCCGAAAGGCCGTTGGGTGTAATCGATGTCGTCTCGCGCGAGCAGATCGAACGCGATGAAGGCCGCGGGTGTCTTCTCGGCCAGCATCCGGACCCGCGAGTCGGCGGGGTGGATGCGTTGTTGCAGGGTCTCGAAGTCGAGGCCATGGCCGGCGGCGACGACGATCTCGCCGTCGATCACGCAGCGTCCGGGTAGCTCCGTCCTCGCGGCCGCGACCAGTTCGGGGAAGTAGCGGGTCAGCGGGCGTTCGTTGCGGCTGCCGAACTCGACCTCGTCGCCGTCGCGGAACACCAGGGATCGAAAGCCGTCCCACTTCGGCTCGTACGACCACACACCCGCCTCGGGCGGGACCTTGGCCTGGGCCTTGGCCAGCATCGGTTCGAGCGGCGGCAGTACGGGAAGGTCCACCCCGCCCATTATTGCGTCCACGCCACTTCTGACCGACGACACCGGGAAATGTCATCGCCGGTCAGCGCGGACGGCACTGCGACAATGGCCGAATGCGCCTACCCGTGATGCCGCCGGTGAAGCCGATGCTGGCCAAATCGGTGGCGTCGATTCCCGCGGACGCGTCCTACGAACCGAAGTGGGATGGCTTCCGGTCGTT
>NZ_LZSQ01000074.1 GCF_001665535.1 Mycobacterium sp. 852002-51961_SCH5331710
GGTGATCCACGAATCCGGTTGATAGTCAAGGATTCTGTCCGAGAAGGTCCGTAGGGCATGCGGTATGTCGGTGACGGTGGGGACCTGTCGCAGATATTCGTGGCGGGCGGCCAGGCGCCCGGCGAAACCGCGCTGCCAACCGTCGATCATCGCCAGCGAGAACGCCCACGCGCAGGCCGTCGCCCATGTCGCCCAGGGCACGGCGCGCCACACCAGGCGTTGTGCGACCGTGGGTCCCCACAACACCGCGGCTGCGCCGATCACGACCGCCGGGACCGTGCCCCACCCGACGTGCGTGTTCCACCACCCGAAGATCGGCGCGGTGTCCGCGAACTGGTGGAAGCGCGCAGACGTGGCGTTGATCAGCGGTGTGACGATGCCCAGGTTCAGGTGCGGCACGACGAACGCGGCGACCACCAGCACCACGCCGATGGCGACCGCCACGATCTCCTTGCGACAGGTCCCCACCGTCACCGACATACCGCATGCCCTACGGACCTTCTCGGACAGAATCCTTGACTATCAACCGGATTCGCAGACCACC
>NZ_LZSQ01000075.1 GCF_001665535.1 Mycobacterium sp. 852002-51961_SCH5331710
TGGCGCGGGGCCAGCAGCTCGGCCTCGGTCAACCGCCGATGCGCCTCGCTCGTCGAGATCCGGTAGCGCACCCGCAGCACTTCTTTCCAGGTGTGAGCACCCATCTCATTGGGCGTCGTCTCACACTGCAGACGAGCCAACAAGCGGTGACCCATCGTCGGGAGCTGACACGACAACGTCTCCCACTCATCAAGCGCAGCCACCAACTCATGCCGGGTCAACAGATCCACATCGCAGGCGGCCACCTCCTCATAAGCCGCACGCAGCGCCGATATCGCCGCCTGCAACGCCGTCCCCGACATAACCCGAACATACATTCGAGGTCTGACAAGTCGAGGCGCCCAACGGTCTGGTGGCCCGCGCCGGTCAGGAGTTGTTGCGCAACCGCTCGGACAGTGCGCCGGCGGCCGCGCCGGCCAGCGCCCCGATGGTCGCCCACCACCATTGGCCCGTCGCCGCCGCAACCGCGGACCCGACGATCAGGCCGATGATGAGCGGCATCCAGCGCCAGCCCGCTTCCTGCTTGCTGTTCGTCTGATTGCGTGCCATGGCCCCACGGTAACGGCGGTAGGGCTGTCGATCATGCGCCCCGCGTCAGCGCCGGCCCACGCCGGGAACGAACCGTCCGACAGTCGCGAGGTAGTCGCGGTAGGCGTCGCCGTGCACGGTGAGCAGATACGGTTCCTCGACGACGCGGACCTGTGCCCCGATGGTCGTCACCAGCAGCACGAAGCCGATCACCGCGACGAGATTCGGTGTGATCAAGGCGATTCCGAGGCCGAAGACCATCATCGCGGTGAAGATCGGATTGCGCACCAAGCCGAACACGCCGCGGCGCACCAGCGTGGTGGTCTCACTGGCGTCAACACCGATCCGCCACGACTCGCCCATGTCGACCTGCGCGTACAGCGTTGCGGCGATGCCGATCACGGCGATCGCGACGCCTGCGACGTTCACCCACGGGCGATCGAGCGGCGCCAGCGGCGCGACGACGCCCGCCAGTTGCAGGATCGGCGCGAACACCGCCGCACCCATCGACACGACGAAACCCACAGCCGCGAACCATTCGATCGACAGCGGTCGGCCGCTGATCCCGCGGAAACCCGTCGATCCGGTGCGGCGCTTCTGTTGCCAACTGCGCCAACCGAATCCGAGCGCGGCGAACACGACGAACAGGACGATGGCGACGATCGGCATCGTCATCAGCAGCAGGCCTCGTCGTCGGCGGCGGGGCAGCAGGCCGGGTCGACCTCGAGCACCAGACCGACCAGGTCGTCGAGCGCGTGCGCGATCCGCTCATCGGCGAGTTCGTACCGGCTGCGGCGACCCTCCGGCTGCGCGGTCACCAGGCCGCAGCCCCGCAGACACGCCAGGTGGTTGGACAGGATCTGGCGCGAGACGCCGATCTTGTCGGCCAGCTCCGAGGGGTAGCCGGGCCCGTCGCGCAGGATCAGCAGGATCTCGGCGCGGGTCGGGTCCGACAGGGCGCAACCGAACCGTGCCAGCGCATCGCTGTGAGTGACCGTCTGCATGGCGCAGACAGTACATCAGATTCTGTATTCAGCCAAGGCTGAATTATCGCCGTCAGAGGCGGCCGTCGATGCGCAGCTCCGGGTGCACCCAGTTCGGCGAGCGGCGCTCCTTGAACGCCATGAAGCCCTCGATCGACTCGGGTGCCCCCAGGCTGGCCTGCATGCCGATCCGGTCGTAGAGGCCGATGTAGTTGTCGAGGCTGGACTTGACGACCGTTCGCGCCGCCGGCGCGGTCCGGCAGCACTGCGCCAGCACCTCGCGAGCCGCGTCGGCCAGCTCGTCGTGCGGCACGACCCGCGCGACCATGCCCCAGTCGTGCGCCTCGGCGGCGGTCAGCGTCCGCCCGGTGAACATCAGGTCGCGGGTGCGGACCGGCCCGATCAGCCTGGCAAGCATGTGGCTGTAATAGGTGTCGGCGATCCCGCGGTACAGCTCGGGCACCCGGAACGTGGCCCGGTCGCTGACCACCGCGATGTCGGCGCACAGCGCGATCTGCAGACCGCCGCCCTGACACAGCCCGTTCACTGCGGCCACCACCGGCTTCGCCGACTGGCGCAGCGTGTCGAACGGCAAGGCGTCCATACCCAGCGCCGGCCCGAACGTCATCCAGTTGTCGGCGCCGCCGCCACCCATGTCGCCGCCAGGCGCGAAGACGTCGCCGGTGCCGGTGATCAACAGGCCCGCGAGATCCGGATCGCTCTCGACGTGCTTGACCGCGTACTTGATGCCGAAGTACATCGCGGGCGTCATCGCGTTGCGCGCCTCCGGCCGGTCGAGCCGGCACACGCCGAACGCCCCCTCGCGGGTGAACTTCAGGAACGGAGTGCCGAGCCAGTCGCCGTCGGGCGGCCGCGGGGTGTCGGTGGTGCTCGGCTGGGTGCTCGTCATAACTGCCTTTCTGTCACTCTTTTGGACACAGCATCGTCGATGGCCTCGGCGTACGGCGCGCAGTCACCGGCCCCGGGCACGAGCGTCGAAAGCGCCGCCGCGGCGCAGGCGCGTCGCAGCGCTAGTTCGTGACCGTCGAGCCAGTGCGTTGCGAGCACGCCGGCGAACACGTCTCCCGCGCCGGTGGTGTCGACCGCCCGCACCGCGGGGGCGGGGACGCTGAACCGTTCGCCGTCGCCCAGATAGCTGGCCCCGCGCGCACCGCGCGTGATCACCAGGTGCGGAACGGGCCAGTGCCACTCGCCGGCCTCGGTCTCGTTGACCACGACGACGTCGGCCGACTGGGACAGGGCCAGCAGGTCGTGCGGCGGCGCCCCGGTCGGCGAGGCGTTGACTATGACGACGGCTTCGGCGGCGCGGGCCACCTGCGCGGCGGCGATGGCGGTCGCGATCGGAATCTCCAGCTGTAGCAACACCACGTCGCTGTCGGCGATGACGGCGCGGACGTCGGGGGAGTCGACGGCGAGCGCGGCGTTGGCACCGGGCGCGACCACGATCGTGTTCTCGGCCGACGCGTCGACGGTGATGACGGCCGACCCGCTCGGGCCGGCAACGGTCACGACACCGTCGAGGCCGACTCCGTTGGCGCTGAGGTGGTTCCGCAGCATGTCGGCCGACCCGTCGGTTCCCAGCGCGGCGACCAGTTGCACGCGTGCGCCCGCCCTGGCCGCTGCGACCGCCTGGTTTCCGCCCTTGCCGCCCGGCGATGCCGACAGATCGGACGCCAGCACGGTCTGGCCCGGCCGGGGCAGCGCACGCACGGTGAAGGTCAGATCGGCATTGACACTGCCGACCACACATACCCGGCTGCAGTCCCGCGGCGCCATGGATGCCAACGCTAATGCAGGGCCCCTACCTGACACGTGTCGAACGCCGGAACCCCGTTCGATACCCTGGATAAATGAGTGTCGAGGCTCCCGTCGGCGCTGTCGCCGCCGACCTGCGTCAGCAGGTGCACGATGCTGCCCGCCGCGCCCGCACGGCGGCCCGCGCGCTGGCCGTCCTGAGCTCGGAAACCAAGAACCGCGCGCTGAACACCGCCGCCGATCACGTGCTGATGTCGACGAGTCAGATCCTCGAAGCCAATGAGCAGGATCTCGCCACCGCCCGCGCCGCGGGCACACCCGAGGCCATGCTCGACCGGCTGGCGTTGAACCCGAAGCGGATCGACGGCATCGCCGACGGGTTGCGACAGGTGTCGCGGCTGCCCGATCCACTCGGCGAGGTGTTGCAGGGCCGGACGTTGCCCAATGGTCTGCAGCTGCGCCAGCAGCGGGTGCCGCTCGGTGTGGTCGGGATCGTCTACGAGGGCCGGCCGAACGTGACGGTCGACGCGTTCGGATTGACGCTGAAATCCGGAAACGCCGTGCTGCTGCGTGGCAGCTCATCGGCTGCCAACTCCAACGCCGCGCTGGTGAACGCGCTACGTGCGGCGCTGGCCACCGAGTTGCTCGAGGTGGACGCCGTCCAGCTGCTACCCAGCGCCGACCGCGCCAGCGTCACCCACCTGATCCAGGCTCGCGGGCTGGTCGACGTCGTGATCCCTCGCGGTGGAGCGGGGCTGATCGACGCCGTCGTCCGTGATGCGACGGTGCCGACGATCGAGACGGGCGTCGGCAATTGCCATGTCTACGTTCACGAGTCGGCGGACCTCGACGTCGCCGAACAGATCCTGCTCAACGCGAAGACGCGCCGTCCCAGCGTCTGCAATGCCGCCGAATCGGTGTTGATCGACGCGGCCATCGCCGACCGTGCGGTGCCGCGGTTGACCCAGGCGCTCAAGGATGCCGGCGTGACGGTGCACGACAACCCGTCCGACGACGAGTTGCGCGCCGAATTCCTGTCACTCGACATCGCGTTGGCGGTGGTCGACGGCGTCGACGCGGCGATCGCCCACGTCAACGAGTACGGCACCGGACACACCGAAGCCATCGTCACCACCGATCTGGCTGCCGCGCAACGGTTCACCGAACGGGTCGATGCCGCCGCGGTGATGGTGAACGCGTCGACGGCGTTCACCGACGGCGAGCAGTTCGGGTTCGGCGCCGAGATCGGCATCTCCACCCAGAAGCTGCACGCCCGCGGACCCATGGGTCTGCCCGAACTGACGTCAACCAAGTGGATTGTGTGGGGAGACGGCCACACCCGCCCGGCCTGAAATAGGAGCTATTCCGTGAGTGTCCCCGCGCGCCCAGCGCCGCTGTTCGCCGACATCGAGGATGTCGGCAGGCGGCTCGCCGAAACCGGCTACCTGCCCGACACCGCAACCGCCACAGCGGTTTTCCTCGCCGACAGGCTGGGCAAGCCGCTGCTGGTGGAAGGCCCCGCCGGGGTAGGCAAGACCGAACTGGCCCGCGCCGTCGCGCAGTCGACGGGCTCGGGTCTGGTGCGGTTGCAGTGCTACGAGGGCGTCGACGAGGCCCGCGCCCTGTACGAGTGGAACCACGCCAAGCAGATCCTGCGCATCCAGGCCGGGCACGCAGGCTCGATTGCCGGCTCGGCCGGCGGCGATTGGGACAGCACCCGCGACGACGTCTTCTCCGAGGAGTTCCTGCTCTCGCGGCCGCTGCTGACCGCGATCCGGCGCACCGAACCGACCGTGCTGCTGATCGACGAGACCGACAAGGCCGACATCGAAATCGAAGGCCTGCTGCTCGAGGTGCTCTCCGACTTCGCGGTGACGGTGCCGGAGCTCGGCACCATCGTCGCCGAGCGGCCGCCGTTCGTCGTGCTCACCTCCAACGCCACCCGTGAGCTGTCCGAGGCGCTCAAGCGCCGGTGTCTGTTCCTGCACATCGATTTTCCCGATCCCGATCTGGAGCGGCGCATCCTGCTGTCGCGGGTTCCCGAGCTGCCCGAGCGGGTCGCCGACGAGTTGGTCAAGATCATCGGCGTGCTGCGCGGGATGCAGCTCAAGAAGCTGCCGTCGGTCGCCGAGACCATCGACTGGGGCCGCACGATCCTGGCCCTGGGGCTCGACACCATCGACGACGCGACCATCGCGGCCACGCTCGGTGTGGTGCTCAAACACCAGTCGGACCAGATCAAGGCGTCCGGCGAGCTGAGGCTCAACTGACATGGCCGTCCGCCGGACCCGACCGCCGCAGCCGCTGGCGCCGCACGGCCTGCCCGGCCATCTGGTGGGGTTCGTCGAAGCGCTGCGGGCGCAGGGCATTTCGGTAGGTCCGTCGGAGACCGTCGACGCCGGACGGGTGCTGTCGGTGCTGGGGTTGGCCGACCGCGACGCGCTGCGCGAGGGCATCGCGTGCGCGGTGCTGCGCCGCCCCGACCACCGCGACACCTATGACGCGATGTTCGACCTGTGGTTCCCGGCCGCGCTGGGCGCCAGGACGGTTCTGGTCGAGGACGACGATGACAGCGACGCTGACGAGCCCGGCCTGCCTCCCGAGGACGTCGAGGCGATGCGCGCGGCGCTGCTGGACATGCTGGCCCAGAACGAGAATCTGGCCAACCTCGACGAGCGGATGGCGACGATGATCGCGCAGATCGTCGAGGCGTACGGCCGCTACAACTCCAGTCGCGGGCCGTCGTATTCGTCGTATCAGGCGCTCAAGGCGATGAACCTCGACGACCTCGAGGGCCGGCTGCTGGCCGGTCTGCTGGCGCCCTACGGTGACGAGCCGTCGCCGACCCAGGAGCAGATCGCCAAAGCGCTTGCCGCACAACGTATCAACCAGCTGCGCAAGATGGTCGAGTCCGAGACCAAGCGCCGCACCGCCGAGCAGCTCGGCCGCGACCACGTGCAGATGTACGGCGTGCCGCAGCTCGCCGAGAACGTCGAGTTTTTGCGCGCGTCGGGTGAGCAGCTGCGCCAGATGCGACGGGTGGTGGCGCCGCTGGCCCGCACGCTGGCGACCCGGCTGGCCGCACGGCGACGGCGGTCGCGGGCCGGCGAGATCGACCTGCGCAAGACGCTGCGCAAGTCCATGTCGACCGGCGGCGTGCCGATCGACGTGGTGCTCAAGAAACCGCATCCCGCGCGGCCCGAGCTGGTGGTGCTGTGCGATGTGTCCGGGTCGGTCGCGGGCTTCAGCCACTTCACGTTGCTGCTCGTGCACGCGCTGCGCCAGCAGTTCTCGCGGGTACGGGTGTTCGCCTTCATCGACACCACCGACGAGGTGACCGAGCTGTTCGGCCCCGATGCCGATCTGGCGGTCGCGGTGCAGCGCATCACGCGCGAGGCCGGGGTGTACACGCGCGACGGGCACTCCGACTACGGCCACGCGTTCGTGTCGTTCATGGACCGCTGGCCCAACGCGCTCTCACCGCGCAGTGCGCTGCTGATTTTGGGCGACGGCCGCAACAACTACCGCAATCCGGAGATCGAGCTGCTCGCGCACATGGTGAACTCGAGCAGGCACGCACACTGGCTCAATCCCGAACCGCGCCACCTGTGGGGCAGCGGCGACTCGGCGGTGCCGCGCTATCAGGACGTCATCACCATGCACGAATGCCGGTCGGCCAAGCAGCTGGCGTCGGTGATCGACCAGTTGCTCCCGGTCTAACCGGGGCGAGCGCTCCCGTAAGCTGGCTATTCGTGGCTCCGCGACGCAGGCTCGGCGTGATGGGTGGGACGTTCGATCCCATCCACAACGGCCACCTGGTGGCCGCCAGCGAGGTGGCCGACCGGTTCGGGCTCGACGAGGTCGTGTTCGTCCCGACCGGACAGCCGTGGCAGAAGGATCGCGACGTCACCGCCGCCGAGGACCGGTACCTGATGACGGTGATCGCCACCGCCTCCAACCCGCGGTTCAGCGTCAGCCGGGTCGACATCGACCGGGGCGGGCCGACCTACACCAAGGACACCCTGCGCGATCTGCACGCGCTCAACCCCGACGCCGACCTGTTCTTCATCACCGGGGCCGACGCGCTGGCGTCGATCCTGACGTGGCAGAACTGGGAGGACATGTTCGCGATCGCGAACTTCGTCGGGGTGAGCAGGCCGGGATACGAATTGGACGGCAAGCACATCGCGGCGGCGATCAAAGAGCTGCCCGACGATGCGCTCAAGCTGGTCGAGGTGCCCGCGCTCGCGATCTCGTCGACCGACTGCCGCAAGCGCGCCGAACAGGACCGACCGATCTGGTACCTGGTCCCCGACGGCGTCGTGCAGTACGTGGCCAAGCGCAAACTCTATGCGAGACAACCGATAACAACCCAAGGGAAGCATCAATGAGCGCCTCCGACGAAGCCGTTCGCATGGCGACCGTGGCCGCGCAGGCGGCCGCGTCCAAAGTGGCCGACGACGTCGTCGTGATCGACGTGTCGAGCCAACTCGTCATCACCGACTGCTTCGTGATCGCCTCGGCCTCCAACGAACGCCAGGTCAACGCGATCGTCGACGAGGTCGAGGAGAAGATGCGACTGGCCGGCTACAAGCCCGCCCGCCGCGAGGGCGCCCGCGAGGGCCGCTGGACGCTGCTCGACTTCGTCGACATCGTGGTGCACATCCAGCATCAGGACGAGCGCAACTTCTATGCGCTGGACCGGTTGTGGAAGGACTGCCCGACCATTCCCGTCGACCTCGACCAGCCGGCCGCGCAACCGGCGGCAGACGAGGACGGCGCGCCGTGAGACGGGTCCGGCGCCTGGTCATGCTGCGGCACGGGCAGACCGAGTACAACGCCGGCAGCCGGATGCAGGGACAGCTGGACACCGACCTGACCGACCTGGGCCGCCACCAGGCCGTCGCCGCCGCGGAGGTGCTGGCCAAGCGCCAACCCCTGGTGATTGTGTCGTCGGATCTGCGCCGTGCCCTCGACACCGCCGTCACGCTGGGCGAACGCGCCGGCATGCCGGTGATCGCCGACGTCCGCCTGCGGGAAACCCACCTCGGCCAGTGGCAGGGCATGACGCACATCGAGGTCGACGCGGCAGCGCCCGGGGCCCGACTGGCGTGGCGCGACGATTCCCTGTGGGCACCGCCCGGCGGCGAGAGCCGCGTCGACGTCGCCCACCGCAGCAGGCCGCTGGTCGACGAGCTCATCGGCGCACACGCCGAGTGGGGTGTGGATCAGGCCGGCGACGGACCGGACCGGCCTGTCGTTCTCGTCGCCCACGGCGGGCTGATCGCGGCGTTGACCGCCTCGCTGCTCGACCTACCCGTGGACAACTGGCCGATCCTCGGCGGGATGGGCAACGCCAGCTGGGTCCAGCTGTCCGGCCACAGCGCCGTCGACGCCACGCCCGCCGATATCCGGTGGCGGCTCGACGTGTGGAACGCCTCGGCACAGGTCGCCAACGATGTCCTCTGACCGTCAGACCCTGCTGGTCTTCTGCGACTCGCTGTCCTACTACGGGCCGACCGGCGGCCTGCCGTCCGACGACTCGCGCATCTGGCCGAACATCGTTGCCGCACAACTCGGTTGGGATGTCGAGCTGATCGGCCGGATCGGGTGGACGTGTCGCGACGTGTGGTGGGCGGCCATCCAGGATCCGCGGGCGTGGGCAGCGTTGCCGCGCGCGGGCGCGGTCGTCTTTGCCACGGGCGGAATGGATTCGCTGCCCTCGCCGCTGCCGACCGCACTGCGCGAGCTGATCCGCTACGTGCGCCCGCCGTTGCTGCGGCGCTGGGTGCGCGACGGGTACGGCTGGATACAGCCGCGGTTGTCGCCGGTCGCGCGGGCGGCGCTGCCGCCGCACCTGTCGGCGGAGTACCTCGAGATGACCCGCGGTGCGATCGATTTCAACCGTCCGGGGATCCCCGTCGTGGCATGCCTGCCCTCGGTCCACATCGCCGACACCTACGGCAAGGCGCACCACGGCCGAGACGGCACGGTCAAGGCGATCACGGAATGGGCTGAGCAGCACGACGTTCCGCTGGTCGACCTCAAGGCCGCGGTCGGCGAGTACATCATGAGTGGTCAGGGCAACCCCGACGGAATCCACTGGAACTTCGAGGCCCACCAGGCGGTCGCGGACTCGATGCTCAAGGCACTCGCCGAAGCCGGCGTGCCATGTCGGTAGTGGTGGTCACGGACTCGTCGTCGCGGCTGGCGCCCGACGAGTTGAAGCAGTGGGACATCCGGCAGGTGCCGTTGCACGTGCTGGTCGACGTCATCGATCTGCGTGACGGTATCGACGACGTGCCCTACGACATCCACGAGGTGTCGCGCGCGAGTACCGCGGGGGCCGCGCCCGCCGATCTCGCCGAGACGTACCGGCAGGCGCTGAGCGACAGCGGCGGCGACGGCGTGGTCGCGGTGCATCTGTCGTCGGCCTTGTCAAGCAGTTTCAGTTCGGCGGTCCAGGCCGCGCGCGAGTTCGGACCCTCGGTGCGCGTGGTCAATTCGCGGTCGGCGGCGATGGGGGTGGGGTTCACCGCGATGGCGGCGGCCAGGGCCGCGGCGTCCGGTTCCGACCTGGATTCGGTTGAGGCCGTTGCGCGTTCGGCCGCACAGCGCACCCACGCGTTCATCGTCGTGCACCGGCTCGACAACCTGCGCCGCAGCGGGCGCATCGGCACCGCGGCTTCCTGGCTGGGCACCGCCCTCTCGCTCAAACCGCTGCTGCGCCTCGACGTCGACGGTCGCCTCGTACTCGACCAGCGGATCCGGACGATCACCAAGGCGCACGCGGCGATGGTCGACCGCATCGCCGATCTCGTCGGCGAACGTCAGGCGTCGATCGCGGTACACCATGTCGACAACCACGACGGCGCCGACGAGGTGGGCGCCGCGCTGACCGACCGCCTGCCTCAGCTCGAGGCGCTCACCGTCACCGACATGGGGCCGGTGCTGTCGATCCATGTCGGCGCCGGAGCGATCGGCGTCGTCGTCCAGCTTGCTTCGTAGCCGGGTAGTTCGGCGAGCGCACGCTTCCTTCGCGGGTCTTGTCGCGAATATTGGTAAGTGGTAACTTACCGTTCGTGCTGGCTTACCAAGAGGGCGATGCGTGGGTGGCCATGGCCGACCGCACCCGACGGTCGATCGTGGAACGGCTCGCGCACCGGCCGATGGCGGTGGGGGAGCTGGCCCGCGATCTTCCGGTCAGCAGGCCGGCGGTTTCTCAACATCTGAAGGTGCTCAAGCTCGCCGGGTTGGTGTGCGACCGCGCCGACGGAACCCGCCGCGTCTATCAGCTGGACCCGGCGGGCTTGGCCGCCATGCGGTCCGAACTCGACCGCTTCTGGATGCAGGCGCTGGCCGGATTCAAAGAGATAGTAGAGAGCGAAGGAGAACCCCGATGACCTCTGCCCAGTCCGCGGTCGTCCGTCACGGCATCACGGTGAACGCGCCGCTCGAGAGAGCATTTCGGGTGTTCGCCGAGAGATTCGGCGACTTCAAGCCCCGCGAACACAACCTGCTGAGCGTGCCGATCGAGGAGACGGTGCTGGAGCCTCACGTGGGTGGCCGCATCTACGACCGCGGTGTCGACGGCAGCGTGTGCGAATGGGCACGGGTGTTGGTCGTCGACCCTCCGCATCGCCTGGTCTTCTCGTGGAACATCGGCACGACGTGGCAGCTGGAATCCGATCCCGCGCGGTGCAGCGAGGTGGAGGTGGCGTTCACCGCCGAGTCGGACGATCGCACGCGCGTCAGCATCGAGCATCGCCACATCGAACGGCACGGCGACGGTTGGGATTCGGTCGCTTCGGGCGTCGGCGGCGACGCGGGCTGGCCGCTGTACCTGCACCGGTACGGTGAGCTACTGGAACGGGAAGCGCAGTGACGGACGCCGACCTCAAGGAGCTGACCCGCGACGAACGGGCCGACCTGGCCTCGTTTCTGGCCGGGCTGACTCCCGACGAGTGGCACCACCCCAGCCTGTGCACCAGGTGGACGGTCAAAGATGTTGTGGCACACGTGGTCAGCTATGAGGAGCTCGGCACCGCCGGCCTGCTCAAGCGGTTCGCCAAGGGCATGGTGGTGAACGCCAATCAGGTCGGTGTCGACGAATTCGCGAGCCTGACACCCGACGAACTGCTGGCCTATCTGAACCGCCACCTGTATCCGAGCGGCCTGACGGCTCGACTCGGCGGCACGATCGGATTCGTCGACGGCACAATCCATCACCAGGACATCCGCCGCGCGCTCGGCCGTCCCCGCACCATCCCCGCCGATCGCCTGGCGCGCATCCTGCCGCTGATCCCCGGCAATCCGCGACTGGGCGCGGGACGTCGCATCCGCGGACTACGTTTGCGCGCGACCGACGTCGACTGGACTCACGGGCAGGGTCCGGAGGTGACCGGGCCGGGGGAGGCGCTGATGATGGCGATGACGGGCCGGCCCGCCGCGCTCGGCGATCTCGACGGACCCGGGAAAGACGCCCTCGCGCAACGGCTCAGCTAAGGATCAGGTCGCGGCGCGCCCGGTGACCGGCGGCAGATCCTTCAGCGTGACGATGCCCGGCGGCGCGGCGACCACCGCCGGCACCGCGTTGGTCACCGGCAGCGCGGTGTAGATCATGCCCAGGCCCATGAACCCGGGTTCGGTCCAGTCCCTGGGCGGCAGGCAGTGCAGCACCGTGCGCATGTTGGGAAGTCCGAACACCTGGATGACGTGGCCGTGTTCGAGCGGTTTGGGCGGAGTGACGTGTTCGCCCATGATCCAGTTGAATCCGACGCTGACGACGTTCTTCTCGCCCACCCAGCCGCGGTGGTATCCGTAGACGCCGGCAACGGTGCCCGCGGGGATCTGCATGAACCCGAGGTCGGAATCGCCGGTGGCCGCAGTGAATTCCACGTCGAAGGTGATCCGGTCGAGCTTGGCGCCGATCGCGTCGGCCATCATCGCCGCCGACTCGGCGAACACCTCGCTTTCGCGCCGCACACTTTCGGCCAGTCCGGGTGTGTTCGGGTCCTGCGAGAAGCCCATCGCGGTCTGGGTGCCCGCGGATTCGTACGTCGAACAGTCCACCGACTCGGTGATGCGGATCTCGTCGACGCGCTCGCACGCGCCCGACAGCACCATGCCCACCATGTTGCTCATGCCCGGGTGCGCGCCGCTGCCGAAGATCGTCGAATTGCCCTTCTCGCAGGCCTTCCTGATGCGGTCGAGGTCCTCGGGCGACTGCTTGCCGCCGGTGATCCACGCCGCGCTCGAGCAGACGTTGACGCCTGCCTCGAGAAGCTTTGCCAGCTCATCGATGTCGGGCCACAGCGGGTTGTAGCAGCAAGCGTCGGGTCGCTGCGCCAGCAGCGCATCGATGTCGTTGGTGGCCATCACCCCGGTCGGCTGCGGCCAGCCGGCCAGCTCTGCCGCGTCGACGCCGACCTTGTCCGCACCGTGGGCGTAGACGCCGACGAGTTCCATGTCCTCGCGGCCGATGATCGCGTGCAGCGAACGGCGGCCGATGTTGCCGGTGGTCCACTGGATGACGCGTAGCGGCCGATCAGGTGTCGTCACGAAAACTCCTCGATGTCAGCTGATTACATATGAGTTCCGCCGTCGACGCGGACCTCGGTGCCGGTGACGAAATAGGCTTCCGGCGCTGCGAGCATGGCGACCACCGCCGCCACAGCGTCGGGTCTGGCGAACATCCCGCCCCCGTCGACGGCCAGGAGCGGCGTGATCTTGCCGAACAGCGTGTAGTCGGCGTCGTCCGGTAGGCCCGGTCCGACACTCTGCCCGGATTGCCCTGTGCCGTCGGTCATTCCAGACGAGATCGATCCCGGTTGCACACAGTTGAACCGGATGCCTTCCTTGCTGAACTCCAGGGCCAGCGTGTGCGTCATGGCCTGGATGCCGCCCTTGGACGCGGCGTACGCAGACATGTAGGGGTGGGCGAAATTCGCCGATGTCGAGCTGAAGTTGACGACCGCCGGCGCCGTGCCATTGCGCAGCGCGGGCAGGGCCTCGCGGGTGACCAGGAACGTCCCGATGAGGTTGACGCGCAGGACCTGCTCGAAGTCGGCGAGTGTGGTGTCGGTGAAGTGGCAGGACCGAAGGATTCCCGCGGCGTTGACGAGCGCGTCGAGGCCATCGAGCGCGCCAACGGCGAGCGAGACCCCGGTGATCACCGATCCCTCGCTGCCGACGTCCATCACGATGGTGGTGAGCCGACCCTTGATCCCGTGGGCCTTGGACTCGGTGTCGGCCAGTCCGGTCTCGCTGACGTCGGCGGCGACGACGGTGCCGCCTTCCTCGAGGATGCGCAGGGCCGTCGCCTGTCCAATGCCCGATCCTGCTCCGGTGATCAAAACCCTACGGTCGGTGAACCGCTGCAACGTCGCCACCGGGGGAATGCTAGTGCGTCGGTGCGCTTCTGCTGCGTTATTCGGGTTCGGGCTCGGCCCCGTCGGTCGTGTCGGCGTCCTCGGTGACACGCTCGGCGGCCGCTGACGCGGGCTCGCCGCCGGCGGGCAGTGGCGGTGTTTCGGGCAGGGACAGCGCCACGCCGAGCGCCAAGAAGAACAGGATGAACAGCGGCCCGCCGAGGTACAGGTTCATCGGCCCGCCCGGGGAGATGAAGCTTCCTGGCGGTCCGATGATCGTGATGGTCTCGATGAGCTGCTCGACGGCGAACACCGCCGCGACGATGCCGACCCAGCGGGGGAAGCGTCCTTCGTTGGCGGCCAACAGGATCGGAGCAGCGACCATGATGTCGGCGACGGTCAGGATCGGTCCCCACATCGTGACGACGTCGGTGATCGCCCGCGCGGTCCCCGAGCCGAGATCACCCGGATGTAGGGACAATCCTGCGGTGAACCAGGTCGCGATGCTGATCTGGACGAGGACGACGGCCGACCCGATGGTGAACACGAACGCATACGGTCCGGCGAGCCGGTCGCGGGCATGGCCGAGCACCACCACCAAGGCCAGCGAGCCGAACGCCAACAGCAGCGCCTGGGTCCGCATCGCGCCGGAGTGTTCGTTGAGGTGGGTGACGATGTCGAGGCCCGGGCGGTCGATCCCGGGCAGGGCCGGAACGATCAGCAGCGCAACGGCGTAGAGCACCGCGAACGCGATGGCGGCGACCATCGGCACTCGACGATCCACAGCCAACACTGTAGACAGCCCCCTTATCCCCAACGCTCATTTCATCCACAGGGCGCGTCGTACACGGCGGATGGCGGGCCGCGCGGTCGGCGTCCGCGCCTAACTTCACATCCATGCGAACCGAACTGCCCGCCGAACGCCTGCAGCGCAGGCTGGGAGCCGAAGTGGAGCCCGAACCGGACGATGAGGATCGCCGGCCGGACACGGCGCTGACCCGCTGGCTGCCCGAATCCACGGGCGGCGGGGCGGCCTGTTGGATCGCGGCGGTGCGCGCGGATCCGGGTCGCGCCGGTGTCATCGCGCTCGGCGGTGTCGGGCTTCTCGCTGTGCTGGTCACGGTGTTCGTGCTGCTGCGTGACGACAGTCCGGCCGTGGCTGCGGCCAAACTGCCGCCGGTGCAGATGGTTTCGTCGGCGAGCCCGACACCGGATGCGGCGTCGCCCGCACCGGACGGGCGAGTCGTCGTCAGCGTCGTGGGCCTGGTGCACAAGCCGGGTCTGGTCACCTTGGCCACGGGTGCGCGGATCGCCGACGCACTCACCGCCGCGGGCGGGCCGCTGGACGGCGCTGACCTGGTGGGGCTCAACATGGCGAGACGCATCACCGACGGTGAGCAGATCGTGGTGGGTATCGCGCCGTCGCCGGGGGAACCGCCGGCGATGGGCAGCTCCGTCAGTACGGGCGTCGCGTCGCCCGCTCCGGCGAACGCTCCCGCATCCGGGGACGGCGCCGGCGCGCCCGCTGGCGGCACGGTGGACCTGAACACCGCGACCGTCGAACAACTCGACGCCCTGCCCGGGATCGGCCCGGTGACCGCCGCCGCGATCGTGGCCTGGCGCGACGCGAACGGCCGGTTCAGCAGCGTCGACCAGCTCGGCGACGTGGACGGCATCGGACCTGCGCGGCTGGAGAAGCTGCGCAACCTCGTGCATGTGTGACCGCGGTGGCGGACGCCGAGTCGGCCCCGCTCGATCTGCGGCTGGTGCCCGCGGCGCTGACCTGCTGGGCGGTCACCGCCGCGGGCATCCTCTGGCCCGCCGGTGGGGCGGCGGCCGCCGCGGTCGGGTCGGTGGCCGCGACCACCGCGGTGGGGTGGTGGGGTAGTGCGCGCGGGTCGGCGAGCGACAGGAAGGGCCTCGGCGCGAGCGTGCTGGCGGTGGGGCTGGTGGCCGCGGCGTTCGGTATCGCGATCGGTCTGCGGGTCGATGAGGTCGGCCACCACGCGGTCACCGAGCGTTACGGCACGATCGCCGCTGTCGTGGTCACGCCGACGGAGAGCCCACGCGCGCTCGGCGGTAACCGGACGATGTTCCGCGGTTCCCTCGTGGCCTTCGACGGACGCGAAATGTCCGGCCGGGTCGTGGTGTTCGCGTCGACCACCCGCATGGCAGATCTCACGGCAGGCACCCCGGTGGCGTTCCGGGCGCGGGTCGGGCGACCCACGCGACGCGACCTCAGCGTGGCGGTGCTGTCGGCCGTCGGCGACCCCACCTACGGCGAGGCCTCCGCCGTCCAGCGCGCCGCACACGGTATCCGCGCCGGCTTCGCCGAAGCAGCGCGACGGTCGCTGCCCGCCGATCAGGCCGCGATGCTGCCCGCGCTCGTGCTCGGCGACACCTCGGGCGTGCCGCGTGAGACGGCAGCCGACTTCCGCGCGGCGGGCCTGACGCATTTGACCGCGGTCTCCGGCGCCAACGTGACGATCGTCTGCGGCGCAGTCTTGCTGACGGCGACTCTGATTGGGCCGCGGGCGGCGGTCGGCCTGGCGGCTGTCGCGCTGCTCGCCTTCGTGGTGGTCGTGCAGCCGTCGGCGAGCGTGCTGCGCGCTGCGGTGATGGGCGCGATCACGTTGCTGGCGGTGTTGTCGCACCGGCGCAGGCAGGCGATCCCCGCCCTGTCGGCCAGCGTGCTGATGTTGATGATCGGATCACCGGAGTTGGCCGTCGACGTCGGATTCGCGTTGTCGGTGTCGGCGACCGCGGCGCTCGTCGTGGTCGCGCCGGTGTGGTCGCAGCGACTTGTGGCACGGGGCTGGCCCAAGCCGGCCGCCGACGCGATCAGCGTGGCCACTGCCGCGCAACTGGTCACCGCACCGCTCGTCGCCGGGATGGCGGGCACGTTCAGCGTCGTATCGGTCGCGGCCAACGTCGCGGCGGCCCCGGTGATCCCGCCGATCACCGTGATCGGCACGGCCGCGGCCGCCCTCGGCCGGGTGTGGCCCGCCGGTGCCGACCTGCTGATCCGGTTCACCGGACCGGAACTGTGGTGGCTGCTGCATGTGGCCCGCTGGGCCGCCGACGTCCCGGGTTCGGCGGTGTCGGTTCCGTCCGGTCTGCCGGGGGTGATGCTGACCGCGGCGGTGGGTACGACCGCCGTGCTCATGTGGCGCTTCCGGTGGGTGCGCCTCGCGGCGGGCGCCGCCGTGGTGTGCGTGCTGGCGTGGACGGTGCTGTCATGCATCCCTGGTGCGGGGCCCGAAACCCACTCGGGGGCGTGTCTCGAGCGTGTCAATGCCCGCATTGACCGGTGCCAGAACGAGAACCGCGATCTGACGCTGCGCGGAAATGGACTTTGCGTGGCGGACAGAGCGGATTTCCAGCGCATGCTGAATCACGCTCAGTTAGTCGCGGTCGCGGCCTGATCCCCAAGAAAGCGCGGTCGGGCTGTCACAATCGCCGGGGGATGGACTTGCTACGAAGCAGTCGGATGTCCCCTGATGCCCGAGATCTTTGACTCCGATCTAGGTTGAGAAATGGCGGACGCTGTGACGTCTCTCGGGCTAAATTGCCGCCATGCGTACGTTGGCCGAATTGGTTGTCGGTGTCGCCCTTCTGCTGACCATTCTGCTACATCAATGCCTGCGTGGCGCCCCCGGCAGCCGCGAGCCGAGCTCAAATGCCGCAACCCGAAACGATCAACGGTCGAATCTACCCCCGTTTCGAAATCCTTGGTTGCGGAGTACCTTCAATGGGCTGACCGGAGAATGGGTTCTCCTCTCCGGCCGAGCTAACGGCGGAGACGTAATTCTGATACGTACCATCCTGATTTCGGTTCTCGTATATGTGCCAGCAATAGTGATCCACTCATGGGCATCCTCCGGCTGGTCATTCGATTTCGATTTGCAGGCGTTGGGCAAGGAGCTGTCCGAGACTCTGCAGTGGGTGGGCGCTATCTTCGCGGGCGTCTATGTGGCCTTGTACACGCGATTCTCTGCCCAGTGGAGTTACCTCGCTGACGTCTACAACCAAATCATGGCTGCGGAAAGTGCGATTGCATGTCCGACTGATCGGCAGCGTGACGTGTTGTCACTCTGGAAAGCCGGATTCGTCGAAGACGCGGTAACTCTTCACCTTGCAACTAAGAAGATCTTCGCAGAGGTCGTCTGGATTCTTCTCCAACGTGAGGACGTACGGGCGGCGGTCGATGAGTCGATAGGGGCTGGGAAGCGGAAAGCTCTTCAGAGCAATTTAAAGAGATTGCATCCGCGGCTCCAAGACGATTCGCCTTTGCCTTCGGAACAGTTGCCCAGAAGCCTCGTTTCATGTTGGATCCCGCGATAATTCACGCGATCAGGTGTGGACTGAGGCTCCGGCTATGTGGGCACCAAAGACTCCACATTTGAAGGCCTCAGATCCCGTAGCTTGCCATCTCGTGGCGGGCCAGTTCCCCGCAATTCCCATCGCAATTGCGGCTACCGACGCAAGCAGAACGGTGGCCCGCCCAAGGTCACCCGGCGTCAATACGAAGACGTCCCAGTCCTCGGTAATGCGCCGGCGCGCGCGATCATTTGCCATGCTGCCGTGGCACCGCGCACTTCTGTCCCGAGTGGCTGCTGCATGTGGCCCGCTGGGCCGCCGACGTCCCGGGTTCGGCGGTGTCGGTTCCGTCCGGTCTGCCGGGGGTGATGCTGACTGCGGCGGTGGGCACGACCGCCGTGCTCATGTGGCGCTTCCGGTGGGTGCGCCTCGCGGCGGGCGCCGCCGTCGTGTGCGTGCTGGCGTGGACGGTGTCGGGCCTGTCGGTTGGCCGTGACACGATCGTGGGGTGAGCGAAGCGTCGCAGTTGCATCTGGTCCTCGGGGACGAGGAGTTGCTGGTCGAACGCGCGGTCGCGGACGTACTGCGGGAGGTTCGCAAACAGGCCGGGATACATGACATTCCGGTCGACCGGCTGCGCGCCGGCGAGGTCAGCACCAGTGAACTGGCCGAACTGCTGAGCCCGTCGCTGTTCGCCGAGGAACGCGTCGTGGTCCTGGAGTCGGCGGCCGAGGCGGGCAAGGACGCGGTCTCGCTCATCGCCGAGGCCGCGGCGGACCTGCCGCCGGGCACCATGCTCGTCGTCGTGCACTCCGGCGGCGGACGCGCCAAGGCGCTGGCGGATCAGCTCAAGAAGCTCGGCGCGCAGGTGCATCCGTGCGCGCGCATCACCAAGGCCGCCGAGCGTGCAGACTTCGTCCGCCGCGAATTCCGGACCCTGAAGGTGAAGGTCGGCGAGGACACGGTCACCGCGGTGCTCGACGCGATCGGCTCCGACATCCGGGAGCTGGCGGCGGCGTGTTCGCAACTGGTCACCGACACCGGCGGGGCCGTCGACGCCGCCGCGGTGCGCCGCTACCACTCGGGCAAGGCCGAGGTGAAGGGGTTCGACGTCGCCGACAAGGCGGTGGTCGGCGATGTCGCCGGAGCGGCCGAGGCCCTGCGCTGGGCGATGATGCGCGGCGAACCACACGTCGTGCTGGCCGACGCGCTGGCCGAGGCCGTGCACACCATCGCTCGGGTGCGGCCGTTGTCGGGCGACCCTTACCGGCTCGCCTCAGAGCTGGGCATGCCGCCGTGGCGGGTGCAGAAGGCGCAGAAGCAGGCGCGGCGGTGGTCGAACACCTCGGTCGCGGAGGCCATGCGGTTGGTGGCCGCGCTCAACGCGGACGTCAAGGGTGCAGCGGCGGATGCGGACTATGCGCTGGAGGCGACGGTGCGGCGCGTCGCCGAACTCATCGAGGACTGAGCAGACTGAGCCCTAAAAAGGATCAGAGCCCTCAGAAGCTCAGAGCCCGGCCCTCAAGAGCTCAGAGCTTGTTGAACGCGGAAGCCAGCGCCGACTTGCGGTTGGCGGCCTGGTTCTTGTGGATCACGCCCTTGCTGGCGGCCTTGTCCAGCTGACGGCTGGTCGAGGCGAGCAGCTCCTGGGCCTTGTCCTTGTCACCGGCCTCGACGGCCGCGCGGAAACCGCGCACCGCCGTGTGAAGCGACGACTTGACCGACTTGTTGCGCAACCTACGGCGCTCGTTGGTCCGGATGCGCTTCTCCTGCGACTTGATGTTGGCCACGCGTGTAGTCCTTCGTAAATCCTGTAGGGGTTTCGCAAAGTTTGTAGGCGCCCGGCACCCGGGCAGCGAGGGTTCAGGTTACCAGCGGAGTGGGTAAATGCCCAAAGTGAGTCCTCTGGCCTGCCGAAACGTCCGAAGTGTTGCAGCATGGCAGCTGTGAGCCTGCGAACTCTGCCGACCGAAACCGCGCGACCGTCGCGAAGCCCCCGTAAGCAGGCCAAGCGCTACGACGGCGTCTTCTCCGGCTACAGCGACCTCGGCAGTTACGCCAAAGCCTTCGACGAGATGTTCGACGCTCAGGGCAATGTGCGCGGACCCTACAAGGGCATCTACACCGAACTCGCCCCGTCGGACGCCTCCGAACTCGAGGCCCGTGCCGAGGCTCTCGGCCGCGCCTTCATCGATCAAGGCATCACGTTCTCGCTGTCCGGCCAGGAGCGGCCCTTTCCGCTCGACCTGGTGCCGCGCGTCATCTCCGCCGCGGAGTGGACGCGCCTGGAACGCGGCATCATCCAGCGGGTCAAGGCGCTCGAGCTGTACCTCGACGACATCTACGGCGAGCAGGAGATCCTGCGCGACGGCGTCATCCCGCGCCGGCTGATCACCTCGTGCGAACACTTCCACCGCGAGGCCGCGGGCATCGTCCCACCCAACGGGGTGCGCATCCACGTCGCGGGCATCGACCTCATCCGCGACGCCAAGGGCGACTTCCGCGTGCTCGAGGACAACCTGCGCTCGCCCTCGGGCGTCTCCTACGTCATGGAGAACCGCCGCACGATGGCGCGGGTGTTCCCGAACCTGTTCGCCACCCACCGGGTGCGCGCGGTCGGCGACTACTCCTCGCACCTGCTGCGGGCGCTGCGCAACGCGGCCGCCAACAACGTCGCCGACCCGACGGTCGTGGTCCTCACGCCCGGCGTCTACAACTCGGCGTACTTCGAGCACTCGCTGCTGGCCCGCCAGATGGGCGTCGAGCTCGTGGAGGGTCGCGATCTGTTCTGCCGCGACAACGCCGTCTACATGCGCACCACCGAGGGGGAGCGGCAGGTCGACGTCATCTACCGCCGCATCGACGACGCGTTCCTCGACCCGATGCAGTTCCGGCCGGACTCCGTGCTCGGGGTCGCGGGCCTGCTCAACGCCGCGCGGGCGGGCAACGTCGTCATCTCCAGCGCGGTGGGCAACGGCGTCGGCGACGACAAACTCGTCTACACCTACGTGCCCACGATCATCGAGTACTACCTCGGCGAGAAGCCGCTGCTGGCCAACGTCGACACCTTCCGCTGCTGGCTCGACGAGGAGCGCGAAGAGGTGCTCGACCGCATCGACGAGCTCGTCATCAAACCGGTCGAAGGGTCGGGCGGATACGGCATCGTGTTCGGACCGGATGCGTCGGAGAAAGAGCTCGCCGCCATCACCAAGAAGATCCGCAACGACCCGCGGGGCTGGATCGCCCAGCCCGTCATGCAGCTGTCGACGGTGCCCACCCAGATCGGGGACCAGCTGGTCCCGCGGCACGTCGACCTCCGCCCGTTCGCCGTCAACGACGGCGACGACGTGTGGGTGCTGCCCGGCGGGCTCACCCGCGTCGCCCTGCCCGAGGGCTCGCTGGTGGTCAACTCCAGCCAGGGCGGTGGGTCGAAGGACACCTGGGTGCTCGCGTCGCGCACCTCGGTCGCCGACCGCGAGCTCGGGGCCGCCGAGATCGTGCGCAAGCTGCCCAAGGCGGCGCGGGGCCCGAAGGCCGAGAGCGGCGACGGCCAGACCCAAGACCAGCAGCAACAGCAGCAGTAAGGGGTGGTGCGCTGATGTTGGCCCGCAACGCCGAATCCTTGTACTGGATCGGACGCTACGTCGAACGCGCCGACGACACCGCGCGCATCCTCGACGTCACCGTGCACCAACTGCTCGAAGACTCCAGCGTCGACCCTGACCAGGCGTCGCGGACACTGCTGCGGGTGCTGGGCATGGAGGCGCCCGACGCGCCGCTGGACGTGTGGTCGCTGACCGACATCGTCGCGTTCAGCCGGGGCACCCAGGGCTCGATCGTCGACGCCATCTCGGCGGCCCGCGAAAACGCCCGCGGCGCACGCGAAGTCACCTCCACCGAGATCTGGGAGTGCCTCAACACCACCTACAACGCGCTGGCCGAGCGGGAACGCGCCGCCAAACGGCTTGGGCCGCACGAGTTCCTGTCGTTCGTCGAGGGCCGCGCGGCGATGTTCGCCGGTCTGGCCGACTCGACGCTGTCCCGCGACGACGGCTACCGCTTCATGGTGCTGGGCCGGGCGATCGAACGCGTGGACATGACAGTGCGGCTTCTGCTGTCGCGGGTGGGGGACAGCGCGTCGTCCCCGGCATGGGTGACGCTGCTGCGGTCGGCCGGTGCGCACGACACCTATCTACGGACCTACCGCGGCGTGCTCGACGCCGGGCGGGTCGTCGAATTCATGATGCTGGACCGGCTTTTCCCGCGCTCGATCTTCTACTCGCTGCGGCTGGCCGAACACAGCCTCGACGAGCTGATGAATCGGCCGCACAGCCGACTCGGCGCCACCGCCGAGGCCCAGCGCCTCCTCGGCAGGGCCCGCAGCGAGCTGGAGTTCCTACGCCCCGGTGTGCTGCTCGAATCGTTGGAGCAACGGCTCGCCGACCTGCAGAAGACCTGCTTCGACGTCGGGGAAGCGTTGGCGCTGCAGTACTTTCACTCCGCGCCCTGGGTGGCGTGGCACGACGCCGGCCAGCACGGCGCGCTCGTCATCGAAGAGGGGGAGCTCTGATGTGGCGGATGCGGGTGGTCCACTCGACCGGCTACGCATACAAGTCGCCGGTGACGGCGTCGTTCAACGAGGCGCGCCTGACGCCGCGCTCGGACTCGCGCCAGAACGTCATCCTCAACCGCGTGGAGACCGTGCCCGCCACGCGCAACTACCGGTACGTCGACTACTGGGGCACCGCGGTGACGGCCTTCGATCTGCACGCACCGCACACCGAACTTGAGGTGACGTCGTCGTCGGTGGTGGAGACCGACCTCGATCAGATGCCCGATGACGATGTGACGTGGGAGGATCTGCAATCCGAGGCGGTCGTCGACCGCTTCGACGAGGTCCTCGCGCCGACCCACTACACGCCGGCGAGCAAGCGGATCGCCCGCGTCGGCCAGCGCATCATCAAGAATCACGCGCCGTGCGACGCCGTCACCGCCGCCGCACACTGGGTGCGCAGCGAGTTGAAGTACGTCTCCGGTACCACCGGGGTGCACTCGTCGGGGGTCGACGCTCTGCGCGAGGGTAAGGGCGTCTGCCAGGACTTCGCCCACCTGACGCTGATCCTGTTGCGCTCCATGGGCATTCCCGCCCGCTACGTGTCGGGTTATCTGCATCCCAAGCGCAAGGCCGCCATCGGTGACACCATCGACGGGCAGAGCCACGCGTGGGTGCAGGCGTGGACGGGCGGCTGGTGGAACTACGACCCCACCAACGACACCCCGATCAACGAGCAGTACATCAGCGTGGGCGTCGGCCGGGATTACTCCGACGTCAGCCCGCTGAAGGGTATCTACTCCGGTGAGGGGTCGACGGACCTGGACGTCGTTGTCGAGATCACCCGCTTGGCTTAACTCCGTGCGCGACCGATGTTGCGGAAGCCCGGATGCACGTGCGGTGTCAGCCTTTGCTCGTCGGCGACGATGCTCAGCAAGCGGCGCAGGGTGTCTCGCTGCCGAACGGTCAGTCCCGCGGTGAGCTGACGTTCGTGGTCGCGGGCCAGCTCGCCGATCCTGCCCATCAGCTTCGTGCCGGCCGAGGTCAGATACAGCGAGTACAGGCGCCGGTCGTCGGGGTTCCGCCGGCGTTCGACGTAGCCGCGGCCTTCCAGGTCGTCGATGAACGCGACGACTCGGCTCGGTAGCAGTCCGAGCTGCGCACTGAGCGCCTGCTGGCTCTGCCCCGGGGTGGCGGCGATCGCGCGAAGAATCCCCGCATGTGGGGGCGTCAGGTCGAGCGCGCGCATCTTCTCGGCGAACAGGGTCGCGGCGTGGTGGCCGATCTGGGCCAGCAGGAATGCGGCACCGTCACCATCGTCTTCGCGTGGCACGCGGCAAATCATATCAGTTGTGAACGGTTTTGAATTAGAACCGTTCGAGCCTTGCATCGATGCTCCAACGGTCATATCGTTCAAACTATGAACGATTCAATGACCGATCGAGTTATCCGGCCGGCGCGTTCGCGCCAGGGCGGTCCACCGCTCGCGGTGGTGGCGGGTGTTTCGCTGGCGCTCCTCGTCGCAGGTCTCGCGGTCGGTGTCGCACTCGGCGGTGTGATGCCACTGCCCTACGGCGCCGGGGCGGCCATTCAGGACTACGTCGTCGACCACCACGCGGCGGTGCGGGCGTGCGCCGTCGGGATGTTCGCGTCCGCGGTACCGCTGGGCATCTACGCGGCCACCGCCAGCGCCCGCCTGCGCCAACTCGGTGTGACGGCGCCCGGCGCGACGATCGCGCTGGCGGGCGGTGTTCTCGCCTCCGGGGCATTGGGGTTGTCGGGTCTGCTGGCGTGGACGCTGTCGCAGCCGGAGGTGACCTCCGACGCGACGCTGGTCCGAGCGCTGTACTACCTGACATTCCTCACGGGTGGGCCCGCGCACATCGTGGCGCTCGGACTGCTGATCGCCGGCATCGTGGTGCCCGGCCTCATCGTCGGCCTGCTGCCGCGCCCGCTCGCATGGGCGGGTCTGGTCCTGGCGGCCATCGCCGAGATCACCACGCTGGTGTTGATCTGGCCGGCCCTGTCCCCGCTGCTGCCCATCGCGCGGATCGGTGGGCTGATCTGGCTGATCACGGCGGGCGCGATGCTGCCGCTGCGACGGCCTCGAAAGGAGCCTGCGCGGTGAAAATCAGTGTCAGCGTGACGAATTACTCGTGGGACGAACCGCTCGGCGCGCGGCTCGCCCGGCTCGCACGCTTCCTCGACGGCACCGCCGTCGACACCCTGTGGGTGGCCGACCACCTGCTGCAGGCCGACCCCTTCAGTCGCATCGAGGAACCGATGCTCGAGGCGTACACGACGCTCGGTTACCTGGCGGCGGTGACATCGCGAATCCGGTTGGGCACCATGGTGAGTGCGGCGACGTTTCGCGCGCCGGCGCTGCTGGTCAAAGCCGTCACGAGCGTCGACGCCCTTTCGGGCGGGCGCGCCTGGCTCGGCCTCGGCGCCGGCTACAACGCCGACGAGGCGCGGGCGTTGGGGCTGTTCCTGCCCGACACCGCCGAACGTTTCGACCGCATGACCGAACTGCTGCAACTGGCGCGCCAGATGTGGCGCGGGGACGAAACACCCTTCACCGGTAGGTATCTGCGCCTGGAGCGGCCCGTCGCGCGCCCCCTGCCGACCACACCGCCGCGGGTGCTGGTCGGCGGGACGGGGGAACGCAGAACGTTGCGCTTGGTGGCCGAGTATGCCGACGCCTGCAACCTGTTCGACATCCCCGACGGTGGGACCACGATCTCCCACCAGCTCGACGTGCTGAACCGACACTGCACCGACGTCGGCCGTCCCCCCGAACAGATCGAGCGCACCGTGACCACGGGACTCGATGCGGGTGAGTCCGCCGAACACCTCGCCGAAAGGTGTTGGTCACTGGGGGAGTTGGGTGTCGAGCACATCGTCGTCATCGCGCGGGGCCGACCGTTCGGCGACGGCGATCTGGAGACGCTCGCCGACGCCGCCGACCGACTGTGCGGCGTCACGGCCTGAGAGCGATCAGCCCGCCGGTTTGGCGCACACGCCGGGATGCACTTCGACGCGCAGCAGATCGTCGCCGAGTTCGATCTGCCGGTCGAAGACCGTTGCGGCCAGGGCGCGCCAGTCGTCCTCCTGCCCCGGTTCGATCGCCGGCACATAGTGGGTGAGGATCAGGATTCCCACGCCGGCGCGGGCCGCGGTGGCCGCCGCCTGCTCGACCGAGGAGTGGTAGTCGCAGATGTCGCGGATGCGCTGCATCGGCATCTTGTCCACCAGGTCCTTGCGAATCACGGTGTGCACCAACGCTCCCGCACCCGCCGCCAGCGCATCGAGGCTGTCGCAGGGAACGGTGTCACCGGCGAGCACCACCGACGCTTCGGCGTGCTCGACACGGAAACCGATCGTCGGTTCGACGGGCCGGTGATCGGTCGGCGCGACCCGGATCGTCACGCCATCGCGGTTCCACACCTCGCCCTCGGTGTACTCGTGCACCTCGACCGGAGGCGGCGCCGTCAGGTCGGCGTGGTGCGCGATGCGGTATCCGATGTCGAAGCCGAACGCCTTGAGGGTGTGCTCGACCACCTCGGCGGTGCCCGGGGGACCGATGATCTGCAGCGGGGTCTGCTCGGTGAACGTCGAAACCCAGCGGGTGATGATCACGTCGCCGAGATCGGCGATGTGATCGCTGTGCAGGTGCGTCAACAGCAGCGCCGACAGTCCGTTCGCGGCGGCGCCCGCGGCCGTCAGGCGTTGCTGGACCCCGCGGCCGCAGTCGATCAGGAACGTCTGCCCGCCCGCGCGCACGAGCGTCGACGGCCCCGCCCTGCGGGCGTCGGGGATGGGACTTCCGGTGCCAAGCAGCGTGACCTCGATCATGGCCCCACATATACCTGAGGGCCGCGCGCGAAGGGCGCTATTCGCGCCCCGCCGACACCCAGCTCATGTCCTCGAACCGGTCGCCGCTGACGGCCGCCCCGGCGGTGGCGAGGGCTTCGCGCTGCTCGGGGGTCAACGTCACCGCCAGCGACCCGAGGTTCTCCTCGACCCGCGACGCCCGTCGGGTGCCGGGAATCGGCACCGACGCCACACCGAGTTCGTCGGCACGGTGACGCAGCCACGCCAGCGCCACCTGGGCGGGCGTCGCCTGCTGCTGCTCAGCGATCGCGGCGACGACGTCGACGACCGCGAGGTTGGCGTCGAGCGCGTCGTCGCGGAAGCGTGGCATGTTGCGCCGGAAGTCGTTGGACGACGACAGATCCGCCGGCGACCGGACCGCGCCGGCGAGGAAGCCGCGGCCCAGCGGCGAGTACGGCACGAAGCCGACGCCGAGTTCGGCGGCCGCGGGGACGACGTTGCGTTCGACGTCGCGGCTCCAGATCGACCACTCGCTCTGCACGGCGGCGATCGGGTGCACTGCGACGGCGGCGCGCAGCTCGTCGGCGGTGACCTCGGAGAGCCCGAGGTGACGAACCTTGCCCGCGGCGACGAGTTCGGCCATCGCGCCGACGGTCTCCTCGATGGGCACGGAGGTGTCGCGGCGGTGCATGTAGTACAGGTCGACCACGTCGGTCTGCAGGCGTTGCAGGCTCTCGTCGATGCACTGCCGGACGTAGGCGGCGTCGCCGCGCATGTTCGGACGGCCCGCGGCGCGGTCGGCCGGGTTGCCGGTGATGCCGAACTTCGTCGCGAGCGTGACCTCGTCGCGCCGGTCGGCCAGCAAGCGCGCGATGAGCCGCTCGTTGTTGCCGTTGCCGTAGATGTTGGCGGTGTCGATGAACGTCACCCCGAGGTCGAGGCAGCGGTGCAGCGTGGCAAGCGACTCGCCGTCGTCGACGTCGCCGTATACCGGGGTCAGGGCCATGGCCCCGAATCCGATGGCGCTGGCAGTTAACTTGTCGCCCAGCTCGACGGTGGGCACTGAGTGCGCGTTGTCCATGGCGTCTCCCAACCCGTCGCACGCCGGCGGTATTCCGCTTCCGGGTTACCGGGCGCTTCGCTGAGTGTGACCCGGTTGCAACCTCGCAAACCCTTCCGCGCCGCCTCCGTCCGACCTAGCCTGTGAGGAACATCACGAGCGGAGGCGAAGATGCGGATCGCGGACGTGTTGCGGAACAAGGGCGCCGCGGTGGCCACGATTACCCCCGAGACCTCGGTGTCCGGACTGCTCACCGAGCTGGCCGTGCACAACATCGGCGCCATGGTCGTGGTGTCGCCGGACGGTCTGATGGGGATCGTCTCCGAGCGCGACGTCGTGCGTGCGATGCACCGCCGAGGCGCGGAGCTGCTCACCCAGCCCGTCTCGGAGATCATGACCACGCTGGTGGCGACGTGTGCGCCCGACGACTCCGTCGACAGCCTGAGCGCGCTCATGACGACGAACCGGGTCCGGCACGTCCCGGTGATGGACAACGGCAGGCTCGTGGGCATCGTGAGCATCGGCGACGTCGTCAAGACGCGGATGGAAGAGCTCGAGGCACAGCAGGAGCAGCTGCAGGCATACATCACCCGTGGCTGACGTCGAGGTCGCGCCGGCGTCGCGGCGGCAGGTGCGCGAGATGTCCCGGGTGCTGGCGCGCGCGTTCTACGACGACCCGGTGATGACGTGGATGCTGCCCGACGACTCCGCCCGCGAGCGCGGTCTCGGGCGGATGTTCGCGACCATGATCCGCCACCATTTCCTGCGCACCGAGGGCGTCGAGGTGGCCGGCAGCGGGCCGATCGGCGCGGCCGCGCTGTGGGATCCGCCGGGCGAGTGGCGGCAGACCGGGCTACAGGAACTGCGGATGATGCCGGCGTTCATGCTGGCGCTGGGGTCGAACGTGCGCCGAGGCCAGCAGGTCGCGGGCCTGATGAAGGAGCACCACCCCGAGGAGCCGCACTGGTATTTGGGGGTGATCGGCAGCGACCCGACCGTGCGCGGCACGGGATACGGGCAGGCGCTGATGCGCTCGCGGCTGGACCGCTGCGACGCCGAGCGCGCACCCGCGTACCTCGAGTCCAGCAATCCGGACAACATCGGCTACTACCAGCGCTTCGGGTTCGACGTCACCGGCGAGATAACGCTGCCCGACGGCGGGCCCGGCATGTGGCCGATGTGGCGCGAACCGCGCTGACGCCGTTTGTGAATGTGGCGACGCTCAGAGCGCCGGAACCGTCGCCGGTTTCACAGACGGGCGGCGGGGGTCAGCTCCAGGAGTACTCGGCGCGCAGGCGCGTGGCCACGGCCTCGAACTTCTCGCGGGCGAGGATCGCGCCCTCGCGACGGATCCCGTCTTCGGGGACGTCGAGCACCCGGTCCAACCGCACCCAACTGGCGCGGCCCTCGTAGTCCCACGTGCCGCTGCCGATCGACACCCAGTTCGGATCGTCGCGGTGATGGTCCTGGCTCGAGAGCATCAGCCCGAGCAGCGTCGAGCGGTCGCGGCCGACCACCAGAACCGGCCGGTCCTTGCCCTGCGTCGGGTCGTCCTCGTAGACCACCCACGTCCACACGATCTCGCCCGGATCGGCGCGGCCGTCGAGGTCGGGGGCGTAGACGATCTTGCGGGCCCGATGGGCGGTCGGCACGAAGTGACGGCTCACCGGCCTGCCCGCGGTGATCGCCGGCGGCGCCTCCTTCGGGGTGCCGGCGATCGTGTCCAGGCCGATCCGGATGCCCTGCTGGATACCGCGCTGCACGGTCTCGGACTGACCGATCTGGCGGATGAGCTTCGGCGCCTCGTTGAACACCAAGTTCTCCGCGAACCTCTGGAAGGTCTGCAGCGGTCTCCAGGGCGCAGGCATATTTCCGAGCATAAGCGAGGCCCACACCGCGCGATTGTGTGCTCAGGCCATGGCCTGGATACGCTGGTGGCACCCGAAGTCCGCGTTCACCAGGAGATTCCCATCAGCAGTTTCGCCGATCAGACCTTCACGGCGCCGGCGCAGATCCGGAACTTCTGCATCATCGCCCATATCGATCACGGCAAGTCGACGTTGGCCGACCGGATGCTGCAACTCACCGGCGTCGTCGCCGACCGCGACATGCGCGCGCAGTACCTCGACCGCATGGACATCGAGCGCGAGCGCGGCATCACGATCAAGGCGCAGAACGTCCGTCTGCCATGGAAAGTCGACGGCGACGACTACGTGCTGCACCTGATCGACACCCCCGGCCACGTCGACTTCACCTACGAGGTGTCGCGCGCGCTGGAGGCGTGCGAAGGGGCGGTGCTGCTCGTCGACGCCGCCCAGGGGATCGAGGCGCAAACGCTGGCGAACCTGTATCTGGCGCTCGACCGCGACCTGCACATCATCCCGGTGCTCAACAAGATCGACCTGCCCGCGGCCGACCCGGACCGCTACGCCGCCGAACTCGCCCACATCATCGGCTGCGAACCCGAAGACGTCCTGCGGGTGTCCGGGAAGACGGGTGCGGGCGTGGCCGACCTGCTCGACCACGTCGTGCGCGAGGTGCCGCCACCCGTCGGCGACGCCGACACGCCGGCACGGGCGATGATCTTCGACTCCGTCTACGACACCTACCGCGGCGTGGTCACCTATGTCCGCGTCGTCGACGGCAAGATCATCCCGCGCGAGCGCATCAAGATGATGTCCACCGGCGCCACCCACGAACTGCTCGAGGTCGGCATCGTCTCGCCCGAACCCAAGGCGTCCGCTGGACTCGGGGTGGGCGAGGTGGGCTACCTCATCACCGGCGTGAAGGACGTGCGCCAGTCCAAGGTCGGTGACACGGTGACGACGGCGCGCAACGGTGCGACCGAACCGCTCACCGGATACCGCGAACCGCGGCCGATGGTCTACTCGGGGCTGTATCCCGTTGACGGATCGGACTATCCGGACCTGCGCGACGCGCTCGACAAACTGCAACTCAACGATGCGGCGTTGACGTACGAGCCGGAGACCTCCGTGGCGCTCGGATTCGGTTTCCGCAGCGGCTTTCTGGGCCTGCTGCACATGGAGATCACCCGCGAGCGGCTCGAGCGCGAGTTCAATCTCGACCTGATCTCCACCTCGCCCAACGTCGTCTATCGCGTTGTGCAGGAAGATGGTTCGGAGATCACGGTGACCAACCCGTCGGACTGGCCGGACGGCAAGATCCGCACGGTCTACGAGCCGGTGGTCAAGACCACGATCATCGCGCCCAGCGAGTTCATCGGCACCATCATGGAGCTCTGCCAGTCGCGGCGCGGCGAACTCGGCGGCATGGACTACCTCTCACCGGAGCGGGTGGAACTGCGCTACACGATGCCGCTGGGCGAGATCATCTTCGACTTCTTCGACGCGCTGAAGTCGCGCACCCGCGGATACGCCAGCCTGGACTACGAGGAGGCCGGCGAGCAGGAGGCCGACCTGGTCAAGGTCGACATCCTGCTGCAGGGCGAGCCGGTCGACGCTTTCAGCGCGATCGTGCACAAGGAGTCGGCGTACGCCTACGGCAACAAGATGACCACCAAGCTCAAGGAGCTGATTCCGCGTCAGCAGTTCGAGGTTCCGGTGCAGGCGGCCATCGGTTCGAAGATCATCGCTCGCGAAAACATCCGCGCGATCCGCAAAGACGTGCTATCGAAGTGCTATGGCGGGGACATCACCCGCAAGCGCAAGCTGCTCGAGAAGCAGAAGGAAGGCAAGAAGCGGATGAAGACCATCGGTCGGGTCGAGGTGCCCCAGGAGGCGTTCGTCGCCGCCCTGTCCACCGACTCGTCGGCCGACAAGGCCAAGAAGTAGGTCGCCGTGCGCACGGCGGCGATGACGGCGGCGGCGTTGGGCGCGTGTGCGATCGTCGCCGGCTGTTCCGCACCCGCAGGCCAGGCGCCGTCCCCGCAGGTGGCGCCGGCCGTCAAACTCTCGCCGAACCCGGCGCTGGACCGGGCGCTGCCGACCGCCGAGGAGCTGAGCATCATGCTCGGCGGCGACGGCTTCATGGGCCAGGTCGTCCAGGGCGGCGCGGAGATGCTGCTGCAGGGTGTCGGCGAGGCCGAGGCCACGCCGCTGGACTGCGTGAGCACCGGATACCGGCTGGAGAAGGTGGTGTACCAGGCCAGCCCGGTGCGGTCGGTGGCCAGCCAGTCGTGGGCCGGCGGTGACGCCAACGGCCCCACCGCCACCGGGTTCTTCGGCGTGGTCGAGTTCGTCGACGCCGACGCCGCGCGGGAGTTCTTCGCCGCCTCTGCCGACAAATGGCACCGGTGCAACGGCCAGACGCTGGTGTTGAACCGATCCGACCGGGGCGGGCAGGGGTCCAGCCGCATCACCGAGGTCGACGTCGGCGACGAGATCGTCTCGGCGGTGGTGATGCAGGACGCCGGATCGACGGTCCAGCGGGCGCTCGGCGTGGCCGGGGACTCCGTCGTCGACGTCGAGATCGCCGACGTCGCGGGGCCCAAGGCGACCGGAGCGCGGGATGCCGCCGCCGTCGCGGACCTGATGCTGGAGAAGATCGGCGGGTCCTGAACCGCGCGGACGAAATTGTCGCCCACGCCGCGAATTTGCCAGAAGTCGGTCACAATAACGCGGTGACTCCATTCCGCACGGCGTCGCGGTTGTGCGCCGCGGGTGCGCTCCTGGCCGTGTCGGTTGTGCTGGCGGGCTGCGTGAGCACCGTTGCGGGGACGGCGTTGCGCGCCCAGACGGGGCCTGTCGATGTTCCGGAGCTGACCGCCGACAAGCTCGACGACGTGTTGCTGACCATCGGCGAACTCAACGGCATCATGGGCTCGTCGACGATGAAGGTCACCAGCGAGCTCGAGGAAATGACCGATCATTCCGATGACGTGTCCGACCGCGACTGTCTGGGGGCGATGTACGGCGCCGAGGAGCCGGTGTACGCGGGCAGCGGGTGGACCGACGTGCGCGACCAGGTGGCGCGCGAACCCGACGACGACAACGACCACTGGGTCGAGCAGACCGCGGTGCTGTACCCGTCCGCCGACGAGGCGCAGCGGTTCTTCGACGATGCCAAGGCCGCGTGGGAGGCCTGCGCGGATTCGACTGTGGCCGTAGGTAGTTCAGGGGACTCGTACATGTGGGACCTCGATGAAGTCCACACCGAAGGCATGCTGATCACTCAGGTCACGACGCAACAGGACGCCGACGGCTGGGCGTGCCAGCACGCTCTGTCGACGGCGTCGAACCTGACCGTCGAGGCGTGGGCGTGCAGTTATTCGATCGGTGACGAGGCGGCCACCATCGCGCTGGACATGCTGGCCAACGCGGCGAAGTAGGCGCCAGCCTCCCTTCGGCGAGCAGACGCAAACCTGCCCAAAATTCGCGCAAAAGAGGCAGTTTCGCGTCTGCTCGCGGGAAGAGGTGACCTACATCGGGGCGTTGGCGGGAACGAAGACGCCGGAGCTGTCGGCCTCCTCCTCGGCCCGGATCACGTGTACGACCGCGTTGATCAACGCCAGGTGGGTGAACGCCTGCGGGAAGTTGCCGAGATGCCGGCCGGTGCGCGGCTCGATCTCCTCGGCGTAGAGGTGCAGCGGGCTGGCGAACGACAGCAGCCGTTCGCACAGGTGCTTGGCGCGGCTGATCTCGCCGATCTCGACCAGCGCGGACACCAGCCAGAACGAGCAGATCGTGAAGGTGCCCTCCTCGCCGGCCAATCCGTCGTCGGTCTCCTCGACGCGGTAGCGCAGCACGAGGCCTTCCTCGGTGAGCTCGTCGGCGATCGCCAGCACCGTCGCGCGCACCCGCGGATCGTCGGGTGGCAGGAACCGGGTCAGCACGGCCAGCAGCAGCGAGGCGTCGAGCGCGTCGTCGCCGTAGCGCTGCGTCAGCACACCGCGGGAGTCGACGCCGTGCTTGAGCACGTCGGCCTTGATCTCCTCCGCGATCGCGCGCCACTGCTGCGCGTAGGACTTCTCGCCCTGCAGCTCAGCGAGTTTCGAGCCGCGGTCCAGCGCCACCCAGCACATGATCTTCGAACTCGTGAAGTGCTGCGGCTCGCCGCGCACCTCCCAGATGCCTCGGTCGGGTTCCTTCCAGTGCTTGATCGCCTCTTCGACCTGCTGCTTGCACACCGGCCACAACGTGTCGGAGATCTGCTCGCGCGACTTGGCGTGCAGGTACACCGAATCCAGCATGGTGCCCCAGATGTCGTGCTGCATCTGGTTGTACGCGCCGTTGCCGATGCGCACCGGTCGCGCCCCGTCGTAACCGGACAGGTGGCGCAATTCCTCCTCGACCAGCGTGCGCTCGCCACCGACGGCGTACATCACCTGAAGTGGATGTCGCTCACCGTTGTTCGCGCCGGACACGTCGGCGATGAACGCGAAGAAGTCGTCTGCCTCGCGGTCCAACCCCAGTGTGTAGAGGCCCCACAGCGCGAACGTCGAATCGCGCACCCAGGCATAGCGGTAGTCCCAGTTGCGTTCGCCCTGAGGCGTTTCCGGCAGCGACGTGGTGGGTGCGGCCAGCAGCGCGCCGGTCGGGGAGTACGTCAGCCCCTTCAGCGTCAGCGCACTGCGCTGCAGGTAGGCACGCCAGGGGTGGTCCGGGAAGTCGCCGACGTTGATCCACTGGCGCCAGGCCTCGCTGGTCTGCCACATCTTGTCGGCGGCCTCGTCGTAGGTCTGCGGCGCCGGATGCTTCGACCAGGACAGCGCGACGAATGCGTTGTCGCCCTCCTTCATCCGGGTGCGCGCCCGCGCCTCGTGGCCCTCCAGGCCGAGCCGCAGATTGGTGGTGAGCCGAAGCGTGGGATGCGCGTCGGCGTCGCGGCTGGCCCGCGCGATCGCCTCGCCGTAAGCCTGCGCCGAGTACTCCCACGTCGCCGGGATGCGGTGGTAGTCGAACGCCGGCTCGCAGTTCATCACCAACTCGACGGTGCCGCTCACACATCGCACGGTGCGCAGCAGGATGTGCTCGGCGTCCCAGTCCATCGGCGTGCGGCGGTGGGTACGCGACCGGGTCTCCAGGTCGTGCCAGGGACCCATCACCAACGCCTCGCGCACGATCAGCCAGCCGGTGTGGGTCTGCCAGGTCGTCTCCAGGATCAGGCTGCCGGGCAGGTAGCGCCGGGCCGAGGGGACCGTCACCCCGTACGGGCCGAGCCGGAAATGGCCGGCGCCGCGGTCCAGGATGGCTCCGAACACGCTCGGCGAGTCCGGGCGCGGCACGCACAACCACTCGACCGACCCCGCCGAGGAAATCAGGCACGTGTTCTCGCAGTCGGACAGAAACCCGTAGTCGGCGATCGGCGGAAACGGGTTCCGCAATGCACCGGTGGGCGCGTACGGCGTCGGCGCCGTCACGGTCAACGGGGTGTTCGACAGGACGGCCTGGGCGGGCTTCGCCCCGTTCTCCGTCTCCGCTGACCCGTCCGACGGCCCGGTTTGTTGCAGAACCATGCCGTCATCATCGACTGCCGACGTGCTTTGCGTCTACTCGTTGGCGCTCGACGCGCCGTCAGCGGCGCGCGAAGGCCGGAATGTGTTCCGGTAGGGGACCGATCGCGACGCCGTAGGCGGCCAGTCGGCGCAGCACCGGCAGCCCGGCCGCGAGGCGCACGAACCGCGGCGCCTCGGCCTGCCCCGTCGAGGCGACCGCGACCGCGATGACGCGGCGGTGGATCAGCTTCTGCACCGATTGGATCAGCGCCGCGGGCACCCAGCGGCGCGCCTGCACGCGGGCCAGATGCTGACTCGACAGCGTGCCCGACCGCAACGGGCCCGCCAGGATGCGTCCCGCGGCGACGGCGTCGGCCACGGCGAGGTTGATCCCGACCCCGCCGACCGGCGACATTGCGTGGGCGGCGTCGCCGATCAGCAGCAGGCCGTCGCTGTACCAGCGCCGCAGCCGGTTCAGCTGCACGTCGAGCAACTTCACCTCGTCGAACGAGGTCACCGCGCCGATGCGGTCGGCCAGCCACGGCACCAGCGCCACCACACCGCGGTGCAGCGACTCGATGCCCTGCGCGCGCAACTGCGCATCGCGGCCCTTGGGAATGACGTACGCGCACTGGTAGTAATCGCCGCGGTCGATGACGATCTGCGCGTGTCCGGCGCCGAGGACCCCGCCGAGCCCGTGCGGGTCGTCGGGCTCGCGTGGCACCCGGAACCACCAGACGTCCATGGGCACGCCGAAGTTCTTCGGTTCGAGCCCCATTTCGGTGCGCAGCGTCGACGACCGGCCGTCGCAGGCGACGGTCAGCGTCGCGCGCATCTCGCGCACCTCACCGTCGGTGCCGCGGTAGCGCACGCCGACCACCTTGCCGCCCTCGCGGATCGGCCCGAGCACCTCGGTGCTGCGCATCAACGTGAACGACGGTTCGCGTTCCGCGGCGGTGGCCAGCAGTTCGAGGAAATCCCACTGCGGCACCAGCGCAATGTGCTTGTGCGGACCGGGAATTCGTCGCAGGTCCATCGCGACCCGCGTGCCCTGCACCGTCATGGCCAGCATGTCGATCTCGCGGTGCGGAATGGCGGCGAACTCGTCGGAGAGTCCCAACTCGTCGAGCAACCGCAGTGTGCTCGCGTGCACGGTGTCACCGCGGAAATCACGGAGGAAGTCGGCGTGTTTCTCCATCACCGTGACCGCGACCCCAGCTCGGGCGAGCACCAACGCGAGCATCATTCCCGCAGGACCGCCTCCGGCGACGATGCAGGTGGTGTCGGCGGGCACGGGCCCATCTTCGCATCGCCTAGGCTGGCCGCGTGGGTGGCTTCCTGAGTTGGTGGGACGGTGTCGAGCTCTGGCTCACCGGCCTGCCGTTCGTCGCCCAGACCGCGGTGGTGATGCCGGTGGTGCTCGCGCTCGCATACGGCATCGCGATGGTGCTCGACGGTGCCCTGGGTAACGGGATCAGGCTGCTCCGCCACGTTCGCCACGACGAACGGGACGCCGACCGATGAGCGGCGGGATGCCGCGGTCGCGGGTGACGTTGGTGCTCGTCATCCTGCTGATCCTGGTGATCGTCATGTGGCTGTTCACTCGCTGACGCGCGCGAAACCCTCGACGAGCAGGTTGCGAGAAACCTGTTAGGCTTCCCGCCATGCAAACGGCGTCCGGCAACAAGAGCGGCCATGTGGTGGCCCTCATTGCCGTGGGTTTGAGCGCTGTCGCCGATGTCTGTTGTTGTTGCTGACTCCTCCGCCCGTCCGCGGTTCGGTGTCGGTAACGGCTGTGGGATGACGCCCTTGCGCTGATCCATCGCCTCTCCGTCGGGTCGGGTTCCGCCGAAGTCCCCCAACGAAAGGTCACCGATGGTCAACATCCGCAGAACCTGGCGCGCCGCAGCGGCGCTGGCCGCCACCGCCACCATGCTCGCCGCGTGCAGCGGTGGCTCGAGCGACGTGGCGGGCGAGGGCGGTGGCGACGGCGCCGACACGACGCTGACGCTCGTCGCGTACGCCGTGCCCGAGCCGGGTTGGAGCAAGATCATCCCCGCCTTCGCTGCCTCCCCGGAGGGTAAGGGTGTCGGCGTGACGACGTCCTACGGCGCCTCGGGTGACCAGTCGCGTGCCGTCGTCGACGGCAAACCCGCCGACATCGTGAACTTCTCCGTCGAACCCGACATCACCCGCCTGGTCAAGGCCGACAAGGTCGCCAAGGACTGGAACGCCGACGCCACCAAAGGGATCCCGTTCGGATCCGTGGTCTCCATCGCGGTGCGACCCGGCAACCCCAAGAACATCCGCGACTGGCCGGACCTGCTGAAACCGGGCGTCGAGGTCATCACGCCCAGCCCGTTGAGTTCCGGCTCGGCGAAGTGGAACCTGCTGGCGCCGTACGCGTGGGCCAGCAAGGGCGGCCAGGATCCCCAGGCCGGGCTGGACTACGTCACGGAGTTGGTGTCCCAGCACATCAAGCTGCGTCCCGGTTCGGGCCGTGAGGCCACCGACGTGTTCCGGCAGGGCAGCGGCGACGTGCTGCTGGCCTACGAGAACGAGGCGCTGAACTTCGACCTCGAGTACGTGAACCCGCCGGAGACCTTCAAGATCGAGAACCCGGTCGCCGTGGTGACATCGAGCGCACATTTGGACAAGGCGAACGCGCTGAAGAACTTCCTCTACACGCCGGAGGCGCAGAAGCTGTGGGCCGAGGCCGGCTTCCGGCCTGTCGATCCCGCCGTGCTCGAAGAGTTCAGGGACAAGTTTCCCGCTCCCGCGAAGCTGTGGACCGCCCAGGATCTCGGCGGCTGGGACAAACTGGATCCCGAGCTGTTCGACAAAACCAACGGCTCCATCACCAAGATCTACACCCAGGCGACCGGATGACCTCTTCCGTCGTGGCCCGGCCCGAGCTCACCGGCGGTGAGCCGGGCGACGGCTCCCGATTCCTCGGGCGTCGGCACGGGACGACGTCGCTGCGTGTCGGCGCAGCGTCCATCTGGCTGAGCCTGATCGTGCTGCTGCCGCTGGCCGCCATCCTCTGGCAGGCGGTCGGCGGCGGCTGGCGGGCGTTCTGGGTGGCGGTCAGCTCGAACGCGGCCATCGAATCGTTCAAGGTGACGTTGACCGTGTCGTTTGGGGTGACGCTGGTCAACATGGTGTTCGGCTTGTTGGTGGCGTGGGTGCTGACGCGCGACGACTTCTTCGGCAAGCGGCTGATCGACTCGGTGATCGACCTACCGTTCGCGCTGCCGACGATCGTGGCCAGCCTGGTCATGCTGGCGCTCTACGGCCCGGCCAGCCCGGTGGGGCTGCACCTGCAGCACACCAAGTGGGGCATCGGGGTGGCGCTGCTGTTTGTCACGCTGCCGTTCGTCGTGCGGTCCGTCCAACCGGTGCTGTTGGAACTCGACCGCGAGATCGAGGAAGCCGCGGCGTCGTTGGGCGCCAACAACTGGGTCATCTTCACCAGGGTGATGTTGCCCGCGCTACTGCCGTCGCTGCTGTCGGGCGCGGGCCTGGCGTTCTCCCGCGCGATCGGTGAGTTCGGTTCTGTGGTCCTCATCGGTGGCGCCGTACCCGGCGAGACCGAGGTGTCCTCGCAGTGGATCCGCACCCTGATCGAGAACGACGACCGCACCGGCGCCGCGGCGATTTCGATAGTGCTGCTGCTGATCTCGTTCGTCGTGCTGTTCATACTGCGCGCGGTCGGCTCGCGTGCGGCCCGGCGGGAGCTGGCGCAATGACCCTCTCGCCCGTCGTCAAACACCTGCTGCGCTACCTCGCGCTGGCCTACGTCGTCATCCTGGTCGTCGTGCCGGTGGGGCTGATCCTGTGGCGCACCTTCTCGCCGGGCGTCGGCGCGTTCGTGGAATCGATCAGCACCCCGGCCGCCATCTCGGCACTGAACCTGTCGCTTCTGGTGGTCGCGATCGTGGTGCCGCTCAATGTGTTGTTCGGTGTGCCTACGGCATTGGTGTTGGCACGCAACAAGTTTCGCGGCAAGAGCGCGCTGCAGGCCGTCATCGACCTGCCGTTCGCGGTGTCCCCGGTGGTGGTCGGCGTCGCTCTGATCCTGCTGTGGGGCTCGGCGGGGTTGTTCGGCTTCGTGGAGAACAGCCTCGGGTTCAAGATCATCTTCGGGTTCCCCGGCATCGTGCTCGCCAGCATCTTCGTGACCGTGCCGTTCGTGATCCGCGAGGTCGAACCGGTGCTGCACGAGATCGGCACCGATCAGGAAGAGGCCGCGGCCACGCTGGGCTCGCAGTGGTGGCAGACGTTCTGGCGGGTGACGCTGCCGTCGATCCGCTGGGGTCTGACCTACGGCGTGGTGTTGACGATCGCGCGCACCCTCGGCGAATACGGCGCGGTGCTGATGGTGTCGTCGAACCTGCCGGGGAAATCGCAAACGCTCACACTGTTGGTGTCGGACCGCTACACCCGCGGCGCCGAATACGGCGCCTATGCGGTGTCGACGCTGCTGATGGCCGTGGCGGTGGTGGTGTTGGTCGCGCAGTTGGTTCTCGACGCGCGGCGGGTCCGGGCGGGCAAGGCGTAGGGAGACAGAACAGATGACGAACGCAATCGTCGTGCGTGGAGCCAACAAGCGCTACGGAGACTTCGCGGCGTTGGACAACGTCGACTTCGAGGTGCCCTCCGGATCGCTGACCGCGCTGCTCGGTCCGAGCGGGTCGGGCAAGTCGACGTTGCTCCGGGCGATCGCGGGCCTGGACCAGCCCGATACCGGCACCATCACGATCAACGGCCGCGATGTCACCGACGTGCCGCCGCAGCGCCGCGGCATCGGGTTCGTGTTCCAGCACTATGCGGCGTTCAAACACCTCACGGTGCGCGACAACGTCGCGTTCGGGTTGAAGATCCGCAAGCGGCCCAAGGCGGAGATCAGGGAGAAGGTCGACAACCTCCTCGAAGTGGTTGGACTGGCCGGTTTCCAGACCCGCTACCCCAATCAGCTTTCGGGCGGCCAGCGTCAGCGCATGGCGTTGGCCCGCGCGCTGGCGGTCGACCCGCAGGTTCTGCTTCTCGACGAACCGTTCGGCGCGCTGGACGCCAAGGTACGTGAGGACCTGCGGGCGTGGCTGCGCCGGTTGCACGAAGAGGTGCACGTCACCACGGTGCTGGTGACCCACGACCAGTCCGAGGCGCTCGACGTCGCCGACCGGATCGCGGTGCTGAACAAGGGCCGCATCGAGCAAATCGGCTCTCCCGCAGAGGTTTACGATGCGCCCGCCAACGCGTTCGTGATGTCATTCCTCGGCGCGGTGTCCTCGCTCAACGGTTCGCTGGTCCGCCCGCACGATATCCGCGTCGGCCGCAACCCGGAGATGGCGATCGCGTCGAGCGACGAGTCGGTACAGGCCACCGGGGTGGTCCGCGCGGTCATCGACCGGATCGTGATGTTGGGATTCGAGGTTCGCGTCGAATTGCACAGTGCGACCGATCAGATGCCGTTCACCGCGCAGATCACCCGAGGGGACGCCGAGGCACTCGGCCTCAAGGAGGGCGACACGGTCTACGTTCGCGCCACCCGGATCCCTCCGTTGCCGGACGGCACGCATGTTCCGCCGGCTGACAAGGCCGACGCCGAGGCGCTGACAAAGTCCTGACTCCCGACTGAAGATGGGGCGATTGCCCCATTCCGCGCGGGCGATTCGCCTGGTTGGGTGGTGTTATGAACACCTCGAGTACACCGACCCTGGTCGACCAGGACAAGCTGATGAACTTCGTCTTCCGCGCGGTCGAGGAGGCGGGCGCCGCACTCAATTGCGCCCTCGTGGTCATGGGCGACCGTCTCGGGTACTACCGGTCGCTGGCCGAACACGGGCCGAGCACTTCGGCCGAACTGGCCGAGCGCACCGGCACCGACGGGCGCTACGCCCGCGAGTGGCTCAATGCGCAGGCGGCCGGATCGTTCGTCGAATACGACCCCGAGACCGGCCGGTACCTGTTGCCCCCTGAGCAGGCCGTCGCCCTCACCGACGAGACCAGCCCGGCGTTCGTCGGCGGTCTGTTCCAGATCGCCCACGGAACCGCGGCGGACGCCGCCCGGATCGTCGAGGCGGCGTCGAGCGGTCGGGGAGTCGGCTGGGGCGATCACAACGCCGATGTCCACGTCGGATGCGAACGGTTCTTCCGCCCGACGTACACCGCGCACCTGGTGGACGACTGGCTCCCGGCGCTGGACGGCGTCGTGGACAAGCTGACGTCCGGCGCCAGGGTGGCCGACGTCGGTTGTGGCCACGGGGCATCGACATTGCTGATGGCACAGGCGTTTCCGGCGTCGACGTTCGTCGGCGTCGACGGTCACGCGGGATCCATCGACGTGGCCCGCGAGCGCACTGGGACAACCTCAGCGGTCGAATTCCGGGTCGCGCCGGCGGACGCTTTCGACGGTGGACCGTACGACCTGGTGACGATGTTCGACTGCCTGCACGACATGGGCGATCCGATCGGCGCCGCGCGCCACATCCGCGAGGCCATCGCCGGGGACGGCACGTGGATGGTGGTCGAACCGGCAGCCGGCGACCGGGTCGAAGACAACCTCAATCCGATCGGGCGCGCGTACTACGGCTTCTCCGCGCTGCTGTGCACACCGTCGTCGATGGCACAGCCGGTCGGCATGGCGCTGGGCACTCAGGCGGGCCCGGCCCGCATCCGCGACGTCGTAACCGAGGCGGGCTTCGGCCGGTTCCGGCTGGCCGCGCAGACCCCGTTCAACAACGTGTTCGAAATTCGGCCCTGATGCCCGGTCAGGCGGCGGCCGCGGCGCCCGCGGTGATCGCGTCGTAGCGGTCCAGCACCGTCGCCGCGACGAGGTTGTGCGATCCGAGTGGCTCGGCCATCGCGATACCCTGCGCCGCAGCGTATTCCGCGACGCGATCGGTGATCCGGCCGTGCGCCAGGAACCATGGCGCGATGACCAGACGTTCCGCACCGCGGGCGCGCAGGCGCTCGGCGGCGTCCGGGAGGTCGGCGTACGGTCCGGTGGCGAACGCGACTTCGGCTCCCGCCCAGCGGGTTCCGGACCGCAGCACCTGCGCGACCGTCGCGGTCCTGGCATTCGCGTCCGGGCGTGACGACCCGACTGCGACGACGAGGACGCCAACGCCTTCGTCGTCGGGGGAGACGCCGAGCTCGGCAAGCCGCTGACGCAGCACCGTCAGCAACGCCGGATCCTCACCGAGCACCTCGGCCCGGTCGACCATCGCGCCCGAATCTTCGATGACCGCAGGGATGTCGACGCGCGCGTGAAATGCACTGGCCAGCAGGAACGGAACCACCACACCGGGGGTATGCAGGCCGCTCAGCGTGTCGAACAGGCTGGGCCCGTTCTGCTCCAGAAACGCCGGACGGACGTCGAGCCAGGGCCGCAGTCTCCGGATGCGGCCCGCGACGGCGTGCGTCACCGCCGCGGAGCGCGGGTCGGCGCTGCCGTGCGCGGTCAGCACGAGCGTCACTGCGGCCTCACGAGGCGTGCAACCCGCATTCGATCTTGCCGGTGCCCGCCCAGCGGCCGCTGCGCGGATCGGCGCCCTCGACGGGCTTCGCCGTGCACGGTGAACAGCCGATCGACGGATAACCCTCGTAGACAAGCGGATTGACCAGCACGCCGTTGGCGTCGATGTATTCCTGCATGTCGTCGTCGGTCCAAGCCGCCAGCGGGTTGATCTTCACCAGCCCGAAAGCCTTGTCCCAGCTGATCAGCGGCGCGTTGGCGCGCGTGGGCGCCTCGACTCGGCGGATGCCGGTCACCCACGCCGAGTAACCGCGTAGCGCCTTCGACAGCGGCTCGACCTTGCGCATCCGGCAGCACTCGTTGGGCTCGCGGGCGAACAGGTCCTTGCCGAACAACTCGTCCTGCTCGGTGACGCTCTTCTCCGCGGTGACGTTGACGATGTTGACGTCGTACACCGCATCGACGGCGTCGCGGGTGCCGATGGTCTCCACGAAGTGGTAGCCGGTGTCGAGGAACAGGATGTCGACTCCCGGACGCACCTTGGCGGCCAGATCGATGAGCACGGCGTCCTGCATGTTCGAGGCCACCACGTAATTGCCGCCGAAATGCTCGTCGGTCCAGCGCAGCAGGTCGTTCGCGCTCGCCCCGTCGAGTTCGGCGGCACCGCGCTCGGCCAGTGCCTGCAGTTCGATCTCGTTCATCAAATCCGTCACCGCAAATCCGCCTCGTCTGCTCGTATTGCCCACGTAGCGAAACGCTCGCCCTGCTCGCGTTGTTTCACAAAGTTGCGAACCACCCGGTCGATGTAGTCGCCGAGCTCGGTGGCCAGCACCTTGTGCTGGCGCAGCTTGCGGCCGAAACCGCTGTCGAGCCCGAGGCTTCCGCCCAGGTGCACCTGGAAACCCTCGACCGAGTTGCCGTCGCCGTCGTCGACCATCTGGCCCTTGAACCCGATGTCGGCGACCTGGATGCGGGCGCACGAGTTCGGGCAGCCATTGATGTTGACCGTGATCGGCACGTCGAGCTGCACGTTGATGTCCTCGAGCCGCTTCTCCAGTTCCGGAACCAGGACCTGCGCACGGTTGCGGGTCTCGGCGAACGACAGCTTGCAGTACTCGATGCCGGTGCAAGCCATCAGGTTCTTGCGCCACGCCGACGGCCGCGATGGCAGCCCCAGCGCGTCGAGCTCTTCGACGAGCTTGGCAAGGTTTTCATCGGGGACGTCGAGGATGACCAGCTTCTGGTACGGGGTCAGCCGGATCCGGTCCGAACCCGCTGCCTCGGCGAGGTCGGCCACCTTGGTCAGGATCGTGCCCGACACCCGGCCGGCGATCGGCGCGACGCCGACCGCGTTGCGCCCGTTCTTGAGCTTCTGAATTCCCACGTGGTCGATGGGGTGCTTGACCGGCTCGGGTGCAGGGCCGTCGATCAGCTTGCGGCCCAGGTACTCGTCCTCGAGAACCTGACGGAACTTTTCGACGCCCCAGTCTTTGATCAGGAACTTCAGCCGGGCCTTGCTGCGCAGGCGCCGGTAGCCGTAGTCGCGGAAGACCGACGTCACGCCCTCCCAGACGTCCGGAACCTCTTCCAGCGGCACCCACGCGCCGAGGCGCTGGGCGAGCATCGGGTTGGTGGACAGCCCGCCGCCGACCCACAGGTCCAGGCCGGGGCCGTGCTCGGGGTGGTTGACGCCGATGAACGCGACGTCGTTGACCTCGTGGGCGACGTCCTGCAGGCCCGAGATCGCGGTCTTGTACTTGCGCGGCAGGTTGGAGAACGCGGGATTGCCGATGTAGCGGCGCACGATCTCGTCGACGGCCCAACTCGGGTCGAGGACCTCGTCGAGCGATTCGCCCGACAGGGGGCCACCGAGCACGACTCGGGGGCAGTCACCGCACGCCTCGGTGGTCTGCAGGCCGACCGCGGCCAGCCGCTCCCAGATCTGCGGTACGTCCTCGATCCGGATCCAGTGGTACTGGACGTTCTCGCGGTCACTGATGTCGGCGGTGTCGCGGGCGAACTCGGTGGAGATCTCGCCGATGGTGCGCAGGGCCGCGGCGCTCAGCGCGCCGCCGTCGCAGCGCACCCGCATCATGAAGTACTTGGCCTCGAGCAGATCGGCGTTCTCGTCGCCGGTCCATGTGCCGTCGTAGCCCTGCTCACGCTGGGTGTAGAGGCCCATCCATCGCATGCGGCCCCGCAGGTCCTGCTTGTCGATGCTGTCGAAACCGCGCTTGGAGTAGATGTCGAGGATGCGGGCGCGCACGTTGAGCGCGTCGTCGTCCTTCTTGAACTGCTCGTTGGCGTTGAGCGGCTCGCGGTATCCGAGTGCCCACTGCCCTTCGGCGCGGGTCTTCTTGGCGGGTCTCGGTTTGGATTCCGCGGTGGTCATGGGGTGGCTCCTTGGTGGAGCCGGCGTTCGAATCGCGCGTGGTCACCGGGTGGCTGTCCGGCGGCGCAGATCCGGCGGCCAGCTGTACGTACGGGTGGGCTGGGACCTAGATCAAGCGCAAGGCAGACAACAACAGGTACACACGCGCTTGAAGTCGACGTGCCGACGCGCCACCAGCGATACGCGCTGGGGGAAGATGCGGCCGGCAGTCACGTCCGCCATTCTGCCACGGACACCCGCACCAGCCCTAACCGGGCGAGATTTGCGCTCACGGTGAGCAAAACCGCGGTCTGGGAAACTGGCTGGGTGACCGTCCGAACCGCAGCGACTCCGAAGGCCGCACCGGCGGCGCTGCCGGCGATGACTCCTGCGCCCGGACGGCCGTTCGGCGTCTACATCCACGTGCCGTTCTGCGCCACCCGCTGTGGCTACTGCGACTTCAACACCTACACCCCTGGCGAGCTGGGCGGGGCCAACCCCGATGGCTGGCTCATCGCGCTGCGGGCTGAGTTGGCGCTGGCCGCGCGGCACCTCGGCCGCATCCCCGAGGTCGACACCGTGTTCGTCGGCGGAGGCACGCCGTCGCTGCTGGGCGGGTCCGGCCTGGCGGCGGTCCTCGACGCTGTGCGCGCGCACTTTCCGCTGGCGGCGGGGGCCGAGGTCACCACGGAGGCCAACCCGGAGTCGACATCTCCGGTGTTGTTCGACGAGCTCCTCGCGGCCGGATACACCCGGGTGTCGCTGGGCATGCAGTCGGCGGCCGCGCACGTGCTGGCCACGCTGGACCGCACGCATTCGCCGGGGCGGGCGCTCGCCGCGGCCCGGGAGGCCCGCGCCGCCGGGTTCGAGCACGTCAACCTCGACCTGATCTACGGAACGCCGGGGGAGTCCGACGACGACCTGCGGCGCTCGGTCGACACGGTCGTCGAGGCCGGCGTCGATCACGTGTCGGCGTACGCGCTGGTGATCGAGGACGGTACGGCGATGGCCCGACGGGTGCGGCGCGGTGAGCTGGCCCCGACCGACGACGACGTGCTGGCCCGCCGCTACGAGTTGGTCGACGCGCGCCTGGCGGCCGCCGGTTTCGCCTGGTACGAGGTGTCGAACTGGAGCAGGCCGGGCGGCGAGTGCCGGCACAACATCGGCTACTGGAACGGCGGCGAGTGGTGGGGCGCCGGGCCGGGAGCGCACGGCTTCGTCGACGCGGTGCGCTGGTGGAACGCCAAACACCCGAACGCGTATGCGCAGACGCTGGCCGACGGTCGGCTGCCGGTGGCCGACTTCGAGCACCTCGACGCAGACACCATGCACATGGAGGACGTGATGCTGCGGGTGCGGTTGCGCGACGGGCTGCCGGCCAGCGTGCTCAGCGCGCCCGAACGCGAGCGTGCCGCGGTCGCGGTGTCCGACGGGCTGCTGCGCCGGGCCGCCGACCGGCTGGTGCTCACCGACCGCGGCCGGCTGCTGGCCGACGCGGTGGTGCGCGATCTGCTCGCCTGAACATGAGCTTGTGCACGAAAATCCGCCGATTTCTCGCACATAACCTCACGTTCGCGGGCCGGGCGTTGAACGATTGACCGGTGATTGTCGTTGTGATCAGCGATGACGACTGCGGTGGATGAGCGATGACACCCGACCCCGCGCAGGCCGAGCTGCTGCGCGCGATCCACGACGAGCACAGCCAGGCACTGCTGCGGTACGTGTTGCGGCTGACGCGCGGCGACATGCCGTTCGCCGAGGACGTGGTGCAGGAAGCGCTGCTGCGGCTGTGGCGCAAACCGGAGATCCTGCAGCAGCCGGGCGACGCCGCGCGGGCGTGGCTGTTCACCGTCGCGCGCAACCTCGTCATCGACGACCGGCGCAGCGCGCGTTTCAGCCGCGAACTGCAGACCGATGACCTGCCCGAGCGGCCCTCGCTCGACGCGATCGGTCCCGCGGTCGACAAGTGGGTGCTCGCCGACGCGCTGAAAGCGCTCAGCGCCGACCATCGCACCGCGATCGTGCGTGCGTACTACCTCGGCCAGACTGTGGCCGACATCGCCGCGCATGAGGGGATTGCGCCGGGAACCGTGAAGTCGAGGCTGCACTACGCGTTGCGCGCGTTGCGGATCGCGCTGCAGGAAAGGGGGGTTGTCCAATGAGCCAGGAGTTCGACCGGACACCCGATGACGACCTCGCCGAATGGGATGCGGCCTACGTGCTCGGCGCGCTGAGCCTGGAGGACCGGCGCACTTACGAGGACTACCTCGCCGCGAACCCGGGCCGCGCCGCCGAGCTGACCGAGCTGGAGGAGATGCCCGGAATCCTGGGCGCTCTCAGCCGCGACGAGGCCCTCGCGTTGACCGATCTGGGCCAGGCGCCCGCCGACTCCGACGTTGCATCGCTGGCCCAGGCCGCGGCGAAGCGTCAGCGGCAGTCGCGCCGCACGAAGCTCGCAGCGGCGGTGGCCGTCGCGGCGGCCCTCGCGATCGTCGGCGGAGTCGTCGGCGCGACGGTGTTCCCGCGCACGCCGTCGGTGCAGACGGTGGCTTTGGAGCCGATGCAGCCCGGTCAGCGCCAGGGCCTGACCGCGCAGTTGGCCGTGTCGGAGAAGAAATGGGGCACCGAGCTCAACTGGGCGTGCGAGTACACCAAGGAATGGGCCCGCGACGTCGAGAGCTACGACATCGTGGTGACGACGCGCGACGGCGCGCAGACCGCCGTCGGTTCGTGGCGCCCGTCGGGGGACGAGGCGACCGGGCTGTCCGCGGCGACGAGCATCCCCACCTCGGAGATCCGCAGCATCGACATCCGGGTGTCGGGCAGCGACGAACCGCTGGCCATCCGCAACCTGTGACGGCGTCGACGCGGCGACGCCGCGGCGCGAATTGACGTCGCGGCAATCCTTTTGGGCGTGACCGGCACCACGCTCGCGCCGCCTGCGTAGCTCCCACAAATGAGCGCGGTTATGCCAGTATGGCCGCCATGGCGTGTGGCTTCTTAGGCAAGGCTATCCAGACTTCGGGACAACGCTGACGTGACCGATACCGCCTCACCCGACGATTCCGCGAGCCCCGAACCGATCGCGATCATTGGGATCGGTTGCCGCGTGGCCGGTGCGATCGGCACGCCGGAACACTTCTGGAACTTCCTCCTCGACGGCGGCAGCGACGTCCGTGAGGTCCCCGCCGAACGCTGGGAACCGTACCTGCACCGCGACCCGCGCAACGCCGCAGTGCTCAAGGACGTCACGCGGCTCGGAACGTTCCTCGACGACCTGCCCGGGTTCGACGCCGAGTTCTTCGGCGTCTCGCCGCGCGAGGCCGAGCTGATGGACCCGCAGCAGCGGCTGGCGCTCGAGGTCAGCTGGGAGGCGCTCGAACACGCCGGCGTCCCGCCGAAGACGTTGGCGGGCAGCGACACCGCGGTGCTGATGGGCGTCAACTCCGACGACTACGGCAAGCTCATCATGGAGGACCTGCCCGGCATCGAGGCGTGGACCGGGATCGGCACGTCGCTGTGCGGGATCGCCAACCGCGTCTCGCACCTGCTCGACCTGCGCGGGCCCAGCGTCGCCCTCGACGCGGCGTGTGCGGCCTCATTGGTCGCCGTGCATCAGGCGTGCCAGATGCTCAACGCCGGTGAGACGTCGCTGGCGCTGGCCGGCGGTGTCAGCGCGTTGATCGGCCCAGGCCTGACCCGCGTGCTCGACGTGGCGGGTGCGACGGCGCCCGACGGCCGGTGCAAGACCTTCGACGCCGCCGCCGACGGTTACGGACGCGGCGAAGGCGCAGGCGTGGTGGTGCTCAAACGGCTCGCCGACGCGCTGCGCGACGGGGACCACGTGTACGCCGTCGTGCGCGGCGGCGCGGTGGCGCAGGACGGGCGCACCGTCGGCATCATGTCGCCCAACGGCGACGCACAAGCCGACATGTTCCGTCGCGCATGCCGATTCGCGGGTGTCGAACCCGCAAGCGTCGGCTTCATCGAGGCGCACGGCACCGGCACACCGTCGGGTGACCCCACCGAGGTGCGGGCGCTCGCATCGGTCTACGGAGCGGACCGGCCCGCTGACGCGCCGTGTCGCATCGGGTCGGTGAAGCCCAACGTCGGCCACCTCGAGGGTGGTGCCGGCGTGGTGGGGCTCATCAAGGCCGCGCTGGCGCTGCACCACCGGACCATCCCGCCGACGGCGGGCCTCACCTCGCTGACCCCGGCCGTCGACTGGGCCAACAGCGGCCTGCGGGTCCCGACACAGGTCGAACCGTGGGACGGCGACGGTGCACAGCGACGCGCCGCGGTGTGCAGCTACGGCTACGGCGGCACGATCGCCCACGTGCTGCTCGAGGAGGCGCCGCCTGCTGTCACGAACGATCCAGCGGCGCAGCGTCTTCCGGCGATCATCCCCGTCTCGGCGCGCAACGTCGCGCGACTGCGCACACAAGCCCGCGCGCTCGCCGAACACCTGCGGGACCACTCGGCGCCGATCGAGCGCGTCGCGGCGACGCTGTGGACGCGGCGCTCGCACGAATCGGCCAGGGCCGCGGTGGTCGCCGACGACACCGATGCTGTGGCGGCCGCGCTGACCGCACTGGCCGAGGACGTCCCGGACCCGTCGGTGGTGACCGGGACGGTGCTGCCGGCCGCGACGAACGGTGCGGTCTGGGTCTTCTCCGGCCACGGCTCGCATTGGGCCGGTATGGGGCGCGAACTGCTGGCCGCCGCACCGGAATTCGCCGCCGTGATCGACGAGATCGATCCCGTGTACACCGCCGAGCTCGGTTTCTCCGCGCGCGAGGCGTTGAGCACCGGTGAGCTCGGTGGCACCGACCAGGTGCAGGCGCTCACGTTCGCGATGCAGGTGGGCCTGGCCGCGGTGCTGCGCGCGCGCGGCGTCACGCCCGCCGCAGTCATCGGGCATTCTGTCGGCGAGGTCGCCGCATGCGTCACCGCGGGCGTATTCGACCTGACAGTGGGCGCTGCCGTGGCGTGCTATCGCGCCCGCGGCTTCCGATCGGTCATGGGCAAGGGCGCGATGGCGCTCGTGCGGCTGCCGTTCGCCGAAGCCGAGCGACGACTCGACGGGCGGACCGACGTGGTGGCGGCGATCAGCGCATCGCCCGAATCGACAGTGATCTCCGGCACGGTGACCGCGATCGACGACATCAGCCGGCAGTGGACCGACCAAGGCATGATGGTGCGCCGCGTCAACACCGACGTCGCCTTCCACAGCCCGGCGATGGACGCGCTCACCGCAGAGCTCGGTCGCCTCACCGCGCAACTGCCACCGTCCGAAACACCCGAAACTCAGCTATACACAACGGCATTGACCGATCCGCGCTCGACGGCGCCACGCGATCAGCACTACTGGGTGGCGAACCTGCGCGACCGGGTACGGTTCTCCGAGGCCGTCTCTGCTGCGATCGAGGACGGGCACCGGCTGTTCCTCGAGGTGTCGGCGCACCCGGTGGTCGCGCACTCGATCGTCGAGACGCTCACGACGACCGGTGTCGACCAGCACGCCGTCGTCCCACTGTTGCGTCGCGACCGTCCGCAGATGCATTCGGTGGCAACGGCGGTCGCCGCCCTGCACTGCCACGGCGCGCGGGTCGAGCACCGGCTGTCGTCCACGCCGTGGGCGGCCGACCTGCCGGTCACGCAGTGGCATCACCGTCGTTTCTGGCGCACGCCCACCCCGCCACCCGGCGGCCGCGGCGTGCACGACGTCGACACCCACGCCCTGCTCGGCGGCCGGCTCGAGGTGACCGGTGCGGTGGCCGCCAAGATGTGGCAGACGCGCGTCGACCTCGACACCCGCCCGTATCCGGGCAACCACCCGGTGAAGGGCACCGAGATCGTGCCCGCCGCCGTCATCGTCAACACCTTCCTGGGCGCCGCCGACGAACTCGACTCGCCCTGTGACCGCGCAGGCAGGGACCTCGTGGACGTCCGGTTGCGCACACCCGTCGCACCGGGGCGGGCCCGCGACGTCCAGGTGGTTCTGCAGGACCGCGCGCTGACGCTGGCCACGCGCCTCGTCGACGACGACGAGGACGCCGACGAGGGCGGTTGGCTGACCCACAGCAGCGCGGTGGTCGCCGCCGACGACGACATCGAAGACCTCCTCGGCGGGGTGCTCGACGAATCGGCCACACGGGACGCGTGCCGCGAGCCCCTCCCGTCGGATCATGTGGTGGACACGCTCGCGACGCTCGGTGTCGCCGCGATGGGATTCGATTGGGAGATCCTCGAATTGCACGGAGGCGACGGCGAACTGCTCGCCAGGGTCGCCGCCCGCCGCGACCGCACGAAGCCCGACACCTGGGCGCCCCTGCTGGACGCGGCGACGTCGGCGGCTTCCACGGTGTTCGACGGGCCGCCGCGGCTGCGCATGCCCGCTCATATCGACCGCGTGCAGGTGCACGGCCGCCCGCCCGCGGTGGCGTTGCTGCATGTTCGGCGCAGGCCCGGGACCACCACGACCGACGTCGTGCTCGCCGAGGAGTCCGGTAAAGTCCTCGCCTCGCTGATCGGCATGTCGTTCGAACAACTCGAAAGCCCTTCCGGCAGCGACGTTTCCCAGATGCTGCACCGCCTGTCGTGGCAGCCGGTGCCGTGGCAGGCGGACGGCCGGCCCGGTGCGGTCGCGATCGTCGGCGGGGACGGCGCCGCGCGCGAGTTCGTGGCGCGTGACCTGTCGGCGGCCGGCGTGCCACATGGGTTCTACCGCGACGCCGCGGAACTGGGCTCTGCCGCAGCGTCGTTGGATCGCGACACCGTGGTGCTGGTGCTCCCGGACCAGCACGACACACCGGAACGGTCGGTGGAAGTCGTGACACAGACGTTGCGCGGACTGCTCGAACACGGCGCCAAGGCGCGGATGTGGGTGCTCACGCAGGGCGTGCACGAGGGCGCGAACGTGATACACGCCCCGCTTTGGGGGCTGGCCAGGGTCGCCGCGGCCGAACACCCGAAGAACTTCGGCGGCGTGCTCGACATCGCTTCCGCCGAACTGCCGGTCGGCGTCCTCGCCTCGGTGCAGGGTCATCCGGTCGTGGTGTTCCGCGACGGTGTCGCCCAGTCGGCGCGGCTCGCGCCCGCGGGGCGGGGGATGGGGACGCCGATGCAGTGCTCGGCCGGCGGCACGTACGTTATCACCGGCGGCACCGGTGCGCTGGGCCTGCGGATGGCGCAGCGGTTGGCCGACATCGGCGCACGGCGGCTGGTGCTGCTCTCGCGCAGCGGCATGCCCGATCGCTCTGCGTGGCAACCGGATTCGGATCTGGTCCACACCGTCACGGCGCTCGAGGAGCGCGGTGTGTCCGTGCGCGCGGTGGCGCTGGACATCGCCGCACCCGGGGCGGCCCACGAGCTGCGCGCCGCGCTGCGCGACCTGCCCCCGGTGCGCGGGGTGATCCACGCGGCCGGCGTCGAAGCCGGCGCCTTGCTGGTCAACACGACGCCCGAGGACTTCACCGCGGCGATGCGTCCCAAGGTCGACGGCACACTGACCTTGCACGAGGTGTTCCCGCCCGAACAACTGGACTGGCTGGTGCTGTTCTCGTCATGCGGTTACCTCGCCGGCTTCCCCGGCCAGGGCGCCTACGCGTGCGCGAACTCCTTCCTCGACGGAATGGCGCGGCACCGCCGGTCTCTCGGTGACCGCACCGTCGCCGTCGCCTGGACCGCGTGGCGCGGCCTGGGCATGGGCTCGACATCCGGCTTCGTCGCGGCCCAACTCGACGCGCTGGGCATGGACACCATCGGCGCGGACGAAGCGATGCGGGCGCTCGACCTCGCGATGCGCCACGACGACCCGAACATCGTTGTGCTGCCCCTGCTTCCGGCGGCCGCGTCGGTGCCGATGCTGGCCGACGTCGCGCCGACGGAGTCCGAGGGTGCGAGCGAGGACGTGCCGGACGTCAGCCTGGTCGACGCCGACCCGGAGCGCATCGCCGCGGTCGTCGTCGCCGCCGTGGCCGCCCAGCTGGGGGTGGCCGAGGCCGACGTCGACACGAGCCTGCCGTTGGTGGAGACCGGCGTCGACTCGATCATGACGGTCGGGCTGCTCAAGCAGTTGGAGAGGCAGACCGGACTGTCGTTACCGCCGACCCTGCTGTGGGAATACCCCACTGCGGGGGCGGTTTCCGAGCGACTCGTCGAACTGCTCGAGGCGCCGGAAGCGGCCGAGAAGGTCGAGGTGTCCTGAGCGGACCTCGGGCTCAGGACGTCAGCTGCGCGACGACCTTCTTCTTGTCCACCTTGCCGACCGCCGTCTTGGGCAGCGTGGGCAACGGCGACAGCACGTCGGGCCTGCAGTGCGCCGAGACGCCGCGCTCGTCGAGGAACCGGTTGAGTTCGACCAGCGAGATCGGCGCGGCCTTGAACACCACTGCGGCGCAGATCTTCTCGCCGAGGAACTCGTCCGGAAGTGCCATCGCCGCGGCGGCGTAGATCGCCGGGTGGGCGAACAGATGCTCCTCGAGGTCTGACGCCGACACGGTCTCACCACCGCGGTGGATGACGTCCTTGATGCGCCCGGTCACCTCCACATAGCCGGCCCGCGGGCCGTCGGCGAAGATGCGCACTCGGTCGCCGCTGCGATAGAAGCCGTCGGGGGTGAACGAGCGCGCGTTCGCCTCGTCGGCGCGGTAATAGCCGTTGAGCGTGTAGGGGCCGCGCACCAGCAGTTCGCCTTCCTCGCCGGGCGCCACCTGCGCGCCGGACTCGTCGACGACCCGCATCTCGTCGTGCGGTGACATCGGCCTGCCCTGGGTGTTGACGACGACATCGACGGGATCGCCGGGGCGGGTGAAGTTCAGCATGCCCTCGGCCATTCCGAAGATCTGCTGCAGTCCCGGGGTGAGGCCGGACCGGATGTACTCGGCCTCCTGCGGCGTCATCCGCGAACCGCCGACCTGCACGAGCCGCAGCGACGTCGGCAGCACCGGTTCCCATTCGCACGCCTGGGTCCACACCTTGGCCAGCGCATTCACCAGCGCCGTGACGGTGACCTTGTGCCGGTCGATCAACGCGAACGCCGCCTCGGGGCTGGCGTCGGTGGTGAAAACCGATGTGGCGCCGACGCTCATCGAGCCCAGCAGTCCCGGGCAGGCCAGCGGGAAGTTGTGGCCGGCGGGCAACACGACGAGGTACACGTCGTCGCCGGTGAGGTGACACTCCCGGGCGCTGGCCCTGGCGGTGTAGAGGTAGTCGTTGTGGGTGCGGGCGATGAGCTTCGGCAGGCCCGTGGTGCCGCCGGACACGAGGAGGAGGGCGGGCGCCTCGGGGTCGACGGGCGGGCGCTCGGTGCGCGGACCGTCGAAAGATGCCAGTGCCGACCAGGATTCGAACCGTCCCGGCTCACCGTGGACGAACACGTGTTGCATCGCGGGGTTGTCCCTGACGAGTTCGTCGGCGAGCTCGCGGTAGTCGAAGCCGCCGACCGCATCGGGCACGATCAAGCCCACCGCGCCACTGACCGCGGCGAAATGGTTCAGTTCCGCCGACCGATGGCCCGGCAGACACATGACGGGGACGACGCCGGCGCGCAGCACCCCGAACAGGGCCACGGCGAACTCGCAGGTGTTCGGCAGTTGCAGCAGCATGCGATCACCGGGGACGATGCCGCGGTCGGCCAGCGCGGCAGCGATCCGGTCGGCACGGGCGTCCAGTTCAGCGAACGAGTAGCTGACGGCGTCGTCGATCACCGCGGTCCGGTCGGGCCACGCCGCGACCGCGCCGGTCAGGATCGAGTCGAGCGGTTCGTCGGTCCAGTAGCCCGCGCGCCGGTACTCGTCGGCGCGGTCGGCCGGAAACGGCACGAAACCGGCCGTGAGGTCGCCGAATCCGGTGTTGTCGAGCGGCTGTTCTGCGGATGGGCGCTGCTCAAAACCGGTGCTCATGAAGGATGCGACCTCGTGGGGTAGGTGTGTTCGGTGCGTCGAATATAAGGTAGCGTGCCTCGGGTTAGTTAGGGCAGCCTGTACTAATCTGGAGGGCACGCGTGGGTGTGGGTGAGACTGGTTCGTCGACGGAGCGCACGACCGATCGCACCGTCCGCGAGGAGGTCGCCGAACTCCTCGGCGTGAATCCCGACGAGGTCGACCCGAACGCCGACCTGATCGCCTCCGGCCTCGACTCGATCCGCATGATGTCGCTGTCCGGTCGCTGGCGGAAGCAGGGCATCGACATCAACTTCGCCGCACTCGCGGAGAATCCCACGGTGTCGGCGTGGTCGGCGCTGGTGGCCGACCGTGCCCGCGAGGACGCCACCGAGCGGGCCACCGAACCCGCCGCCGCCGGCGACGAGAACGAACCCTTCCCGCTGGCGCCGATGCAGCACGCGATGTGGTTGGGCCGCAACGACGATCAGCAACTCGGCGGGGTGGCCGCCCACCTGTACGTCGAATTCGACGGCGTCGGCGTGGACCCGGAACGGCTGCAGAGTGCGGCGACGAAACTGGTTGCGCGCCATCCGATGTTGCGCGTCGAAATCCTCCCCGACGGCACACAGCGCATCGGGGACCGGCGCCTGCCCGTGACGATCTACGACCTGCGCGAGCTGGACCACGCGGCTGCCGAGCAACGCCTCGAGACCATCCGAAACGAGAAGTCGCATCAGATCCTCGACGGTGACGTGCTCGAACTGAGCCTGTCGCTGCGCCCCGATGGGCGCACCCGGTTGCATGTCGACATGGACATGAACGCCGCCGACGCGGTGAGCTACCGCAAGTTCATGGCCGACCTCGCCGTGTTCTACCGCGGCGGTGAGCTTGCCGACCTCGGATACAGCTACCGCGAATACCGGGCCGCGTTGACCGCGTCGAACCCAGGCCCGTCCGACGACGACGTGCAATGGTGGACCGAGCGCATCCCGGAACTCCCCGAAGCGCCCGCACTGCCGTTGGTGCCGCCCGCCGAACAGGCCGACCCCCGGCGCAGCGTCCGCCTGTGGCACATCTTCGACGTCGCAACCCGAGACGCCCTGTTCGCCGCCGCGCACCGCCGCGGCATCACGCCGGCGATGGCCGTCGCGGCGTCGTATTCCCATGCGCTGGCGCGGTGGTCGAGCAATTCGCGGTTCCTGCTCAACCTGCCGATGTTCGGGCGAGAGCCGTTCCACCCCGACGTCGAGAAGCTCGTGGGCTGCTTCACGTCCTCGCTGATGCTCGACATCGACCTCACCGAAAGCCGCACACCCGCGCAGCGGGCGCGCGCCGTCCAGGAGACCCTGCACAACACCGCTCGGCACTCGAGCTACTCCGGTCTGTCGGTGCTCAGGGACCTCGGGCGGCACCGTGGCAACCAGGTGCTCGCCCCGATCGTCTACACCAGCGCGCTGGGCCTCGGCGATCTGTTCGCCGGTGAGGTGACCGACCAGTTCGGCGTTCCCGTGTGGACGATTTCGCAAGGGCCACAGGTGCTCATTGACGCGCAAGCGACCCCGCTGGCCGACGGCCTGATGATCAACTGGGACGTGCGCGTTGACGCATTCCGTCCGGGTGTGGCCGACGCGATGTTCGCCTATCACCTCGCCGAACTCACCCGACTGGCGACCGATGACGCCGCGTGGGACGCACCCGACCCGCCCGCGGTGACCGAGGCGCAACGAGCCGTGCGCCAAGCGGTGAACGGCACCACGGCCCCGCCGAGCGGCGAGGCGATCCACGACGGCTTCTTCCGCAACGCCCTCGACAACCCCCGCGCACCGGCGGTGGTCAGCCGTGACGGCGACCTGAGCTACGGCGAACTGCGCACCCGCGCGCTGGGCGTCGCGGCGACGTTGCGCGACAACGGCGTTCGCCCCGGTGACCTCGTCGCCCTGATCGGACCGAAGTGCGCCGAGCAGATTCCCGCGGTGCTCGGCATCCTCGCGGCGGGCGCGGCCTACCTCCCGATCGGCGCGGACCAGCCCGTCGAGCGCAGCGCGCGGATCCTGGAGTCGAGCGGGGTCACCGCGGTACTCGTCTGCGGCGGCGCCGAGGCGACGCACACCGGCGTGCCGGTCGTCACGGTCACCGACGCGTCCGCCCGCGATGCCGACGCGCAACCCGCCGACGTCGATCCGAATTCGCTTGCCTACGTGCTGTTCACGTCGGGCTCCACCGGCGAGCCCAAGGGTGTGGAGCTCACCCACGACGCGGTCATGAACACCATCGAATTCGTCACCGACCACTTCGGACTGCACGCCAGCGACCGCAGCCTGGCCCTGGCGTCGCTGGAAGCCGACATGTCGGTGCTGGAGATCTTCGCGTTGCTGCGCGCGGGCGGCGCGGTGGTGGTGGTCGATGAGGATCAGCGTCGCGACCCGGACACCTGGGCCGGGCTGATTCAGCAGCACGGCGTGACGTTCCTGAACTGGATGCCCGGCTGGCTCGACATGCTCCTCGAGGTGGGCGGCGATCGGCTGACTGGTCTGCGCGTGGTGCTGCTCGGCGGAGACTGGGTGCGGCCGGAACTGATTCGCGCCCTGCGGAACTCGGCCCCCGATGTGCGCGCCGCGGGCCTGGGGGGCGCGACCGAGACCGCGGTGCACGGCACGATCTGCGAGGTCGACGACCCGCCGGCGCGCTGGACGTCGGTGCCCTACGGCACGCCTTTTCCGAACAACGCCTGCCGCGTGGCGGCCGCCGACGGTTCGGACTGCCCCGACTGGGTGTCCGGCGAACTCTGGTTCACCGGCCGGGGTATCGCCCGCGGATACCGCGGACGGCCCGACCTGACCGCAGAGAAGTTCGTCGAACATGACGGCCGAACCTGGTATCGCACCGGTGATCTCGTGCGTTACCTGCCCGACGGCACGCTGGAGTTCGTCGGGCGCGTCGACCACCGTGTCAAGATCAGCGGATACCGCATCGAACTCGGCGAGGTGGAGGCCGCGCTCAAGCGCGTCGGCGGCATCGCCGCCGCGGTCGCCGCCGTTGTCCCCGCCGAGCGCGACGTGCTCGCGGCGCTGGTGCGCACGGACGATCCCTCGATCGACGCGGGGTCGGTCACCGCGGCGATGTCCGATCTCGTACCGGCGCACATGATCCCGAAGATCATCGTGGTGTCCGACCGGATACCGTTCACCGTCAACGGCAAGATCGACCGCAAGGCCGTTGCGCACCTGCTGGCCGATGCCGAACCGCCTGCGGCACAGGAGTTCCGGACATCGACCACACCGCTGGAGTCGGCGCTGGTCGCGATCGTCGCAGATGTGCTCGACGTCGATGACGACGTCCGGATCGGGATCGACGACGACTTCTTCTCCCTCGGCGGGGATTCGGTGCTGGCCACGCAGGTGATCGCCCAGGTGCGGGACTGGCTGGACACCCCGACGGTGTTGGTCACCGACATGTTCGCGACCAGGTGCGTCGCCAAGCTCGCCGAACGGCTCCTACGTCGCGAACCGGACGGCGAGCGGCTCAATGCGGTCGCCGAGGTCTACCTCGAGGTGGCCCAGATGGACAGCGCGGCCGTGCTGTCCGAGCTCGAGTCGTCGGCCTAGAGCCTCAGCGGAGCGCCGCCGCCAACCGACGCCACTGATCGTGCGGGAACTCCCGCGGATCGGCGGTGAGCACCTGGATGCACACGTGATCGGCGCCGGCGTCGAGGTGTTCCTGGACGCGGTTGAGCACGGTCTTCTCATCACCCCAGGCGATGATCGCGTCGAACAGCCGGTCGCTGACCGTCTCCACTTCGTCTTCGGTGAACCCCGACCGCAACAGGTTGTTGCGGTAGTTGGGCAGCGCCAGATATGAACGCAGCCAATCGGTTCCGACGGAGCGTGCCTCGTCCCGGTCGGTCGTGAGCAGCACGGTCTGCTCGGGCAGCAGCAGCGGGCCCTCACCCAGATGCTCACGCGCGTACCGAGTGTGGTCCGGGGTGACGAGATAGGGGTGTGCGCCGCGAGCCCGGGTCGCGGCCAGCTCGAGCATCTTCGGGCCCAGGGCCGCGAGCACGCGGTTGGCGACCGGAACCGGCTGTGGGGTCGCATCGATCCCGTCCAAGTACTTGCGGGTCGCGGCCAGCGGTTTGCGGTAGAGCCCCGGTTCCTTGCTGTCGATCAACGGTGCATGGCTCACCCCGATGCCGAGCAGGAAGCGCTCACCGTGGGTTTCGGTCAACGCCGCGTAGCGGGCGGCCACATCGGCGGGCTCGTGCATCCAGAGGTTCAGGATGCCGGTGGCGATCACCACCTGCTTGGTCGCCGAGAGCAGGTGTTCCACCGAGTCGAGGACGGGCCCACCGACGTCGGGGATCCACAGCGCGGTGAAGCCGAGCTCCTCCAACTCCGCGGCGGCCTCGGCCGCTTGACCCTGATCGCCGTAGCGCAACTGCGAACTCCAGACACCGACGCCTGCCAGATCCATGAAGGTCCCTTTCGAGAGAGGAGTGAGCCCATAACCGACCACTTCACGTTACGTAGCGACCGCCAGTCGTCACGCGGCCGGTAGGGTTAGGCGACCCTTACCCCGAGACCTGGAGGGTGCATGACCGCCGTGCAACCAGCGCCCGTCGTCGAGACGGATTCACCCGAACCCGCGGGCGACGCGGCCAAGCGGGCGGCTACCTACGACAAGCTCGCGCTACAGCAGCTGCTCGCCCCCACCCGGGCGCGGTCGTCACGGGCGCAGCGGTACCAGCTGCTGGCGTCGGCGGCCACCATCGTGCCGTTCATCGGGATCGTCGAGATCGGCCGTGAACTGCTCGCGCAGGGCCCGCCCGACACCGCCAGGCTCTGGACGATCGTCGCCGTGGTGATCGTCGCGCTGCTGGTGCGCACGCTGGCCGGCGGTGCCGCGCTGACGATCACCCACTTCGCCGACGTGGACCTGCAGCGGTCGCTGCGGCTGCGCATCGTCGACAAGCTCGGCCGGTTGCCGCTGGGCTGGTTCGGCAGCAGGTCGTCGGGCGAGGTGCGCAAGGCCGTCCAGAACGACGTCGGCGAATTGCATTTCCTAGTGGCCCATTCCGCGGTGGAGAACACCGGTGCGCTGGCCACGCCGCTGTTCGGCCTCATCTACTGCTTCTACCTCGACTGGCGGCTGGGCCTGCTCGCGATGGCCACCGTGCCGTTCTACATCGGCGTCTACCTCGCGCTCGGGCGCGACTCCCGAACCCAGATGGAACGGCTCGACCGGGGAGTCGAGCGGATCAGCGCCACCATCGTCGAGTTCATCGCCGGGGTATCGGTGGTCAAGACCTTCGGTCAGGCGGGCAAGGCGCACAAGCGTTTCGCCGACGCCGCCGACGAGTTCAACTCGGGTTTCGCCGAATGGATCGGACCGCTGGTGCGGGTCAAGGCGGTGTCGTCGATCTTCATCGACACCCCGGTGCTGCTGCTGGCCAACTTGGCCGGTGGATACTGGTTCGTCCGCAGCGGCTGGGTCAGCCCGATCGAGGTGCTCGGCTCGACACTGGTGGCCGTGACCATCCCGGCCGCCGTCCTGACCGTCGGCTACTCCACGCACATCAAACGGCAGGCCGCGGCCGCCGCCGGGCGCCTGCAGCGCCTCCTCGACACACCAGCACTGCCCGTCCCGCGTGAAGCCGCGGTGCCGCAGGACAATTCGGTCGAGTTCGACAGTGTGCGGTTCGCGTACGACGGTAAGCACACCGTCCTGCACGACGTTTCGCTCACGCTCGCGGCCGGGACCATCACCGCGCTCGTCGGTCCGTCGGGCAGCGGCAAGTCGACGCTGGCCACGCTGGTGCCGCGATTTCACGACGTCGCCGCGGGTGCGGTCCGCATCGGAGGGGTCGACGTGCGCGACATCGCCTCGGCAGAGCTGTACCGACACGTCGGGTTCGTCCTGCAGGACGTGCAACTTCTCGGCATCAGCGTCGCCGACAACATCCGACTCGGCCGGTCCGACGCCGGTGACGACGAGGTCGTCGCCGCGGCGAAGGCCGCCCGCATCCACGACCGGATCTTGGCGCTGCCCAACGGGTATGACTCCATCGTCGATGAGGATGCGCACTTCTCCGGCGGCGAGGCGCAACGCGTCAGCATTGCGCGCGCTCTGCTGGCCGACACGCCGATCCTGGTGCTCGACGAGGCGACGGCGTTCGCCGATCCGGACTCGGAGGCCCTGATCCAGGAGGCGCTGTCGCGTCTCATCGTCGGACGCACCGTGCTGGTCATCGCGCACCGCCTTGGCTCGATCGCCTCCGCGGACAACATCGTCGTGCTCGACTCGGGACGCGTCGTCGAACAGGGCAGGCACGATGAATTGCTTGCTGCCGGCGGGCAATACGCGCGGATGTGGCGAACCTACACCGCAGGTAACGCGCAGGAATGGGAGGTCGCGCGATGATCCGGGGCTTTCTGCAGATCCTCGGCCCGCAGCGGGGCCGGATGTTCAGCTTCCTGTCGGTGGTGACCGTCTACGGCGTCCTGCACGGGTTGGTGATGCTGCTCCTGGTGCCGGTGACCGTGTCGTTGTTCGACGGTGACTTCGCCGCCGCGGGCCGCTGGCTGGGGACCATGGCGCTCACCGTGCTGGTCGCCTCGGCGCTCAACTACCTGCAGGCGAAACTCGCGATCCGAATGGCGCTGACCACCATGCGTCTGCTGCACCACCGGCTCGGCGACCACATGGTGACCCTGCCGCTGGGCTGGTTCACCCGCGAGACGGTCGGCAAGGTCTCCCAAATCGCGGTCAAGGGAACGGTGTTTGTCGGCACCAGCGGCGGCAACTTGGTCACCCCGCTGGTGGTCAACACCGTGAGCGCGGTCACGGTCGTGATCGGGTTGTTCTTCTTCGACTGGCGCGTCGGGCTCGTCGCGTTGGTCGGCGGTGTGCTGCTGGTCGTGTGCGGGCGGTTCGCCTCGCGGCTGATCGCCACCGCCGAGGAGCGGACGCACGACGCGGCGACCGAGGTCAACAACCGGGTGATCGAGTTCGCGCGCTACCAACCGGTGCTGCGGGCGTTCGGCCGCACCGGGGGTGACTACACGCCGCTCGGTGACGCACTGCGAGATCAGCATCGCGCCGGGCGCGCCGCCCTGTGGCAGTCGGTGACCGGGTTGCTGCTGAACGGCGTTGCGGTGCAGGCGGTGTTCTCGGCGCTGATCGCCGCCGGCGTGTGGGTGGCGGCGCAGGGCGACGTCAACCCGGTCACGTTGGTCGCCATCCTCGGGCTCGCGGCCCGGTTCGCCTCGCCGCTGTCCCAGCTGGCCGAGCTCGGATCCGCGGTCAGGTTGGCGACGGCGGAGTTGGCGCGCATCACGACGATCCTGGACACCCCGGCACTGCCGGAACCCGCCGCCGCGAGCGCGCTCTCCACACCCGGGCGCGTCGAGCTGGATCGCGTCGCGTTCGGCTACTCGGACCGAAAAGTGTTGTCCGACGTGAGCTTTGTCGCCGAACCGGGCACCCTGACCGCGCTGGTCGGTCCGTCCGGGTCCGGTAAGTCGACGATCACCAAGCTGATCGCCCGCTTCTACGACGTCGACGCCGGCGTGGTGCGCGTCGGCGGGGTGGACGTCCGCGACCAGCTCACCGCGGATCTGATGGCGCAGCTGTCGCTGGTGTTCCAGGACGTGTACCTGTTCGACGACACGCTGTGGGAGAACATCCGCATCGGCCGGCCCGACGCCGGCGACGACGCCATCGTCGAGGCGGCCCGGACCGCGGGCCTGCTGTCGGTCGTGGAGCGACTGCCCGACGGCTGGCAGACCCGGGTGGGCGAGGGCGGTTCGGCGCTCTCGGGCGGCGAACGGCAGCGGGTGTCCATTGCGCGGGCGCTGGTCAAGAACGCGCCGATCGTGCTGTTCGACGAAGCGACCAGCGCGCTGGATCCCGAGAACGAACACCACGTCGCCGAATCGATCCGGACATTGGCCCGGCGCAGCACGGTCATCGTGATCGCCCACAAGCTGTCCACGGTCACCGCCGCCGACAACATCGTGGTTCTGTCGGCAGACGGAACGGTCGAGGACCAGGGCAGCCACGCCGAGCTGACGGCCCGCGGCGGGCAGTATGCGCAGTTCTGGAATCAGCGCGTCGCCGCGAGTGGGTGGGTCATGGCCGCAGCGTTCGGGTAGCGCGTTTGCACACGTCAACGCAGGTGCGGCCGCACTGAGAGGTGGTTGCGCCAGAAACTCTTGAGGCGGCCCGCCGGAGGGGCGACGTAGCCGTGTCCGCGTCGAGAAGGATAGGGTAACCTCACTTCCGACTTAGGACAGCCTGCGCTAATCACACGGAGGAATTCATGAGTGTTTTCACCGCGCGATCGCAGGCCCGCCCACCGCACCTGCCCGGGCTTCATCGCCGTCCCGACGCGACCCCGACACGATGATCGACGAACGAAGCCAACTGACCTTCGCGCCCTGGATTAAACGCTCCGCTGGGCAGTCCAGTGAGGGGGCGACCGTCGTCTTCCCCCACGCGGGCGGTGCTGCGGCGGCGTACCGGGCATTCGCCTCGGCCTTGGCCCGTACCGGTGACGACGCCTATGTGGTCCAGTACCCGCAACGGGCGGACCGGCTGAGCCATCCCGCGCCAAACACGGTGGAGGATCTGGCCGCCGACCTGTTCGCCGCGGGGGACTGGTCCGAACTGGGTCCGCTGCGGCTGTTCGGCCACTGCATGGGCGCGGTGATCGCGTTCGAATTCGGCCGTGTGGCAGAACGTCACGGCGTTCCCGTCCGCCAACTGTGGGTTTCGGCGAGCCAGGCGCCGTCGACCATCGCCACCTCACCGAGACTGCCGACGGCCGATGCCGAAGTCGTGGCCAACATGGTCGACCTCGGTGGAACGGACCCCCGGCTGCTGGCCGACGAGGACTTCATCGAACTGCTCGTGCGCGCGGTGCGCGCGGACTATGTGGCGTTCAACCGCTACGCGTGTGAACCTGACGTCCGCCTCGCTGCCGACATCCACACGATCGGCGGCCGCGGCGACCACCGCATCAGTCCAGACATGTTGCGCGGATGGGAAACCCACACCCAGGGCGCCTTCACGTTGTCGCTGTTCGACGGCGGACACTTCTACATCAACGACCACCTCGACGCGGTCGCGGAGTTGGTCAATGCCGGTTAGCGCGCCACACGGCGTCGACGATCCCATCGTCATCGTGGGGATGGCGATCGAGGCGCCGGGGGGGATCGACACCGCCGACGACTACTGGGACCTGTTGGTCAACGGACGTGAGGGCCTGTGCCCGTTCCCGCGGGATCGCGGATGGTCGGTGCGCGACATCCTCGACGGTTCACAGCGCGACGGGTTCAAACGCATCCACGACCTCGGTGGATTTCTCGACGATGCAGCGAGTTTCGATCCGGAGTTCTTCGGGATCTCGCCGCGGGAGGCCGTGGCGATGGATCCGCAGCAGCGGGTCGCGCTGCGTGTGGCGTGGCGGGCGCTGGAGAACAGTGGGATCAACCCCGACGATCTGGCGGGTCACGACGCCGGCTGCTACGTCGGCGCCTCGGTGATGGGGTACGGACCCGACCTTGCCGAATTCTCCAATCTGACCGGGCATTTGATGTCCGGCACTGCGCTCGGCGTGATCAGCGGCCGCATCGCCTACACCCTGGGGCTGGCCGGGCCTGCGCTGACGATCGACACCTCCTGCTCGTCGACGCTGACCGCGATTCACACCGCGGCACAGTCCCTGCGGTCGCAGGACTGCGACCTCGCGCTGGCCGGCGGGGTCTGCGTGATGGGCTCACCCGGCTTCTTCGTCGAATTCTCCAAACAGCACGCGCTGTCCGACGACGGCCACTGCCGGCCCTACAGCGCACTGGCCAGCGGCACCGTGTGGGCCGAGGGCGCGGCCATGTTCGTGCTGCAGCGAAGATCTCGAGCCTTAAGCGACGGGCGTGAGATCCTCGCCGAACTGCGGGCCACCTGCCTCAACCAGGACGGGCGTTCCGTCGGCCTGACCGCACCGAGCGGACAGGCGCAGACCCGGCTGTTCGCACGGGCGCTCGAGTCGAGCGGTCTGCGCCCGCAGGACATCGGAATGGTCGAAGGACACGGCACCGGCACCCGGCTCGGCGACCGCACGGAATTGCTCTCGCTCGCCGGCACGTACGGCGCCACCGAACCCGGCGAGGGTCCGCTGCTGGGTTCGGTGAAGTCGAACCTCGGCCACACGCAGGCCGCCGCCGGCGGGCTCGGCCTGGCCAAGGCACTGATCTCCGCCGAACACGGTGCGATCCCCGCCACGCTGCACACCGACGAAGCCAGCCGCGAAATCGACTGGGAATGCCAGGGATTGCGCCTGGCATCCGAGCTGACACCCTGGCCGGACATCAACGGTGAGCGGTTCGCGGCGGTCACCGCGTTCGGTATGAGCGGTACCAACGCCCACGTGATCGTCTCGGTTCCGGCGATCCGACCCGAGGCGGCGTGATGCCCACCGGATTTCCCGACGGCCGGGTGCCCGTCGTCTTGAGCACGCACGCCGAGGAACTCCTCGCCGCCGACGCCGAGGCGATACTGCGCTATCTCGAGCGCGAACCCGACGTGCGGGCCGTCGCCGCGACGCTGCTACGCACCCGACGCCTGCGCAGGCACCGCGCCGTGGTCCGTGCTGCGGACACCGCCGAACTGGCCGACGGGCTCCGCGCGGTCGCCGACGGAGGCACGCATCCGCTGGTGGCCCGATCGTCGCAATCACCGACGATGCGAACGGCTTTCGTGTTTCCGGGGCAGGGCAACCAGTGGCCGTCCATGGGCGCGGACGCCTACCGGCGGTCGGGGGTGTACCGCACGCTCGCCGACCGCTGCGCCGAGGCGTTCGTCGCCGCGGGGCAGCCCTCACCGCTGCCGTACCTGACCTCCGACACCACCGGCGGGACCTGGTCGCAGACCGAGATCCAGTCGGCCCAGTTCACCCATGCCGTCGCGCTGGCCCACCTGTGGCGCTCGTGCGGAATAGTGCCGGACCTCGTGGTCGGCCACAGCCTCGGTGAGGTCGCCGCGGCCTATGTCGCCGGGAGCATCGCGCTGCCGGATGCGGCCGCCGTCGTCGTCGCCCGCGCCACGGCCGTCGACCGTCTCTCGGGCGACTACGGCATGGCCGCGCTGGGGGTTTCGCTCACCGACGCCGAACGGTTGATCGAGTCGACCCCCGGCTGGCTCGAGGTGTCCGCGGTCAACGCCGACGCGTCGGTGGCGATCTCGGGGGAGCGGGCCGCGATCCGCGCGTTGCTCGCGACCGCGACCGAACAGGGCCTGTTCGCCCGCGAACTCGACGTGAACTACCCGGGTCACACCAGCGCGCTGGAACGGGTGCGCGACGACCTGCTCGCCATGCTCCCGGACGCCGACTTCGCCGACGCGCCGATCCGGTTCATCGGATCCACCACAGCGGACGTCGTGCCCGCGGGAACCGACTTCACGTCCTACTGGTACGAGAACCTGCGCAACACTGTGCGATTCGATCGTGCCGTTGCTGCCGCAGGGAGCCACGGCGCCACCGCGTACATCGAGATGTCGGCGCATCCGACCCTGCTGTTCGCGCTGGGGGAGATCCTGTCCGAGGACGATCCGGTGGTCGTCGGCTCGGGGCACCGCGACCATCCGCTCATTGACTCGGTATCGGCCAGCATCGCTACAGTCGCCGTGGCCGACCCCGAATTCCGGTGGGCCGACATGGCGGACATCGACGCCCAGCCGCATTTGCGTGGCTTCCCGAACGCGCCGATGCGGGCGCTCCGGCTGTGGGCCGAACCGCAACCGCTGGCACCGGTCTACGGCCTCACCGTCGCCCGCGAGGCGTGGAACATCACCGCGATCGGTCCGGACGCACCCGGACAGCGGGTCGCGGTCGTCGACCTCGCCGGTCCGCGCGGGCCGCTCGCCGAGACGCTGCGAACGGCATTGCGCCGCAGCGACGCTGAGGTCGTGGAGCCGACCGAGGCCGACCTCGTCGTCGCCGTCGCGCCCCTGCTGGACCACCCCGACGTCGAACGCGCGGCCCACGAGCTCGCCCAACTCGCCGGTGAGGGTCTGCTCGACTACGTCGACGCCGCAGGACCGCAATGCCGCGCGGTGTGCCTGGTCACCGTCGGCGGTGAGCACGTGCACCCCGCAGAGCCGGTCGCCCTGCCCGCCCAGGCCGCGCTGGCCGCGATGCACCGCAGCCTCGGCTTCGAACGTCCGGAGCAGGTGTTCAGACATCTCGACCTCCCGTCGTGGGATCCCGACGACGCGCTCAGCGCAACGGTGGTCGGCGCACTTCTCTCGCGCGTCGACGAGGCGGCGGTGCGCGACAACGGCTCAGGCCCAGAGGTTTACGTCCGATCCATCGGTGAGTCTGTAGAGCCGGCACCGTCCTGGCTCTCGGAGCCCGGGGCGTTCGACGATGTGGTGATCACCGGCGGCAACGGCGCGGTCGGGCTGCACTTCGCGCGGTATCTCGCCGCCCACGGGGCGCGCCGCATCGTGCTGCTCAGCCGCAGCGGCGTCGACGGCGCCGTCTGCGCCGAACTCGCCGCCGTCGCACGGGATCTCGAGGTGGTCGCGCCCCGGTGCGACATCACCTCCGGCGAGCAGGTCGCCGCGGCTGCCGGGCGGTACGCGGGCGCTGGGGCGTCGCTGCTCATCCACGCCGCGGGCGCGGCGACGTTCGCCGACCGCGACGCGCTCACCTCCGAGGCGTTCGTCGACGCGGCGAACGCGAAGATCGGCGGGCTGGCCAGGATGGCCGAGTCCTGGCCCCTGCGCTCCGACGCTCGAATCCTGGTGTGCTCCTCGGTGTCGGGTGTCTGGGGCGGTCGCGGTCACGCCGCATACTCGGCCGCCAACCGGATGCTCGACGTGATGGCGGGTCAACTGCGCGCCGAAGGTCAGCACTGCGTGGCCGCCAGGTACGGGCTGTGGCGCGGCAGCGGCATCGCCGACGCGGCCGAGGTCACCAAGATCGAGCGGTCCGGGCTGCTGGCGATGGCACCGGACGCAGCCGTCGAGGCCAGCCTTCGTGACCACGTCCAGGACCCGCTGCTGTTCAGCGCCGACGAGACCCGGTTGCGGGTGTTCCTGGGAAGCCGAACCGACGGCCACGTCGAAATGAACACGGTGTCAACCGAAGCCGATGTCGACACCACGGCGCTGGTAAGGGCCGAGCTCGGCGCGGTCCTCGACGTCGAGGCGGACGCAATCGATCTCGACACATCGCTGCTCGACCTCGGGGTCGACTCTCTGCTGGCTCTCGACCTCCGTAAACGGCTGCAGCGCGCGACCGGCCACAAGGTGTCGCTGGCCGTGCTGCTCGGTGGCATCACCGGCGGCGAGCTCGTCGCCGACCTCGACAGCACCAAACGATCAGAAAAGGTGAACAACGCGTGACTGACACGGTCGACATCCGCGAGCAGGTACAAGACCGCCGGCTCGAGCTGCTGCGCCGCAAGCTCGCCGAGCGGGGACTGCGCGCGGAGAGCGCCTCGGCCGCGCAGGTCGGCCTGTCCGACGGGCAGCGCCGCATGTGGTTCGTCCAGGCCGCCGACCCGACCGGCGCCATCCTCAACATCTGCCTGTCCTACCGGCTCACCGGTGACCTGGATGTCGCCCGCCTGCATGACGCAGTCAAGGCGGTCGCCGCGCGCCATTCGCTGCTGCGCACCACCTACGGCGTCGACGAGAACGGCGAACCACAACCGACCGTGCACGAGGACCTGTCACCCGGCTGGGCCGTGCACGATTTGACGGACCTGTCCGAACACGCGCGTCGGTTGCGCCTCGAGGTGCTGGCCCAGCGCGAGTTCGGCGCCTCCTTCGATCTGAGCGCCGATTCGCCGCTGCGGCTGACGCTCGTGCGTACCGCGCCCGACGAACACGTCATGCTGCTCGTCGCGCACCACATCGCTTGGGACGACGGCAGCTGGCAGGTCTTCTTCGGCGACCTGACGCGCGCCTACGCCGGTGAAGCGCTGGCACCCGCGGTCACGCCGCCGTCGCATGCGCTCGGCTCGGTCGACGAGGACCTGGACTACTGGCGCGACGTGCTGGCCGACCCACCCGAACCGCTCGAGCTGCCCGGTCCCAACGGCTCTGCGGTGCCGACGAACTGGCGGTCGCAACGGCTGACGCTGCAATTGCCCGATGCGACCGTCGATCGGGTCGCCGCGCTGGCCAAGGAGTCCGGCGCGACGCCGTACATGGTGCTGCTGGCCGCCTTCGGGGTGCTGCTGCAGCGCTACACCCACGCCGACGACTTCCTGGTCGCCACGCCCGTGCTCAACCGCACCGCCGACGTCGAGGACGTGATCGGCTATTACGGCAACACGGTGGCGCTGCGCCTGCGCGCGGGAGCACATCAGAATTTCCGCGACGTCCTCGCCGCCGCCCGCGACACCGCGGTCGGCGCGTTCGCGCATCAGCGCGTGAACCTGGACCGGGTGGTGCGCGAACTGAACCCGGATCGCCGCCACGGCGTCGAACGGATGACGCGGGTGACCTTCGGGGCCCGCGGCGCCGACAGTCAGGGATTCAACCCGCCCGGAATCACCTGCCGCCGAGCCGAACTACGCGGACACCTCACCCAGCTGCCGCTGGGTTTCATGGTGGAGTTCGACGCTCCCGGAATCGTGGTCGAGGCCGAGTACCTCGTCGAGATCCTGGACGCGGCGCTGGTCCGACACCTGCTCGAGCACTACCTGGTGCTGCTCGACGATGCGCTGCGACGCCCCGACCTGCCGATCAGCGATCTCGACCTGATGGGGCCCGACGACGTCGAATGGCTCCGCCGGGTCTCGGCGGGCGAGGAGTTCGTCACCGAGCCATCCACCATGACGGCGCTGGTGGAGGCGCAGGTCGCCCGCACACCCGACGCGGTCGCCGTCGTCTACGAGGGCCGCAACTACACCTACCGCGAACTCAACGAGTCGGCGAACCGGTTGGCGCACTGGCTGATCGAGCGGGGCATCGGAACCGAGGATCGGGTCGCGGTGCTGCTGGACCGCTCACCGGAACTCGTGATCACCGCCCTCGGCGTGATCAAGGCGGGCGCGGTGTACCAACCCGTCGATCCCACCTATCCCGTGGACCGGCTGACGTTCATCCTGTCGGACTCCGATCCGAAGCTGACCATCCGGGAACCGATCACCGACCTCGACGGGTTCCCCGCCACCAACCCCACCGACGCCGACCGCGTCCGCCCGCTGGACCCGGACAGCACCGCATACCTGATCTACACGTCGGGCTCGACCGGTTTGCCCAAGGGCGTTCCGGTGCCCCACCGGCCCGTCGCGGAATACTTCGTCTGGTTCAAGGGTGACTACGGGATCGACGAGAACGAGCGGCTGCTACAGGTCGCCTCGCCGAGCTTCGACGTCTCGATCGCCGAGATCTTCGGCATGCTCGCGTGCGGCGGCCGCCTGGTGATCCCGCGCCCGGACGGTCTGCGCGACGTCGGGTACCTCACCGAGCTGCTACACGACGAGGGCATCACCTCAATGCATTTCGTGCCCTCGCTGCTCGGGTTGTTCCTGTCACTGCCCGGGGTCAACCAGTGGCGGACCCTGCAGCGCGTGCCCATCGGCGGCGAGGCGCTGCCCGGCGAGCTGGCCGACAAGTTCCACGCCACGTTCGACGCGCTGCTGCACAATTTCTACGGCCCCACCGAGACCGTCATCAACGCCAGCCGGTACAAGGTCGAGGGCAAGCAGGGCACGCGCATCGTGCCAATCGGCAAGCCCAAGATCAACACGCAGATCCACCTGCTCGACGACGCCCTGCGCCCGGTTCCGGTCGGGGTGATCGGGGAGATCTACATCGGCGGAACGCATATCGCGCACGGCTATCACGACCGTCCCAGGCTGACCGCCGAGCGGTTCGTCGCCGATCCGTTCAACCCCGGCGGTCGGCTCTACCGATCGGGCGACCTGGCCCGCCGCAACGGCGACGGCGACATCGAATTCGTCGGTCGCGCCGACGAGCAGGTCAAGATCCGCGGGTTCCGCATCGAACTCGGCGAGGTTGCGGCGGCCATCTCCGTCGACCCCAGCGTCGGCCAGGCGGTCGTGGTGGTCAGCGATCTGCCCGGCATGGGCAAGAGCCTCGTCGGCTACGTCACGCCTGCCGAGGACATCGACACCGTCGACGTCGAGCGGATCCGCAGCCGCGTCGCGGCCGCGCTACCCGAGTACATGACCCCCGCCGCCTACGTCGTCATCGACGAGATCCCCATCACCGCGCACGGCAAGATCGACCGGGCCGCGCTGCCCGAACCCGACATCGACTCCGGCGCCGCGTTCCGCGAACCCGCCGACGGGACCGAACGCCGAATCGCCGACCTGTTCGCCGAACTCCTCGAACGCGACCGCATCGGTGCCGACGACTCGTTCTTCGACCTCGGTGGCCACTCGCTGTTGGCCACCAAACTCGTTGCCGGAGTGCGCAGTGCATTCAACGTCGACATCGGCGTGCGCGAGGTCTTCGAACTGGGCACCGTCGCCGCCCTCGCGCAGCGAATCGACTCGTCGGCCGCCGGGCCGGCCCGTCCCAGGCTGGTGCCCGTACCGCACGACAGGCCGCTGCTCATGTCGGCCTCGCAGCTTCGCATGTGGTTCCAGTACCGCATCGACGGACCCAGCCCGGTCAACAACATCCCGTTCGCGGCCCGCATCCACGGACCGTGTGACACCGAGGCGTTCGTGCAGGCGGTGCGGGACGTGGTGGGCAGGCACGAGGTGCTGCGCACGACGTATCGCGAAATCGACGGCGCGCCATACCAGATCGTCAACGACGCTCTCGAGGTCGCGGTGCGCCGCGCCCACGGCACCGACGACATCTGGTTGGAAACCGAACTCGGCAACGAGCGCAGGCATGTCTTCGACCTCGAGGCCGACCCGCCCGTGCGCGCCGCCGTGCTCGCCACCCCGGATGCGCACGTGGTGTCGCTGGTCGTGCACCACATCGCCGCCGACCACTGGTCTGCCATGGTGTTGTTCACCGACCTGCTGACGGCGTACCGCGCCCGGCGTGCCGGTGAGGCGCCGGGATTCGCGCCACTGCCGGTCCAGTACGCGGACTACGCGGCGTGGCAGGCGACGCTGCTCGGCGAGACCGACGGGCCGATCGCGGCGCAGCGTGAGTACTGGCGCGAACAGTTGGCCGGCATGCACGAAGACCCCGGCCTGACACCGGATTTCCCGCGTCCGCCCGTGCTGAGCGGCGAAGGCGACGCGGTCGAGTTCGGCATCGACGCCACCACCCGCGGCAAGCTCGCGGAACTGAGCTCGGAACTCGGTGTCACCGAGTTCATGCTGCTGCAGGCGGCCGTCGCGGTCGCACTGCACAAAGCCGGTGAGCGCCCGGACATTCCGTTGGGCACCCCGGTCGCGGGCCGCACCGAGTCCGAGCTCGACCAGCTCGTCGGCTTCTTCATCAACATCGTGGTGCTGCGCAACGATCTGAGCGACAACCCGACGCTGCGCGAGGTGCTGCGCCGGGCCCGCGGCACCGCGTTGGAGGCCTACGCCCACCAGGACCTGCCGTTCGACCAGGTGGTCGACGCGGTCAGCCCGGCACGGTCGTTGTCGCGCAACCCGTTGTTCGGTGTCGTCGTGCACGTGCGCGAGGCGCTGCCCGCCGACCAGGTGATCGAGTCGCGCGCCGACGGCGACACCACGTTCACCGCGCTCGAGCCGCCGTTCGACGTGGCGCACGCCGACTTGTCGGTCAACTTCTTCGGCGCCGAGGACGGCTACCGCGGCCACGTCATCTACCGGACCGACCTGTACCGGCGCAGCACCGCCGAACGGTTCGTCGGATGGCTCAACCGTGTGCTGGCCGCATTCGCCGAGGACCCCGGCCAACGGGTGCGCGACGTGCAGATCGCCGACCGCGACGAGCGCCGTCTCGTGCAGCGGTTCAGCGCGGCGGCCTCGGCCAGCGTGCTCGACGGCTGGCGCGATCCGGTTGCGATCGGCGTGGTCGGCGACGTCTACGACCACGTCGTCGACGAGACCGGAGCCGATCTGCGGGCGACGGGCAGGCGGGGCCGGTGGACCGCGGACGGCGACCTCGAGTTCGTCGATGCCGCCGAGCAGCGCCGCCCGTCCACCCCCTCCGGGCCGGCCGAACCCGTGCGCACGGAGACCGAGCGCGTGCTGGCGGCCCTGCTGGCCGACGTCGTCAATGTGCCCGAGGTGAACCGCACCGACGACTTCTTCGAGTTGGGGGGCGACTCCATCCTCGCGGTCCAACTCGCGGCACGGGCGCGCGACGCGGGTGTGGCCGTCACCGCGCGAATGGTGTTCGAACACCCCACGATCGGCGAGCTTGCGGCCAAGGTCGACGCCACCGCGCAGAGCGAGGCGCCCGACGTGCGTCACGAGCCGATGGCCGCCTCGGGTCTGTCGTCCGATGAGCTGGCGGCGGTCACGTCGATGTGGTCGGCGTCGCAAGAGGGCGCGCCGTGACCTCGACGCAACCCAAGGCCGAATCGAAGGTCGCCATCGAGGACGTGATGGCGCTCAGCCCGCTACAGCAGGGGCTGTTCTCGCTCGCGCAGTTGAGCGTCGGCGACGACGCCGACGGGGGAGAGGACCCTTACGTCATCGCGATGGCGGCCGACATCACCGGCGAGCTCGACGCGGACCTGCTGCGGGAGTGCGCGGCGACGCTGCTCGCCCGCCACCCCAACCTGCGAGCGAGTTTCCTTCGGGCGCAGAGCAAACCGGTCCAGGTAGTGCCCAACCGCGTCGACGTGCCCTGGCGTCGGATCACCGCAGCGGCCGACGAAGTCGACGCGCTGGAGGCCGACGAACGGCGCCGCCCGTTCAACCTCGCGAAGGGACCGGCGATCCGGTTCGTCCTCATCGAGGTGCCCGGATCGCATTTCCGGTTCGTTGTGGTCGCCCACCACATCATCATCGACGGCTGGTCGCTGCCCCTGTTTGTCGGTGAGCTGTTCGCGCTGTACGAGTCGGGCGGTGACCAAGCCGTCCTGCCGCCCCCGCCGCGCCCGTACCGCGACTACATCGGCTGGCTCGCCGGCCGCGACCAGGAGACCAGCCGCAACCTGTGGCGCGAGCACCTGGCCGACCTCGACGGCCCGACGCTCGTGACGCCGGCGCTCACCTCCGGTGAGCCGCCCACCGGTGAACCGCGCCGCACCGAACTGAGCCTGGACAGCGCCGCCACCCAGCAATTGGCGGAGGCCGCGCGCTCGCGCGGTGTCACGGTCAACACGCTGGTCCAGATGGCCTGGGCGGCGGTGCTTTCGGCGTTCACGGACCGCTCCGATGTGGTATTCGGCGTGACGGTGTCCGGGCGCCCAGGCGAGCTGGCGGGCGTCGAGACCATGGTCGGCTTGTTCATCAACACGGTGCCGCTGCGGGTCCGTCTCGATCCGGCGGCCCGCGTCGGCACGCAATGCGTTGCGCTGCAACGCGAAGCGGCCAAGCTGCGCGACCACAGCTACCTGCCCCACAACGAGCTGCGCTCGCTCGGCGGCATCGGCGAGTTGTTCGACACCCTGCTGGTCTACGAGAACTTCCCGCCTGGCGGGCTGGTCGGCGGCGGCGACTTCGTCGCCAACGGCGCGACGTTCCGCCCGGCCGCGCTGGAGAGCGTGTCGCACTTCCCGGTCACCATCGCCGCACACATGATCGACGACGAGCTCACCGTCCTGGTCGAGGTCATCGACGGCGCCCTCGGCCAGATGAGCCCGGAATCGCTCGGGCATCGCGTGCTCACCACCACCCAGCGGCTGATCGCGAACTGGGACCGTCCGCTACGCGACCTCAGCGTCCTGCTCGACGATGAAGGCCGGGCTCCGATCGCTCCGACGGCAGCGGTGCCCACCCATCTCGGCGTGCACACCGCGTTCACCGAGACCGCCGGCGCCCGGCTGGGCTCACCGGCGTTGAGCTGGTCCGGCGGCGAACTCACCTATCGGCAACTCGACGAGGCCGCCGACCGGCTGGCCGCCACGCTGGCGTCGGAGGGAGTGCGCACGGAAACGCCCGTCGCGATTCACCTTTCGCGCGGACCGCAATATGTGGTCGCGATGCTGGCGGTGCTCAAGGCCGGCGGCGTCATCGTGCCACTCGATCTGGGGATGCCCGACGAGCGGATCGCCGACATCCTCGAACAGTGCGGTGCGACGATCGTCATAGACGACGACATGCTCGCCGCGGCGGCCGACAAGGGAGTCGAGGACTTCCGACCCGCGCCGGCCCTGCCGGGCCAGGCCGCGTACATGGTGTTCACATCCGGAACGACCGGCAGGCCGAAGGGCGTCGTCGGCACCCACCAGGCATTGCTGGCCTACGCCGAGGATCACGCCCGAAACGTGTTGCGGCCCGCTGCCACTCGATTGCGCCATCCGCTGCGGGTGGCGCACGCCTGGTCGTTCACCTTCGACGCGGCCTGGCAGCCGCTGGCGGCACTGCTCGACGGGCACGCGGTACACATCGTCGACGACGAGATCCAGCGCGACGCCGAGGCGCTGGTCGAGACCATCGGGCGGTACGGGATCGACCTGATCGACACCACCCCGTCGATGTTCGCCCAACTGCACGCAGTGGGGCTGCTGACGACGGTGCCGCTCGGGGTGCTGGCGCTGGGGGGCGAGGCCGTCGGAATACCGGCGTGGAACCTCATCCGCGACGAATGCGCACGAACCGGCATGGCGGCGTACAACTGTTACGGCCCAACGGAAACCACCGTGGAGGCCGTCGTCGCCACCATCGCCGAACACGAACAGCCGACCATCGGGCGCCCCACCTCGCCCAGCAGGGCCCACGTGCTGGACTCGTGGCTGCGCCCGGTGCCCGACGGCGTGCCCGGTGAGCTGTACCTGTCGGGCGCCCAGTTGACCCGCGGATATCTCGGCCGCTTCGGCGAGACCGCGAGCCGTTTCGTCGCCGATCCGTTCGCGGCCGGTGAGCGCATGTACCGCACCGGAGACGTCGTACGGCGCCGGCCCGACGGTGCGCTGGAGTTCCTCGGGCGGTCCGACGCGCAGGTCAAGATTCGCGGCTTCCGGGTGGAACCGAACGAAATCTCGGCGGTTCTGCACACCCATCCCGCGGTGCGGCACGCCCACGTGGCGGTTCGCCGTCAACAGTGGGGTCCGCAGTTGGTCGCGTTCGTCGCCGCCGAGCCCGCGCCCGCGGTATCGGAACTGCGCGCCATGGTGTCGAAACGCCTGCCGCGCTACATGGTTCCGCACTCGATCGTCGTCGTCGACCAGTTGCCGCTGACCACGCACGGCAAGGTCGACGAGGCCGCGCTGAACGCCATCGCCGTCGAGAACGGTCCGTCGGCCGCCCCGGAGACGGAGACGGAGAAGGCCCTGGCGTCCGTGCTCTGCGAGCTGCTTGACGGTGGCGAGCGCCTCACCATCGACGTCACCGCGGACTTCCTCGCGCTCGGGCTGGACAGCATCGTGGCGCTCTCGGTGGTGCAGGCTGCCCGCAGGCGCGGAATTCCGTTGCGCGCCAGGCGCATGCTCGAGTGCGCAACGCTGCGCGAACTCGCCGCGGCCATCGAGAACGAGTCGGCGGTCGCCGAACACGACGACGACCCGGGCGGCCCGATGCCCGTGCTGCCCAATGCGCACTGGCTCTATGAGCACGGCGATCCGCGCCGACTGGCGCAGACCGAGGCCATCCGGCTGCCCGACGGCATCACCGGTGAGCAACTCGAGCGGATCCTGCGTACCGTCGTCGACGCTCATCCGGTGCTGAGAAGCCGGCTCGACCGGCAGGCGATGACGCTCGTCGAGCACGACGAGCGGACTTCGCTGACCGAGGTGCCCGTCGACGGTGATTCTGACGAAGCCCTCGTCGAGGCCGTCGCCGAACACGCCCGACGATCGGTGGAACGCCTTGACCCGCAACGTGGCTCGATGCTCGTCGCAGTGTGGTTGCGCCCGCCCGGCGCTCCCGGTGTGCTGCTGCTGACCGCGCATGTGCTGGCGGTCGACCCCGCGTCGTGGCGGATCCTGCTTGGCGAACTCGACGCCGCGTGGCACGCGCTCGCGTCGGGGCGCGAGCCGGCGCCCACCCGCGAGCACACCAGCTACCGACGGTGGTCGCGCCTGCTCGCCGAGCGCGCGCACACGCTCGACACGGCCGACTTCTGGGCGGCCCAACTCGACGGTGACGACCCGCCTCTCGGCGCCCGCAGGCTGCGGCCGCAGACCGATCGCGTCGGCGACGTCGTCGTCTCCATGGCGGTGACGGACAGCCACGTCACCGCGCGGTTGCTCAACGCTCCCGAATCCACGCCACATCTGCTGGCTGAGGCCGCGGCGCGCACCGTCACCCGCTGGCGCCGACACCGCGGCCAGGACACGCCGCCGCCGTTGTTGGCGCTGGAGACCCACGGCCGCGCCGACACCGTCGTCGACGGCGCCGACACGTCCGACACCGTCGGGTTGCTCACCGCCATCTATCCGCTACGGGTGCAGACGGCCCGCGACGTCGCCGCAGTCCCCGGCGACGGCATCGATTACGGACTGTTGCGCTACCTGCGACCCGACACCGCCGAACGGCTGGGGGCGCGGCCGGAACCGCAATTGCTGCTCAATTTCCTGGGCCGCGTGCACGCCGGTTTCGACGGCGGCACGCTGCGGCCCGACCGTGCGCTGCTGGCGCGCGTGTCGCCGCTGCCCGAGCCGCGGCTTGCCGTCAGGCACGAATTGACCGTGCTGGCAGCCGTTCTCGGTGACAGCGATGCACCGGTGCTCGGTACGCAATGGCGCACGCTGCCCGACATCTTGACCGCCGATGACGTCGCCGCACTGCAGGCGATGTGGCAGGAATCGCTACGAGAGGTCGTCTCATGAGCCGGACACTCGCGGTGGTGGGCGCGGGCGCGAAGGCCGTCGCCGTCGCCGCCAAGGCCGCCGAACTGCGCGACATGGGCATCGACGTGCCCGAGATCGTCGCCGTGGAGAAGACAGGCGTGGCCGCCAACTGGCAGGCCGACGGGGGTTGGACCGACGGTCAACACCGGCTGGGGACCAGCCCCGAGAAGGACGTCGGCTTCCCGTACCGCTCGGCGCTGGTGCCGCGCCGCAACGCCGAACTCGACGAGCGGATGACCCGGCACAGCTGGCAGCAGTATCTGATCTCGACCGGCCAGTTCGCCGAATGGGTGGACCGCGGACGTCCCGCGCCCACGCACCGCAGGTGGAGCCAGTACCTGCGTTGGGTCGCAGGCAATGTCGAGATGAACGTGGTGCGGGGTGAGGTGCGCGAAGTCTCGGTCGCCACCGAATCCGGCGGGCCGCGGTGGACGCTGCACACCCCCGACCGCACCGTGACCGCCGACGGCCTGATGATCACCGGCCCCGGTCAACCGGAGCGCTCGATCCTGCCCGGCAATCCGCGGGTGCTCTCGATAGCGCAGTTCTGGCACCGCGCGGCGCAGTACGAGCTGATCCGCGCCGAACGCGTCGCCGTCATCGGCGGGGGAGAGACCGCGGCGTCGATGCTCAATGAGCTGTTCCGGCACCGGGTTTCGACGATCACGGTGATCTCGCCGCAGGTGACATTGTTCACCCGAGGCGAAGGCTTCTTCGAGAACACGTTGTTCTCCGATCCGACGGGCTGGACCGGACTGACGATGGCCGAGCGACGCGACGCGCTGCTGCGCACCGACCGCGGGGTGTTCTCCGCGCGGGTGCAGGACGCGTTGCTCGCCGACGACCGGATCCGCCACCTGCGCGGCCGGGTGGCGCATGCGGTGGCCTGCGACGGCCGAATCCGGTTGACGCTGAGCACCACCCAGGGCGGCGAATCGCTGGAGACCGTGCACGGATTCGATCTCGTCATCGACGGTTCGGGCGCCGACGCGATGTGGTTCGTTCCGCTGCTCGGCCAGGACGCGCTGGATCTGCTGGAGTTGGGCCTGGGCGCACCGCTGAGCTCGGAGGCGCTGCAGGAGGCGATGGGCGACGACCTCGCCGTCAGCGGGGTGCGCCCGAAACTGTTTTTGCCCGGCCTGTCGGGGCTGACTCAGGGGCCCGGGTTCCCCAACCTGTCGTGCCTGGGTCTGTTGTCCGACCGGATCCTCGGCGCCGACCTCGGCGCGGCCACCGACTCACCGTCACGCGAGCATCAATCCGTTCGTTGACGGCCGGAGCGCTAGACCTGTTGTGCGAGGGGGACGTCCATGTCGAACACGCGCGCGTGCAGGATCGTGCGGTTACGCAGCGCCGCCCGCACCGCGCGGTGCAGCCCGTCTTCGAGGTAGACGATGCCCTTCCACCGCACCGCATGCGGGAACAGGTCGCCGTAGAACGTCGAATCCTCGGAGAGCAACCGGTCCAACGCGAGCACCGTCGTCGTGGTGACCAATTCGTCGAGCCGGATCTGGCGCGGCGGGATCTGCGCCCACTGGCGGTGCGACAACCCGTGGTCGGGGTAGGGCCTGCCCTCCCTGACTCCCTTGAAGATCATCGGGCATGCGTCCTTCGCTCGTCCCCCCCGGCAACGGCATAACAACGCAAGGTTAGTGCACCGCAGGCGGGGTGTCGCGGGGCCGTCAGGGCCGCTCGCACGCTATCGATGCTGTTGGTGCCCCTAAAATGGGTTTTAACGCGATTCGAGGGGTAGGTGAGCAGACATGGGTAGCGCCGACGACCGACGGTTCGAGGTGCTGCGCGCGATCGTCGCCGACTTCGTGGCCACCAAGGAGCCGATCGGGTCGAAGACCCTCGTCGAGCGGCACAATCTCGGTGTCTCCAGTGCGACTGTGCGCAATGACATGGCGGTGCTGGAGGCCGAGGGGTACATCACCCAGCCCCACACCAGCTCCGGACGCGTCCCCACCGAGAAGGGTTACCGCGAGTTCGTCGACCGCATCGACGACATCAAACCGCTGTCGACGCCCGAACGCCGCGCGATCCTGACGTTCCTCGAATCCGGCGTCGACCTCGACGACGTGCTGCGCCGCGCCGTGCGCCTGCTCGCTCAGCTGACGCGCCAGGTCGCGATCGTGCAGTACCCCACGCTGTCCACCTCGACGGTCCGCCACCTCGAGGTCGTCGCACTCACCTCGGCCAAGTTGCTGCTGGTGGTCATCACCGACACCGGCCGGGTGGACCAGCGCATCGTCGAGCTCGGTGACGCGCTCGACGAGCACGACCTCACCAAGCTGCGCGACCTGCTCGGCCAGGCCCTCGAGGGCAAGCCTCTGGCGGCCGCATCGATCGCGGTTGCCGACCTGGCGTCGCAGCTCGACGGGCACGGCGGGCTCGCCGACGCGATCGGCCGGTCGGCGACCGTACTGGTGGAGACGCTGGTCGAACACCGCGAGGAGCGGCTGCTGCTGGGCGGCACCGCCAACCTCACCCGCAACACCGCCGACTTCGGCGGCTCCCTGCGGTCGGTGCTCGAGGCGCTCGAGGAACAGGTGGTGGTGCTGCGGCTGCTCGCGGCGCAGCAGGAAGCGGGCAAGGTGACCGTGCGCATCGGCCACGAGACCGAGGCCGAGGAGATGGCGGGCGCCTCCGTGGTGACGACCGCGTACGGAAGTTCGGGCAAGGTGTACGGCGGCATGGGGGTGCTGGGCCCCACCCGAATGGACTATCCGGGAACTATCGCTAATGTCGCTGCGGTTGCTCTCTATATCGGGGAAGTCTTAGGCAGCCGGTAACACCGGCACAGGAAGGTCAGGCAAGTCAGCGTGGCACGCGACTATTACGGGCTGCTCGGAGTGAGCAAGGGCGCGACGGACGCGGAGATCAAACGCGCCTATCGCAGGTTGGCGCGTGAACTGCATCCCGACGTCAACCCGGACGAAGAGGCCCAGGCGCGGTTCAAGGACATCAGCGCGGCCTACGAGGTCCTCAGCGATCCGGAGAAGCGCCGCATCGTCGACCTCGGCGGCGATCCGCTGGAGTCGGCCGCATCCGCGGCCGGCAACGGGTTCGCTGGGTTCGGCGGGCTGGGCGACGTGTTCGAGGCGTTCTTCGGCGGCGGCACCACCACACGCGGCCCGGTCGGCCGGGTCCGCCCGGGTTCGGATTCGCTGCTACGCATGCGGCTCGACCTGGAGGAGTGCGCCACCGGCGTGACCAAGCAGGTCACCGTTGACACCGCGATCCTGTGCGACCTCTGCCACGGCAAGGGCACCCACGGCAACTCCACCCCGGTCACCTGCGACACCTGCGGCGGCCGCGGCGAGATCCAGACCGTGCAGCGGTCGCTGCTGGGTCAGGTCATGACCTCGCGGCCGTGCCCGGTGTGCGGCGGCGTCGGCGAGGTCATCCCCGACCCCTGCCACCGTTGCGGCGGCGACGGCCGCGTGCGCGCCCGCCGCGAGATCAGCGTGAAGATCCCGGCCGGTGTCGGCGACGGGATGCGGGTGCGGTTGGCCGCGCAGGGACACGATGGCGCCCGGCTGCGTGCCCGACGGGATCGTGATCTCCGTCGGCCCGTCGAGGATCGCGTCGACGGTGACGGTGGTGCCCAACGCCGCGTCGACCATCGGCACCGAGATGGTGCAGTGCAGGTCGTCGCCGTCGCGCAGGAAGGTGGAGTGCGGTTGCTCGTGCACCTCGACGTACAGGTCGCCTGCGGGTCCGCCGCCGGGGCCGACCTCGCCCTGCGCGGCCAACCGCACCCGCATCCCGTCGCCGACACCGGCCGGGATCTTCACGCTGATCTCGCGGCGGGCGCG
>NZ_LZSQ01000076.1 GCF_001665535.1 Mycobacterium sp. 852002-51961_SCH5331710
TCGCCACCAACTACCGCCAATGGCTAAACACACTGACCATAGACGCCGCTTGACCCATAACAGAGATAGGAGCATCACGTCGCGGTGCTGGCGGAAGAATGCCGGTATGGCTGTTGGCTCCTTCGACGACGCAAGTCCGTTCATCGGGTGTTGCGCCGCGTTGCCGGAACGAAGGCCGGCCGTGTGGTCTTTCGCCCGACGGCACACCGCCTCGATCTGTTGGTCAACAAGATCAGCGGAGGGCGATACAGCTTCGCCGGAATCGCGGCCGGGCTTCCCACAGTCATCCTCACCACCACCGGCGCCAAATCTGGAAAGCCGCGGACGGTAGCACTTTTGGGAATTCCGCACCCCGACGGCGTGGCGGTGGTCGCGACCAATTACGGCGGCAGCAGACACCCAGGCTGGTACTACAACCTGAGGGCATACCCGCAGGCGAGGGTCACGATTGCGGGCGACACCTGGGATGCCACCGCCCGGCTCGCCACACCGGAGGAGCGAGAGAGCATCTGGGCGCGGGGCGTGAACATGTCCGGCTCTGCGCAAGGAAGAAGTCTGGGCCGGTGAGCGGCGGATCGAGGCGTTCGTCTTAGAACGGCACTGAGGGGCGTCCGTCTCGCGTGGCGTCGCGATGAGTTTCTCCCGCGGGTGCAGTCTGATCCGCGTGGGCAAACTCATCTATGGCTTCAATGTGTCCGTCGACGGCTACATCGCCGACGCACAAGGCAGCATCGACTGGTCCGAGCCGAGCCAAGAACTGCACCAGTACTGGAACGACTTCGAGCGCCAGACCGCGCTGTCGTTCTACGGCCGGCGACTGTACGAGCTGATGGCGGCGTACTGGCCGACCGCGGACGAAGCTCCGGACGCCGATCCGGTGATCGTCGATTACGCCCGGGTCTGGCGTGACATGCCGAAGGTCGTGTTCTCGCGGACCCTGGAGTCCGTCGACTGGAACTCCCGCCTGGAACGCGGGGAGCCCGTCGAGGTGGTGCGGAAGCTGAAGGCCGAGACCGACGGCAGCCTGGAGGTGGCCGGTGCGACGCTGGCCGCACCCATCGTGCAGGCTGGACTAGTGGACGAGTACCGGATCGTCGTCGCACCCACCCTGGTCGGCGGCGGCACTCGGTTCTTCCCGAGCCTGCCGTCGTGGATCACGCTGCGGCTGTTGGAGAATCGCACCTTCCCCGGTGGCACGGTACTGCTGCGATACGAGGCGAAACACGACTGATCGGACGCACTCAGGGAGGACGACATGCCCGTAGACCGCGAATTCGTATTCGAGGCCGTGGCCGACGAGCGACTGCAGATCGCGACTCTCATCGACGGCCTGGACGACGCACAGCTGGCGACTCCCAGCCTCTGTGAGGGATGGAGCATCAAGACGGTCGCAGCCCACATCGTGAGCGTGTTCGCCGACGGGTTCTGGACGTTTCAACTCACCGCGCTTCGCCGCGGCGGCATCAGCCGGGCCATCGACGAGTTGGCGCGCCGCCGAGCCCAACAGCCGGCCGCCGAGATCGCCGACACCCTCCGCAGGCGCGCACACCATCGCCTCAGTCCGCCGGTGACGGGTCCCATGTCCGGGCTCACCGACATCCTCGCGCACGGCGGCGACATCAAGATCCCACTCGGCATTCCCTACGAACCGGCTTCCGAACGCATCGCGCCCGCGCTCGAATTCCTGACGGGACCCAAGGCGTACGGCTTCCTCCCTCGCAGCCGGCTCAAGGGTCTGCGCCTGCACGCCACCGACATCGAACAGTCGTGGGGCCGAGGCGATGAAGTCCGCGGTCCGGCCGCAGCATTGCTGATGAGCGTCCTCGGGCGAGAACCACTCTTGTCCACGCTCGACGGCCCGGGGCTACCGACTCTCCGGCACCGGATCGGGGCCTGAGCTTTAAAGCTTGCTCGCCGCAGCCTCGTCGAGCAGCCACACGGTCGCTTCGCGCCCCACGGCGCCCGCCGCCGGCACGTCATCGGCATCGGCTCCGCCGATGGCCGCCGCCACCGCGTCGGCCTTCCCGTCTCCGGACACGATGAACCACACCTCCCGCGAGCGTCGAACCGCAGGCAGTGTCAACGTGATTCGGCGAGGAGGTGGCTTGGGGGAGTCCTCGACACCGACGACCAGGCGTTCGGTCTCGCGCACGGCGGGAGTGTGGGGGAAAAGCGAGTTGATGTGTCCCTCACCGCCCATGCCCAGGAGATGCACGTCGAAGTCCGGTGCGGGTTCACCGGTGTCGGCGGTCGCGGCCAACACACGCTCGTAGTCCGCAGCGGCGGCGTCGAGGTCGTCGCCGAACTCCGCACCGCTGGCGGCCATCGGATGCACGTTGTCCGCCGGAATGTCGATGTGGTCCAGCAGCGCCTCACGGGCCTGCTTGTAGTTGCGCTCGTCGTCATCCTCGGGCACGAAACGGTCATCGCCCCAATACAAATGGACCTTGGACCAGTCGATCCGCGTGCTGCTCTCGGCGACCCGTTTGAGCAACCCCGTACCGCTGCCGCCACCGGTCAGAACGATCTGCGCCGACCCTCGCTCACCGATTGCCTCCACGATGGCCGCGACCAGGCGATCACCCGCGGCCGCGACCAGCGCCGCGGTGTCCGGATACCGTTCGACGGTCGCGCTCATGCGTACTGCACCTTCTCGATGCCTTGGAGAGCTTCGTAATAGATCTCGTCGGCGTCGAGCCTGCGCAGATCCTCGGCCAGACATTCCTTGGCCTCCCTGCGCGCCAACGGAAGCCGAGCCTCCGGCTTGCTCGTTCGGCTGAGAGTCGCGGTGACACCGGTCTGGGGCCGTGTCAGCGTGATGGTCTCGCTCTTTCGCATGAGCTCGACCTTCAGATCGCCCACCACTCGTTGCACGGGCGCATCGATCCTGGCTGCGAGCCATCCGGCCAGAACGTCGAGCGACGGTTCGTCGCGCAGGCCGGACACCACCGCCGACGTGATCGGTTCGTGCGGGGCCTGGTCGACGGCCGCCGCCAGCAGCGCCCGCCAATACGTGATCCGTGCCCAGCAGAGGTCGGTGTCGCCCGCGGTATAGCCCTCGAGTCGGCTCTTGATGGCCGCCAGCGGATCCGGGCACTGCGTGGCGTTGGTGATCCGCCGAATCGCCAACCGCCCCAGAGGATCCTTCGCTGGGACAGGTGGCCCGCCTGCGGGCCACCACGCCACCACCGGGGTATCGGGCAGCAGGAACGGCAGCACCACGCTGTTGGCGTGGTCGGCGAGTTCCCCGTGCAGGCGCAGCGAGACGACTTCTCCCGCCCCCGCGTCCCCGCCGACGCGCAGTTGCGCATCGAGTCGGGCCTTGGCGGCATCGCGGTCGCCGGGTACGACGACGATCACCCGGCAGGGGTGCTCGCGGCTGGCGAAGTTCGCCGCCTCGATCGAATCCTCCAGCAGTTCATCGCTGTGCAGGGAGATGACGAGCGTGAGCACCCGGCTCAACGTGATCGCGCCGCCCTCTTCGCGCAGGCCGGTGATCTTCTTGTTGATGTCGTTGGTGGTGGTGTCCGGCAGATCGACGATCACGGCCGCCTCCATTCCCGGCCCATGCGATGCAACATCTCATCGGCGGACGTCGGGCCCCAGGTCCCTGCCTCGTAAGCCTCGGGCTTCCCGCCGGCCGCCCAGTGGTCGAGCACGGGATCGAGGATCTCCCAGGACAATTCGACTTCGCGGTTCACCGGGAACAGCGAGGGTTCGCCGAGCAGCACGTCGAGGATCAGCCGCTCGTAGGCCTCGGGGGAGTCCTCGGCGAACGCCGAACCGTAGGAGAAGTCCATGTTCACGTCACGGACCTCCATCGCGCTACCGGGAACCTTCGACCCGAACCGGGTGGTGATTCCCTCGTCGGGCTGCACCCGGATCACCAGGGCGTTCTGGCCGAGCTCCTCGGTCATCGTCTTGTCGAAAGGCAGGTGCGGCGCCCGTTTGAAGATCAGCGCGATCTCGGTCACCCTGCGGCCCAACCGTTTTCCGGTGCGCAGGAAGAACGGCACCCCGGCCCAGCGCCGGGTGTCGACCTCCAGGGTGATGGCGGCGTAGGTCTCGGTCGTCGAGTCCTTCGAGAACCCTTCCTCCTCGAGCAGGCCGACCACCTTCTCGCTGCCCTGCCACCCCGCGGCGTACTGCCCGCGGGCGGTGGTCTGGTCCAGCGGCTGCAAGGGCTGCGTCGCCGAGAACACCTTGATCTTCTCGACCTGCAACTCCTTGGGACCGAAGCTGACCGGCTCCTCCATCGCGGTCAACGCCAACAGTTGCAGCAGGTGGTTCTGGATGACGTCACGCGCCGCGCCGACGCCGTCGTAATAGCCTGCACGGCCGCCGAGCCCGATGTCCTCGGCCATCGTGATCTGCACGCTGTCGACGTAGTTGTTGTTCCAGATCGGCTCGTACAACTCGTTGGCGAACCGCAGCGCGAGGATGTTCTGGACGGTCTCCTTACCGAGGTAGTGGTCGATGCGGAACACCGACTCCTCGGGGAACACACTGTTGACGACGGCGTTGAGCTCACGAGCGCTCGCCAGGTCGTGACCGAACGGCTTCTCGATCACTACCCGGCTCCACCGGCCCTCCTGCGGGTTGGCGAGCCCCGACTTGTGCAGCTGCTCGCACACCTGCTGGAAGGCCTTCGGCGGAATCGACAGGTAGAACGCGTGATTGCCGCCCGTCCCGCGCTCAGCATCGAGCTTCTCGAGCGTCTCGGCGAGCCGGGCGAACGCCGCATCGTCGTCGAACGTGCCCTGGACGAAACGGAAGCCCTCGGCGAGCCGGTCCCACACCTCCTGGCGAAACGGTGTGCGGGCGTGCTGTTTGACCGCCTCATAGACGACCTGGCCGAAATCCTCGTCGGCCCAGTCTCTGCGGGCGAACCCGATCAGCGAGAACGACGCAGGCAGCAGGCCGCGGTTGGCGAGGTCGTAGATCGCCGGCATCAGCTTTTTGCGCGACAGGTCACCGGTGACACCGAAGATGACGATCCCGCACGGCCCCGCGATACGGGGCATCCGCTTGTCGCGTTTGTCGCGGAGCGGATTCACCCAGTCCGTCATTTCTTGGCGGCGTTGAGCTGTTCCTGCGTCGCCTCGAGCAACTCGAGCCACGACTTCTCGAATTTCTCCACACCCTCGTCCTCGAGGAGCCGGAACACGTCGGGCAGATCGATCCCGATCGACGAGAGCTGATCGAACACCGCCTGTGACTCCTCGGCCGTGCCCGTGACCGTGTCACCGGTGATGACGCCGTGGTCGGCCACGGCCTCGATCGTCTTCTCCGGCATGGTGTTCACCGTGTTCGGAGCCACCAACTCGGTGACGTACAAGGTGTCCGAGTAGTCCGGGTTCTTCACGCCGGTCGACGCCCACAGCGGACGCTGGACGCGGGCGCCGGAGGCCTTGAGCGCCTCGAAACGCTTTCCGCCGACGAACACCTCTTCGTAAGCGGCGTAGGCGAGCCGGGCGTTGGCCACGCCTGCCTTGCCCCGCAACTTCATCGCCTCGCCGGAACCGATCTTCTCCAGCCGCTTGTCGATCTCGGTGTCGACGCGCGAGACGAAGAACGATGCGACGGAGTGGATCTTCGACACGTCGTGGCCGGCCTCCTTGGCCTTCTCCAGACCCTGCAGGTAGGCGTCCATCACGAGGCGGTAGCGCTCGACGGAGAAGATCAAGGTGACGTTGACCGAAATGCCTTCAGCGAGAACGGAGGCGATTGCGGGGATGCCGGCCTCGGTCGCGGGGATCTTGATCAGCAGGTTGGGCCGGTCGACAATCTTCCACAGCTCGATCGCCTGCAGGATGGTCTTGTCGGTGTCGTGGGCCAACCGCGGGTCGACCTCGATCGAGACCCGGCCGTCGACGCCGTCGGAGAGCTCGTACTGCTTGGCCAACACGTCGCAGGCGTTGCGGACGTCGTCGGTGGTGACGGTGCGAATGGTGGCGTCGACATCGGCGCCCCGTTCGGCCAGTTCCTTGACCTGATCGTCGTAGGCGTGGCCCTTCGACAACGCGGCCTGGAAGATCGACGGGTTGGTTGTCACCCCGACGACGCTTCTGGTGTCGATCAGCTCCTGCAGGTTGCCGGTCTGTAGCCGGTCGCGCGACAGGTCGTCGAGCCACACCGACACGCCCGCGTCGGATAACGCTGCGAGATTCGGATTCTGAGCCATTTCTGTGCCTTTCCAGACCTTTCGATCACTAGTTGTCTATCGAGCGCTCCGCGGCGGCCACCACGGCCTCGGGGGTGAACCCGAACTCGCGGAACAACGTCTTGTCGTCGGCGGACTCGCCGTAGTGCTCGATCGAGACGATCTCGCCGGTGTCGCCGACGAGCTTGTACCAGCTCTGGGCGACGGCGGCCTCCACCGCGACACGCGCCGAAACACGGGGCGGCAGAACCGAATCGCGGTACTCCTGCGGCTGCGACTCGAACCACTCCACACACGGCATCGACACCACGTATGCCGTGATGTCCTTCTCCGCTAACTGCTTCCTGGCCTCCACCGCGAGCTGAAGTTCCGAACCCGTGGCGATGATGATCACGTCGGCGTCGTCGGGGTTGCCGCCGCCGAGCACGTAGCCGCCGCGCGCCACGCCGTCGGCGTCGGTGCCCTCCAGCACCGGGATGCCCTGGCGCGTCAGGATGAAACCGACCGGACCGCTGCCGTTGCCGCGGGCGATGATGCTGCGCCAGGCGTACGCGGTCTCGTTCGGGTCACCCGGACGAACCACGGAGAGGTTCGGAATCGCGCGCAGCGCAGCGAGATGCTCAATCGGCTGATGCGTCGGACCGTCCTCGCCGAGGCCGATGGAGTCGTGCGTCCAGATGTAGATGGTGTCGATGTCCATCAGCGACGCGAGCCGCACCGAAGGCCGCATGTAGTCCGAGAACTGCAGGAACGTGCCGCCGAACGCGCGGGTCGGGCCGTGCAGCACGATGCCCGACAGGATGGCTCCCATCGCGTGTTCGCGGACACCGAAGTGCAGCACCCGGCCGTACCAGTCCGCCGTGAAGTCGGACGTCGAAATCGACGGCGGGCCAAAGGACTTCACACCCTTGATCGTGGTGTTGTTGCTGCCGGCGAGATCTGCCGAACCACCCCACAATTCGGGCAGCTTGGGTGCGACGTCGTTGAGCACCTGACCGAACGCGGCGCGGGTCGCCAGCGGCTTGGAGCCCGGCTCCCAGTAGGTCAGGTCGGAATCCCAACCGTCGGGTAGCTTCTGGGCGAGCAGTCGGTCGAGCAACTCCTTGCGCTCGGGCTCACGCTCGGCCCAGGCGTCGAAGTCGGTCTGCCACTTGGCGTGTGCCTCCTTGCCGCGCTCCACGAGCTTGCGGGTGTGCTCGATGACCTCGGGGCGCACCTCGAAGGTCTTGTCGGGGTCGAAGCCGAGGATCTTCTTGGTCGCCGCGACCTCCTCCTCGCCGAGCGCCGAACCGTGCACGCCGCCCGTGTTCATCTTGTTCGGCGCCGGATATCCGATGATCGTCCGCAGCGCGATGAATGACGGCTTGTCGGTGACCTTCTTCGCCTCGGCGATGGCCTGCTCGATACCGACGACGTTCTCACCGCCCTCGACCTCCTGCACATGCCAGCCGTAGGCGCGGTATCGGGCCGCGACGTCTTCCGACAGCGCGATGTTGGTGTCGTGCTCGATCGAGATCTGGTTTTTGTCGTAGAAGACGATCAGGTTGCCGAGCTGCTGGGTGCCTGCCAGCGACGACGCCTCGCTGGTGACACCCTCCTCGATGTCGCCGTCCGAGGCGATGACGTAGATGTAGTGGTCGAACGGGCTCTCGCCCCAAGGGGTGTCGGGGTCGAACAGGCCGCGCTCGTAGCGCGAGGCCATCGCCATGCCGACCGCCGATGCCAGGCCCTGTCCGAGCGGGCCGGTGGTGATCTCGACGCCCTTGGTGTGACGGAACTCCGGGTGGCCGGGGGTCTTGGACTTGAACGTCCGCAGAGACTCGATGTCGTTCAGCTCCAGCCCGAATCCACCGAGATAGAGCTGGATGTAGAGGGTCAGGCTGGAGTGCCCGCACGACAGCACGAACCGGTCCCGGCCGAGCCAGTGCACGTCGCTGGGGTCGTGGCGCATCTGGCGCTGGAAGAGCGTATAGGCCAGCGGGGCCAGGCTCATCGCGGTTCCGGGGTGGCCGTTGCCGACCTTCTGCACCGCGTCCGCCGCCAGCACCCGGACGGTGTCGACCGCCAGCGAGTCCACCTCGGTCCAATCGTCGGGGTGGTTCGGGCGGGTCAGCGCGGAAATTTCTTCGAGTGTGGTCACAGGCGCACTCCTGGTCGGCATAGAGCTCTTCTCAGCTGCACGTTCATCCACCCTAGTGCGGGATGGTCGTCCAATGCAGGCCGCTCGGCGCGAGATGCCGGGCGGGATTAGGTCGGCGTTGCCCTGCGGTCTACCATCGTCTGTAGTAGAAGCGCCCGCGCTGGGACGATTTCGACAGGAGTATCTGCGTGAGAGTTCGCGACGACGGCCACCTCGTCGGCGGGGACCGGATGTCGTCGTCGGGGCCGCTCCGGACGCGGATCCGCGACATCCTCCTCGGTTACGTCTCACTGACCAAGCCGCGCGTCATCGAACTGCTTCTGGTCACGACGATCCCGGCCATGCTGCTGGCCAGCCGCGGCTCCGTCGACCCGCTACTCATCATGAACACCCTGGTCGGCGGGCTATTGGCGGCGGCGGGTGCGAACGCGCTGAACTGCGTGGCCGACGCCGACATCGACAAGGTGATGAAGCGCACCGAGCGCAGGCCGCTGGCGCGGGCCACGGTCCCGCGCAGCCACGCGCTGATCTTCGGTCTGGCGCTGTCCGTCGGTTCGTTCTTCTGGCTCTGGTGGACGACGAACATGCTGTCGGCCCATCTCGCGGGCGCGACGATCGCTTTCTACGTGCTGGTCTACACGCTGCTGCTCAAGCGCCGCACCTCGCAGAACGTGGTGTGGGGCGGTGCGGCCGGCTGCATGCCGGTGATGATCGGCTGGTCTGCGGTCACCGGAACCATCGCCTGGCCCGCGGTGGTCATGTTCGCGATCATCTTCTTCTGGACGCCGCCGCACACCTGGGCGCTGGCGATGCGCTACAAGGAGGACTACCGCGCCGCGGGCGTCCCGATGCTGCCGGCCGTCGCCACCGAACGTCAGGTCACCAAGCAGATCCTGATCTACACGTGGCTCACCGTGGCCGCGACGCTGGCGCTCACACCCGTCACCGGCTGGCTGTACGCCTCCGTGGCGCTGCTGGCGGGCGGATGGTTCCTGGTGATGGCGCACCAGCTCTACAACGGTGTGCGTCGCGGCGAGGCGGTCAAGCCGCTGCGGCTGTTCCTGCAGTCGAACAACTACCTGGCCGTCGTGTTCCTGGCCCTGGCCGTGGACTCCGTGCTGGCGCTGCCCACGGTCTTCTAGCCACTACTAGGGCACCAACACCACCGAGCCGACGGTCTTACGTCCCTGCAGGTCCCGGTGGGCCTGTTCGGCGTCGGCGAGGCGGTACCGCTCGCTGACCGTGATCGTCAGCGTGCCCTGGGCGATCGCGTCGAGAAGTTCGCCCGCACGCCAGGCGAATTCGTCGGCCGTGCGGGTGTAGTGCACCAGGGTCGGCCGGGTGAGGAACAGCGAGCCGGCCGCGTTGAGGCGCTGCGGGTCGAACGGCGGAACCGGCCCGCTCGACGCCCCGAACAGCGCCAGGGTGCCCCGCACCCGCAGGCTGGCCAGGCTGGCCTCGAAGGTGGCGGCCCCGACGCCGTCGTACACGGCGGCGACGCCACCCTCCGTCATCTCCTTGATCTCGGCGCCGAACGCCGCGGCGTCGGTCGGGTAGTCGAGCACTCGCACCGCGCCCGCCTCGCGCGACAACTCGGCCTTCTCCGGAGTCGACACCGTGGTGATCACCCGCACCGCCATGCTGGTGGCCCACTGGGTGAGGATGAGCCCGACGCCGCCCGCCCCCGCGTGCACCAGCACGGAGTCGCCCTGCTGCACCGGGTACAGCGACTTGATCAGGTAATGCGCGGTCATGCCCTTGAGCAGAGATGCGGCAGCCGCCTCAGGGCTCACGCCGTCGGGTACGTAGGCCACGAAATCGGCTGGGGCGACGCTGTATTCGGCATAGGCCCCATTGGCCTGAGCGGTGACGACGCGGTCGCCGACCTTCAACGCGGCGACATCTTCGCCGACCGCCTCCACGGTGCCGCACACCTCGTTGCCGACGACGAACGGCGTCTCCCGCGGGTACTGACCGGACCGGAAGTACGTGTCGAGGAAGTTCACGCCGATGGCTTCGGCCTTGATGAGCACCTCGCCGGGGCCCGGAGTCGGTTGCGGCTTCTCGACGTAGGTGAGGACTTCGGGTCCGCCGGTCTCGGCGACTTCGATGGCATGCATAGCTCTATCGTGCCAACTATGAAGCTCGCGCGGCCCAACCTGTTCCATCCGCGCATCGTGTTGGCCGGATGCCCGGCGCTGCCGGAGGGCGACGGCGACGACGCCGGACTGGTCGCGGCGCTGGGTAAGCACGGGTTGCACGCACGCTGGTTGTCCTGGGACGACCCCGCGACGCTGGAGGCGGATCTGGTGATTCTGCGGGCGACGTGGGACTACATCGACCGGCTCGATGAGTTCCTCGAATGGGCGCAGCGGGTCCGCAATCTACTCAACCCGGCCCGCGTGGTGCCGTGGAACACCGACAAGCGCTATCTGGCCGACCTGGCCGCGGCTGGTGTGCCGACGGTGCCGAGCCGATTCTTCGAACCGGGGGAGACGGTGCGACTGCCGAACAGCGACGAAGTCGTGGTCAAACCCGCTGTTGGCGTGGGATCGGTTGACACGCTGCGTTTTTCGAATCGCGACGACGCGCGGCAGCACGCCGCCCGGTTGCTGGACGCGGGCCGCGCCGTGCTGGTGCAGCCCTTCGACCCGCGCATCGAGGACGGCGAGACCGCGCTGGTGTTCATCGGTGGCGTGCAGTCGCACGCCTTCACGAAGGGGCCGATTCTGCAGCAGCCCGGCCAGGCGCCGCCGTTCGACGCGTCGGGCACTTATGCCCAGGAGACGCTGAGTCCCGCGGACCCCGACTTCGAGGTGTGGGACGTCGGACACGCGGCGTTGGCGGCAGCCTCAGCGCATCTGGACCTGACGACCGAGGAGCTGCTCTACGCGCGGGTGGACGTCATCGGCGGGCGCAGCGATCCGCGGGTGCTCGAGGTCGAGCTCGTCGAGCCGTCGCTGGGCTGGATGCAACTGGACGAATCGACACGGGAGCGCCAGCAGCGCGCGTTCGTCCTCGCCGTGGAGTCAGCTCTCGACCGGTTCGGGCTCGGCCCGCTCTCGCATCGACGCCCATAGCGCAGCGGTGGCCGCGGTACAGGCCGCGGCGCCTGCGACGTGCACCGCCACCAAAGCGGCGGGCACACCGGTGAAGAACTGCACGGTGCCGATGAGCCCCTGGGCCACCACCAGGACGACGAGAACGCCCAGCCGCAGCAGGACCGGCCGGGGTGCGCGCACCGCCAGCAGGCCGAAGCCGAGCCCGATCAGCAGCGACAGATAGGCCACCATCAACGCCGAGTGTGTGTGCACCAGCGTGGTGATCTCGACCTCCAGCCGCGGAATCGTGCGGTCGACGCTCTTGTCCCCGGCATGCGGGCCCGCGCCCGTCACCAGGGTGCCCGTCACCAGCACCGCGGACAGGGCCATGGCGCTGAGCAGAGTCAGTTGCCGCAACGCTTTCGGCGCCCGCCGGACCGGCACCCCGTTGTCGGGTTCGCCGATCTTGACGAACAACAACACCGACAGCCAGACCATGGTCATCGACGCCAGCAGGTGGACCGCGACCGTCCACCACAGCAAACCGGTCAGCACCGTGATGCCGCCGATGACCGCCTGTACGACCGTCGACGCCGGCATCAACCAGGCGTAGATCAGCACCTCGCGGCGGCGGCGGACCCGGGTCACGGCCAGCACCGCGGCCGCCGCGGTGAGCACGACGAGGAAGGTGACCATGCGGTTGCCGAACTCGACCGCCTGGTGCACGACCGGCACCTCGGCGACCGGAACCGGCGTGAAGCTGCCCGGGAAGCACTGCGGCCACGTCGGGCAACCCAGTCCCGACGCGGTGACGCGAACGATCGCGCCCGTCACCGCGATACCGCCCTGAGTCAGGATGACGAGGAAGGCGATGACGCGCTGAGCCCGCAGGCTGGGCAGCGGCAGCAGATCGACCAGCCGCAGAAAGGCGCGTCGCACGCACTCGATCGTAGAGCAGTGCAACTACAAGTCGTAGTAGCGGGCTACCGCGGTGCCACGAACGGCACCAGCACCTCGTCGACCAGCTGGACGACCAGGTCGTCGTCGATGGGGTCCCCGGTGATCAGCAGCCGGTGCCACAGCACGCTCTGCCCCAACTCCCGCGCGATCTCGACGGGCACGTCGGCACGGACGTCGCCGCGGGCGATGCCGCGTGCCAGCAAGGCGGCCATCTCCTCCTTGCGCCAGGCGATGACACCCCTGCGGAAGGCCTCGGTGAGGTCCGGGTCGTGGGAGCCGGCGGCGATCGCGGCCCGGATCACCGGCGCTCGAGGTCCGGTGAACAAGGCGGCCCAGCCCCGCAGCACGGCCAGCATGTCGCCGCGGTAGCTGCCGGTGTCTTCGTGGGGGATCGCCGCGGTGGCGATGCCCACCAGGGTGTCTCGCAGCAGCGCCGGCGCGTCCGGCCAGCGCCGGTACAACACGGGCTTGCTCGTGTGCGCCGCCGCTGCGACGGCCTCCATCGTCACCCCGGTGGGACCGTGCTTGGCGAGCAGGTCGAGCGCCGCGTCGCGGATCGCCGCGTCGAGTTCTTCACCGCGACGACGTGGCATCCGACACTCCTGCGGAAGAAACGCTTGCGTATCTTACGCGGCGAGTTTAGCGTGATCCGATAAGAAACGGTTGCGTATCTTAGGAGGATGGTATGGCTCGCCCGGTTCTCTTTCCGCTGCGTTCCGTCGACACGGCGACGGTGCGGTATCTCGACCATCGCCACGGCCGGCGTCGCATCACCATCGACCATCGGCCGCTGGCCGGCGTGACCCCGGCGATGCTGCTGGACTGGTTCACCCACCTCGGCGACACGATGGTGTACGGGGGAGAGGTCATCGACCGCTACCTGGCCTGGCATCCGATCGATCACATCCACTGGGCGCTGGCGCGACCGGCAGCGGACGGCGGGGCCGCCGACGGCGCGCGGTTCCGCATGGTCGAGGCGTTCGGCGGGCGGCCCGAGTTCAAGATCGACGAGATCGCGCGGGTCGAGAAGCTCGACGAGACCGGCATCCGTCTGGTCAGGAGGGTCGCGGGAATTCCGATTTTCCAGCTCGAGCACACCTGGTCCGCAGGCGCCGATGGCGCGCACTACGTATCGGTGATGGATCTCGGCACGCGCTCACCGCTGCTCACGTTCGTGAACAGGATCGTGCGCCGGCGGTTCCCGGACGACAAGATGCGCGCATGGGTGAAGCACAACATCGAGGAGGTCGGACAGCTCGAATACCTGCTGCCCCTGCTGGTCTCAGGTGAAGCGGAACCAGCGCAGCGCACACAACGCGGCGACGGCACCCCACACCGCGAGCACCAGGATGCCGAACCAGTCCACTGACAACGTCATCGCCTGGGTCAGCGCCTCGGTGAGGGCGCCCGACGGCGTCAGCCGGGCCACCCACTGCGCCCCAGACGGCACCATGCCGCCCTCGAGCGTCAGCGCGCCGAGCCCCGCGAACACGAACCACAGCAGGTTGGCCAACGCGAGCACGATCTCGGCGCGAAGCGTGCCGCCCAGCAGTAGGCCCAGCGCGGCGAAACCCGCTGTGCCCAACGCGATGATCGCCGCGCCGAGCGCCAGGCCCGCGAGGTGTGGGCGCCAGCCCAGTGCGAAACCGATGCCGCCCAAAACGATCGACTGCAGGAAGACGACCGCGACCACCGCCAGCGACTTGCCCGCGATGATTCCCCACACCGGAAGCGCCGTGGCGCCAAGACGTTTCAGCGCACCGTAGCGGCGGTCGAACGCCACCGCGATCGCCTGCCCGGTGAAGGCCGTCGAGATCACGGCCAGCGCCATGATCGCGGGGACGAAAGTGGCGGCGCGGTTCTCGCCGAACGAGCCCAAGGGGAGAAGCGTCAGCCCCACCAGCAACGTGATCGGGATGAACATCGTCAGCAGCAGCTGTTCGCCGTTGCGCAGCAGCAGCCGCAGCTCCAGGCCGAACTGCGCGGCGAGCATCTTCTGCACTGTGGCCGGCCCCGGATCGGGTGAGAAGGTGCCCGGCGCAAAGCGATTCGTCGTCATGACCGCAACTCCCGCCCGGTCAGGTCGAGGAAAACGTCCTCGAGGCTTCGTTGTTCGACCCGCATGTCGGTGGCCAAGACGTCGAGACGTGCGCACCACGCCGTCACCGTCGCCAGCACCTGCGGGTTGATCGCACCCTCGACCAGGTATTCGCCGGGGGCGGTCTCGGTGGCCTTGTAGCTCTCCGGCAACGCGGACACGAGCAGCGACAGGTCGAGCTTGCGCGGGGCGCGGAACCGCAGTTGGTTCTCGGCGCCGCTGCGCATCAGCTCCTCTGGCGTCCCGGTGGCGACCGGAACGCCGTGGTCGATGATCATGATGCGGTCGGCCAGCTCCTCGGCCTCGGTGAGCTGATGGGTCGTCAGCACGACGGTCACGCCGTCGCGCCGCAATCCATCGATCAACTCCCACACCACGATTCGCGCATGCGCGTCCATGCCCGCGGTGGGCTCGTCGAGGAACACCAGCTCCGGGCGACCGACCACTGCGCACGCGAGCGCCAGCCGCTGCTGCTGGCCGCCGGACAGTCGTCGGTACGTCGTACGCGCCGCCTCGGTCAGTCCGAGAGTGTCCATCAGCCAGGCGGGATCGAGCGGGTTGGCCGCGTAGGAGGCGACGAGGTTGAGCATCTCGCCTGCACGGGCGGCCGGATATCCGCCGCCGCCCTGCAGCATGACGCCTATGCGTTCACGCAACCGGGCGTTGTCGCCGAACGGGTCCAGCCCGAGGATCCTGATGGTTCCGGAGTCGGGCCTGATGAAGCCTTCGCACATCTCGACGGTCGTGGTCTTGCCTGCGCCGTTCGGCCCGAGAAGCGCGAAGACCTCGGCCGCCTGCACCTCGAGATCGAGTTCGGAGACCGCGACCGTCGACCCGTACCGCTTGGTGACTCCGCTCAGGCGCACGGGGGCCGCCGGGGACGCCCCGGATCCAGAGTGGGTCACGGGGACTCAGCGTAGGCGTCGGGCCGCACCGGTTGGGGCGGCGGTGGCGGCGGTTGCTCGTGCGGCGGACTCGTGACGCTGCGCCAGGGCAACCGGTTGTAGGTCAGCAGGATGAGCGCGACGACGATCACGGTGCTCGCCGCGGTCGCGAGGAGGATCTGAAAGACCGTGAACCGGTCGCCGTTCGCGGTCGGCCCGAAGATGCCGACGGCCAGCGTCACGACGATTGTGGTGCTGCGGAACGCCGGCCGGGTGGCCCACGCTGCCAGCGGGAGCACCGCCCACAGCACGTACCAGGGCTGGACCACCGGGAACAGCAGCACGGTCACGCCGAGCGCGACGCCGAGCCCGCCCACCGGATGCAGGCGCCCGCGCAGGACCGACAACAACAGCCAGGTCACCAGGATCGCGATGATGAACACGCCGATCGCACGGGTCAGGCCCAGCACGGCGGTGGTGTGGTCGCCCAGCCCCAGCAGGATGCCGACCTGCCCGGTGCCCAGCGCCAACAGGGTCGGCAGCGACATCCAACTGCGCACGACGTTGGCGGTGCCCAGCGTGTTGAGCCAGCCGAACCCGAGGCCGCTGGCCCACCCGATCAGCGCCATCACCACGACGGATACGGCCGTCAACGACCCGCCTGCCAGGAAGAACGCCTTGACGGTTCCGCCCCACCGGCAGGCCAGCGCCATCGCCACGAAGCCGAGCGCCAGCAACGACGGCAGCTTGACCTGCGAGGACAGGGTGATCAAGACGACGCCGACCAACAGCATCGCCAGGGGCCACCATCGCGCCCACTGCTCGCGGTCGTGGGGCCAGGACAGCGGTCTGGGAAGGAGCGGGGTAGCGGCGTCGACGCCGCGCAGCGCGAACTCGGTGCCCGCCAGCATCAGGCCCAGCATCAGGGCCTCGTTGTGGATGCCCCCGACCAGGTGCATGATCAGAAGCGGGTTGGCCGCCCCCAGCCACAGCGCGCTCACCTCGGCGACACCGCAGCGGCGCGCGAGTCGCGGCGTCGCCCAGACGATCAGCCCCACGCCGAGCAGAACGACCACCCGGTGACACAACACCGCGGCCACGATGTTCTCGCCGGTCAGCGCGGAGATGCCCTGGCCGATCCACAGGAAAAGCGGCCCGTAGGGTGCCGGCGTCTCGCGCCACATGTTGGGCACCGAGAGGGTGAACACGTGGTCCAGGCCCAGGCCGGTGGCCGGGCCGACCCGGTACGGATCCAGACCCTTGATGCCGATCTCGCTTTGCGCGAGGTAGGAGTACACGTCGCGGCTGTACATAGGCGGGGCGAGGAGCAGCGGCAACACCCATAGCCACAGCAACCGGTCCAACTGACTGCGCGACATCCGCCGGTCACCGAGCGCGAACCGCCCCAGCATCAGCCAGGCCAGCGCCATCATGACCGCGCCCGTGGTGGTCATGGTCAACGACACCGTCTGTATGCGCGATGGAAGGTTGAGCAGCCGCACACCGAACGTCGGATCCTGCACCACCGGCCTGGCTCCGACGCCCAGGGCGCCGATCGCCATCAGGACCGTGCCGGTCGCCCCGAACAGCCGCGTCCGACGCAGCGCGATGACCTCGGCATCGTTGAGGGGTGAGCCCACTGGGCGTTCGTCGGCGTGCCAACGGGCGATCGACGTGCTGAACGAGGGGAGGCGGGCTGCCACCTCAGCAGCGTAACCGCCCATGTTATGGCTCTTGTCACGCTAAGGGTGCCCTTGCTTTACACCACTTTCCGAATTCCGTCACAATAGTGTTGTGAAATTCAGTCCGGAGGCAGGAGCCGATCGCCACACCCGTGGGGCGATCGTGCAATTGCTGCTCCAATCCGGACCCATCACCGCCGGTGAGATCGGCGAACAGCTCGGAATCTCGGCCGCAGGAGTGCGTCGTCACCTCGACGCGTTGATGGAGGCCGGAGACGCGCAGGCCAGCGCCGCGGCGGCCTGGCAGCACACCGGCCGGGGCAGGCCCGCGAAGCGTTACCGCCTCACCGCGGCGGGGCGCGCCAAGCTCGGCCACGCCTACGACGATCTGGCCGTGGCGGCCCTCCGCCAACTTCGCGAGATCGGCGGTGACGACGCCGTGCGGACATTCGCGCGCCGCCGGATCGACGGAATCCTGGCGGGAGTAACCGAGGGCCCCGATGACGTTGCATCTAAAGCCGACAGGGTCGCCGACGCGCTGACCAAGGCCGGCTACGCGACCACTGTGACATCGGTGACACCCGCCGGATCCATCCACGGAATCCAGTTGTGTCAACATCACTGTCCGGTCTCACACGTCGCGGAGGAGTTCCCCGAGTTGTGCGAGACCGAGCGGGAGGCCTTCGCCGAGATTCTGGGAACCCACGTGCAGAGGCTCGCCACGATCGTCAACGGCGACTTCGCCTGCACGACGCACGTACCGCTGGTCGAAAAGATCAGTGCTTCAGCCCAATCAGCCCCCACCAACAAGCAAGGAGCGTCGAGATGACGACGACACCCGAGGTCCACAAGGTAGGCGAGCCGCTCAGCCAGGACGAGGCCATCGCTTCGCTGAGCCGCTACGGCTACGGCTGGGTGGACTCCGACGTCGCGGGCGCCAGCGCGCAGCGCGGGCTGTCCGAGGCGGTGGTTCGGGACATCTCCGCAAAGAAGAACGAGCCGCAGTGGATGCTCGACATCCGGCTGAAGGCGCTGCGCACCTTCGATAAGAAGCCGATGCCGAACTGGGGCTCCAACCTCGAGGGCATCGACTTCGACAACATCAAGTACTTCGTGCGGTCGACGGAGAAGCAGGCCGCCACGTGGGACGACCTGCCCGAGGACATCCGCAACACCTACGACAAGCTGGGCATCCCCGAGGCGGAGAAGCAGCGCCTGGTTTCCGGTGTCGCGGCTCAGTACGAGTCCGAGGTCGTCTACCACCAGATCCGCGAGGACCTGGAGGCTCAAGGCGTCATCTTCCTCGACACGGACACCGCGCTGCGCGAGCATCCGGAGATTTTCAAGCAGTACTTCGGCACGGTGATCCCGGCCGGCGACAACAAGTTCTCCGCGCTGAACACCGCCGTGTGGTCGGGTGGCTCGTTCATCTACGTGCCGCCCGGCGTGCACGTCGACATCCCGCTGCAGGCCTACTTCCGGATCAACACCGAGAACATGGGTCAGTTCGAGCGCACGCTGATCATCGTCGACGAGGGTGCCTACGTGCACTACGTCGAGGGCTGCACGGCGCCGATCTACAAGAGCGACTCGCTGCACTCGGCGGTCGTGGAGATCATCGTCAAGGCGGGCGGGCGCTGCCGGTACACGACCATCCAGAACTGGTCGAGCAACGTCTACAACCTGGTCACCAAGCGCGCCCGGGCCGAGGCCGGCGCGACCATGGAGTGGGTCGACGGCAACATCGGCTCCAAGGTCACGATGAAGTACCCCGCGGTGTGGATGACCGGTGAGCATGCCCGCGGCGAGGTGCTCTCGGTGGCCTTCGCCGGCGAGGGGCAGCACCAGGACACCGGCGCCAAGATGCTGCACCTGGCGCCCAACACGTCGAGCAACATCGTGTCCAAGTCCGTCGCCCGTGGCGGCGGTCGCGCCTCGTACCGTGGTCTGGTCCAGGTCAACAAGGGCGCGCACGGATCACGCTCGAGCGTGAAATGCGATGCGCTGCTTGTCGATACGATCAGCCGCTCCGACACCTACCCGTACGTCGACATCCGCGAGGACGACGTGACGATGGGCCATGAGGCCACCGTGTCGAAGGTCAGCGAGGATCAGCTGTTCTACCTGATGAGCCGCGGCCTGACCGAGGACGAGGCGATGGCGATGGTGGTGCGTGGCTTCGTCGAGCCGATCGCCAAGGAGCTTCCGATGGAGTACGCGCTGGAGCTCAACCGGCTGATCGAGCTGCAGATGGAAGGCGCGGTGGGCTAGTGGCGTCGTCGGAATTAACCACTGCGATCGAGGGGACACCGGCCGGGTCGGCACTCAACAAGGGCGAGATCTTCACCTCCTTCGACGTGAACGCCTTCGAGGTGCCCGGCGGTCGCGACGAGATCTGGCGGTTCACGCCGTTGAAGCGCCTGCGCGGTCTGCACGACGGCTCCGCGGTCGCCTCGGGTAGCGCGACGATCGCCGTGAGTGAACGCCCCGGAGTCACCGTGGAAACAGTCGGGCGTGACGACGAGCGGCTCGGCCAAGGCGGTGTGCCCGCTGACCGCGTTGCCGCGCAGGCGTATTCGTCGTTCGACAGCGCGACGATCGTCACGGTCGCCCGCGACACAGAGATCGCCGAACCGATCGAGATCGACATCACCGGCCCGGGCGAGGACGCGGTGGCCTACGGGCATCTGCAGATCCGCGTCGAGGAACTCTCGCGCGCGATCGTCGTCGTGGACCTGCGCGGCAGCGGGACCTACGCCGACAACGTCGAGATCATCGTCGGCGACTCGGCCGGTCTCGGCGTGATCTGGA
>NZ_LZSQ01000077.1 GCF_001665535.1 Mycobacterium sp. 852002-51961_SCH5331710
AGCTGCAGTCTCGTGGGCTCGGAGATGTGTATAAGAGACAGGCCGCCGCCTGCGTGACTCGCCGGCCGCCGTGTCGGCAAATCCGCACCCGACGCCGCGCGAGGCGGTCGCGGCGTAGGTGGTGCCCACGCGGGTTGCCCGCACGGACCAGTCGGTGCGCCGGGCGCGGATAACGCTGGCTTCGACCCCCTGTTGCTATCGATCGAGGGGGTCGGCTGACCGGGCGGGGTGAAACGTTCTGAACAGCGGATTCGATATGCGCTGTGAAGTCGACACCGACATGCGCCTACGGGCCCGACTTGCGATTACCGGGGGAACCTCATGAGACGACTTAGGATGGAAGTGTGCTGAAGCTACGAAATCTGCTCGCGGTGGCGAGCCTCGCGGTACTCACCGTGGTCTCCGCCCCGACTAGTTCCGCGGGTGTCGCAACGCCGACCGATGTAGCCAGCATTCAACCGGCCGGCCAGACAGTCGGTGTGGCACATCCGATCACGGTGACGTTCAACCGGGCGATCGAAGACCGCGCGGCCGCCGAGCGCACCTTTGCGGTGTCCGCGCCGACCATGCCCGCCGGGACTCAGGCCGGGAAGTTCGCCTGGCTCGATGACCGTGTGCTGCAGTGGACTCCGGAGCAGTTCTTCCCGGCGCATTCGACCATCACAGTCACGGCGGGGAACACCAAGGCCAGTTTCCAGACCGGAGCCGAGGTGCTCGGGGTGGCCGACATCGACGCCCACACCTTCACCGTCAGCATCGACGGCGAAACCATGCGCGAGATGCCCGCATCGATGGGCAAGCCGAAGTACCCGACACCCAGGGGATCGTTCACGGTGCTCGAGAAGCAGAGCCCGGTGATCATGGATTCGCGCACCATCGGCATTCCGCTGTCCGATCCCGAGGGTTACAAGCTCACCGTCTACTACGCGGTTCGCATCAACTGGGGTGGGGTGTACGTGCACTCCGCACCGTGGTCGACGGGTTCGCAGGGGTATGAGAACGTCAGCCACGGCTGCATCAATCTCAGCCCGGACAACGCAGCGTGGTACTACGACACGGTGAGCATCGGCGACCCGGTCATCGTTCAGTAGCCGCCGACACCTTCACGCCGGTTGAGCGCCGGCGTGAAGGTTCTTCGCCGTCGGTGAGTTCTCCACCGTGGACGGATCAGGGTACGTGCCGAGCACTCGGTCGGCCGTCCCGGAGCTGGTGACCGTGAACCAGTAGTGCTCGTTCTTGAAGTGATGATGGCGATGGTTACGCCAGACCGCCCGATAGAGAGCGGTTTTCGGTTTGTAGTCGCTGTGGATCAGATAGTGCGTCCACTCGTACACCAGTCCGAGCACGCCGATGCAGACGAGGTACGACAGCCCGAGACCCAGGCGGGGGAACGCCAGGAGGCCGATGGCGACGGTCACCGGTAAAACCCACGTGGCCAGGGACTTCCATGGGATGAAGATCAGCGGGATGCTGCGCGGATCGCTGTGGTGCCCCCGGTGTTCGCGGGCCAACAGCGGATCGATCGTCAAGGGTCCCAGCCGTTTCGGCCGCCAATGCAGGACGAAGACGTGGATGATCCATTCGAAGAACGGGAAGACCGCGAGCATCACCACCGGCACGACCGCATCGGTGATCTGCCAGTCGCCGACGACGATGCGGGCCACCGCCGCGGCCACCAGGGTGGCGCCGATCATCCAGGGGGAGGGGTGTTTTGAGAACTCACCGAGTGCATCAGCGAGCGTGAACGATTTGCGCGCGCGACGTGCGTCCGTGGTTGTCATCGCTGTTTCTCCAGATCGTCGAGAGCGTGCAGCAGGGCTGTCGTCGCCGGCTCGAGAAGGTTCTGGGCGGCCTGCCGGGCCCGCGGCGGATCGCCGGCCGTGATCGCGTCGGCCAATTCCCGGTAGGCCTGCGGCCTGCCGACCTCGTCGGCCATCACCGCCGCTAGTGCGGGGAGCGCCGGTTCGTAGGTGGCCCGCAGTGTGTTGTACATCAGCCGGAAGGCGATCGAGTCGGCGCCGTCGACGATGTGGTCCCAGAACGTCAGGGCGTGACGTTGCTGTTCGACGGGATCGTCCGCGGCGGCCAGGTCCTGCAGAGCTTGATCGAGCGATGGGGCCAGGTTCGTGCCGCCGCGTTCGGCGGCCAGTTCGGCGACTTTGGGGCCGTTGTGCAGCCGCGTCTCGAGGATGCTCCGGACGACGGACAGATCGAGTTCGCCGCCCCGGATCAGGAGGCGGGGAAGCAGGTCCAGGCCGGCGTGGCGCCGGAAGTCACGGACCGTGGTGGCGTCGCCCTGGCGCACCTCAACCAGACCCGCGGCCGTGAGCCGCTTGAGCGCCTCGCGGACAGCGGGGCGGGAGACGCCGAGGACCTCGGCCAATCTGCGCTCGCTGGGCAGCGACTCGCCGGGCTGCATCTGCCCGCTGAGCACCTCCGACACGATCTGCTCGAACACGTCTTCGGGCACGGAGCGCCGATTTACCGGTTGCAGGGCCATGCCGCCAGAGTGCCAGCCGACCGGACAGAGGTCAAGTGGTCAGACCAGTGATCAAGAAGCGGAGAGGCGTTCCTTCATCATCTCGGCCAGCGTCAACGTCGCCGACAGGGGTCGGACCATCACCGTGAGCTCACTGATCGCGCCGCTCTCGTCGGTTCGGATGAAGTCGCAGCCTTCGATGTCCTTGTCGCCGACCTTGGCCTGGAACATCAACGCGTGATCGGACGCGTCGGGCGCTCCGATCTCGCGGACGTACCGGAAGTCTTCGAAGACCTCCATCACGGCCTTCAGGATGTGGCGCAGCGCGTCGCGCCCCTGGTAGGGGGTGAAGACGACGGGGCTACGGAACACAACGTCGTCGCGGCACAACGCCATCATGGCGTCGAGGTCGGCGGCCTCCACCGCTTGGCGAAATTTGTGCACGGTGCCCGCTCAGCAGTTGGCTTCGATACGGAAGGTGGCAGTCACCGCGTTGCTTGGGTTGTCGGTGAAGGAGCCGTCGGCCGAACCGGTGATCGTGAACTTGCCACCGGTGCCCTTCACCTCAGCCTCGCCGATGTTCCCTTTCCAGAAGTTGCCGGTGAAGCCACCGAAGTCGTTGAACGTGACCGCCTCGACGGTCACCTTGTCTCCGGTGCCGATGTTGGCCGTGAAGCCTTTCGTGTCCTCGGGCGTCTCGATCGTCCACAGCCACCCGGATTGCTTGCACAACACCGCGTGCGGGCCACCGGTGCTCTCGCCGTTGATGGTTACCTTCGCGGTCGTCCCCCCGAGTGCGGCGGGCGGCGTCGAGCAGCCCGCGGCACCGGCGACGAGCATGACTGCGGCTGCCGCAACGAGTCGGTTGTCCATGACGCCAGACTCTATTGGTGTTTGCGGCCGCACATGCGCGGTTCGGTCGGACTACCCGCAGAGCAGGACACTCGTGCCGATCACCGCAAGGCGGTCGCGGTGGCGTCGTCGGCGGGGAGGAAGGCCTCGATGGAGAGCTCAGCGGCGGTGAGGTCGAGCGCGGTGCCGAATGTCGTGACGGTGGACAGAAAGGTCAGCAGCCGCCCGTCGGGTGTGTAGAGCTCGAGCGGCACCGCGACGCCGCCCAGATCCGACGAGCCGCCGGAACCGCCGGGGTAGGAATCGATTTCGGCCAGCAACGTCGACAGCTCGTGCGATCCGCTGACGGCGACCTCGCGCCGGAGGCGCTCGATGAGATGGTGTCGCCACTGCGCGAGGTTACGGATCCGGGGCGCCAACCCGTCGGGGTGCAGGGCGATCCGCAACGCGTTGGGCGGTTGGAGAAGCTCGGGGGCTACACCCTCCAACAACACGCCGGTACCCTCGTTCGCCCGCACGATCTGCCAACCGCGATCCACCACGATGCAGGTAAAGGGGTTGTAGGCGTTGAGGACTCGGTCGATCCCGGCCCGGACCGCGGCCATGTCCGGGTCGTCGAGTGAGCGCTCGGGATACACCGGAGCAAGGCCCGCCGCCAGCAAGAGCTGGTTCTGTTCGCGGCGCGGCACGTCGAGCACCTCGGCCAGCCGTAGCACCATCGTCCGGCTGGGCGCGGACCGGCCCGTTTCGATGAAGCTGACGTGCCGCGGCGACACCTCGGCCGCGATGGCCAGGTCGAGCTGACTGAGCCGACGACGCCGGCGCCACAACTTCAGCAGCCCGCCGAACGCCTGGGTCTGCACACCCGCGGAGGTCATGGTTGTCAGTGTGGCCTCTCGCGCACCGTGCATCCACTACGTCGCAGGTAATTGCGGCGGTTACCTCAGCGGGGGAGCGTTGACGGTGATCATCGAGCAGAAAGGAGAATCATGGGAACCCTTCCCGCCACGACGCCGATTCCGCGGTGGCTGCGGTTCGTGCTGATCTCCGACCGTGCCGGGTCGGCGTGGTACATCGGTGCCGGGTTCTTCTTCGCGCCCGTGCTGGCGGTGCTGTCGCCGTGGCCGGCGATCACCGCGGTGTGCTGGGCCGTCATCGGGCTCTTCGGGCTATGGCTCGGACTGCTCGGCATCGCGATGGCGACCGGGCTGGCGATGGTCTTGAAGTCGAACGGCGAAATACCCGAGGAGTATTGGCGCTCGATCATCGACTACTGACGCGCCTCAGATGGCGCTGTGATCGAGTGTCGTGGCTCCACTGTTTCTATGCGATGGCACCGCACAACCCGCAGCCCGTTGGTGTGGACAGACACTCATGTGTCGCATGCGGTGCCGTCGCCGTCTCGGTCGAGCCCTTTGCGATAACCCGGCTCGCCGACCTGAATTGGGGCGGCCCCGGCGGCGCGTGCTGCATCGCAATTCTTGTAGTAGACGCTCGCGGGCGACGCCGGCGCCGAAGGTACCGGGGGAGGCGGGGCGAGCGACGGCGATGGAACAGTCGCCGCCGACCCGCTCGTGACTGTTGCCGGTCTGGAAGCCGTATCGCCATTGCACGGTGGGCCCCAGAGCCCACGCTTTGCCTCCTTGGCCTCCCGCTCGGCCGCCGCTATTGCGGCGTAGCGGCTCACGGGCACACCGCCATATACATAGCTGCGTGCCGCGCCAGCGCGGGCCGCCTCGACCGAGTAGTCCCAATCATCAGCTCGGACAAGGTATGCCAGGGTGCGGTTAACTGCACTTGGGGGTCCACCACTTGGGGCTGTGCAATCCCAGCTTGTCGGTCGGTGCGTTTAGCCTCCAAGCAGATTGACCTTCCAGACCAGGGGCTGCGATGGACGATGGAATCGAACCGAGACCAGTCGAAACTCTCGATGTGCCAAGGGTCGGTGCGGTCTTGCGCGGCGACACCGGCTCGTTGCCGTGGCGGATGGTTGATGGGTCCGGTGCCGGTGTCGACCATGTCAATGTTTGGTTGGCTGACCTCGATGCAAGCGACTGCTCGCCTGCAACGTTGCGGGCGTATGCGTACGACCTCCTGAGTTGGACTCGGTTCCTTGGCGTACTTCAGGTTTCATGGGCGCAGGCAACCCGGGCTGAAGTCCGGGACTGGGTGCGGTGGTACCGGTGCCGGGAGAATCCTCAACGACGACGCAGCTCGTCGAGTTCGGATAGTCACCGACCAACTCCCGGTTCTGTTAACGAGCGCACCGGGAAGCCGTACCTGGAATCCTCGTACACGCGGTCGTCGATGAATCGCCGGCTCTCCTCGCTGAGCGGCTTCTACGAGTTCGCCCTCGAATCAGATCTGGGGCCGCTCATCAATCCGGTACCGAAATCGCGCGCCGACCTCACCAGGCTCGATGCGCACCGTCAACACTTCGACAGTCCGCGACCTGAGAAGCGTGCGCCTTATCGGCAGAAGCTGGTGGACCGTGCGCCGCGCGCGCTCAGCGACGCCCTGTACGAGGAGGTATTCACCTCGCTGAGAACCAACCGGGACCGCGCCATCGTCGCCACGGCGATTTCCTCTGGACTGCGCGCCAGTGAACTGCTCAGCATGCGCCGCGGGATGCTCCATGCTGCCGACCATACGGCCGACATAATCCCGAAGGGCGGCAACGGAAGTCGGGTTTTGGTCCGTATCAGTCCCGCCGCGTATCTCTGGATCGCCCGCTACCTTGCTGAGCGCCCCGCAGGGCCGCCGGAAGAGTCGGTCTGGATGACATTGCGGGGCACTCCACGGCCCCTGAGCTATTGGGCCATGCGACAGATCCTCGAGCGCAGTAACGCGCTGCTCGGGTCCAACGTCACGATGCACGATTTCCGACACACTTTCTGCATGCGTCTCGCCCAGGACGAGAACATGACCATCGCGGAGATGCAGGAGCTGATGCGGCACGCATCGATCGCCAGCACCACCCGCTACCTGCGACCCAGCGTCACCGAACTCATCGACAAACTCGACCAACACTGGAACCGGCCACCTGCACCTCCACCCGCCCCAGCGAAAGGCTATGCCGCAGAAGACCTCCACGTGCTGTTCGGGCGGGACTCCTGATGCCGCGGGTTCTCACTCGTGCACAGTCAATGCAGAGTTCGTCCGCGTTCGCTAACCACCCCGTCGAGGTGTTGCCGCCGCTGTCGCCGACCCCCGAGGACCATCCGTGGTTCGGAAACACCGTCACCGCCACGGAGCGCGAGCGCACCATCACCGCCGGGCTTCCACTGGTGATGGCGCGGATGAGTGAGAAGTACCGCAGTGAGGCGGAAGCCCGCAGCGGCGCCCGACTCTGGCTGAGCAGGTTGCTGGACTGGCTGGAGGGCTACGCCGGCGAAAGCTATCAAGATCGTTGGATTGCCAGCGATTCCGACAACCAGCCGAAGGCGTGGTGTCCCGCCTTGTCGACAGGATCGCACACACGGCTCGGAGCACGGCTGTCCATCAACGCACTCATTCTGCTCGGCGTCATTCGCCCGGGCTACGACTGGCTGATCGAGAACAAGCAGGCCCGTTTCTACCGCGACTGGACAACCACCCACGAACCAGAGGCCTGGGATCGCTACTTCGCCGCCGCGCAGCAGGAAGGCGCACCCGAAGTGAAGAAATGGCGAACCGTCACCCACCTGGTACGCATCAGCATCGTCAACGGACTGCCGATCACCGAGCTGCACAGCCGCCACGTGTTGGCCTATCGAGACTTTCTGACCTCGACAGGCAGGATGCCGGGCGACCTTCACGCCATGTGGCATTACGGCCGCCGCGGCGGACTCTTCGCCGGCGAAGCCGACGATCTACGGCGTTATCTCATCGCCAAACGCCTCACTCCCACCGAACTGGTCGACCGCTTCGACGTGCGAGCCCCCAGCGTTCGCAGGCTTCTAATCGCCTACCTCGCTGAGATCGCCGTCGGCCAGGACTACGCCAGCCTCGACGGCACCAGCCGAAACCTCGTGAAGCTGTTCTGGAAGCCCATCGAAGACGCCAATCCCGGCATCGACACGATCAGCCTGACCAAAGCTCAAGCAGCCGAGTGGAAAGAGTGGTTGCGCACCAAACCGGACGGCACACCGCGCCGCCACGCCGAGAGCATCCTCGGAGCAGTCCGCAGCTTCTACCTCGACGTGGCCGCCTGGGCCCACGAGGATCCCTCGACGTGGGCACATTGGGCTGTCTCATGTCCGGTCAGCATCCGCGACGTACGAGGGCAGCAGAAGCGCCGGGCCCAGCGGGCGCATCGCATGCAAGCACGCACCCGCACGCTCGCCCCGCACATCGATGCACTCGTCGCCGCAGCCCACCGCGCCTATCTGCAGGCCACCGAGTTGCAAGACATCTCCAAGACCGCGCCGGTCGGCGAACCCTTCGCCGTGCAGGGGAGCACCTACATCAAGCACGCATCGGGCAAGCAGGCCGATCGAGTGCGCATCAATGCCCTGCAAGATGGAACGGAGAAGCGAGTCGACATCCCCTACACCGTCACCCGCGCCTTCATGACCTGGACGATCATCGAAATTCTGCGCCACACCGGTATCCGGATCGAAGAGATGCTCGAACTGACCCATCTGAGCGTCAAGCAGTACCGCAAGCCCGATGGCACGGTAATCCCGCTCCTACAGATCGCGCCCAGCAAGACCGATCAAGAGCGGATATTTCCCTGCTGCCCAGAGTTGACCACCACCTTGGCGCGACTGGTCGAGTTCATCAGCATTGACGGCCGCGTCCCCCTGTGCTGCCGCATCGACACACAGGAACGCCAGGTGTCGGCGCCGCTGCCGCATCTGATTCAGATCCGCGAGGGCGGCCGGTCACGGGTCATCAACCAATGCACAATCCGAAAATGGTTGTCCGAACTCGCCAACAACATGGCTTTGACGGACACCGACGGTACGGCGCTGCACTTCACGCCCCATGACTTCCGCCGGATCTTCATTACCGACATCGTCAACGCCGGCTTTCCCATCCACCTGGCCGCACAGATTGTGGGCCACAACAACATCGAGGTCACCCGCGGCTACACCGCTGTCTATCAGAAAGATGTCTTCGAGGCGTACGACCGCTTTATCGACAACCGCAGACAGGCGCGGCCGTCGGCCGAGTACCGTGAGCCCACGCAAGCCGAATGGGACGAATTCATCCAACACTTCGGGCAGCGCAAGATCGCGCTCGGCAACTGCCACCGACCCTACGGATCTGACTGCACCCACGAACACGCCTGCCTCCGATGTGATTTCTGCGAAGTCGAACCGACCCAGGCTGCAAGGCTCGACGCCATTCGCGACAACCTTCGCGCCCAAGTAGACGAAGCCCAAAAGAACAAGTGGCTGGGCGACGTTAACCAACTACGCATCACCATCGAGCACGCCGACCGCAAGGCGGCGAGACTGGCAGCCTTAACCGAAGCATCACCGGAACTCATTGTCCCGCACACATCCTGACGGCCAGAAGCAACGCTCCGCCCTTCTGACGTCTTTCTCGTTAGCCAGTGGCCGCAGCGACCCGAACACCGTCCCGTGCGGCAGCCGTAGCCTCGCCGAGGGGTTTGGTGCGGCCCGCGCGCACTCCGTTGGCGATGACGACGATTTCAGCGAGTTCGTGCACGGCCACGACGGCTGCCAGTCCGAGTACTCCGGTGAGAGCGAGCGGGATGAGTATCGTGATCAGTCCGAGGGATAGGCCGACGTTTTGCAGCATGATGCGCCGGGCGCGCCGCGCGTGGGCGAGGGCTTGGGTGAGGTGGCGCAGGTCTTCACCCATGAGGGCGACGTCAGCGGTTTCGATGGCCACGTCGGTGCCCATCGCCCCCATGGCGATGCCCAGGTCGGCGGTGGCCAGAGCGGGAGCGTCGTTGACCCCGTCACCGACCATGGCGGTCGAAGATTGTTGGCGCAGTTGAGCGATCAGGGTGGCTTTATCTTCGGGTCGCAGGTCGGCATGCACGGCGTCGATCCCGACCTGTGTGGCCAGTGCGGTGGCGGTCGCTGAGTTGTCGCCGGTCAACATCGCCACCCGATACCCGCCGCGGCGCAACGCCGCGACCACCTGGGCGGCTTCGGGGCGCAGTTCGTCGCGCACCGCGATCGCGCCGATCAGCTGGTCGTGGTCTTCGACGAGGACCGCGGTGGCCCCGGCCGCCTGCATGGCCGCGACCTGGTCGGCCAGCGGGCCGGCATCGAGCCAGCCGGGCCGCCCCAGCCGCAACCGGCGGCCATCGCGGTGGCCGGTCAGCCCGGCACCGGTGACCGCCTCGACATCCTCGGCCGGGCGGACCGGGCCATCGGTGGCGGCGAGAATCGCTGCGGCCAAGGGATGTTCGCTGCGCGCCTCCAACCCGGCCGCCACGTCGAGCACCTGTTCGCGGGTGGCGCCGTTGGTGGTGGCCACCTCGATCACTGTAGGCTTGTTGGCGGTCAAGGTGCCGGTCTTATCCAGCGCGATGGTGCGCACCGCGCCGAGGGCTTCCAGCGCGGCCCCGCCTTTGACCAGGACACCGAGCTTGCTGGCCGCGCCGATCGCGGCGACCACGGTCACCGGCACCGAAATCGCCAGGGCACACGGCGACGCCGCCACTAACACGACCAGGGCCCGTTCGATCCACACCAACGGATCACCCAGCACGGACCCGATGGCAGCGATCAGGGCGGCGGCCACCATGATCGCCGGCACCAGGGGTTTGGCGATCCGGTCGGCCAGGCGCTGGGCGTCACCTTTACGGGACTGCTCGGCTTCCACGATCGCCACGATCCGGGCCAGCGAGTTATCCGCGGCGGTGCTGGTGACCTCGACCTCCAGCACGCCGGTGCCGTTGATCGACCCGGCGAACACCTCATCACCGGGCCCGGCTTCCACCGGTACGGATTCGCCGGTGATCGCCGAAACATCCAGGGCGGTGCGCCCCGACACGATGGTGCCGTCGGTGGCCAGGCGTTCGCCGGGTTTGACCAGCATCCGATCGCCGACCCGCAACTCGCTTGGGGTGATGGTGGTTTCGGTGCCGTTGCGCAGGACGGTGGCCTGATCGGGGACCAGGGACAGCAACGCGCGCAGGCCGCGGCGGGTGCGGGCCAGTGAGTATTCTTCGAGGCCCTCGCTGATGGAGAACAGGAACGCCAGCATGGCGGCCTCGCCGACCTCGCCGAGGATCACCGCACCGACGGCGGCGATCGTCATCAGCGTGCCGACCCCGATCTGGCCTTTGGCCAGCCGCCGCAGGGTGGAGGGCACGAACGTCGCAGCCCCGACCGCCAACGCCAGCGCGTACAGGCCGGTCTCGACCGGCCGCGGCCCGTCGGCCCAGCCCACGACGTAGCCGGCCAGCAGCAGCACCCCGGCCGCGGCGGCGGCGCGCAGTTCGCTGACCTCCCAGAGCCGTTCGGGTTCGCGTTCGTCCTCGTCGCGGTCGTCGTTGCCGCAGCCGCACGCCTCGCTCATCGTGTTGCCTTCTTCCGCGTGGTGGGGTGGCCGTAGTTGGGGCACAACGCGACCGCGTTGCCGGTGGCCTCCAGGACCGCTTCGGCGGCGCGAAACATCTCCAACAGTTCCGGGCGGGCCAGTCGGTACACCGAGGCCCGGCCCTGCGGCCGGTAATCGACCAGGCCGCAGTCGCGCAGGCAGGCCAGATGCGCCGACACCGTCGACTGCGCCAACCCCAGCTCGCCGGTCAGATCCACCACCCGGGCCTCACTTACGGCCAGGCGGCGCAGGATCGCCAACCGGGTGCCATCGGACAGGCTGTGAAACAACGCCGTCGCCGCATCCAAGCTCCCGCACACCGGGGCCTCGACCACACCACTTTTCATCGCCACACGACGATGATAGCGTCACACATCATTGATCGGTCAAGCCGGGCAACATCGCCAAGCAACGATGCCGGGGTGGGTTTAGTCAAGCCGGCCGGGAAGGGAGCGTGCGCGATGGCCTATGCGGCGCTGGGCTTGTTTGTGGTGTTGATGCTGGTGATCGGGGCGTGGCGGCGCCGGATTCAGCTGGCCCGCACCGGCGACAGCGGCAACCGGCGCGGTTGGCGCCCCGAGCCGACGCTGGAGTGGTGGGCGCTGGCGGTCGCCGATGTGGGGTATCTGCTGGTGGGGGTCGGGGCACCGGCCGCCGCCCTGGCCGGCCTGTCTGCCCTGGGCGTTTTCGACCGCGGATGGGTGCAGGGGTTCGGGGTCGTGGTCGTGGCCGGCGGGATCGTGCTGACCTTGGTCGCGCAGTTGGGGTTGGGGGCGTCGTGGCGGATCGGGGTCGACGACACCGAAACCACCGAGCTGGTCACCACCGGCCCGTTCGCGTTGGTGCGCAACCCGATCTTCACCGCGCTGCTGGCCACCTTGATCGGCCTGGCTCTGATGGTGGGCAACCTGGTGGCGATCGCCGGGCTGGTGATCGCGGTCGTCGGGATCGAGGTGCAGGTGCGTGGGGTGGAGGAACCCTATCTGCGCCGGGTCCATGGCCGCGCCTACACCGACTACGCCGCTACGGTGGGCCGCTTCCTGCCGTGGATCGGCCGCATCCGCGATCATCAGATGATGCGGGGCCGATGATGTTGCCCGACACCACCATTGACTTCACCACGGTGGAGGTGACGGTGGCCTTCGTCGACTTGGCCGGCTACAGCGTGCTCACCGAGGCCTGCGGCGATCGGGAGGCCGCGTGGTTGGCGGCGCGGCTGGCCGACCTCGCCCACGCCGCCGTCGGGCCCGGGGTGCAGGTGGTGAAGACGATTGGGGATGCGGTCATGCTGGCCGCCGCCACCCCCAGCCAGATGATGGCCACGATCACCGTCCTGGCCGACCGGGTGGCCGCTGCCGACGGATTTCTGCCGATACGGGCCGGCAGCCACCACGGGCCCGCCATCGGTCGCGGCGGCGATTTCTTTGGGCATGCGGTCAATATCGCCGCCCGCATCACCGCCCTGGCCGGCGCCGGCGACGCGGTGGTGACCGACGCGATCGTGCCGGCGGCCACCGGGATCGGGTTGCCCACCACACCGATCGGTGCGCCGGTGCTGCGCAATATCACCACCGCGGTCCCACTGCACCGGATCGCGCTGGCCGCGGCCCGTTATCCGCGTGACCCGGTCTGCGGCATGCGTATCGACCCGGCGACCGCACCCGCTCACCGCCACCACGGCGGCCGGGATTGGTGGTTCTGCTCGGCCGACTGCGCCGACCGATACGCCAGCACCCCACGCCTCTACACATCACCCGCCGCGATCATCACCGGTGAACGGCTGCGGACATGACCGCAGGCTGGAGCCGCAACCGGCTCAAATTCGCTCTCGCGGGGCCGCTGTTCGAAGCCGGTAACCGGTTCATCCCCGGGCGTCCGCACGATCGGCTGGCCCAACTGGTCGCCGACCAGCACCCGCGGCGGGTGCTCGAACTGTGCGGCGGCACCGGGTACGCCGCCCGCCTCCTCGCCGACAAGTCCCCGGCCACACGGGTGGATTCGCTCGACATCTCCCCGGAAATGCTGGCCGTGGGCTGCCGCCGCCTCACCCGCGCGGGGATCGGCACTGTGGTGCTGCATCACGGCGACGCCGCGGCATTACCGTTCGGCGACAGCACTTTCGATGTGGTGATGAGCGTGTTCGGCTGGCACGAACTGCCTACCGAGACCCGCCACCGCGCCCTCGATGAAACCCGCCGCGTGCTACGCCCGGGCGGCCAGGTCATCGCCGTCGACCTCGACCCGCCACCCACCGCCCGCGCCGTCTTCGATCGCTATATGCGGTTCGCCGAGCGACCCCACGCCCGCGACGTGCTGGGCACCGGCCTGGCCGACGCGTTCACCGCCCACGGCCTGACCGTCACCAGCGGCCAGCCCGCCCGCAGCTGGGCCCGACCCTTCCAAATCGTTCACGCCCAGAAAGGGGCATATTGAATGGCGCGCATCAGCCGTATCTTGCTCACCGCGTTCCTCATCGCCGCCATGGCGATCGGTGTGCTGGTCTACCTGTCGGTGCGTGACCGCGGCGCGGCCGGCTCGGCGCTGCCCGACCCCGGCGCGGTGGGGCAGGTGGTGCGCGAAAACAGTCACCGGCTGAACTCGGTGCCCGACAGCCAGGTGACGTTTGTGGAGTTCCTCGACTTCGAATGCGAGGGCTGCCGGGCGGTCTACCCGGCGATCGAACAGGCTCGGGCCGAGTACGGGGACCGGGTGAACTTCGTCATCCGCTACTTCCCGCTGCAAGCCCACGTCAATGCCGAGCGGGCTGCCCGGGCGGTGGAAGCCGCCGCCCAGCAAGGCCACCTGGAGGCGATGTATCGCAAGATGTATGACACCCAGGCGCAATGGGGTGAACAGCGCACCCCGGCCGACGAGGTCTTCCGCGGATTCGCCGCAGAACTCGGCCTCGACCTGGCTGCGTTCGACACCGCCTACGCCGATCCGGCCACCGTGGAACGCATCCAGCTCGACGTCGCCGACGGCCGCGCCCTGGGCGTGCAAGGCACACCGACCTTCTTCCTCAACGACACCCGCATCCAACCCCACAGCTACCAGGACTTGACCAAGGCGCTCGACGACGCCCTCGCCGCCAACTAGCCGCGGCCATTCCGGACGGGAGGTTTCACCCTGATGGCCATCACCGCACTGATCCTCTACATGATCTTCGCTGCCCTGGGGTTCGGGTGGCGCAGCTGGACCCAGTACCGCCACACCGGATCGACCGGATTCCGCGGAATTCACGGCCGCCCCGGATCGCTGGAATGGTTCGCCGGCGCCGGGTTCGTCGCCGCTATCCTCGCCGGCCTGGCCGCGCCGCTGCTGCAACTGCTCGGCATCCTCACCCCCGTTGCGCTCCTGCAGGCCCCAACCATCCAGACGACCGGCACCGTGTTGGCGATCGCGGGGATTGCCGCCACCCTCTACGCCCAACACGACATGGGCCAATCGTGGCGCATCGGCGTCGACCCCAGCGAGACAACCACATTGGTCCGCCATGGGGTGTTCGCGCGGGTGCGCAACCCCATCTTCACCGCCATGCTGATCTTCGCCGCCGGGATCACCCTGATGACACCCAACCCGCTGGCCCTGGCCGCCTTCCTGGTGTTGCTGGTGACCATCGAACTGCAGGTCCGCGTCGTCGAAGAGCCCTACCTCAACACGGCCCACGGCCAGGCCTACCGCGACTACTGTGAAACCGTCGGCCGGTTTGTTCCCCACATCGGACGCATCCGAGACGTCTGACCGCCGACGCGAGGTGACCCATGCCCGCACGGAATGACCGCAGCGCCCGCTGGAACCGGTACTGGGACAAGAAATCCCGCACCTACGACCGCGAGATCGGGTTTTTCGACCGCCACCTGTTCGGCGACTCCCGCCAGTGGGTCTGCAGCCAAGCCACCGGCGACGTCTTGGAGGTCGCCATCGGCACCGGCCTCAACCTGCCCTTCTACCCCGACACCGTCAACCTGACCGGGATCGACTGGAGCGAACACATGCTCGAGCTGGCCCGGCAACGCGCCGCTGAGCTGGGCCACCCCGCCACCCTGCAACACGGTGACGCCCACCAGCTGCGGTTCGACGACGCCAGCTTCGACACTGTGGTGTGCACCTTCGGGCTGTGCGCCATCCCCGACCACACCCAAGCCCTCGCCGAAATGACCCGAGTGCTGCGCCCCGGCGGCCGGCTCATCCTGGCCGATCACATCCGCAGCAACACCACGCCAGTCCGCGCTGTGCAGCGACTGTTGGAGCTGGTCACCGTGCCGCTGGGCGGTGAACACTTCCTGCGCCGACCCCTGCAGCACCTGCGCGCGGCGAACAACCTCGACATCGATCGCGTCGAACGGTTCACCCTCGGGCTGGTCGAACGCGTCGTTGCCCGCAAAACCGCCACCAGCTGACGCACACGGCGGCGGTGTGTTCGAGCCAGGACACTCTCACGAAAGAAGCCGCACATGACCGACATACCTCGACGTGGCGCACTGACCATCCTCGGCGCAGCCGGGGCCGTGGCCGCCTTGGCATATGTGTTGCGCACGACCACCATTCGGATGCCCACCGGCCGAGCCGACGGACCCGGCATGATGGGCGGAGTCTCAGGCACCGACATGGACCGCTACATGACCATGTTCGCCCGCCACACCGAACTGCGACGCACCGTCGAGAACATCCCGGGCGGGATCCGCACCACCACCGAATCCGACGCCCCCGACCTCGTCGCCCAACTGCATGCCCACGTGTCCTCCATGTATGACCACCTCAGCCAAGGCGCCGAGGTGACCTGCATGAGCGCCAGCCTGCCCACCCTGTTCCGCCGAGCCACCGACTACCAACGCCGAATCACCCTGACCCCCAACGGCGTTGATGTCACAGAAACAGCCACCGATCCCGCCCTCACCGACGCCATCCGCGCCCACGCCGCCGAAGTCACCGGCTTCGTCACCGACGGCATGCCCGCCATGATGGGGCCCATGATGGGCGGCGGGATGATGGGCGGTGGCGGAATGATGGGCTCGTAACGGCCCAGCCCAGCCCAGCCCGGCGGGTCAGCCGCCAGGCGCCGCGGACCGTTTCCGACGCACGGTGCATTTGCCACCGCGACGTTGACCGACCTGCACCCGAGCTCCGATCCCGCACCCGGCTATCCGCTAGCCGGGCGGTTGTGGGGAGGCCACGGTATCCGTGCGGGCCGTCAACGGCACAGTAACCCCGGTGATCCCCGGCTTCGAGGCGATGGGGACCGATCACCGCAGCTATCCGGTGTTGTGGCAGCTGGCCAGCCCCGCCGGCATCCCCGCTGCGACGCTCGCCGAGGGCGCCACCGCCACGGGCAAGGTGTATTTCGATGTCACCGGCGCCGACCCCGCCGCGGTGATATACACCCGCGGCGGCGCCCGCCCGGCGATGATGTGGTGCGACATGGCGGCCATGGCGCCGATGATGGCGATGCCGATGGACGACTGCCCCTGCTGCGGTCCTGACTGCGCATGCTGTGCGGGCAAGCCGTGAGAATAGGCCTTCGCCGCGCCACTCGTGACGGCCCGCCGCGGGGCTATTCACCACGGTGACCGCACGCCTCGAAAGCAACCCCGACAGCACCCCTTGGGCTACGTGCAGCAGTTCGGGTCGAGCACCACGCACAGGGCTTGCAGGGCTTCGGGTTTCACCCGGTGAAAAACGTTCATGCCGCGCCGATCGGAGATCACCAGCCCGGCCTTACGCAGCTGCCCGAGGTGATGACTCACGGTGGATTCGGCCAGATCGAGCACCGCGGCCAGATGCCCGCTGGTCTCCTCCCCGGGGCGCGAACTGAACAGCAGCGACATGATCTTCACCCGTACCGGGTCGGCCAGCGCCTTCAGCCGCATCGCCACCTCCAGGGCATCGGCGTCGCTGAGCGGCCCGGCGGCCACCGGGGCGCAGCACACCGGGGCGGACATGTCGATCACGGGCAGCGCTTTGGGCATGACAACCATCCTGCCACAATTCTTGACATATATCGAAAAGGTGGCATTCTGAGCGGGACGCGTCAGTTCGATATATGTCTTATCCCTAGTGGAGGTGGATCATGTCCCGTGTTCAGTTAGCGCTCAACGTCGACGATCTCGACGAGGCGATCACGTTCTACACCAAACTGTTTGGCATTTCCCCGGCCAAGGTGAAGCCCGGTTACGCCAACTTCGCGGTGACCGAGCCGCCGCTGAAGCTGGTGCTGCTGGAAAACCCCGGCAAGGGCGGCACCATCAACCACCTCGGTGTCGAGGTGGAATCCAGCGACAAGGTGCACGCCGAGATCGCCCGACTGACCGGCGAAGGCCTGTTCACCGACGAGGAGATCGGCACCACCTGTTGTTTTGCCACCCAGGACAAGGTCTGGGTCACCGGCCCGGCCGGCGAGAAATGGGAGGTCTACACCGTGCTGGCCGACTCCGAGACGTTCGGCACCAGCCCCCAGCTGCTCGACGGCGGCGAGGCTGACCAGGGTGGTGACGTCTGCTGCGGCGGCACCGCTGCCGCAGCACAGGCCGAGCCCGAAACGGCCAAGACCACGTCCTGCTGCTGACCCCAACCCCCGGCACCAAGGGCCCACCATCGCCATGATGGTGGGCCCTCCGCGATCGACCACCCCGACTTGACGATGGATTCGATGAGTATCAATATTGATGTATGTCGAAATCATCGGTTCAGGTCGACGAGACGTGCTGCCCACCCGGGGCCCTGCTGCGCGAACCCCTCACAGCAGCTGAGTCCATCGATATGGCGGTCAAGCTCAAAGCCCTGGCCGATCCGGTGCGGCTGCAGCTGTTTTCGGCGATCGCCAGCCACGCCGGCGGCGAGGCCTGCGTCTGCGACATCTCGGTCGGGGTGGAGGTCTCCCAGCCCACGGTGAGCCATCACCTCAAAGTCCTGCGCGACGCCGGCCTGCTGACATCTGAGCGTCGAGCGTCGTGGGTGTATTACGCGGTGGTGCCCGATGCGCTGGCCAGCCTGACCGTCCTGCTGGGCGCGACCTCCGTCGACACGGTGGCGGGGGTGCCGGCATGACCGACACCACCACCGCGCCGCCGGTCGTGGGCAAGCTCTCCACCCTGGATCGGTTCCTGCCGGTCTGGATCGGCGCGGCCATGATCGCCGGGCTGCTGCTGGGGCGCTGGATCCCCGGCCTGAACACCGCGCTGGAAAACGTTGCGATCGACGGCATTTCACTGCCCATCGCGCTCGGGTTGTTGATCATGATGTATCCAGTGCTGGCTAAAGTCCGCTACGACCGCCTCGACACCGCCACCGGCGACCGCAAACTGCTGCTCTCCTCACTGGTGTTGAACTGGGTGCTCGGCCCGGCGTTGATGTTCGCCCTGGCCTGGCTGCTGCTACCGGATCTGCCCGAGTACCGCACCGGCCTGATCATCGTCGGGTTGGCCCGCTGCATCGCCATGGTCATCATCTGGAACGACCTGGCCTGCGGGGACCGTGAAGCCGCCGCCGTCCTGGTCGCCTTGAACTCGATCTTCCAGGTCATCATGTTCGCCGTGCTGGGCTGGTTCTACCTCTCCGTGCTGCCCGGCTGGCTCGGCCTGGAGCAGACCACCATCGACACGTCGCCGTGGCAGATCGCCAAATCCGTGCTCATCTTCCTCGGCATCCCACTGGCCGCCGGCTACCTCTCGCGGCGCATCGGCGAACGCACTAAGGGCCGCGACTGGTATGAGTCGAAGTTCTTGCCGCGGATCGGGCCGTGGGCGCTCTACGGGCTGCTGTTCACCATCGTGATTCTCTTTGCCCTGCAAGGTGATCAGATCACCAACCGGCCTTTGGACGTGGCCCGCATCGCGCTACCGCTACTGGCGTATTTCGCCATCATGTGGGGCGGCGGTTACCTCCTCGGCACGCTGCTGGATCTCGGCTACGAGCGGACCACCACGTTGGCGTTCACCGCGGCGGGCAACAACTTCGAACTCGCCATCGCCGTGGCGATCGCCACCTACGGCGCCACCTCCGGACAAGCCCTGGCCGGGGTCGTCGGGCCGCTCATCGAAGTCCCGGTACTGGTCGCCCTGGTCTATGTCTCACTAGCCCTGCGGAAACGGTTCCACCATCACACCTCCCAACACCTGCCCACCACCGGCTCGACGACGAGAACGGAATGATCGACCATGACCGACAGCCCCGTGACCCATCAGCTACGCGGTGACCTTTCCATCGACCAACAACTCGCGCTGAAATCCGCCGCCACCCGGCTGGAATCTGAGTTCGCCGACACGTTCGGCACCGAAACCATCGAACGGTTTCTCTGCTCCTCATATGACCAATTCGCCAGCCGCGCCACCATTCCCAACTTCCTGCCCCTGCTGGCCGAACGATTCGCCCGCCAGCGCCTCCACGCCCTCGCGAGGGTTGAAGGCCACATCAACGACGGCAAACCGACCGTGCTGTTCCTCTGCACGCACAACGCCGGCCGCTCCCAAATGGCCCTGGGGTTCTTCACCCACTACGCCGGCGACAAGGCGATCGCCTGGTCGGGCGGGTCCGAACCCGGCAACGAGATCAACCCTGCCGCCATCGAAGCCATGCGCGAAGTCGGGATCGACATCACCGGTGAATACCCCAAACCCTGGACCGACGAAATCGTCCAGGCCGCCGATGTCGTCATCACCATGGGCTGCGGCGACGCCTGCCCGATCTTCCCCGGAAAACGCTACGAGAACTGGGAACTCCCGGATCCCGCCGGCCAAGGCCTCGACGCCGTACGCCCGATCCGCGACGACATCGACGAACGCGTCCGCCGACTACTGGCCGACCTGAACGTCCCCATCACCCGATAACCCCGAAAACACCAGGGACACACCAACTATGGCAGAGACATCTGTGTTGTTTGTCTGCGTCAGTAACGCCGGAAAATCAGTCATGGCCGCCGGACTCATGCGCCACCTCTCCGCACCCAACATCCACATCGCCTCGGCCGGCACGCACGCCAAGACCGCGGTCAACACCCTCTCGGCGCAGGTGCTGGCCGAAGTCGGCGTCGACATCAGCGGCCATCAGCCCACCCAGCTGACCGACCAGATGCTCGACGATGCCGACCTGGTCGTCATCGTCGGCAGCCAAGCCCACCTCGACAATCACCCCGGCACCCGCATTCAACGCTGGGATACCGACGAACCCTCCCTACGCGGCATCGACGGCATCCAGCGCATGCGAATCATCCGCGACGACATCAACACCCGCGTTCAGGCCCTCGCCGACGAGCTCAGCAGTCAATCGTCCTGACCGAGAAGCAGCGACGACTCCCACCGCACCAAATCAATCGCGGCAACAACGCTCGGGTCATCCGGATCAACACCGTCATCCACGAGCGCTTGGCGCTCCTCAGCATCCACACCCATTCAACTTGACTAGTGCAGATAAGTACGGCCGTAATGGTCGGTGCGGTCTTGCGTGGAATCAGGGACCAGAGCCACTCGCTGCCCGACCATCGTCGTACGCGCGAACTCCGTTGCCTCAGGCCCCCAGCAGCCGACGGTGTAGCCGGGCTTCTTCGTTTCCGGGGTATCAATCCCGAGAAGTCGCACGCGGAGCCGGCCCCTGACGTCGTCGCGAATGTCGATGGTGTCACCGTCGACCACGTTCAACACCACAGCCGTTGCGGTGACGGTGTCAGCGACCGCCATAGGCGAAGAGAGCACCGCCACGCCCACGCCGGCCGTCGTAGTAGCGACCAGTAGAGCTTGGCCGAAGCAGAGCCCAGCGGCGAACCGACCGATGAGTCGCGAAGTTACGACTCGCATGCAATGCCGTCATGGTCGCGGTCGCCGCCATCCCAGTAATCGGGATCGCCCTGCGGAATGTCGTAACGACCGTCGGCGTGCGCGGCGCTGCAGTTCGCGTACGGCCCATCTGCAAGAGCAGCGGGCGCCAGGCCGATAGCAGGCACCATGACGACGAAAACGGCCACGACGAAGGTCTTGATCATGCGTGTATCCCCCACGTTTTGAAATGGATTGATGTGAGATGACCCGGCCCCCGCCACGGGTTCACCTTGCTTGAAGGTTAGAGAGAATCCACAGCAAAGGAATCAGGGATTTCCCTACATTCGAGTTTGCTGAGGTGTGTCGCCCACGGCGGCTAGTAACGATCATGAGCAGGCCAACGACAGCTATTGCGGCTCAAGCAGAAAGGCCGCATCACGGCCGGCCGTTCACGCGTTGACGCGCGTCGTCACGGAACCGAATTACTTCACCCAGACGAGGGGCCAACCGTATGAAGAACAGCGCTCTACTGGTCGGTCTGGGCCTCGCCGCAGCGGCATGGCGGTTGCTTCCAATTCCGGCGATCCGGGAGGAACCAACTGTGAGACCAGTTTTCTTGGTGCGCTGTACTGCGACGGCCCGGTGCAGCCTGATGGCACTTGGACACGTTGTGTCGATGTCGCATCGCAACCCGTCTTCGGCGGCCCTCAAGGGCAGTTGAACGGCGTGACGTCGCCATTCCATCAGTGCTACCGATACGACCCGGCGAACCCGCCGGTCAAATTGGGGCAGCCAGACCACCACATAGGGGATGGGCTGTAATCACGCCAGTTGCCGGGCTGAACTCCCGCTTGCGGAAGCACCGAGAAGAGGGGCCCGGACGGGACGGACTGCAGGCAAAGCTTGCCCCCGATGGACATCCCACAGTCCGGTCTTGCGAGCAAGACCCGGCTTGGTAGACGATCCCGTCCGGGTAGAACCTCGACACCCGCTTCCTTCAGGTGCCGAAATGAAATTACCGGCGCCGAACGACATTGCGCGTCCACCGATCGGACGCTTCTGCGGAGGACGGTGGTGTCCGCCGATCGGGGGAACACGTCAGGCGGAGGACTCCGTCACTGTCCGCCGGTACCCGCGCCGACGTAATCGACCTGCCAGTGTTTGATGCCGTTGAGCCAACCCGACCGCAGTCGCTCGGGCGGAGCCAGCGGCCTCAGGTTGGGCATCTCGTCGGCGATCGCGTTGAAGATGAGGTCGATCGTCATCCGGGCCAGGTTCGCGCCGATGCAGTAGTGCGCACCCGTACCGCCGAATCCGACGTGCGGGTTGGGATCTCGCAGGATGTTGAACGTGAAGGGGTCCTCGAAGACCTCTTCGTCGAAGTTGGCCGACCGATAGAACATGACGACACGGTCGCCCTTCTTGATCTGCACCCCGGACAGTTCGGTGTCCTCGAGCGCGGTGCGCTGGAAGGACGTCACCGGCGTGGCCCAGCGCACGATCTCGTCGGCGGCCGTGGCGGGGCGTTCCTTCTTGAAGAGCTCCCACTGGTCGGGGAAGTCAGTGAACGCCATCATGCCCTGGGTGATCGAGTTGCGCGTCGTCTCGTTGCCGGCGACGGCGAGAAGGATGACGAAGAAGCCGAACTCGTCGTCGGTGAGCTTGTGCCCCTCGACGTCGGCCTGCACGAGTTTGGTCACCAGATCGTCGCCCGGGTTCTTGCTGCGCTCCGCGGCCATCTGCATGCCGTACATGATCAGCTCGACCGAGGCGGCGGTCGGGTCGTTGCGGGCGTACTCCGGATCCTGGTCGCCCACCATCTGATTCGACCAGTGGAACAACCTCATCCGGTCCTCCTGCGGAACGCCCATCAACCCGGCGATCGCCTGCAGGGGAAGCTCGCACGAGACCTGCTCGACGAAATCGCCGGAACCCTCTGCGGCGGCCGCTTTGGCGATCTTGGCCGCGCGCTCGCGCAGTTCGTCGCGCAGTGATTCGATGGCGCGCGGTGTGAAGGCCCGCGAGATGATCTTGCGCAGATGCGTGTGGTGCGGGGCGTCCTGGTTGAGCAGCACCACCTTGCCGCCCTCGAGCGATTCCGGATCGGCCTCGTCGCGGTAGCGCGGCAACGCCGTCTTCTTATTACTGGAGAAGACGTCACTGCGGCGCGAGATTTCCTTGACGTCTGCATGCCGGGTGACCACCCAGAAGCCTTCGTCGCCGAACGCCAGATTCCCCTTCGTCTGCTCGTTCCACCAGATCGGCGCCACCTTGCGCAGCTCGGCCAGTTCGTCGACCGGCAGGCGTTCGGCGTAGATGTCTGGATCGGTGAAATCGAATCCGGGCGGAAGGTTCGGAGTCGGCATGCTGCATCCCTCACGTGACGTGGTCTAGTGCCCTCACCGCATTGCTACACCACTGATGGGGGCAGGTGAGGCGGGTTCGGGAAAGTCCGACGAAATGAGAAGTGGAACGTGTTCTCTACGGCACGGTTATTGACCTCTTCGTCACGGCGAGCACTCCTGTAACAATTCTGCGACACTGTTCGAACCAAAAGTGACGCCGTCGAAGAGGCCGGGAAGCCGGCCGCGAGATGGGGACCCGGAAAGGGGGCAGCGGTGAGGATCGTCATCAACCCGAAGAGGCTTTCGCTGCTGGGCGCAGGGATGGCCGCGGCTCTCATGGCCGCCGCGCCGCAGACCCTCGCCGATCCAGCCGCTCCCGCGCCTCCACCGCCACCCCCGGCACCGCCCGCCAGCGCAGCGGTCACGGCCGCCGCGGCACCAGCGCCCGCCCCCGCGCCGGCACCAGCCGATCCGGTGGCGGTCCTTCGCCCGGCGTCGGCCGCGCCGCCGCCCGCACCGCCACCCGAGCCGGCAGCCGCACCCGCCCCCACCGAGCCGGAAGGCGTCTCGCACCTGGCGAGCCCGGACACGCTGCCACCCGGCACCACCCTGGACCCGACCGGTCGGGGGAACGAGAGCCCGAACATCAGCTACCTGAAGGACCTGTGGCACGCCGTGCAGAGCCAAGAGATCAGCGGTAAGGAAGCGCTGATCATGGGTCTCGCGCAGCGCGGTATGAACACCCCCATCCCGGACCAGGTGCCCGGGCCCAACGTGCCGAACGCGCCGACAGCTCCCGCGCCCCAGGCGCCCGCCCCACCCGCACCGCTCGCACCCGCGCCACCCGCGCCTCCGGCGCCGACGCCCTAGCGGCAGACTCGTTCCAGCAGCGATCGCACCGTTTGCACGTGCGAATCCTCGATCGTCGACCACAGCCTGCGTGCGAGTGGGTTGTCCTGACGAACAAAGGTTGCGAACAGTAACCCGCCGTCCTGGCGGCGCATCAACAACTCGCCGGGCATGCCGATACGCGAGTGTGCCCCGAGCAGTACGGAATCAGCGTCGGTGGCGCGGATCGGCCACCCGAGGATCGTTCGATCCGACCCGGGGGTTCGCAGCTTGAGTCCGATCGCCGACCACGCCGAGAGCAGTCGGATGCGCATGTGGACCGGTGCGCCTTCCAGCATCGCCCGCATCCACTCTCTGGCGCTGCGGTCGTACGGATCCTCGACGGCGACCTCGAAGGCATCGGCGTAGTCGATACGCCCGAGCGTGCTCGCTGACAGGAGTGCATCCATCGGGCGGATCTGTTGGACACGGTGTTGGGACGCGTCGGTTCTCGTCATCATTGCCTACTTTCGCGGCGTCGGTTCGCGGTCGGCCGACTGCGCCACAGTCGGCCGATGTCGCGCAGCATGAGCGGATAGACGATCAGGTGGCGGAAGGGAGAGATCGCTGTCAGATACATCCGGCCCATCGCACCGTTGGGCCGGACAAGAACCGCCATCTGCCCGTGGTGAGCACCGGAAGCGCCGGCCACCCAGCCGACATGCAGGACCCCGTGCACAGTCCGGTTGGCGATCTCCATCGCAAACTCGTCCTCGGTCAGGTACAGGGGTGAAAAGTGATCGTGTTCGACGCCGAGTTGTGATGCCGTCGAACGCAATTCGGGCGTGATCCGGTCCCGCAGCGTCGGGACGCGTGCGCCCAGGCCTTCCTGCGGCGTGTCGAGCGCGAACCAACTTCCGAGGGCCCAACGGGCTGCGAACAGCGCGCGCACGATGGGCGAAGTTCTGCTGGGGTCGAAACTGCGCCAGAGGCCGACGAGATCACTGAAGTCTTCGCGGCCGCCCGGCGTGGGAAGCGCCCAGACGTCGAGAACTTCGAAATCGGCGGCGATCTCGTGGATGCGCCAAGGCCGGGCCAGGTGCTCGTTGTTGCCGAGTCGCTCACCACCAAACATACACAACTGTATGCTTGAATCCGACACGCCGTCAAGGCCTTACCACAGGGGGTTTCCGATGGTGGCTCAGATCCGCACACCGCGGGCCACATGGATCGACGTCGGCCTGGAGGCGTTGGCTGCGGGTGGGCCGGACGCCGTTCGGGTGGACCTGCTCGCGAAGGCATTGGGCGTCACCCGCGGCGGGTTCTATTGGCACTTCACCAACCGAGAGGATTTCCTCGACGCCCTGCTGGAGTCGTGGGAGCACCGCAGCACCGACGACGTGCTCGCCCGGGTCGAGTCCGAGGGCGGAGACGCCAGGGCGAAGGTCCGCAAGGCGGGCCTGCTCACGTTCTCCAAGGAGCTGCTACCGGTCGACCTCGCCGTGCGCGACTGGGCCCGCCGGGATCGAGCGGTGGCCAAGCGGCTGCGCCGCGTGGACAACCGTCGGATGGAGTACCTGCGCGCCCTCATCGGCACTTTCGTCGACGACGCGGCCGATGTCGAGGCCCGCGCCATGCTTGCCTTCTCCTTGGCGATCGGTGCTCACTTCATCGCCGCGGACCACGAGGGCTTGAGCCGACGCGCGGTGCTCGAGCGGGCGACGCAGCGACTGCTCACCGAATGACGTCGCCCCCGGCCGCGGAGCTCAGCGCTACCTGCTGCGAGGGGATCGCCGTGACGCGGGCGGGCACGTGTTTGTGCCACGGGGTGCCCGCGTAGGGGTCACGCCAGTCGCTCGACGTCAACGAGTTCGGCGCCACGCCCGGCGCATTCGCGCGGCCATCTTTGTCGACGAATACGAGCCCGAACCCATTGGGCAGTGACGCATGTCCGGGCAGCATGGCCGTGCTCACCTCGACGGTGGCCTCGGCGCTGCCCGCCGCGGTCGTGATCCGCGCGCGTCCGCCGTTGACGAGTCCGAGCGCCTCGGCATCCTCGACGCTGACCCGCAGGGCGCCGTCGGTGTCGCGTTTGCGCCACGTCGGATCACGAAAGATGTCGTTGGCGGTATAGGCGCGTCGTTCGCCGGCCGACAGCACGATCGGAAACTCCGCATCCACCAGGGACGCGGGTTTTTCCGCGAGCGCTCGCAGCTCGTCGAGCATCTCCGGCATGTGTAGCGCGATCTTGTGGTCGGCGTGACTGATCAGCGCGAAGTCGTCGACGTATTCGTGGACGGTGAAGGTGACACCGGATCGACTCGCCAGGATCGCATCGAAGAGGGCATTGCCGTCCGCGTGTCCCGCACGGCGCACCGCATCGGGATAGGTCATCGCCGCCTTCTGCGCCAACCCCCACAACGCGGCTGCACCGGAAAGGCCCTGTGGCAGTGTGGGTCCCAGTGTCTCGTAGAGCACGAACGGCAACACCTTGCCCAGCATCGGGCTGGCGGCCGCCGCCTGCAGGAAGGCCGCGGCATAGGCGTCGCGGCCTTCCTCTGCCGCCGCGCGGAGGGGCGCCAGATCGGCTTCGTCGACGACGTCGAGCGCCCGCGTGAGCCGGGCCCAGATCTCCGGTTCCGGGAGCGTGCCCTCGAGCGGTTCGAGAAGGGGATGACGCAAGTGGAAGGTGTTGTGCGGGAATTCGAGGTTGAAGAACGTCGACTCACACTTCTCGTACTGGCTCGCCGCCGGCAGGACGTAGTGGGCAAGTCGGGCCGTCTCCGTCATCGCGACGTCGATGACCACCATCAACTCGAGCGACGCGAAAGCCTCACGGCATGCAGTGGAGTCGGCGAGTGAGTGCGCCGGATTGCTGCTCTCGACGATCATCGCGCGGAACCGATCCGGGTGATCGTTCAGGATCTCCTGGGGCACCACGTTGCTCGGGACCAGCCCGCCGACGATCGGCGCTCCGGTGACCGGTGTGCGGCCCACCTCCGGTGTGTGCCGGAACAACGGTCCGAACGACGAATGCAGATGCTGGCCACCGCGTTTGGCGAAGTTGCCGGTCAGAATCCACAGCAGCTTGTTCAGATAGGAGCACAACGTGCTGTTGGGAGCCTGCTGCACGCCCAAATCCTCGAACACCGAGACGCTGGCCGCGATGCCGATCCGGCGCGCAGCGGCGCGGATCAGTTCCTCATCGACACCACAACGCAGCGCATACTCGCCGACCGGGACCTCTTGCAACGCCTCCCGGACGGCATTTGCCCCGTGCACATGCTCGGTGAGAAACGTCTCGTCGCAGAGGTTTTCCTGGACCAGGATTGCCGCCAGCGCCGACAGGCACCACGCGTCGGTACCCGGTCGGACGCGCAGGTGATAGTCGGCCATCTTCGCGGTGTCGGTGACGACCGGGTCGATGACGATCATCGAGCGGCCGGGATCCTTCGCGATCGCGTTGAGCACCGTGCGGGCTCGCGGGAAGCTCTGCGACATCCACGGGTTCTTGCCGACGAAGACCGATACCTCGGCGTGTTCGAACTCACCGCGAGTATGTCCTCCGTAGAGGTGCGCGTCGATCCATGCCTCACCGGTCTTCTCCTGCGCCAAGGCATTCGACCGATAGTGGGATCCGAGCGCTTTGAGGAAGGCCCCGCTGTAGGCGCCGCCAAGGTGATTTCCCTGACCCCCGCCGCCGTAGTAAAAGATCTTGTCGCCACCGTATGTGTCGGCGATGCGCCGGAATCCGGCCGCCACTTCCGTGATCGCGGTGTCCCAGTCGATCTCCTCGTAGCTGCCGTCACTGCGGCGCCGCATGGGCGACGTCAGCCGAGCACGGTTGTTCTGGTAGTGGTCGAGGCGCAACGCCTTGTTGCACGTGTAGCCCTGGGACGCGGGGTGCGCTCTGTCGCCGCGGATCTTGACGAGCCTGCGATCCTCGAGTTGTACGACGATCCCGCAGTTGCATTCACACAGGATGCAGGCCGTCGGATGCCATTCGTCGCTCATCGTTCACCTCTCGTCCGGTGCCGCGGCCTCGAGAAGCGCCCGCAATTGGTTGTGTACGAGTTCGAGTGGTCGCATGTCGCGTGCTGTACGAGCCACGACGATCGCGCCTTCGATGGAGGTCAACACCAGCATCGCCAGTGTCTCGGCGCGCTCGGGGGCGACACCGTCATCGATCAACCGGTCGATCATGAGGCCGTTCCAGCTCGTGAACGCCGCGGCTGCGCGATCGACCACCGGTGCGACGTCGGCCTTGCCGCCCGATTCGACCGCCACCGCGACGACGGGACATCCGGCGCGAAATTCGGTGTCGGCGAGCTGCTTTCGGAATCTGTTCACCAACGCGTCGAGTGCGTCCGCGGCGCTGCCCGCATTCTCGATTCGCGATGCGATATAGGCGCTTGCGTAATCGACGGCTTCACAGAGCAATTGGGTGCGTCCGCCGGGGAAGTAGTGATACGCCGACCCGCGTGGGGCACCGCTGTGCGCGAGCACGTCGGCGATCGCCGTCGGGTGGGCGCCGCGTTCCCGGATCAGGAGCGCCGCGGAGGCGACCATCCGCTCACGATGGTTGGCCATGCGCAAGACCTCTCGTCAAAAAAGTATGTATGTAACCCTACATAATCGCGGCGTCCGCCGACAGCCCTTCGGCGGAAGACGGTGTCACGCGTTCCGGAAGCGCTCCCTGAGCGGCCGAAACCGCCAGGTCAGGACGGGGGAGTCGACGGACTCAACCGGTCCTGAATGTCGTCGATCTTGGCTTCGATGCGCTCGAGATCCTCTGCGTCGACCCTGAACAGCCAATGCTTGGCGCCGAGCAGCAGGATCGCCTGGAAGATCAGCTGCAACCACTCGCTCTGCCAGTTCTCGAACGTGCTCGCAAAGAATTGGTGCAAGTACTCGCCCCACATGAAGGGCTGGCCGTGCTGCTGCTGGGTGCTGGTGAACTCGGCCAGTTGGGTGACGAACTGGCCCACCCAACTACCGATGAACAGCAGAAGTAGCAGATATACGGCGCCCCATCGCCTGAAGTGCCTCATAGCCGATCGAGTACCCAAGGATCATCGGGCCACCCACAGGACGAGGAACGCCGACATGGACGCCAGGCACAGGAGGTGGTCGCGGCAGACGGCACGCGCCAACCTTGTTTGGCGTACCCCGTCGTCGACCCGGCTGCCGAGTCGCCGGGCCGCCGGCACCGTATGCACCGCCGCGAGAACGATCGGCGCCGCGGCCAGCGCCGAGGGAATCAGCAACGACAGAGCGGATTCCTCACACCAACGGACGCCCAGAACGACGAGCAGTACGACCATCACCACCGCGATGACGAGGTTCATTTTCGTCGTCGTCGCACGCCCGTAGTACCCGGCGATCGACGCCAAGACCGGCTCCGGCACCTGTGGCGCCGAGTGGTGGGGTAGGACCTGACTGTCGAAGATCAGGTCCATCCACAAGACGGCGAGAAGGAAGCCGGCGCATGCCGCCGCCGTCAGGTCCATGCGGCGAGCCGCGGGTCAGACCGAAGCGGCCTCGTTGATCTCGTCGAGCCGCCCGGTCGCCTCGAGGTACTCCTGCACCCAGCGCTCGATCACCGTCGCGGTCTTCTCGACCTTGGTGAACTGGCCGACGACCTGACCGATCGGGTTGAACGCCACGTCGACGGACTCGTTCGGGTACTTGTGGGTGGCTGCGACCGCCATCCCGGAAACCATGTACTGCAACGGCATTCCGAGCGGCTTGGGGTTGTTCGGATCCTCCCACGCATCGGTCCAGTCGTTGCGCAGCATCCGCGCGGGCTTACCGGTGAACGAGCGGCTTCGCACGGTGTCCTTGCTGGAGGCCTTGACGTAAGCCTCGTGCTGCACCGGGGTGTTCTCCGACTCCTCGACCATCACCCACTGCGAACCGGTCCAGGCACCTTGCGCGCCGAGCGCGAGTGCCGCCGCGATCTGCTGGCCGCTGCCGATGCCGCCTGCGGCCAGCACCGGCACCGGGGCGACCTCCTTGACGACCTGCGGCCACAGCACGATCGAACCGATCTCGCCGCAGTGCCCACCGGCCTCGCCGCCCTGGGCGATGATGATGTCCACGCCGGCGTCGGCGTGCTTGCGCGCCTGTGACGGCGAGCCGCACAGCGCGGCGACCTTGCGGCCTTCTTCGTGGATGTGATTGATCATGTCGGCGGGGGGAGTGCCGAGCGCATTGGCGATCAGCGTGCACTTCGGGTGCCGCAGCGCGACCTCGACCTGCGGGGTGGCGGTGGCCTCTGTCCAGCCGAGCAGCTGCAACGCGTCGTCGTCGCTGTGGTCGACCGGAACGCCGTGGTCGGCGAGGACCTTCTTGGCGAAGTCGATGTGCTCCTGCGGCACGAGGTCGTTCAGGGTCTTCTTGAGCACCTCGGGATCCATGTCGGCGGCGTCCATGCCCTCGTACTTGTTCGGGATCACGATGTCGACGCCGTAGGGGTGGTCACCGATGTTCTCGTCGATCCACTTGAGCTCGATCTCGAGCTGCTCGGGGGTGTATCCGACCGCGCCGAGCACGCCGAAGCCGCCTGCCTTGCTCACCGCGACGACCACGTCCCGGCAGTGGGTGAACGCGAAGATCGGATATTCGATGCCGAGGTCGTTACAGATCGGGGTGCGCATGCCTGCTCCTTGGTGGTGGGCCGCTCAAATTGAAACGTGTTCTAGTTTAGTACGCGCCGGGGTCGAAAACGAAAGAGACCTCGTAACCATTCGGATCGGCGATCACGACGACCTCTCCTGTTTCGATGAAAGCTCCGCCACCTCGCCAATTCACCGACACTTCGCTTGATGGCCTCAGTCGTATCCGATCAGCCTGCGCAACGACACCCGTTTGCGGTTGCCTGAACCTTCGACCTGGAGTACCGGCCACCCGTGCTCGCCCGCCATCGCGGCGAGGCCGGGGCGGGGGTTCACCGGGCGGGGATTGCCGACCAGAGCCATCAGCACCGCATCCTCGTCGCCGTCGGCGTAGAAGTAACTGCGGTGCAGCTCAACGTCATTGGCCTCACAGAAGGCCTGCACCGCCGTCGACTTGTTGGCTCCCCAGATGACCGGCTTGGTGATCCGGCCGGTGAGCCGACCCGCGTCGTCGACCTCGAAGTGGTTGCACAGAACATGGTTGATTCCGGTGAACCGGGCGACCGGTTCGGCGTGGATGGTCAGCGCCGAGCTGCTGAGAACGACGGTGTGCCCGCGCTGTTGGTGTGCCTGGACGATCTCGTGCATATAGGGAAACACCCGCGCCGCGACCCGCTCGACGAACAGCCGCTCGCCGAGGTCGTCGAGTTCGGCGAGGGATTCACCGCGCAGATACCCGGCCGCACGGGTGAGGAGGCGCTCGAATTGCATGCGGCCCAACCGGTATCGCAGCGACGCTTCGACCACACCGAGCACCTCGCCGATGCGCGCTTGCCTGCGCCGGATGCGGTCGGCAGCATGTGCGGTGGCCGTGAACCCGTCGACGAGCGTGCCGTCGAGATCGAAAAACGCCCCGACGCGGGGATCCTGCGGGCTCGCGGCGATTTCGGCCACAGCGTCCACGGGTACCGCCGGCTGCGCGCTCATAACGGGTTCAGCTTACTGAGCCGCGTACAGCCCCTTACCGGTCACGAGCGGCATGTCCAAGGTGGTCCGGATGCCCGGCGCGGCATCGACGACGTCGGGAATCGCGTTGACGATGCGGCCGGCCGCCGCCAGGATCGCGGCGTAGTTGTGGTCGCCGTTGCGACTGGTGGGGCAGATGTCCATGACGTAGGACGGTTCGCCGGTGATCTCGACGCGGTAGGAGCCGCCGGGTTGTGCGGGCTGGGCCCAGTCCGGTCGCAGGTCTCCGCGCAACCGCGTGACGTGCTCGACGACGATCACCGGGCTGCCCTTGACCATGCCCTCGATCTGGAAGCGCACGGCCGCCACGGTGCCCTTTTTGATGGTGCCGACCGCGACGTCGAAGTCCTCGGGTGCGGGTTCCTGTTCGACGGAGTCCTTGATCTCGTCGACCTCCACGCCGAGGCCCGCCGCGAGCTGCCGGATCGCGGTGCCCCAGGCGATGCTCAGCACCCCAGGCTGATACAGCATCGGCAGATCACCGATCTCATCCGCTATAGGCCTGCCGAAGCCCATCACGTCGAACATCACCGTGGCGCCGTCGTAGCTGGCGTAGTCGGCGATCTCCATCGTGCGGATCTGCTCGATGCTTTGACACGTCCCCGCGAGCGCAAAGGGCAGCAGATCGGTCACGAAGCCCGGATCGACACCGGTCATGAAGACCGTCGAGTTCCCTTCCTGCGCAGCGTCTTCGATGCGTTGTATGTACTTGTCAGGGATCACCTGCCACGGGTACTGCAGCACGCCCAGACCGGAGCCGACGACGTCGATGCCCGCCGCGAGGATCTTGCGGACGTCGGCCATCGCGTCGGGCAACCGGGTGTCGCCCATGGCGCAGTAGACGACGCAGTCCGGCGCGCCCGCGATGATCGTGTCGAGGTCGTCGACCGCGGTCACGCCGGTGGTGACGTCGAGGCCGGCCAACTCTCCGGCGTCCTTGCCGACCTTGGCCTGCGACGAGACCCAGACCCCGGTGAGATCGAATCGCGCGTCGTTGACGAGTTGCTTGAGCGCGAGGCTGCCGCAGTTACCGGTTCCGATGAGCGCCACTCGTATAGCCATGGCGAGCAGTATGCCGTGCTGACCAGCCAAATTGGAACAGGTTCTAGTTCCCAAGGTGGTGCGGTAGCCTGACGCCCCATGGGACGCGTGGACGACAAAGTGGCACTGATCAGTGGCGGCGCTCGTGGAATGGGTGCCGCCGACGCGCGCGCACTCGTGGCCGAGGGCGCCAAGGTCGTGATCGGCGACATCCTCGACGAGGAGGGTAAGGCGCTGGCCGACGAGATCGGTGACGCGGCCCGCTACGTCCACCTCGACGTCACTCAGGCCGATCAGTGGGAGGCCGCGGTCGCCACCGCGGTCAACGAGTTCGGCAAGCTCAACGTGCTGGTCAACAACGCGGGCACGGTGGCGCTGGGTCAGATCGGCCAATTCGACATGGCCAAGTGGCAGAAGGTCATTGACGTCAACCTCACCGGCACGTTTCTCGGCATGCAGCATTCGGTCGAGGCGATGAAGGCCGCGGGCGGCGGGTCGATCATCAACATCTCGTCGATCGAGGGGTTGCGCGGCGCGGTGATGGTGCACCCGTACGTCGCGTCGAAGTGGGCGGTGCGCGGGCTGACGAAGTCGGCGGCGCTCGAACTCGGCCCGCACAACATTCGCGTCAACTCGGTGCATCCCGGCTTCATCCGCACGCCGATGACCAAGCACTTCCCGGACAACATGTTGCGGATCCCGCTGGGCCGGCCCGGTCAGCCCGACGAGGTGGCGACCTTCGTGGTGTTCCTGGCCAGCGACGAGTCCCGGTATTCGACCGGCGCCGAGTTCGTCATGGACGGCGGGCTCACCAACGACGTCCCGCACAAGTAGCGGTCAGTCGACCGCGGCGAAGTTGACGGTCGCGGTCGCGCCGACCTCGTCGTCGTTGCCGCGGTAGATGTCGACCTGGACCACCACCGAGCGTTTACCCGTGCGCAGGATCCGCGCGACCGCCCTGGCCGGCCCGATCTTGATCGGCCTCAGGTAGCGGATGAACAGGTCCGTAGTGGCGATGGCGTGACCGAACGGGGTGGCCCGAGCGGCGAGTTGTCCGGCGGTCACGTCGGCCATCGTCGCGACCAATCCGCCCTGTAGACCGCCGGCGGTGTTGGTGGTCCGCTCGTCGACGGGCATCTCCATCGTCACAGTGCCGTCGGGGGAGGGCACCTCCGTCAGGCCGAGTTGGTCGAACAACTCGCGAAGCGACTTGGGTGCCGTCATGGGTAATGACATTACCGCTGTGCACCGCCGCGGTGTGGGGTGCGTAGTGTCGTAGTTCGTGAGCGCACGCGCGGGCATCGTCGTCACCGGTACCGAGGTCCTGACGGGCCGGGTGCAGGACCTCAACGGACCCTGGCTCGCCGACCGGCTGCTGGAGTTGGGTGTCGAGCTGGCGCACATCACGATGTGCGGCGACCGGCCCGGCGACATCGAGGCTCAGCTGCGGTTCCTGGCCGCCGAGGGTGTGGACCTCATCATCACCAGCGGCGGCCTCGGCCCGACCGCCGACGATATGACGGTCGAGACCGTGGCCCGGTTCACCCGCCGAAAGTTGGTGTTGGACAACCGACTCGAGCGCAAGATCGGCGACATCGTGTCGCGGTTGATGGCCCGCTTTCCCGACGTCGACCCCGAGGCGATCCAGGCGGCCAACCGCAAACAGGCACTGATCCCCGACGGCGCCGACGTGATCGACCCGGTGGGCACCGCGCCGGGTGTCGTCGTCCCCGGCACGCCGACGGTCGTCGTGCTGCCCGGCCCGCCACGCGAGCTGCAGCCGATGTGGCCGCTGGCGTTGCAAACCGCCGCCGTGCAGGAGGCGATCGCCGGCCGCACGGCGTACCGCCAGGAGATGGTGCGGATGTTCGGGGTCCCCGAGTCCGGTCTCGCCGACACGCTGCGCGACGCCGAGCGCGACATCGCCGGCTTCGAACGGCTCGAGATCACCACCTGTCTGCGGCGCGGTGAACTCGAGATCGTCACCCGCTATGAGCCCGAAGCAGCGCAGACCTACACCGAGCTGATGACTCTGCTGCGCGATCGCCACGGCGAAGCGCTGTTCTCCGAGGACGGATCCCGCGTCGACGAGCAGGTCGCGCGGCTGCTGACCGGCCGACGCATCGCGACCGCCGAGTCGTGCACCGGTGGACTGCTGGCGGCGCGGCTGACCGATCTCGCGGGCTCGTCGGCGTACGTCGCCGGTGCGGTGGTGGCCTACGCGAACGACGCCAAGAGCGAACTGCTCGGCGTCGACCCCACGCTGATCGTCGAACACGGCGCGGTCTCCGAACCTGTCGCCGACGCGATGGCCGACGGCGCGCTGAGCCGGTTCAAAGCCGACACCGCGATCGCGATCACCGGCATCGCGGGCCCGGACGGCGGTACCGCCGACAAGCCGGTCGGCACGGTCTGCTTCAGCCTCAAGCTGACCGACGGCACCGTCGCCACCCGCTCGATGCGGATGCCCGGTGACCGCGCCGACATCCGCGAGCGGTCCACCACCGTCGCGATGCACCTGCTGCGCCGAGCATTGAGCTGACCGGTGCGCGTCCGGAGCCTCCTGCAGCGGTGCCACGCCGATCGGCTAACGTACGGGTCCGACACAGGAGGAGTACCGATGGCGGAAAACGCGCGCGAAGAGCTGTCCGAACGCGCCGTCGAGGCCGGATGGGACCGCAGAGACGCGGACCGTACCGACTACTACACGCGCAGTCCGGTGCGTATCCACGTGATCTGGCAGGGCAGCGACGCGATCAGCGGCGGTGCGCTGTACCACGACGACATCCTCATGGCCTACAGCCGCGACCTCTCCACGGTCTCGGGCTGGTTGGCCCGCAGCCGCTGACGGTTGCCGCGGTCAGGACCGCGGCTTCTGTTCGTCCCACACCTTCAACATTGTCTGCAGGATCTCCTCTGCGCGGCCGAGGCCGGCGAGGTGACTTTCGCCGGGCATCGTGGACAGCTCGGCGTCGCGGAGCCTCGAGACGACGTGCTCACCGTGGCGGAACGGAACGATGTGGTCGGCGTCGCCGTGCCACCAGCGCACCGGCACCGTGATCTCGTCGAGCCGGAAGCCCCAGTCGTGGGCGAAGACGACGATGTCGGAGAACGGGGCCGCCAATTGCTTGCGGCTGCCGTTGAGCAGGTCGTCGAGGAACATGGCCTTGATCTCCGGCCGGGCCAGCAACCGGCGGTCGGCCTCGGGTGACACTCGCCCGTAGAGGTCGGTGATGGGGGAGGCGACCGGTTTGATGAACCGGATCAGAGCCGAGGCCAGCAGCCCGACCGGGGTCCCCGCGTACTGCAGCAGCGGCGCGACACGCGTGCCGAGGTTGCCCATGAGGCCGCCGGGGATCGCGTCGGGGCCGACGGTGGGGGCGACGCCGCCGATCACGCCCGCGACGACGACGCGGTCGGGCAGCGCGGCGGCACACCCGAGCGTGTACGGGCCGCCACCGGAAAGGCCGACGACGGCCATCTTGTCGATGCCCAGGGTGTCGGCGATCGTGCGTAGATCATCGGCGAAATCGACGACCCGTTCGTATCGATGCGGGGTCGACGACCCGATGCCGGGACGGTCGAGCCCGATCAGCCGGATGTTCGCCTTCTCGGCGTAGACGCGGGCCTCCATCGGGATCTGACGGCGGGCCCCCGGGGTGCCGTGCAACCAGAAGACGGCACGGCCCTGCGGGTCGCCGAACTCGGCGAATCCGATGCGGCGGTCCTCACCGACAGCGACGTTGCCCTCGAGCTTGGGGCGGGCGATTGCGACAACCATGGCGGAAGTGTCTCATGACGCTTGGAGGCGTTTTCGCTATGCCACCCGAAATACGTATGCCGCCGCGGTGGTGACTCGGTCGTCGGCGCCCTCGTCGTGCATCAGCACCCGCACGGCCACGGTGCCGTCGGCCCCGCGGACCGGTTCGGAGTCCACCCGGAACGGACCGGCCTTGCCGCGCGCCATGAACATCACGTGGCAGGACACTCCGTGCAGACGGTCGGTGCCCGCGGCGGCTGCCGCGGCGTCGATGGCGGCGGTCTCGAGGATGACGAACTGGGGTCCGACGTGCAGCGCCGCGTCGGGCGACGCGACCTCGGCCGACAACTCCGGTAGACCCCAGCGACCGTCGGGTCGGCGGCGGCCACCGAACACCTGCCACAGCGGCGGCAAGTCGGGGGAATCGACGATGTTGAGCGGATTGGCCTCCATCCGCTCCAGTCCCTCGGGCGGAACGCCGATGCTGACGCCCTGCCCCTCGATCAGGGCGAGCACCCGATCCGGGTTGTCGGCGTCGACGATCTTGGCGCGGCTGTATCCCATCTGGCGGCCCACCCGCAGTTCCTCGGACACCACCTCGAAGCAGGTGACATCGCGGCCCGGGTCGAGAATCTGGCAGGAGTGGATGACCGGGTTCGGCACCGCCTCCAGGTCCGACATGTGCCCGCTCTCGGGGGCCGAGATGCCCAGCACGGCGAATAGCAGACCGCCGGCCGCGTCGCGCATATCGCGGCGCACGGCGACGGTGTTGTCCTCTTCGACGAGGTCCATCTGGGCGTAGCTGCGGCCGATGTAGCGATAGCTCAGCAATCCGCCCCAGCGCCGGCGCAGTTCCTCTGCATACTCCTCGGGTGAATCGGACAGCTCGCGGATATCGCGCAGCACGCAACACTCCTATCTGAGGGACGCCGACGGCGGATTACAGCAATCGGCGAGGCGTTACTTCCATCTGGTAACCGGCGGGGAACGTCATCTCGATCACCCGCAGTTCGTCGTGGGCCTTCGACTCGAGTTCGAGGACGACACATCCCTCGCCCAGGTCCTTGGCCTCCAACACCGTGTAATGCTGACCGCCACCGTTGACGTCGACGACGGGGTCCCCTGAGCGCAGTGCCTCGACCGCTACCAGGCCGGGGGCTTTTGCCGGGTGTGTTTCCACGCGACCCACGGTAAGCCAAATTGCCCGAGCGCTCGGGTGTTTCAGCCGACCGCCATGGTGTAGGCGACGCCGCCGATGACGAAGGTGGCCAGGCACAGCCCGAATGTTCCCAAGGCGAACGGCCAGCCGGGCGCACGCCGCACCAGCTGTACGACGGTCGCGATCAGTCCTGCCACCCCGATCGCGCCCGCCAACAGGACGGCGGTGAAGACCGCGTTGACGGCGCCTTCCTCGCTGCAGGTCTCGGGCGGGCAGTGGTCCAGGAAGGCCAGCGAGAACAGTCCGAAGAACGCCCCGACGGCGATCATCCCGGCGGTGATCACCAGCGCGACCACCGACGCCGCAATGTCGGCGCCGGACACCGGCCGCTTGTACGGCTGCGGCGGCGGATAGCCGGGATAACTCGGTTGGACCATGACCGCAGATGCTAGCGACGCGATGCGCGGTTTCCCGTCGAAACGCCTGGACATGGACGATCATGGCGTCATCGAGCCAGCCAGCAGGGAGACGTCCATGGACAGCACGATGCAGGACTTTCCGCTCACCCTGACGACGATCCTGCGACACGGTACGGGGTGGCACTCCGGCCGCAAGGTGATCACCGCCACCGGCGAGGGGTCGCGCGAGATCAGTTACGGCGAACTCGGCACCCGGGTCGCTCAGTTGGCCCACGGTTTGCGCGGTCTCGGCATCACCGGGGATCAACGCGTCGGCACCTTCATGTGGAACAACCAGGAACACTTGGAGGCGTACTTCGCCGCGCCGTGCATGGGCGCGGTGCTGCACACGCTCAACATCCGCTTGTCCGGTGAGCAGGTCGCGTTCATCGCCAACCAGGCCGAGGATTCCGTTGTCCTGGTGGACATGTCGCTCGCGGGGTTGTTCGCGCCGATATTGCCGCAGCTGACGACCGTGCACACCGTGGTCGCTGTGAGGGAAGGCGACATCTCCGAACTGGCCGCTGCGGGTGTCGAGGTAATTCGCTACGACGAGCTGATCGCGGGGCAGCCCCTCGAGTACGACTGGCCCCTTCTCGACGAAAGAAGCGCCGCCGCAATGTGTTACACCAGCGGCACGACCGGCAATCCGAAGGGCGTCGTCTACAGTCACCGCTCCGCGTTCCTGCACTCGATGGCTGTCTGCAGCGGCAACAGCATCGGGCTGGTCGACGGCGACCGCGTGTTGACCGTCGTCCCCATGTTCCACGCGAACGCGTGGGGTCAGCCGTATGCAGCCGTGATGGCCGGCGCGGATCTGGTGCTGCCGGACCGGTTTCTGCAGGCGGCTCCGCTGGTCGACATGATCGAGCGGCACCGCCCGACCATGTCGGCGGCGGTACCGACGATCTGGAACGACGTGCTCAACTACCTACACGCCAATCCGGACCGCGACATCTCCTCGCTGCGCACCGTCTGCTGCGGCGGATCGGCGGTGCCGTTGGCAATGATGAAGGAGTACCAGGAGCGCTTCGGCGTGGTGATCCGGCAGGGCTGGGGCATGACCGAGACCTCCCCGCTGGCCGCGATCGCGAACCCGCCGCCGGAGGTGACCGGTGCCGATCACTGGACGTTGCGGGCCACTGCGGGACGCGCGATGTGCGGCGTCGAGATCCGCATCGTCGACGACGACGGCGCGGTCCTGCCCAGCGACGGGAAAGCAGTGGGCGAGATCGAGATTCGCGGCCCGTGGATCACCGGCTCGTACTACCACAATGCCGACCCCTCCAAATTTGACGACGGCTGGCTCCGCACCGGCGACGTCGGCAGGATCGACCCGCAGGGTTTCATCACGCTGACCGACCGCGCCAAGGACGTGATCAAGTCCGGCGGCGAATGGATCTCGTCCGTGGAGTTGGAACTGCGGATCATGGACCACCCCGCGGTGTTCGAGGCCGCGGTCGTCGCCGTCCCCGACGAGCGTTGGCAGGAGCGGCCGTTGGCGGCGGTGGTCGTCGACGGCGACGCCTCGCTCACGCCGGAGGAGCTACGGAATCATCTGGGCGACAACGTGCCCCGGTTCTGGTTGCCCGAACGCTGGGCCTTCATCGACGAGGTGCCCAAGACCAGCGTCGGCAAGTTCGACAAGAAACTCATCAGGGCGCGGTACGCGGAAGGCGTTTACGACGTCGTCGAATATCGCGACTGATCGCCGTCACGCGAAGGACCGGCGAACCGGTCCGGTGCGGGTGACGGGTGGTTTACGGTAGCGACGAACGTCAATCCCGTGGGTGCAGTGCACCGCCGCGGACGAGGAACGGGGATGAAGACATGCGCCGACCGATCCGATTGATGGCTTCGGCCGCGGCTCTCATGACCGCGGCGCCCGTCGGACTTCTCACCGGCGCCGGCATCGCGGGGGCTGACACGTTCGTTCCGATGAACCAGGTATCCCGACGCTGCGACTACAGCGAAACCGACTACAACGGTCCGACCGGATATGCGCGGGCCACAAACGTCGTGAGCACGAACGGCTCGGATGTGACCGCGAACGTCAACCTCGATGTGGCGATACCCAACATGCGCTACGACGTCAGGCTCATCCAGCTTCCGCGCCCGTCGTCGGCCCCTTGCCTCGGCGGGGACCCCGGTGTCGTCATGGCGCCGTTGCAGACCGACGGCGTCGGGCACGGCTCCGTCAGCCTTCACGACAGTGTCGAGCCGGGTGCGACGGGAGTGTGGGTGTGGATCACCCGTCCCGACCCGTTTTCGCAGAATCCCGCGGAGTTCTACACCAGCGACATGATCGTCAAGATCTGACGCGTTCGGTCAGGCGTCGACGACGACGGTCAACTCGTCTCCGCGGCGTTCCACCCGCATCCCGGCGCGCCGCGCCACGGCGGCTACCGCCGCTGCATCCGCCGGTTCGGATCGCGTGCTCGCCAAGATTCGCGCGAGTCGCCCCTTGTGCGCCTTGTTGAAGTGGGTCACCACACTGCGGCGACCGTCGGATTTCTCGGCCACCACATCGACGCGGACAGCGTCGGGGAGCCGTCCGAGCGCCGCGTACGAACCGGATCGGAGATCCACGACGAGCTCGTCGGCCGACCACTTGGCGAGGACGGGTTCCAGCAGTGGGCGCCACCGTGTCGCCAGCGTCGGCCGGCCCGGCAGCTTCGATGTCGCCGAGAGCCGGTACGCCGGCACCGGATCGTCGGCGCGCAACAGCCCGAACAGCGCCGAGCCGACGGCTAGCCGCGACCGTGCACGGGATGCGGCTGCGCCGTGCAGCGACCCGACGTCCAAGGCGTCGTAGAGGACACCGGTGTAACGGCCGATCGCGGGCAGCGTCGGTGCGCTGCGCAGCTCGGCGTTGCGATCGATCTCGGCGTCCTGCGAGGCGGATAGCCCCAAGGCGCGCCGACAGGCGGGCCGATCCGCGGCCAGGTCCACCAGTTCGTCGACGAGTTCGGTGCGCAGTGGCCCGAGCTCCGGCGAACTGAGCGACTCCAGGCGCAGCGGCGGCCCGTCGCCGCCGACCCGCTTGGTTTCCGAGGGCGGAAGAAGCACGATCACGCCGCAGAGGTTATCCGGGCGCGGGCCGCGCTCAGGCCGGAGGCAGCGGTGCCGGCGGCGGCGGCGGTGCGAACGGATCGGCCGGCGGCGGGGCAGGAGCCGGAGGCGGCGGCGGCGCGAACGGATCGGCCGGTGGCGGGGCAGGAGCCGGAGGCGGCGGCGCGAACGGATCCGCCGGCGGGGGCGGCGGCGCGAACGGATCGGCCGGGGCGGCGGGCTCGTGGCCGGCCATCATCACGACCGGCGCGGCCGGCGCACCGGGAGCCATGGGCTGCTCGGGCGGCACCGGCAGGAACATGTGCTTGGTGAACTGGCCCTGGTAGGCGCCACCGCCGCCGACCTTCACGCCGCCGCCCTCACCGGACGAGACGGGCGTGCCGTCGGGCAGTGTGGCCGCGGTGTGGCCGCTGTTCCAGCCGACCACCAGCGCACCCGGCTGGGTGCCGTACTGGAACCCGCGCTCGAGCAGGGCGTTCTCGATGTTTCCCGTGTTGAACCGGTCGCCGTAGACGGGCCGACCGGTGGCTGCATTCGTCACCCAAGACACCAGGCCCGAGCAGTCCGTACCGGCCGGCGAGTCGCCGCCGGAGACGTACGGCGTGCCGGACACCTGGTTTACAAGCGTCAAAAGCGTGGCAATAGCAAACATGCGGTCGGACGCTACAAGCGTCGCGGCAATGCCGCCAAATTCTGTGACAGCGTTCACAGCCTGCAGTTTCTATAGCGTACTTCACGAATAGCATTGCAGAATCTTGCTTTTCAAGCTAATTCAGCAACGTCGATTACCACTGGCCAATTCGCTGACGCGGCAATCGAATTGCCGCAGCGCGGCCCGATCAAGATCTGAAATCCTTTGTAACCCCGCTTATCCCGGCGACCAGTGGCGACGAAGCGGGTACGGTTCAGCCGACCGCCAGCAGCAACGGGACCGTCTGTTCAGCGAAGGTGAGCGAGCCATGCTGCCCGACCAGTGACGATTCCATTGGTTCGACGGTGCGCCGGACGATCGCCGCAGAACCGCGGGCGGCGGCGACGACGTCGCCGATCCTGGGCCGCACGTCGTCGCTGACCTGCGGCCCGAACCAGCCGGCGTCGATGGCTTCGTCGCGCGAGAGCACCCATGCCCGCTCGCCCAGCGTCGCCCGCCAGGCGGCGAGGACGTCGTCGCGTGAGCCGTCCTCTATATAGAGGTGTCGAGCCCGCGCCTCGCCGCCGATCGCCTGCACCCCTTGTTGGAGTGCGGGCGCGGCATCGACGTCGACCGTTTCGGCATCGATGACCTCGACCATGCCGTGGTCGGCCACCACGGCCAACAGACCGCCGGGCGGAAGGGCCTCGGTCACCGACTCGATCAGGGTGTCGATCTGCCGCAACTGCAAGCGCCATTGAGGGGATCCGGGGCCGTATATATGTCCCAGCATGTCGAGATCGGCGTGGTAGCCGTAACAGAAACCGCGGTCGGACACCGTGGCTCGTACGGCGGCGGCGAGGTCACCGAGCGCATGGACGCCGACGAAGCGCCCGCCGCGCAGCACGGCGCGGGTCAGGCCAGAGCCGGTGAACTGGGCGCCGGAGATGACGCTGACGGCGACACCCGCCGAGGTCGCCCGCTCGAACGCGGTCGGGATGGGCTGCATCTGTTCGGGCACGACCGTGTTGCGAAGGTCCTGGCCCCAAGGGTGTGGCCGCCACCGTAGGGCGTTGATGACACCGGCGTCCGGTACCCGAAAGGAGTAGCCGACGAACCCGTGCTCACCGGAGTGACGGCCGGTGCCGACGGCCGCCAGACCCGCGGCGGTGGTCGACGGAAAACCCACGGTCAGGGCCCGACCGCGCAGCGAGGCCATCGCGGGCGCATCGGCGGCGTGGCGGTCGAGAAGGTCGGCGCCCAGCCCGTCGATCAGCAGCACGCAGGCCCCGGCCAGGTCATCGGGGAGTCCGAGGGTGTTGTGGAAGCCGTCCGCGCCCATCGCCGCCAGGACCGACGGCACGACGTCGGCGAGGTGGGGCAACGCGGGATCCGGTCTGGGCAGGTCCACGAGCCGAGCCTGCCACACCATCTCCCCGGTTTCATTGACAGCGCAAAGATCCAGGTCAGCGGGTCCTTTACCGGTTCTTGACCGCATGTTGAATCGGCCCTCAGACGATCGCAATGTGATTACGCTCCAAGAGGTGGAACTGGGGGTTCTGGGACCTCTCCAGGTCCGGCAGTACGGGCTGCCGGTCGCCATTCCCGGTGCCAAGCCCCGGGCCATTCTCACGATGCTCGGACTACACGGCGGTTCGGTCGTATCCGCCGACGCCCTCGTCGCGTTGCTGTGGGGGGACGAACCGCCGCGGACTGCGACCAAGGCCTTGCAGACCCACATCTCGTCGCTGCGCCGCGCGCTGGGTGACGGATTCGTGCTGACCGAGGGCACGGGGTGGACGCTGAGCACCACCGAGATCGACGCCGTCCACTACAAGACGGCGGCGAAGCTCGGACGTAAGGCCCTCACGGCCGGTGACCCGACTCGCGCGGTGGCCTTGTTCGATCAAGCGCTCGCGTTGTGGCGCGGCCTGCCCGAACTTCCTGACAGCGCGCGCGGTTCGTCGGAGAAGACTCGGTGGCTCGAAGGTCACGCCGCCCTGGTGGAGGACCGGGCCGACGCGCTTCTTGCGACGGGTCGAGCCGCGGAGATCGTGGGGGAGCTGGAGTCGGCGATAGCGGAAGCTCCCTTGCGAGAACGCCGTTGGGGTCATCTGATGCTCGCTCTCTACCGGGCCGGCCGGCAGGGCGAGGCTTTGGGCGCATACAAGAGGGCGCGGTCGCTGCTGGCCGAGGAGTTGGGAGTCGACCCCGGACCGGAGCTGCGGCGACTGGAGGCGGCAATCGTCGCGCAGGATGCCTCGTTGGAAGTGCCTCAGTCACAGCAGCTTTCGACAGTCACGCGTGCGGTCACCTTCCTGCTCACCGATATCGAGGGGTCGACGGCGGCGTGGGAGGCCGACGCCGACGCGATGGCAGTGGCGCTGGCCCGCCACGACGAGATCGTCGAGCAGGTCGTCACGTCGCGCGGCGGACGGCTCATCAAGACGCGCGGTGAAGGGGACGCGACGTTCTCGGTGTTCGACCGCCCATCGGCGGCCGCAGCGGCGGCTATCGAATTGCAGGAAGCGATCGGTCACGAGGCGTGGCAGCTCGCGGACCCGATGCGGATCCGCGTGGCGCTTCACACCGGTGAGGTCGAGTTCCGCGACGGGGACTACTTCGGCAGAGCCGTCAACCGCGCCGCCCGGCTGCGGTCCCTGGCCGCCGGAGGCCAGATCCTCTGCTCCGGTGCGACCGCCGAGCTCGTCATCGACTCGATTCCGGACGACGTCGTACTCGCCGACCTCGGTACGCGCCGGCTACGCAACCTCCCTCGCCCGGAGCATGTGTTCGAGCTCCGGTTGGAGAGCGTGTCCGCTTCCGCTCTGGCCACCGCCGAGGCTCCGATGGAGCGGCCCGCGCTGCCGGCGGTTCTCGTCGGCCCGGGGCCGTTCGTCGGCCGCGGTCGCGAGCTGGAGCGACTCGTGGCGGCGTGGCAGTCGACCTTGGCCGCCGGCACGCGTGCTGTGCTCATCGCCGGTGAACCGGGCGTAGGCAAGACGCGGCTAGCCGGGGAATGGTCACGCAACGCCTACGACCAGGGCGCCGTCGTTCTGTACGGCCGATGCGACGAAGATCTCGGCGCGCCGTATCAGCCCTTCGCCGAGGCGTTGCCTGCGTTCGTCTCCTGTGTCGACTCGAACCGCCTGCGCAACGTAAGGGGCATCGAGGCGCTGTTACCGCTGATTCCGGGGCTGGCGGACAAGCTGCCCGATGTGGCCGCTCCTCCGCGCGCGGATCCGGACACCGAGCGTTACGCGCTGTTCGACGCCGTGGTCGCCCTGTTGGGTACCGCGTCCGCAACGGCGCCCGTCGTGCTGATCCTCGACGACCTTCACTGGGCGGCCAAACCGACGCTGTTGCTTCTGCGGCACCTGCTGCGCTTCGGTGAAGAAGCCCGCGTGCAGATCGTCGGTACCTACCGCAGCACCGATCTGGACCGCTCGCACCCGCTGGCGGCGATGCTGGCAGACCTTCATCGCGACGGCACCGCCACTCGGTTGCAACTATCCGGACTCGACGAGGGTGACGTCACCGCCTATGTCGCCGAAGCCGGTTACGACGACGAGGAATTGGGGCGGGCGCTGGCGACGGTGACCGGCGGTAACCCGTTCTTCCTCATCGAAGCGCTGCGGCACGTGGAGGAAAGCGGCGGCCGTTGGGACCCGAGCACGCTGCCGCAGGGTGTTCGAGAAGCGGTTAGTCGCAGGCTCTCCCGATTGAGTGCCGAGACGAACAAGGCGCTCGCGGCGGCGGCGGTGGTCGGGAGCCGGTTTGCAGTGACGCTCGTCGAGCAGGTGGTCGGCGAAGACCTCGTCGACGCGTTCGATGAGGCCGGCAAGGCGGGCATCGTCATCGAAGAGCCCGGCGGCCGTTACCGTTTCAATCACGCCTTGGTGCGCCAGTCGTTGCTCGCCGAGCTTCCGTCCGTGCGGCGCATGCGGTTGCATCAGCGCATCGCGGGAACGCTCGAAGCTGAGGCGGGCTCCGACGATGAGCTGTTGGCCGAATTGGCCTACCACTACTTCGAATGTGCGTGGGCCGGAAACGCGGCCAAGGCGGTCGAGTACTGCCGGCGTGCGGCAGATCAAGCGATGTCGCGGGTGGCTTACGAAGGCGCGGCCGAGTTGTATGACCGAGCGCTCCATGCGCTCGAGGAGTTGGACGAGGAGCTTTCGGACCGCGATGAGCTGCAAGCCGAGTTGTTGATCGCCCATTGCGAGGCCTTACTGGCTGCGGGTGATGTCACATCGGCGAAGCATGCGGTGGCCCAATTACGGCAAGTCGCTGTCGATTCGGGACGACTGGGGGCCTGGGGTGTGTGCTTCGACGGTGAGCTCTCGATGCTCACCGATCCCGAGCGACTGGATGAGATCGAAACGGCGGTGAGTGTGGCCGCCGAGCAACTGGCCGCGCTCGCGGACGCGGCGGGGGAGGCCAAAGCGCACACGATCCGCGCGGGATGCCTCGCCCGCCTCGGCCGAATCGGTGACTGCGAAACAGCTTTGGACCAGGCGTTGACGGCGGCACGGCGGGCGCATGAGCACAGCCGGGTGAACGCGGTGCTCGCGGGGGCGCCGTTGGCGGCACTGTGGGGGCCCAATCCCGTTCCGCGCGCGGGCGGGCGATGTCTGGATGTGGTGCGGCTGCTGCGCATCACGACGGGGTCACCATTGGTGGAGGCGACGTCGACACGGTGCCAGGCTGTACTGGATGCGTTCCGGGGCCGAGCCGCCGAGGGGCGGCGGTTGATCGAGTCGGCCAGACGGACGTTGACCGAACTCGGCCTACGCCACGCGTTACTGGAGGTGGATCAGTTCGCCGGCATCATCGAGTTGGTCTCCGATGATGCGGCGGCCGCCGAACCGTATCTGCGCCGGGCTTACGAGGGTTTCCGTCGTATGGGCCTCGACACCGACACCGCGGACACGGCAGCGTTGTTGGCGAGGACCCGCCTTGCGTTGGGGCGCTACGCCGAGGCGGACGAATTGTGCTCGGTGAGCGAGCGTCTCGCTGGTCACGGGTCGAAGGCGTCGATCGCGTGGCGGTCGGTCAGGGCGCAGCTGCTGGCGCGGGCAGGTGATCACGATCGGGCCAAGGAGGTCGCGGAAGAGGCGGTCAGCCGGGCTGCGGTGACCGATGCTCTAGTTGATCACGGTGATGCCTGCCTGGCGTTGGCGACGGTGTTGCGTATCGCTGGCAACAACGCGGGCATGCGCGCTGCGGCCGAGCAGGCGGTCGCGCTGTATGAACGCAAAGGGGCTGCGGCGCTCACCGAGAAAGCTCGGAAGGTTCTGGGCTCCCACGACGTGCCCAGGCCGAACCAAGTCGAGCGACCTGCCGCCGAGTTGACGAATAGATGCGTCGAAGTAGGGCAGCGGATAGTCAACGCAATACAACGTAAGGCTTGGGACGAGTTCGAGAGCCTCTTCGTCCCAGGAACTGCGGTCGAGAGTCGACGACGAATCGTCGGCTTCACCCTGGACGATTTGCCGGGCGGCGACTGGGTGCACAACAGCAGGCGCATCTTCGAGGCGAGCGGCAACGTTCGGGTTACTCAATCGGTGATCGCGGTACGAGGCGAACGCTTGGCGCTCTCTCGATTGTTCGTGGGCAGCACAGACGTGAGTCCCGGTGCGCCACAGGACGAGTTCCTGCAGATCTACGGAATCGACGACTCTGACCGAGTGTCGCTGCAAGTGTGGTTCGACGCCGACGATATGGATGCTGCCCTCGCGGAGTTGGATGTCATACATGCCCGCACTGGGACTGGTGACGAACGGACGCCGCTCCAGAATGCCGCTAGTCGAGCCGATGGTCGCTTCAATGCAGTATGCGCACGCAAGCAGTGGGATCAGTTTGGTTCCTTGATAGCCGAAGACGTCCGGGTCGAAGACCGGCGCAGAGGGCTTCACACAGAATTTCGCGGGCGCGCGAAGTTGCTCGCCGAATCGCAGACGATCGGCGACTTGGGCACCGAAAGTGTCACTACACAGGTACTTGCTGTTCGGGGAGAACGTCTTGCGCTCCTTCGCGCACTGTTTCTTGGGCAGGACACTCGTCCCGACGGATTTCGCACCGAAATGCTACGTGTCGTCGAACTCGACGCCCACGAACGCATTCTCGCGATAGTCGTGTTCGAGGCTGATGACCTCGCCGCTGCAATAGCGGAACTCGACTCGCGGTACGCAGCCGGCGAGGCGGAGCCGTTCGCCCAAACCTGGTCGACGGTCACCGAGCTCACTGCCGCTTTCAACCGCAACGACTTCAGTGCGGTGAACTGTCCCAGCAGCGACCACCGCCGGCTGACGCGTTATGCACCAGGGGATCTCACAGCCGCTACCCTCACCCAACGAGAGTTCACGCCGGATCTCAGAACGTACATCGAGGTGGTGCACCGGGTCAGCGATCGCGGCGCCGTCATCACCAATCGCTCCCACGGAGTCGCCCAAGAGGGGTTCGAAGCCGAGTGGCGAGTGATCAATATCTTGCTGCTCGATGGCGGCAAGCTGCAGCGGTACGAGCTCTTCGACGAAACCGATGTCGAGGCGGCACTGACGCGGTTCGACCAACTCAGTTCTCCGGCAACCCGACTAGCGAATGCCGCGAGTCGTGCGCACCAGCGGATGCAAGAGTGCTTCGCGAATCACGATTGGGACGCTGCTGGCGACCTGATCGCCGAGGACATAATCGTCGATGATCGTCGCCAGGTGGTGAACACCGAAGTCCGCCGGGGCCGAGAGGCGGCCCTCGCAAGCATGCGGGCGGGCGCGGGGTAAG
>NZ_LZSQ01000078.1 GCF_001665535.1 Mycobacterium sp. 852002-51961_SCH5331710
AAAGACGGGCGCACTGAATGGCGGCCCCCACCCCAACTCGACACCGGCCAAGCCCGCACCAACAACTACCACCACCCCCACCGCTACCTCATCGACGACAACACCAACAACACCGACGACGACGAAGCAGACTGTCCCGACCCTGACGACACCGACGAGGGCCCCGGCCCTGAGGAAACCGACCGCACCGACGAGGGCACCGGCCCTGACTACCACGACATCGGCTGACACCGACCGGTGCGCGATCGGCGGCGAACCGGGAGGCACCGAAAGGGGCCGCAGCGATGCTGCGACCCCTCCGGTGCCCGCGGTCAAGGTTGTTTGTTGTACCGAATCAGGAAGACGGCGGCGACATAGCCGGCGGTGAGGCCGATCGCGAGCCACAGCACGAGCGGCACCACCAGCGAGACCGGCGACCACCCGATGCTGGAGAACGTCGCCGTGGCGTAGAAGAGCCACAGCACACGGTAGAGCGACCAGAGCGCGGTCAGCCCCGCGCTGATGGCGATGACCAGGCTGTACGTCCGATCGACGCGGCTGACCTGTGCTTCGAGGGAGGCGGGGACGATGTTCATTGCTGTTCCTTCTCGTCATCACGTTGCCGGGGTGGCTTCGTTGCGACTGAAGTACAGCCAGCGGCGGGCGCTACCGATCCCAACAAGCGGGGTCTTGATCGGCGGGAGCGCAGGGCCCGTCGTCAGTGCAAGGCCCATCGATCCGATGCTCACCAGCGAGACCTTGGAGACGCCGCAGACGTGACCACCGATACGCTGCCCGTCGACGCCGGGTGAATTCGCGGCAGCGACAGTAGGGGATAGTCGAAATGGGCGTGTACGTAGTCACCGGAGCCGCATCCGGCATGGGGCAGCAGGCTGCCACCAAGTTGAAGGCGCAGGGTCACACCGTCATTGCGGTCGACCTCAAAGAAGGCGACGTCGTCGCCGATCTGTCGACGTCCGATGGCCGCCGGGCCGCGGCTGACCAGGTGCTGGCGACGGCGGACCGACTCGACGGCGCCGTGTTGGCCGCGGGTATCGGTCCGACACCCGGTAAGGACAGCACGCGGAGAATATTCGAGGTCAACTATCGCGGCGTGGTCGATCTGCTCCAAGCGTGGCAACCGGCCTTCGCCGCCGCGGATCGGGCCAAAGTCGTGGTGATCGGCAGCAATTCGACGACCACCACGCCGGCCGTCCCGCGACGCACGGTGCGGGCGCTGCTGGCGAGCGATACCGACAAGGCGGTCCGCTCCCTGAAACTGCTCGGCCCCGCCGCCCCGTCGCTCGGCTACGCCGCCTCGAAAATCGCCGTGTCACACTGGGTTCGCCGTATCGCCGTGACGCCGGAGTGGGCCGGAGGGGGGATCCGCCTCAACGCGCTGGCCCCGGGTGCCATCATGACCCCACTGCTGGAGAAGCAACTGGCGACGCCACGCGAAGCCAAAGCGGTCAACGCCTTCCCGGTACCCATCGGCGGCTTCGGCGATCCCTCAGACCTCGCCGACTGGATGCTGTTCATGTTGTCGGACTCCGCCGACTTCCTGTGCGGCAGCATCATTTTCGTCGACGGTGGGTCCGATGCCTACTTCCGCGCACGGGACTGGCCCAAGAGCGTGCCCGCTCGCCGGCTGCCGACGTACCTGTGGCGGTTCGCGAGGTTCAAGGCCACCAGGTAGAAATCAGAACTTGGCGACAGCCCCCGCGTCGACCGGCAGCGCCGCTCCGGTGATGTATTGCGATTCGTCGGAGGCCAGGAACAACACCGCGTTGCTCACGGCACGCGCCTCGATCACCGGTTTCGGCAGCATGTGAAAGTGGCCGATCACCTGCGTGGCATCTTCCATCGTCGGATCGGTGAGGTCGGGCCGCACCGTGCGACGGAAGTGGTCGTTGTCGATCATCGGCGTCAGGATGTTGCCGGGATGGATCGAGTTGACCCTGATCCACTGTGGCGCAAGCTCGTTGGCCAGCGAGTTCATCAAGCCGACGACGGCGTGCTTGGCCGACGCGTAGTGGGCCATGTAACCACCGCCGCGCAGCCCCAGCATCGAGCTGACCAAGATGATCGATCCGCCGCCGTTGGTCATATGCGGCAGGGCGGCCTTCACGGTGTGCCACACCCCGGTCACGTTGATGTCGAGCATTGTCTGCCAAGCGGATTCCGCAATCATCGCGGCCGGCGCGGGATCAGCGCTGATTCCCGCATTCGCCACCACGATGTCGACCGGGCCGAGATCGCCGACTCCGCGGTCCAGGACGGTGCGGAGGGCCGCGAGATCGCGCACGTCGGCCTTCTCGATCACGATGCGGCGACCCGACTTCTCGACCAGCGCCGCGGTGTCGGCGAGGTCCGCTTCGGTGGGGCCGGGATATCCGGCAGCGTCGATGTCATCGCACACGTCGACGGCGATGATGTCGGCTCCCTCCTCCGCCAGCCGGACCGCGTGCTCGCGGCCCTGACCGCGGGCGGCGCCGGTGATGAAGGCGACCTTGCCGGCCACCCGACCGACCCTGTTCTCTGCCATCGCTGTACTCCTCGAAGATTCGGCTCGCGTGGTCACGGTTGTTCGGTGTGCCGGATGACGAAATCGACCACCGCCTCGGCGAAGAGGTCGTTGCGGTCGCCGGCGACCATATGCCCGGCGCCGCCGACATCGACGAACTCGATCTCCGGGAAGCGGTCGATGAACTCCTGGGCACGGTCTTCGGTGACGAGGTCGCTCATCTGCCCCCGCACGAGAAGTACCGGCACGCCGTCGCGCAGAATCGACGCCACCGCGGCGTTCATCCGCTCGACCTCGGTCACTTCGATCGGTGGGGACGCGGCAGTTCCGTCGATGAACTTCGGGTCCCAGTGCCAGTACCACCGTCCGTCGCGCTCACGAAGATTCGTCCGGAGCCCGTCGAGATCCTTCGGCCTGGGGCGGTGTGGGTTGTACTCGGCGATCATGTCGGCGACCTCGTCGAGCGAATCGAACCCCGACTCCATCCGATCGGCCATGAAGTCGTGGATGCGTGAGGCCCCGGACGGGTTCATGTCCGGCACGATGTCGACCAGCACGACCGCGCGGACCGTGCCGTGCGCGAGCTCACCGGCGAGGATCATCGTCGTGATGCCGCCAAGCGACGCCCCCACCAGTACGGGTTTCGGCGGCAGTTCCGCGAGCACCCTCAAAACGTCGTCGGCGAAGCTGACGACGCGGTAGTCGCCGTCGGCGGACCAGTCCGACTCGCCGTGGCCTCGCAGATCCACGGTGACGGCCTGCCATCCGCGCTCGGCGACGGCGGCGGCGGCCCGGCCCCAGGAGCGCCGCGTCTGTCCGCCGCCGTGCAGGAACACCACGGCGGGCGCTGTCGGATCGCCGATCCGGTCGGCGACGATCGTCAGCCCGTCGCTGCCCGACACACGAAAGACGTTCGGAGAAGTGGTCATCGGCATGCTCCGGCGATGACGGTTCGAGTGATCGCCTCGGCCCGGCTCCTGGGAAATGATCGTCCCTCCGTGAGGATCGCGTGGACGATGCCGCCGACGATGGCGTCGGCCGCTGCGTGCGACGTCGCGTCATCGAGGCCGTCGGCCGTGAACCGCGCCTTGACGCCCTCGTGCAGCGGAACGCTGAAGCCCGCCTGCATTCGCGCCTTGACGTCGTCGTGCTCGATCCCTGCGACGGTCAGGATGCGCAACATGGCGTTGCCCCGTTCGCCCGTGAGCGTCGCGGCGAGGCTGACGGACCAACTGCTCAGGTCGGCCACGAGGTCATCGGTGTGGGCGACGGGCTTGAGGATCCTGTCCGCATCTTCGAGCAGCACATCGGCGACCAGGGCCGGACGGCTCGGCCACCACCTGTAGATCGTCTGCTTGCCGACACCGGCGCGCGCCGCGACGGCCTCGATGCTCAGCCCGTCGAAACCCCGCTGCAGCAGCAGTTCTTTGGTGGCTGAGATGATCGCCGTCCTGGACCGCTCGTTGCGGCGGCGGGGCGCTTTCGCCTCGGTGACCATCGGTTGACTCCGCTCCTGACGGGGGTCGGCTTTACAGATGGTGACAGCACTGCCTAATCTTTGGCAAGACGAGACGTTGCGTCTCGTGTGAGCGGAGAGGGACGAGATTGGCCGACCACCGGTGACGCCCACCAAGCTCGTCATCGGCGCCAGCGGCTTCCTGGGTTCGCATGTCACCAAACAACTGGTCGCCCGCGGCGATGACGTGCGGGTGCTGATCCGCCAGACCAGTTCCACCCGCGGCATCGAAGGGTTGCCCGTCGACATCCGGCGCGGGGACATCTTCGATCCGGACAGCGTGCGCTCGGCGATGCTCGGATGTGACGAGGTGTACTACTGCGTCGTCGACGCCCGTCCGTGGCTACTCGACCCGGCTCCGATGTGGCGCACCAATGTCGACGGCCTGAAGGCGGTGCTGGACGTCGCAGTCCAGGTTGATCTGCACCGCTTCGTGTTCACCAGTTCGATCGCCACGATCGGTCGGTCCACCGACGTCCTGGCCGATGAAACCACCGCCCACAACTGGCTCGACGTCGGCGGCGCCTACGTTCGCAGTCGCGTGGAGGCCGAGCGAATGGTGCTGAGATACAGCGTCGAAAAGGGTCTACCCGCCGTCGCGATGTGCGTCTCGAACACGTACGGGCCGGGGGACTGGCTGCCGACGCCGCACGGTGGACTGCTCTCGGCTGCCGTGCGCGGCAGGATGCCCTTCTACATCGACGGCTTCGAGAGCGAGACTGTCGGCATCGAGGACGCCGCGCGCGCCTTGATCCTCGCGGGCCGGTCCGGCCGGATCGGCGAGCGCTATATCGTCTCCGAGCGGTGGATGAGTGCACGCGAGATCTTCGAAGCCGGTTGTGACGCTGTCGGAGTCGCCCCTCCGCGGCGTCGCATCCCTATCTCGGTGATGGCCGCCGCGAGCTACCCCAGCAGCTGGATCGCCCGGCTCCGCGGCCACGACACCATGCTGACTCCGCTGAACATCCGGCTGATGCACATCATGACCCCGATGGACCATTCGAAAGCGGTCCGCGAACTGGGCTGGCAGCCGTCGCCCACCCCGGACGCGATCGCCGCGGCCGCCCACTTCTTCCGAACCTCACGCCGCAGGGAGTCTGTATGAGCCTGGCCCTCACCCCGGAGCAACGGGAGCTCAGCGACTCCGTGGCGCAGTTCGCGGCGCGGCGCGCCCCCGTGGCCGCCACCCGCGAATCCTTCGACCTGCTCGCCGCGGGGCACCTGCCGACATGGTGGGCAGAGTTCGCCGCCAACGGCTTTCACGCTGTACACCTGCCGGAGGATTACGGCGGACAGGGCGGCACCCTTCTCGACGCCGCCTGCGTGCTCGAAGCGACAGGCAGGGCGTCGCTGCCGGGTCCGTTGCTGCCGACGGTGGCCACCGGTGCGGTCGCGTTGCTGGCTGAGTCGACGAAATCCGCCGAAGCGCTGCTGACTCGCCTTGCCGAGGGACAGGCGGCAACGCTCGCGCTGCCGACCACCTCAGCGTTCACCGCCCGCGACGACGGCGAGCGGTGGTTGATCGAGGGTGACTCCGACCTGCTCTCGGGGATTTGCACGGCGACAACGGTTTTGATTTCTGCAGCCACCGAGGACGGAGGCGAGGTCTGGGCCGTCGTCGATACGGCGCAGTCCTCGGCGGTCGTCCAGACCGTCGGGGGCACGGACCTGCTGACGGACCTCGGCAAGCTGCGGCTCGACGGTTATCCCGTCGCCAAGGCCGACGTGCTCACCGGTATCGACGCGGACCGTGCCGAATACCTCAATACCGCGCTGACCGCGAGCATTGCCGCCGGAATCACACAGTGGTGTGTGGAAGCCGCCACCGCGCACCTGCGCACTCGCGAACAGTTCGGCAAGCTCATCGGCACGTTCCAAGCTTTGCAGCACAGCGCCGCAATGCTTTTGGTCAACAGCGAGCTGGCCAGCGCCGCCGCGTGGGATGCGGTGCGCGCGGCATCCGAACCGATCGACCAGCAGGCGATCGCCACCGCCGGTGCCGCACTGATGGCCGTCCTGCCGTGCCCCGATCTCGCGCTGGACACGCTGACCATGTTCGGGGCCATCGGTTTCACGTGGGAACACGACCTGCACCTGTACTGGCGGCGTGCCACCAGCCTCGCCGCGTCGATCGGTGACAAGAATCGGTGGGCCCGGCGGCTCGGCGAGCTGACCACCGCGACCGTACGCGACTTCTCTGTCGACCTCGGTGACGCCGAGGCCGAATTCCGCGCCCGCGTCGCCGAAACGCTCGACAACGCGGCGGCGCTACGCAACGACGGTCAGGGGCGCCAAGGCGACTACGAGCATTTCGCGATCGGCCCGCAGCGCACGGCGATCGCCGAAGCGGGGCTGATCGCGCCCCACTGGCCATCGCCCTGGGGCATCGAGGCCAGCCCGCTGCAGCAACTGATCATCGACGAGGAGTTCAACAAGCGCCCAACCTTGACGCGACCGTCGCTGGGAATCGCCGAGTGGATCCTGCCGTCACTGATCAAGGCCGGGTCAAATGACGTGCAGCAACGGCTGATCCCGCCCACCCAGCGCGGTGAGCTCGCGTGGTGTCAGCTGTTCAGCGAGCCGGGGGCGGGTTCCGACCTCGCCGCGCTGGCCACTCGGGCGACCAAGGTCGACGGCGGATGGCGCATCCACGGACACAAGATCTGGACCTCGTCGGCCCACCGGGCCGACTACGGCGCACTATTGGCGCGAACGGATCCGACCGCGCCGAAACACCGCGGTATCGGCTACTTCATCGTCGACATGCGCTCGCCCGGGATCGAGGTGCAGCCGATCAAACAGGCCAGCGGGGAACAGGAGTTCAACGAGGTCTTCCTCGACGACGTCTTCGTCCCCGATGAGATGCTGCTCGGCGAACCGACCGGCGGGTGGGCCCTGGCCATCGCCACCATGGCCGAAGAGCGTTCGGCGATCAGCGGTTACGTGCAATACGACCGGTCTGCACCACTGCGCCGGGCCACCGCCACATCCAACCGCGACGACACCCTGCGCGAACTCGGCGAACTCGACGCATACGCCAACGCGATCAAGGCACTCGGAGTGCGTGAGACCATCCGTCTGCTCGACGGCCAGGGTTCGGGCCCGGCGTCGAGCATCGCGAAGGTCGCGATGAATGTACTGCTGCGACACACCTTCCCGGCGACTCTCGGCTCCGCGGGCAGGTCGGCGATGGCCGCCGCCTCCGAGGTCGTACAGCCGTACCTGCGGGTGCCGGCCGAACTGATCGGCGGAGGTACCAAGGAGATTCAGCTCAACATCATCGCCCAGATGATCCTCGGGCTCCCGCGCAAGTAACGAATCGAAAAAGACACGCATGGGACTACGTGGTGAAGCCGCGATCGTCGGCTACGTCGAACTCCCGCCCGAGCGGATGAACAAGGCCACCTTAGCGCCGTTCACCCTCGAACAATGGGCCGAGCTGGGAGCGGCGGCGCTCGAGGACGCCGGGCTCTCCGGCGAGCTCGTCAACGGCATCGTCACCTCGCATCTGGCCGAGTCGGAAATCTTCGTGCCGTCGACGATCGCCGAATACCTCGGTGTGAGGGCTAATTTCGCCGAGCTGGTCGACTTGGGCGGCGCGAGCGCGGCGGCGATGGTGTGGCGGGCCGCGGCGGCGATCGAACTGGGGATCTGCGACGTCGTGCTGTGCGCCCTGCCCGCGCGCTACATCACGCCGGTGTCGGAGAAGAAGCCGAAACCGTTGGTTGATGCGGTGTTCTTCGGCTCGTCGAGTAATCAGTACGGGTCTCCGCAGGCGGAGTTCGAGATTCCCTACGGCAACCTCGGCCAGAACGGGCCCTACGGCCAGGTCGCCACCCGCTACGGCGCGGTCTACGGTTACGACGAGCGGGCGATGGCCAAGATCGTTGTCGACCAACGGGTCAACGCCAATCACACCGAAGGCGCGATCTGGAAGGACAAACCGCTCACCGTCGACGACGTGCTGGCCAGCCCCGTGATCGCGGACCCGTTGCACATGCTCGAGATCGTGATGCCGTGCGTCGGCGGCGCCGCGGTCGTCATCGCGAGTGCGGACGTCGCCAAGCGGGCACGCAACAGGCCGGTATGGATCAAGGGGTTCGGCGAACATGTCCCGTTCAAAACCCCCACTTACGCAGCCGACCTGCTGCACACGCCGATGGCGGAGGCGGCCGAAACCGCCTTCGGCATGACCGATCTCACGCGTGCCGACATGGACATGGTCTCCATCTACGACTGCTACACGATCACCGTTCTGCTCTCGCTGGAGGATGCGGGTTTCTGCGAGAAGGGGAAGGGCATGCAGTTCGTCGCCGACCACGACCTGACGTTCCGCGGCGACTTCCCGCTCAACACAGCAGGCGGTCAACTGGGATTCGGCCAGGCCGGCCTCGCGGGCGGGATGCACCACGTGTGCGACGCCGCTCGCCAGATCATGGGTCGCGCCGAAGCGGCCCAGGTAGGCGACTGCAATCGTGCGTTCGTGTCCGGTAACGGCGGGATCCTGTCCGAACAGACCGCCCTGATTCTCGAGGGAGACTGACCATGACGACCTTCGAGCGGCCGATGCCGGTCAAAACGCCGACGACCGCGCCGTTTTGGGACGCGCTGGCCCAACACCGCATCTTGATCCAGTACTCGCCGTCATCGGACAACTACGTGTTCTATCCGCGGGTGCGGGCACCACGGACCCTTGCCGACGATCTCGAGTGGCACGAGATCTCCGGGATGGGGACTCTGTACTCGTACACGGTGGCGCGCCGACCCGTCGGGCCGCACTTCGCCGAAGCCGTGCCCCAACTGCTCGCGATCGTCGAATGGGATGAGGGCCCGCGGTTCTCCACCGAACTGGTCGACGTCGACCCCGCCGAGTTGAGAGTCGGAATGCGGGTCAAGCCGGTCTTCTTCGACTATCCCGAGCACAACGTGACGATGCTGCGCTACGCGCCCGCGTAGCCGATCATCGCCGCAGCGGGGCCAGCAGCGCCTCCAACCCGTAGGCGAACACCGCGTCGTAGTCGGTCGGCGACTGTAGCGCCTCGACGAGCGCCCGGTCGGGCCAATCGTCGGTCCACAGCGACGGGTCCTCCTCGTCGTGCTTCTCACCGCGCACGGCCGAGAACTGCATCACCGCAGAGGAAATGACGTGCACCTCGACCGCGCGCAGCACCAGCGCGGCGTCGTGGCCCGTCACCCCCAGTTCGGCCAGTTGCGCCGCCAGGGCCCGTTGAACCGGCAGGAACAATCGCGGCGTCTGATCCCGCTCATGCGCGATGGCGAGCAGATGCTGCCTGCTGATCAGCGCCCGGCGTTGCGCGTGGGCAAGCGACGCGATGCGATCTACTGCGTTGTCACCGACGGTCGGCAGATGCGCCATCTCGTCGAGCAACCGGTCCACGAGGCCGTCGAGCAGCTTGTCGCGGCCGCCGATGTGCCAGTAGATCGACGTCACCGCCACACCGAGCTGTTCGGCCAGTCCGCGCATGGTGAAACCGTCGACGCCGTGGAGTTCGATCATCTTGGCGGCGGTGTCGAGGATGACGTCGGCGTTGACCGCCTCCTGGCCTCTAGCGGTCGTTCTGCGCTGTGACGGCACCGGGCTCACCCCCGGTCATGCGGTCGGACTCGGGCAGGTCGAGGTAGCGTTCGAGGTTGCGGTGCATGTTGATGACGCGGCGCTCCTCGTTGGACAGGGTCAGATGCGTGAAGCCCGGCTGATGTAGACCGCGCTGCAACCCTGCCAACACCGAGATATCTTGTGTGAGAACAAGTCCTGGGTGTGCTTCGTCTGCGCTCATCCGCACGTCGACGGGTTTGGCGCGTGGCGCGCCGGGTGCCATTCGGGACCACAGCAGCATCACCAGCTCGCCGTGATCCGGGTCGGTCCCCGGGTGTGACGTCATCACCGTGAGGTGGTCGGCGTTCATCAGCAGCGTCATGTTCGGGAACACGTTGTACTGGTGCAGTCGCATGACCTCGTCGGTGCCCGCCCAGTCGAGGTCGACGCCCCTGGAGGCGGCGAAAGCGCGGGTGCGGGCTGCGATCACGTCGGCCACCGATGCGCCGGGTTGACGGTCTTCGGGTAGTGGTGTGCCCTCTTCGACGCCCATGAGTGCGCCCTGTGTGCACACGTACGCGTCCCACACCTCGTCGTCGCGCAGGGACTGCTTCAGATGTGGGCTAGGAACTCCGTACACCTGTTCGGATTTGCCGGTGTGGCCCCAGATCGTCTGCGGCGCATAGACATCGTCCATGCATCGGTGCAGCTCGGGGTGCAGGGTCTGGATGTGGTAGGTCTCGCTGTACCCGTCGGCGATCGTCTTCCAGTTCGCGTCCACCTCGATCGTCATCGTGGCGTAGCAACGGAAGTCGCCGAGCCCGCACCACTTCACGTCGGCGGGCATCTCCTCCAGGTAGTCCAGCAGTGGCATCGCGTCGACGTCGAGGTTGACGAAGACCAACCGCTCCCAGGTGTCGACGGCCACCGGAACGAGGGGCAGCTCGGACATGTGCAGTGCACCGAATCCCTTGCGGTTCGGCACTCGCCGCAGCGCTCCACCGAGATCCCAGGTCCAGCCGTGGTATCCGCACCGCAGTTCACGCAGGCCCGCGCCGGAGCCGGAGCACAGCGAGTTGCCGCGGTGCCTGCACACGTTCTGGAACGCGCGCAGAACACCGTCGTCCCCGCACACGATCAGCACCGAATACGGCCCGCAGCGGTACTCGAAGTAATCGCCGGGCTCGGAGACGTGGTCGACCGTGCAGGCCAGCTGCCACACCTTCGGCCACATGCGTTCGATCTCCAGCTGCGCGAACGCGGGCGAGTAGTACCGCTCGGCGGGCACCAGGGTCGGTCGTGCGGGCGGGACGCCGATCGCGTCTTCGCGCCGGACTTCTTGCGCAGTATGCGTCACGAACGGTCCTTTCGAAGTCGCCGCCAAGCCGTCTGTAACGGTGTTACAGTGCCCGACATTAGCGGCTGACACCTGGATGCGGAGGGCTAATCGTGTTCGACCTGAAGATCACCGGGGGAACCGTCGTCGACGGCACAGGGGCGGACCGGTTCACGGCGGACATCGGGATCAAGGACGGCAGGATCGCCGAGGTTCGTCGCCGCGGCCCGGGTGGCACCCCACTGGAGGGTGAGGCCGCCGAGACGATCGACGCGACAGGGAAAGTCGTCGCGCCTGGTTTCGTCGACATCCACACCCATTACGACGGGCAGGTCAGCTGGGACAGCAAGCTCGAGCCGTCCAGCGGTCACGGTGTGACGACCGTGGTGACCGGCAACTGCGGGGTGGGGTTCGCGCCGGTACGGCCGGGTCGGGAGGATTGGCTGATCGGCTTGATGGAGGGTGTCGAGGACATCCCCGGCACGGCGCTCACCGAGGGCATCACGTGGGGGTGGGAGAGCTATCCCGAATATCTCGATGCGGTCGAGAAGAAAGAGTTCGCCGTCGACGTCGGCAGTCAGATCGCCCACGGCGCGGTTCGCGCGTATGCGATGGGGGAGCGCGGCGCCCGCAACGAGCCCGCCACGCCAGAGGACATCGCGGCGATGGCACGCCTCGTGCAGGAGGGCATCGAGGCTGGCGCACTGGGCTTTTCGACATCACGCACGCTGGGCCATCGCGCCATCGACGGTGAACCGGTTCCCGGCACCTTCGCTGCCGAGGACGAACTTTTCGGCCTCGGCCGCGCCATGGCCGCGGGCGGGCGGGCCGTGTTCGAGTTGGCGCCCCAAGGCGTCGCCGGTGAAGACATCATCGCGCCGAAGAAGGAACTGGAGTGGATGAAGCGCCTGGCCGCCGAGATCGACCGTCCGATCTCGTTCGGGATGATCCAGGTCGACGCGGCTCCCGATCTCTGGCGTGAACAACTCGACATCTCGGCGGAAGCGCATGCCGCGGGCAGCGAACTCTACCCGCAGATCGCGGCGCGTCCGTTCGGCATGCTGTTCGGCTTCCCCGGCCACCACGCGTTCACCCACCGCCCTACCTTCCGCAAGCTGAAGGCCGAATGCAGCCGTGAGGAGTTGGCGTCGCGCCTCGCCGATCCGGCGGTCAAGTCGGCGATCCTGGCCGACGACGATCTGCCTGCCGATCCAAACGTGTTGTTCGACGGCATGTTCGCGCTCGTACAGCATTCGCTCGGGCGCATCTATGCGTTGGGCGATCCGCCGGACTACGAGCCGACCGTGGAGCGCACCGTCGAGAAGATCGCCAGCGACCGCGGCGAGGATCCGCTCGCCACGCTGTACGACCTGATGCTCGAGGACAATGCGACCGCGATGCTGATGCTGCCGTTCTACAACTACTTTTACGGCAATCACGATGCGATCCGAGAGATGCTGCTGCACCCGGCGGGTGTCGTCGGTCTGTCCGACGGCGGCGCGCACTGCGGAATGATCTGTGACGCTTCGTATCCCACGTTCCTGCTCACGCATTGGGCGCGCGACCGTCACCGCGGCGAGAAGCTGCCCCTGGAATACGTCGTCCGCAAGCAGTCGCACGACACCGCGCGGCTGTTCGGGCTGTCCGACCGCGGCGTGATCGAGGTGGGGAAGAAGGCCGATGTCAACGTCATCGACATGGACGCGCTGACATTGCATCCCGCGCGCATGGCCTATGACCTCCCGGCGGGAGGCCAGCGGCTGGTGCAGGGCGCCTCCGGGTACACCGCGACGATCGTCAGTGGCGTGGTGACGCGCCGCGACGGGGTCGACACCGGCGCCCGGCCGGGGCGGCTGGTCCGCGGCGCCCGCTGAGACCGCGCGTCGCGACTACGCGAGACGGCCCCCTCGTTGCCGAGGGGGCCGTCAGCGTCGTACCTGGTTACTTGCTGCTGCCGGAGCCGGAGCCGGAACCCGAGCCGCTGCCCGAACCCGAGCCGCCGCCCGAACCCGAGCCGGAGCCGGAGCTGCCGGTGCCCGAGGTGCTGCCCGACGCGCTGCCGGTGCCCGAGGTGCTGCCCGACGCGCTGCCGGTGCCCGACGTCGTGCCGGACGTGCTACCGGTGCCGGTCGTGCTGCCCGACGCGGTGCCGGTGGCGCCGCCCGACGTGGTACCGGACGTGCTGCCCGAGCCGCTGCCGGTCGTGTTGGAACCGCCGGTCGTGCCGCCCGTGCTGGTGCCGGTGGTCCCGGTGCCGGTGGTGCTACCTGAGCCGGCGCCCCTGCTGGTGCTGATACCGGAGGTGTTGCTCCCCGTGCCGGTGTTCGAGCCGGTGGTGGTGCCGGAGCCGGTGGTGGTGCCGGTGTTGGAGTTGCCGGCAGCCTCGCCCGCGCCGGTTCCTTCGCCCGAGCCCGCGGCTTCGCCTGCGCCTTCACCCGTCCCGGTCTCGGTGCCCTCGCCCGCGCCGGTGTCGGTGCCCTCGGCCGCGCCGGTGCCTTCGCCGACGCCTTCTCCGGTGCCTTCACCCGCGCCCGCGCCCTCGCCGGTGCCCTCGCCTTCGCCTTCGCCGAGACCTTCGCCGGTGCCTTCACCGAGACCTTCTCCGGCGCCGAGGCCCTCATCGTCAGCCTTGTCGACCAGGTTGATCGGGACGATGTCACCGCCGAACCTGAACTCCGACGGGCCCGTCGCGCCGAAGCTCGCCAGAGTGGAGTCAGCGGGGGCGGGTGGCTTGATCGCGTTGGCGATCTGGTTGGGCAGCGTGACCGTGAGGTAGGTGACCAGACCACGGTCGAGCAGGCCCTGCCACTCCGAAGTGGTGCCGGCAGGCGTCATTCCGTTGAGCAGAGCGTTCAACGCCTTCGCCGGCAGGTTCACCAGATGGACGATCGCATCGCCGATGTTCCCATCGACCAGCGCTTCACGGGCCGCGTCGAGCACCTCCATGGACTGCAGGATCCCGCCTAGGAACGGCTCGAAAATGGCCTTGGTGACCGCGAACTCGGACACCACGTCGAGCAGTTTCGGCAGGGCGTATGTGCCCGGGAGGGCGTCGACGAACTGAGCCGGGATGGACAGGATCGGAATAAGCGGCTGAACTCCGCCGAGCACCCGGAGTACGAACCAGCCGTTGATCTTGGAGAACGCCTCGACGAACTGCCCCTGCGACAGGTAGGTCAGCGACTCGATGACCGCGGTCGGGAACTGCTCAACCGCCAACTGCAGCCTCTCGAAGGTGCTCGAGATCGCGGTGGTGATCGTGGGGCCGTACTTCGAACTGAAGTTCATGAACTCGTTGAGCAGGGGACCCGGGTTGAGGATGTTCTGAACCAGGGCGCTCATGGCCTCCTGGAAGATGTAACCGGTGCCCAGCGCGTCCGCGAGATTCAACGTCGCCGTCGTGGAGTCCCGAGTCAGCTGGTCCAGGCTGCCGAATGTATCGGCGATGGTCTGGCCCCACACGAGGAGCGGGTTGGTGGCCGCCGTGAGCTGGACCGCGGCCTGCGCCGCACGCTCCTGAACGTCCTGGATGTTCGGCATCGGTGGGGTCACCGGGCTGACCGCGATCACGCCGGCACTTACCATCGCGATGCCAGCAACCAACAGCTTTGAGCCGCGGTGCGTTGATGGTGAGTAACTGGGCGAGAGACCGTAAACCGGCGGATCAGCCTGAGCTGCTAGTTGCACGTTTTCTCCTGTTGTGCCTGTGAATTTGCCAAATGGCACTCGGAGATTAGCTGAGCCTATCCTTACAAGCAAGCGTTCTCGCCCTGGGTATAGGAGGCGTTACGGAGGATGGGCCGTTGACGGCTGACCCTCAACATAAGTTTGCATATCGCAGCTGGAGCCTGGTGCTTGCAAGATCAAGTTGCGAACTGACCGAAATTTACCCGAGAGTCACCGATTATCGGGGGCTACGTCCTCTGCGTGAGAGTGACCTGCGCCACGCGGCTCAGATGCATCTGCGGAGGCGTGCCTTCAAACGTTGCTGCGACAACGACAGTCGCTTGCGGTCACCACCGAGCAGCCAAAGGTAACGATTTAGCCGGCACCCAACTCGGTCACGCGCGTACCGGCGTCGGGCAAAGAGACGAGTGCCGGGGTCGGCTTTGGGGCCGTCGGGCACGAAGTCCGCCACCTCGTGCCAGGTGACTGTCGCATCGCTCAGACGCCCGACTGCGGGCCCGGTCAACGATTGACAGCAGATAGTTCGACCGGCTAGATATACGACACGCACGGTAACGGGGTCGTCTGGCCCGGTCGGCCGGCGATCCACGCCACCGAGGGGTCATGGCATGACCAGCATCCAACCAGGACGCACCGCGCCCGACGCGCCGGTCGCCGGGCGGTCGCGCATTGCACACGCGATTCGGGTGCTCTCGGTGCCGATCATCATCGGTTGGATCGTGCTGACCGCGGTGACGAACGTGTTCGTCCCGTCGCTGGAGAAGGTCGGCGAGGCGAACACCGTCTCGATGAACGCCCATGACGCTCCGGCCTTCATCGCGATGCAGCGCGTCGGCGCGAACTTCAAGGAGTTCGACTCCGACAGCAACGCGATGGTGATCCTGGAGGGTGACAAGCCGCTGGGCGCCGACGCGCACCATTACTACGACGAACTGATCAAGCGATTCCGCGCCGACCCCGACCACATCGAGCACGTCGCCGACTTCTGGAGCGATCCGCTGACCGCGGCCGGGGCGCAGAGCGCCGACGGCAAGTCCGCATACGTCCAGATCTATCTGCGCGGCAACATCGGCGAGACGATCGCCAACGAGTCGATCCAGGCGGTGCGCGACATCATCGCGGAAACGCCCGCGCCGCAGGGCGTCAAGGCCTACGTGACCGGTGGAGCTGCGCTGAATGCCGACCAGCGCGTTGCCGGTGACAAGGGGGCCGCGAAGGCGACCATCGCCACGCTGATAGTCATCGCGGTGATGCTGCTGTTCGTCTACCGCTCGATCGCCACGATGGTGCTGATCCTGTTGATGGTGTTCGTCGAGCTCGGCGCCTCTCGCGGCATCGTCGCGTTTCTTGGCAACACCGGGTTCATCGGGCTATCGACCTTCGCCACCAGTCTGCTCACCCTGATCGCGATCGCGGCGGGCACCGACTACGCGATCTTTCTCATCGGGCGGTACCAAGAGGCGCGGCAACTCGGTGAGGACAAGGAAACCGCGTACTACACGATGTTCCACGGCACCGCCCACGTGGTGCTGGGCTCGGGGCTCACCATTGCCGGTGCGCTGCTGTGCTTGAAGTTCACCCGCTTGCCGTGGTTCCAGACCATGGCGGTGCCCTGCGCGGTGGGCATTCTCGTCGCCGTGATCGCCGCACTGACGCTGGGGCCCGCGGTCACCGTTGTCGGCAGCCGCTTCGGACTGTTCGAGCCGAAGCGCCCCATCAACTCCCGCGGTTGGCGGCGGGTGGGTGTCGTCGTGGTGCGGTGGCCCGGACCCGTTCTCGTGGCCACGTGCGCCCTTTCGCTGGTGGGCCTCCTGGCGCTCAACGGATACAAGGTCGACTACGACGGGCGCCACTTCCTCCCGGCCGACACCCCGGCGAACATCGGATACGACGTCGCCGACCGGCATTTCGACGCCGCCCGGATGAACCCCGAACTGCTGATGGTCGAAAGCGACCACGATCTGCGCAACTCGGCCGACTTTTTGGTGATCGACAAGATCGCCAAGGGCATCTTCCATGCACCGGGCATCGCGCGGGTGCAGACCATCACCCGGCCGCAGGGTAAGCCGATCGAGCACACGACGATTCCGTTCCTGCTCAGCATGCAGGGCACCACGAACCAGCTGAACCAGAAGTACCAGCAGGACCGGATGGCCGACATGCTGGTCCAGGCCGACGAGATGCAGACGACCATCGACCAGATGGAAAAGATGGCCAGCCTGATGCAGCAGATGGCCGACACCACCCACAGCATGGTCCAGAAGACCAAGAACATGACGGTCGACATCGCCGAAATCCGGGACCACATCTCCGATTTCGATGACTTCTTCCGTCCCGTCCGGAGTTACTTCTACTGGGAACCGCACTGCTTCAACATCCCGGTCTGCTGGTCGCTGCGCTCGATCTTCGACACCCTCGACGGGATCGACACGCTGACCGATGACATCCAGCACCTGGTACCGGATCTCGAACACCTCGACAGCCTGATGCCGCAATTGATCCTGCTGCTGCCTCAGCAGATCGAGACCATGAAGACGATGAAGACCATGATGCTGACCATGCACTCCTCGCAGAAGGGGTTGCAGGATCAGATGGCCGCAATGCAGGAGAACTCGCACGCGATGGGGGACGCGTTCGACGAGTCGATGAACGACGACTCGTTCTACCTGCCGCCAGAGGCGTTCGACAACAAAGACTTTCAGCGCGGCATGGACAACTTCATCTCACCCGATGGCAAGTCGGTGCGCTTCATCATCGAGCACGAGGGTGACCCGGCCACCCCGGAGGGCATCGACCACATCGACGCGATCAAGCTCGCGGCCAAGGAGGCCATCAAGGGCACTCCGCTGGAGGGCTCCACGATCTACCTCGGCGGGACCGCCGCGACCTACAAAGACATGCGCGACGGGTCCAACTACGACCTCCTGATCGCCGGAATGTCCGCAGCGGCTTTGATTTTCATCATCATGCTGATCATCACCCGGGCCGTGGTGGCGGCGGCGGTTATCGTCGGAACGGTGCTGCTGTCGCTGGGCACGTCGTTCGGCTTGTCCGTGCTGGTGTGGCAGCACCTGCTGGGCATCCGCCTGCACTGGATCGTGCTGGTGATGTCGGTGATCCTGCTGTTGGCCGTCGGCTCGGACTACAACCTGCTACTCGTGTCTCGGTTCAAAGAGGAACTGCACCACGGTTTCAAGGTCGCGATCATCCGGGCGATGGCCGGTTCGGGCAAGGTGGTCACGTCGGCGGGCCTGGTGTTCGCCGCGACGATGGCCTCGTTCGTGGTCGGCGATCTGCGCAGCATCGCCCAGGTCGGCAGCACGATCGCGTTGGGCCTGTTGTTCGACACCCTCGTCGTACGGGCGTTCATGACACCGTCCATCGCGGCACTGCTCGGCCGGTGGTTCTGGTGGCCGCAGCGGGTGCCCACGCCCGCGTCGAGGCGCAGGATGGCCGCGGTGTTCCCCGAGCGGGCGGCCGCCTCGACCGACCCCGCCGAATGAGGCGCGACCGGCCGGTGCCGAGCTTCTAGAACGGACTCCAACCGACGTCTGCGGTGCGATGATGGGTAGATGGGGAACCCGGACCTGGCGGACAGCCCACTGCCGTCGGCCTCGGCCTGGGCGATCGCGGACCGCAACGTCGGAACCTTCCGATTCTGGTTCGTGGGGCAGCGCTGGGAATGGTCCGACGAGGTCGCCCGGATGCACGGGTACGAACCCGGCACCGTGGTCCCGACGACCGAGCTGCTGCTGTCGCACAAGCATCCCGACGACCGTCAGCATGTGCAGGACCTACTGGACCATGCCCTACACCTGGGAGGCTCGTTCTCGAGTCGGCACCGGTTCATCGACACGGCGGGCAAGGTGCACACCGTCATCGTGCTCGGCGACCGGATGCTCGACGACACCGGCGCCCTCGTCGGCACCGAGGGCTACTACATCGACCTGACCGACACGTTCGCCCAGACCCGCCGCCAGGCGTTGAGCGACTCGCTGCCGGAGCTGTTCGAGGCCCGTGCCGCGATCGAGCAGGCCAAGGGCGCGCTGATGCTCGTCTACCGGATCGACGCCGAGGCGGCGTTCGAGTTGCTGATGTGGCGCTCCCAGCACACCAACACCAAACTGCGCGCGCTCGCGTCCCAGATCGTCGCCGAGTTGAACACGATCGATCCGCAGCGTGACGATCTGCGCAGGCAGTTCGATCATCTGTTGCTCACCGCGCACACCCGCGTCGCCGCCGACCGCGACGAGTAGGCGAGCGAGGGCCGTGCGTGCGAGTCGTAACTGAAGTCGACCCAGCCGGGGTATCACCACCCCATGTCGATTCAGATGCGCGGGTTCCTGACGGGTGCATGACGTGGCGCCGCTGGAGGTGACCCAAGACGTGCGCGCCGGCGCGGTGGTGGTGTCGGTGACGGGGGAGATCGACTCGAACACTGTCGGGTCGCTGCAACCGCGCCTCGACCGCGCCGTGGAGGCCGCCGGCGAACATTCCGCGAAGGTGCTGATCGTCGAATTGTCCCGGGTCAGCTACTTCGGCAGCGCGGGGTTGAACGCTCTGCTCGAGTGCTACGAGAAAGGATCGGCCGCAGGGGTTTCGGTGCGGGTGGTGGCCGCCAACCCCGAGGTGGTGCGGCCCATCGAGATCACCAAGCTCGACAAGGTCCTGCGGCCCTACGGGACCGTGGCTGACGCGGTCGACGGATGAGCAGCCCGGACGGGCCGGCGGATCGGCTGACCAAGGTGTTCGACGCGGACGGCGAGGTCGGGCCCGATCTCGCTGGCGTCCGGTGGGCCGAAACGCCGCTGGGACCACCCGAGGGCTGGCCGCAGAGCCTGCGCACCGCGGTGAGCATCCTGCTGTCGTCGCGCTTCCCGATGTGGATGGCGTGGGGACCCGATCTGACGTTCTTCTGCAACGCCGCCTACCGGCGGGACACGTTGGGCCGCAAGTATCCCTGGGCGCTGGGCCGCCCGGCTCGCGAGGTGTGGGCCGAGATCTGGCCCGACATCGGGCCGCGCATCGATCGCGTGCTCTCCACCGGACAGGCCACGTGGGATGCGGCGCTGCTGCTGTTCCTCGAACGCTCCGGATATCAGGAGGAGACGTACCACACCTTCTCCTACAGTCCTCTTCGTGACGACGACGGAGAGGTCGTCGGCATGCTGTGCGTGGTCAGCGAGGACACCCAACAGGTGATCAGCGAGCGTCAGATGGCGACGCTGCGCGACCTCGGATCGGACCCCAGCGTGGTGCGCACCGAGGAAGAGATCATGGGGTTCGCCGAACGCCAACTCGGCCACAACCTGCGCGACCTCCCGTTCACGCTGACCTATCTGTTCGACGACGACGGCGGTGCGCGCCTGGCCGGGGCGACGGGAATCGCGGCCGGGCACGCGATCGCGCCGTCACGCGTGGGCGCAGGCGACGACGGCGGCTGGCCGCTGGAACAACCCGCGCGCGGTGAGACGACGGTCGTGGCCCTCGACGCCGACCGGCATGCGGACCTACCGACCGGGCAGTGGCGTGCGCCACCTACCCGTGCCCTCGTCGTTCCGCTGCAGCAGCAGGGCGGTTCTCCGATCGGATTCCTGGTCGCCGCGCTCAATCGGTACCGACCCTTGGACGACACCTACCGCGGCTTCGTGACGCTGGTGGCCGGGCACATCGCCGCGGGCATCGGCAGCGCGCGCAACTATCAGGCACAGCAGCAGCGCGCGGAGGAGCTCGCCGAGCTGGACCGCGCCAAGACGACGTTCTTCTCCAACATCAGCCACGAGTTCCGCACCCCGTTGACGTTGATCCTCGATCCGGTCGCCGAGCTGCGCACCCGCAGCCAGAACCTCGACGACCGGGCCCGCGAGGAACTGGACATCGTGTGGCGCAACGGATTACGCCTGGCGAAGTTGGTCAACACGCTGCTCGACTTCTCGCGCATCGAGGCGGGCCGCATGCAGGCCAACTTCGCCCCCGTCGACCTGGGCGCGGTGACCGCAGAACTCGCCAGCGTCTTCCGGTCGGCCATCGAGCGCGCCGGCCTCACGTTCACCGTCGACTGTGCCTCTCTCGACGAGAGCGTCTACCTCGACCGCGACATGTGGGAGAAGGTCATCTTCAACCTGCTGTCGAACGCGCTGAAATTCACGTTCACCGGCGGTATTTCGGTCGGAGTCGCCCGCGACGGCGCCGAAGCCGTGGTGACCGTCTCCGACACCGGCGTCGGGGTGCCGGCCGCGGAGACGCCGCGGTTGTTCGAGAGGTTCCACCGCATCGAGAACGTCCGGGCGCGGTCCAACGAAGGCAGCGGTATCGGACTTGCACTGGTCAAGGAGTTGATCGAACTCCACGGCGGGCACATCACCGCCGCGAGCACCGAGGGCGCCGGCACCACCTTCACGATTCGCCTGCCCTTCGGCGCCGCGCACCTGCCTGCCGACGCCATCGCCCCGGCGACCGACGAGCGGACCGCGGCCGGCGGTGCCGAGCCGTACCTCGAGGAGGCGCTGCGATGGCTGCCCGGTCGCGGCGACGTGCCGGCGCGCGGCGCGCCGTCGGCGGTACCGGGCGCGGCGACGTCGACATTTCCGGGCACTACGCCGCGCGTTCTGATCGCCGACGACAACGCCGACATGCGCGACTACGTCGCCCGGATGCTGCGCAACGACGGCTATCTCGTCGATGCGGTCACCGACGGACAACTGGCGTTGGATGCGGCACGCACGGACCTGCCGGACTTGGTGATCAGCGACGTCATGATGCCGCAACTCGACGGGCTTGCGCTCGTCGCCGCGCTGCGGTCGGACCCCCGCACCGCGGCGATACCGGTGCTGCTGCTGTCGGCGCGCGCCGGGCAGGAAGCCGCCATCGAGGGCCTACAGGCCGGCGCTGACGACTATCTCGTCAAGCCGTTCGCCGCGGCGGAACTGCTCGCCCGCGTCCGCGCGAACGTCAAACTGGCGCGGCTGCGCAATCACCACGCACGTTGGCGCACCGCGCTGATCGACTCTCTGCAGGAAGCGTTCTTCGTCGCCGACGACCGCGGCGCGGTGATCGAGATCAACGCCGCGTTCACCGACATATTGGGGTTCGGCGTCGAGGGGCTGCCGTATGAACCGGTGCAGCCGTGGTGGCCGACATCGGAGTCGGATCCCGAAGCGTACCGCCAGGCCGACCAGCTGTTGGCGCGGATTCTGAGCGAACCCCATGGCAGGCATACGGTTCCGGTCACCCACCGCGACGGGCACCGGCTCTGGGTGACGCTCACCTACAACCAGATCGAGGAGATCGACACCGGCAGGCCCGTGATGGTCGGCACCTTCCGCGACGTCACCGCCGAGCACTACACGGTGCAGCGGGAGGCCGCCCTGGCGGCACTCAATCAGCAACTCGCTCAGGCGGATACGCTCGACGACGCGGTACGCGCGGCCGCCGACGTCCTGCGCGGTGTTTGGCGGGCGCACCGTGTACTGGCCGTCACCTTTCCGGTCGAGGACGCGGAGACGGCGCTCGAACCGACGGCCCTGGTCTGTTCAGGCGAGCCTGCGCACTGGCGCGACCTGCCTGCGGCCACGAAGCGTGCGGTCACCTCTCTGCGTTTCGCCGATTCACTCGTGGCCGATTCGCCCGAAACGGGGTCCGCACGCATCGCCCTGCAGCATCCACGAGGGGTGCTCGTCGTCTACCTCGAGCTGCCGGAGCGCCGCCCGTTCACGCCAGAGGACCAGACGCTGCTGGCGGTGTTGGCCGGTCGGCTGGGCCAAGGCCTGCAGCGTGTCCATCAACTCGACCAGCAGCGCGAAACCGCACTGGCGCTTCAACATGCGATCCTCGGCCCGACCGTGTCGAGCGGGTTCGCCGTGCGCTACCAGCCGGCCACGCGCCCGCTGCAGGTCGGCGGTGACTGGTACGACGTCGTCGACCTCGACGACGGCCGCATCGCGCTGGTCGTCGGCGATTGCGTGGGCCACGGCCTGACGGCGGCGACGGTGATGGGTCAGCTGCGAAGCGCCTGTCGCGCGCTGCTGCTCGAACACCCGGGCCCGGCGGCGGCGCTGACCGCGCTGGATCGGTTCGCCGCCCGCCTGCCCGGCGCGCGGTGCACAACGGCCTTCTGTGCGGTGCTCAACCCGGACACCGGTGAGCTGTTGTACTCCAGCGCCGGTCACCCGCCGCCGGTCATGGTGCTGCCCGACGGCTCGACCCGACTGCTCGACGATGCGTCGGTCACCCCGCTGGGGTTGTCGTTCGACCACATCCGTCCGGAGGGCCGTCAGGTGATGCCGCCCCGTGCGACGTTGTTGCTCTACACCGACGGCCTGGTCGAGCGTCGGCGCGAGTCCCTGGACAGGGGCATCCGCAGGGCCGCCGGTGTGCTCGAAAGCCATTCCGCCACACCGCTCGACGACCTGGCCGACGAGATCATGGCCCGGCTGACACCCAACTACGGATATCAAGACGACGTCGCGCTCATGCTGTACCGCCAACCGGCGCCGCTGGAGATCGAGTTCAGCGCCGACCCCGGCGAACTGGCCGGCACACGCAGCGCGCTGCGCAGCTGGCTGGTCCGTGCGGGGGTGGACCCGCATCAGACGCTCGACGTCCTGATCGCAGCGGGGGAGGCGCTCGCCAACGCCATCGAACACGGCCACCGTGACCGCCCCGGCGGCACCGTTCGGCTGTGCGCGACCGTGCTGGCCGACCGGCTCCACCTGACCATCGCCGACACCGGGGTGTGGAAGGTCCCACACGCCGATCCGGCCTCACACCGCGGCCGGGGGATCGCCTTGATGCGGGCACTGATGCAGGACGTCTCGATCGAGACGGGCGATGCGGGTACGACGATCGACATGCACGCGAGGATCGCCTGATGCCCACACCTGTCGAAGTGCGCACCGATCGGCGCGGCGACGGCACGGTGGTGCTGAGCGTCACCGGCGAACTCGATCTGAGCAACGTCGAGGCGTTTAGCAACGCCATCGCCGCCGCGCTGAGCAGGCACGGTCAAGAAGCGGGGCGGTTGGCGGTCGACCTGGCCGCCGTCGAGTACCTCGACAGCGCGGCGATCAATGCGCTGTTCGACCACGCCGCACAGATCCGCAGGATCGTCGCCAATCCGATACTGATGTCGGTGCTGACGATCAGCGGGTTGACATCGGTGGTCGAAGTTGCTGCAGCAGAAGCGGACTGACGCCCGTCACGGAAGCACAGTGCGCATCAGCATGACGTTGTAGGCCGACCACAGCGACAGGTTGAAGTACAGCTCTTTGCCCGTCGACCACGGGTGCAGGAACGGCGCGTAGATGCCGCCGGGAACGTCCCACGACCGCACCAGCACCTGCTCGGGACCCCACGGTCCCTGGGGTGCGGGCGCCGTGCGGGCCACCACATCGTTGGCGCCGTTGCCGTAGAGCACCAGGTACTGCTTGAGGTAGGTGTTGTACTGGGCCGACATCTCGCCCACCGGGCCGGGTATCACCACGGTAGCCGCGCCCGGATCCCGTGGCACCCAGGCGTTCTGGTCGACATTCCAGTACTCGTAGCGATTGAGGTCTGGCACCGCGCCCTGTGGGATGCGTGCGATGTACGCCGCACCGCCGCGGCCTGCCGGCGTTCCGAACATGTACAGGTAGGGGTCACCAGGACCCGGCTTGAGGAACGCGGCCTGCTGGAAGTTCTCGTTGCCGCGCACATAGCGGGCGCCGGGGACGTCTCCTTCACGGGCGGCGCGCACGGTGCCGGGGTACACACCCCAGCGCTCGCCGTTGTCGGGCGAGACCGCGATCGCCGAGAAGTTCGTGGTCCACCGGCCGTCGGAGTCCCAGCTCTTGATCGACATGAAGTTCACGAACTGGCTGCCGCCCGCGGAGATTCCCGCCGTCGGGATGATGCCCGTCTCGTTCTGTGCCCACTTGGTGCTGTTGATGATCTGCTTGGAAAGCCCCGGTGCCCACAGCGGGGAACCGGAGTAGCGGTTGGCGAGGATGGCGTCGGGCACCGCGACCGTCTTGGACAGCGCACCGTCCTGGGTGCGCAGCAGCGTGTTGTACCGCCACTGCTTACCGCGCACGCTGCAATAGCCGTAGGTGTCGCCGAACGCCATCAGCACCTGATGATTGCCGGGATCGCCGTTGTCCCACATGATTCCGAGGTCGGTGCCGGTGATGGCGAACCGCCCGATGGTGTTGTTCGGGCTCTCGGGACCGGTCACCCAACCGACGAGCGTCGTTCCAGGCGGCGCGGGCGGAGGAGGCGGTTCGGGGGCCGCAGCGGCGGGAAGTTGTTGCGCTTCAGGTTGATCCGCGGGTGGTTGAGGGGGTGTCGGGCGGACGTCGGCCTGCTGCTCGACGGTCGCCGAACGCGGTGTCAGCGATCTGAGGATCTCGACGGGCAGCCGGCCCAGCTGCGGCAGCGGCGCTTCCTCGTTGGTGTTGCGGGGCCGGTGACCGACCGGCGGCCCGCCCGGCAATGCGGGCGTCGCTTCGGTGTTCGGCGCCGCGGGCGGTTGCGCGGCCGCGGCCGCGCCGGTGCAGGGTTCCGCGGTCGCCAAGGGGACGACACCGAGGACGGCACTCAGGCCGATCACGGTTGCGGACGCCACCGACAGCGAGGCGATGCGCGGCAGCGGCGACATGTCACACCTTTCCGGATGCGGACGCCGGAGCGACGTCAGCGATGGGCGGATGTGACGCTAGTGGCCAAAGTGACGGTTGTGATCTTGGTGCGCGGATAGGTATCCATCCGTGACCGTGTCGCAACCCGCGATTTGTGCGTGATCTCGTTCGCTGACCGAGCGTTTTCACTCACAGGTCGCGTGTGGAGGCGGAATGTTTCCCGGTCGGGCGGGGTAGAGAAATCGGCATGACCTCCCCGGCCAAGGCGCAGACCGACCAACCCGACGAAGCGGAGGACGGCAAGCTCAAACGCGGGATCACCGGGCCGCTGCTCTACCTGTTCATCCTCGGCGACGTGCTCGGTGCCGGGATCTACGCGCTGATGGGCGTGCTGGCGGGCGACGTCGGCGGTGCGTTGTGGGCGCCGCTTCTGCTGGCGCTGCTGCTCGCGCTGCTCACCGCCGGTTCCTACGCGGAACTGGTCACCAAGTACCCCAAGGCGGGCGGCGCGGCGGTGTTCGCCGAGCGTGCGTTCCGCCGCCCGCTGGTGTCGTTCCTGGTGGGCTTCTGCATGCTCGCCGCCGGCGTGACCAGCGCGGCGGGTCTCGCCCTCGCCTTCGCCGGCGACTACCTCGCGACCTTCATCGACGTCCCGGCCGTACCGGCGGCCATCGTGTTCCTGGCCCTGATCGGGTGCCTGAACGCGCGCGGGATCAGCGAGTCGGTGAAGAGCAACGTCGTGATGACGGTGATCGAGCTGACCGGCCTTCTGATCGTCGTCATCGCGGTGTCGGTGATGGTGGGCGGCGGCCGCGGCGACCTTGGCCGCGTCACCGAGTTCCCCGACGGCGCCACGCCCGCGCTGGCGATCTTCAGCGGAGCGATCGTCGCGTACTACTCGTTCGTCGGCTTCGAGACCTCCGCGAACGTCGCCGAGGAGATCCGCAATCCGAGCAAGGTGTACCCGACGGCGCTGTTCGGTGCCCTCATCACCGCGGGCGTGCTCTATGCCCTGGTCGGAGTCGCGAGCGCGATAGCGCTGCCCGCCGACGAACTGGCGAAGTCCTCGGGACCGTTGCTCGACGTGGTCGGCGCGTCCGACGTCGGAGTTCCCGACTGGGTGTTCAGCGCGATCGCGCTCGTCGCTGTGGCCAACGGCGCGCTGCTGACGATGATCATGGCCAGCCGGCTCACCTACGGTATGGCCGAGCACGGCCTGCTGCCGAGCGTGCTCGGCCGCGTGCTGCCGAAGCGGCGCACACCGTGGACCGCCATCGTCGCGACAACCGCGGTGGCGATGGTGCTCAGCATGCTCGGCGATCTGTCGACGCTCGCCGAGACCGTGGTGCTGCTGCTGTTGATCGTGTTCATCTCCACCAACATCGCGGTGCTGGTGCTCCGGCGCGACAGCGTCGAGCACCCGCATTTCCGGGTGTGGACGGCGGTGCCGGTGCTCGGCGTCGCGTCGTGTGTGCTCCTGCTGACCCAGCAGACCGCGAAAGTGTGGCTGTTCGCCGCGATACTCGTCGCGGTGGGCGCCGTGCTGTATCTGGTCGCCCGGGTGGCCACCCGCAAGGTCGACGCGTGATCAGCGCTTAGCTACGGCTCCACGCAGGAACTGTGTTTGCGCGCTTTGTGTTTCGTCGATGAGGATCGCGGCGTCGGTCGCGTAGCGGTCCAGCATGTCCGCGTCCGAGCGGCGGTAGGCCTCGGCGTCCTGCGAGTACACCATGAGCGTGCCCAACAGCCGCTCCGACGTCCGCAGCGGTGCGAACAGCACGCTGCGGGCACCGATCTCGGCCGCCTGCTCGACCCACGCCGGCCATTCTGCCGCCTCCGGTGAGCCGATGGCTCCCACCACCGTGCATCCGAACCACGCTGTCGCTGCGGGGTTTTCGTGATGACGGTCGAACAATCCGTTGAGCTGGTCGGCGATTGGGTCGGTGGCCACCGAGGTGATTCGTCGCCCGGTCGTCGTGAGCAGGGTGACGCCGCCGCCCATGGAGACACCGACTTCCTCGGCGGCGCGGTCCGCGATGAACCGCAACGTTCCGGTGAGCGTCCTCGCAACGGTCGCGGGCCACCGGTGAAGGCGTGCGACCGCGGGGTTCGCGGTGAGCTGTGAGGTAACCAAGTCTGTCCGATCGTCGATAGGTATCGCAGAAAGTTCGACACGACATACCCGGGGCCGTTACGGCCAAACGCATGAAAACGGCCGGCGCGGGATAAAAGGCCAACACGGCGCACGACCGTGGTCTACGTTCGCGCCGGTGACTCGGAGTTCGAAAGGGGGGACGAACATGGCGGAACTGTCGACATGTTCGCAAGGCACGCGCCGGGCACATGTGAGGGCCGCGCTTATGCGGTCGGCGCTCGTGGTGGCGGTGCTGGGCATGGTGGTCGGCTTCGGCGCGGGACGGGCCGCCGCGTTTCCCGGAGGCGACGCCGCGGGCGCACTGACGGTCGGCGGGTTGAACCGCACCTATCAGGTGCACGCACCGCCGGGGTCGAACAACCCCGCCGGGCTCGTGCTGAACCTGCACGGCGCGGGGATGACGGGGCAGGCGCAGGCCGGGGCCACCAACTACAACGCGATCGCCGATCAGTACGGCTTCGTCGTCGCCTATCCCGACGGCATCGACATGAGCTGGGCCGACGGGCGGGGCGCCTCGCTGCCCGACCGCCAGGGCGTCGACGACGTCGGCTTCCTGGTCGCGCTCGTCGACCGCCTTCGCCAGGACTACGGCGTGGACCCGGGTCGCGTGTTCGTGACCGGAACCTCGGCGGGGGGCTTCATGGCGTCGCGGCTGGCATGTCAACGCGCCGACGTCTTCGCCGCCGCGGCGCCCGTCGCGGCCACGCTGGCCTCCGGATTCTCGTGCGCACCCTCGCAGCCGGTGTCGGTGCTCACGGTGCACGGCACGTCCGACCCCGTGGTGCCGTTCGGCGGTGGCCCGATGCTGGGGCGCGGCGGAGCGAGCGACATCGTCTCGGCCGCGGCGATGGCGCAACGCTGGCGCGACATCGACGGCTGCCCGGCGCCGGCCGAGCAGGTGCAGGGCAACGTCCATCGGTTCGTGGCCACCGGTTGTGCGGCCGGGACCGAGGTGGAGTTCGTCCAGATCGACGGTGGCGGCCACGTGTGGCCGGGAGGTCTCTTCGCGCCGTTCGACGCCTCCCAGGCGACCGGTCAGTTCTTCGCCACCCACGGCAGATGACCCGCCGGTCGGTTCTACGGTAGGGAAATGAGCGACGACGCCCCCGGTATCACCGGTATCCATCACATCTCCATCACCGTGACCGATCTCGAGGCCAGCCTGGCGTGGTATCAACGCCTGCTCGCGGCCGATCGGGTGCCGATGAAGTTCCCCCACTACGAACGCGAAGCCACCGGATACGGCGAACTGCTGATCGAGCCGCGCTCCGGCGTCGTCATCGGCCTGCACACCAACACCGGCAACGACGGCAACCGATTCGACGAGGCCCGAACGGGATTGGATCACGTGGCCCTGAACGTGGCGTCGCGCGCCGAGCTGGACGCATGGACGCGACGGCTCGACGAACTCGGCATCGAGCATTCCGGTGTGCGGGCGGCCGATGAGCCGTTTCCGTTTGCGACCGTGGTGTTCCGCGACCCCGACAACATCCAGCTCGAGCTGTTCACCACCGGCTGACCGTCAGGAGGTCAACCGCTCCACGAGAGAGCGCAGATCGCTGAACTCCAGCGAGGTGTTGCCTCGTGGCCGCCATCGACAGGATCCTCGCGGCGGAACCCGCCTCGTACAGAGGGTTATCGGGCATGCCGGAAAACTAGCTCGTCGTGCACCGTCGCGGCCTAGGCTGCGGGCCATGTCAGTCGACCGCGCCGCGCTCCTCGCGGGCAGTGTCCGCTTCGCATCCGGGGTGTCGTTTCTGGTCGATCCGCTCCGGGCCAACCGGCTCTGGGGTGACCCCGAGGAGCCGACGCCGACGACGCAGCTGCTGCTGCGCTCGATGGGCTACCGCGACGCACTCATCGGGGGGCTGCTTCTGGCCTCCGCCGTGCGCGGTCGCGATACCCGGGGGTGGTTCCTGGCCTCGGGCGGTGCGGACGCGGCCGACCTGCTGGGCGGCATGGGTGTGCACCACGAGATGAAGCGCTCGCAGAGGGTGATCGGACTCGGGGGTGCGGTCATCGGCATCGGCGTCGGTCTCTGGGGCGCGCTGCGACGTCCACAGCGCAGCGAGGACTGAGCTCAGCGCGTCAACAGCAGACAGCCGGCGATCGGCCCGCCGCCGGCCGCGGCGACCGCCACCTCAGGCCGACGCGACACCTGCCGGTCACCGGCCTGTCCGCGCAGTTGCAGACACGCCTCGTGCAACAGCCAGTAGCCGTGCATCCGGCCCGCCGACAGCTGGCCTCCGTAGGTGTTGAGGGGCAACTCGCCGTCGAGCGCGATCCGCGTCGCGCCTTCGACGAACGGCCCCGCGTCGCCGTCCCCGCAGAACTCCAGCGCCTCGAGCCACGCGAATGTCAGAAAGGTGAAACCGTCGTAGAGTTCGGCGATGTCGACGTCCGACGGTGTCAAGTCGGTGCGCGACCACATCTGAGCCGCCGCATCGGTGGACGCCATCTTCGGGAAGTCGTCGCGGTGGAACCACCCGCCCGAACCATATGCTCCGCCAACGGCTTCCACCGCAACTGGAGTCTGGGGGCAGTCCGCCGCGTAGTCGGCGTGCGAAATCACGAACGCGATCGAACCGTCGATCGGCACATCGCAGTCGAACAGGCCGAATGGTGTGGACACCGGCCGCGCCGCCAGGTAGTCCGCCATGGTCATCGGATCGCGGTAGGCGGCAAGCGGATTGAGCGCGGCGTTGGCCCTGCTGTTGATCGCGAGCCAGCCGAGCTGTTCCTTCGTCGTCCCGTACAGCTCCATGTGCCGGCGGCAGTGCATGGCCAGCCAGTTCGCCGCCGAATACGCGTGCGCAGCCAGCAGTTCGTCGATGTCGCCGAACGGTCCGAGTCTGCGCCGGGCACCCGGTTCGCGGGGCTCGATCGGCGGATTCGCCAACGGGTTGGGTCCAGCGGTCGGCGGTGCCTGCGTCATCGTCCCGCCGAGCATCTGCACGGTCCGATACACCAGCACATGGCGTGCTCGTCGCTCGGACACCGCCACCATCGCCGACATCACCGGCGTGAGCACACCCCCGGTGGGGAAACCGTAACCCTGGTCGACCGCTGGGCCGCCCAGTGCCGCAACGACTTCGGTCAGCGGCGTGTCTCCGAAGGTGACGATGCCGTCGATGTCGTCGGGGGTGAGACCGGCATCGGCGACGGCGCCCCGCGTCGCCTCCATCGTCAGTTCGATTCCGGGGATCCCGGTGCGTCGGCCGATGCGGGAGATGCCGAGCCCGCTGATGATCGCGTCCTTCTCGAACGTGGTCAATCGGCCACCGCCTCGTCTCGTCGCCGCCCGAATGCCCGTCGCGCGGCGGGGTTCCTGTGATACTCCCGCTCGAGACTGTACGTTCTGAAGGCGTGTCCGACGACGTGCCACCCGCCGCGCCCAGAATGCTGCCCGGCCTCGACGAGCACAACAGCGCGTTCTGGACCGGTGGGCGGGACAACCGGCTGCTGATCGCGCGCTGTGAGCGTTGCCCGCGGTGGGTGTCGCCGCCGGCCGCCGACTGCCCCGACTGCGGAGGAGAGCTCGCCCCGCGACCGGTGTCGGGGCGCGGCACCGTGTTCACCTACACCGTCAACCACCAACCGTTCAATCCGGCGGTTCCGCTCCCGTACGTCATCGCGATCGTCGAGCTCGACGAACAACCCGGGCTGCGGATCGCCGCCAACATCGTTGACTGTCAACCCGATTCGGTGCGCGTCGGCCTTCCGGTCGAGGTTCGTTTCGAACGCCAGCACCGCGACGGCGAGACGGTCTACGTGCCGGTCTTCGTGCCGCGGTGAGGCTCAGGCGCCACGTTTGAGGCGGGGTGTCGTCGCGGGCGTAACGGCGGACGGGCGGCGCCGGCGCCGAGTGCCCGCCTCGACCTCCACACCGTCGGAAGCCGGTTCGCGCACCTGCTCACGGAGCCGGCGCAGTGCCTGTGCGAGCAGCCGCGACACGTGCATCTGCGAATAGCCCATGCGCTCGGCGATCTGGGTCTGCGTCATGCTCTCGAAGAAACGCAGCATCAGCACGGTCTTCTCGCGCTCGGGCAGCGCCGCGATCAGCGGACGCACGGTTTCGAGGTCGACCACCTTGTCGATGTTCGGATCGATGTCGCCGAGCGTGTCGCCCACCGAGCGGAACTCGTCGTCGGCGGAGGCCTGAACGTCGGTCGACAGCGTGGAGTAGTTGCTGCTGGCGATGGTCGCCTCCATCACCGCCTCGCGTTCGATGCCGAGGTGTTTGGCGACCTCGGACGGCGTCGGCGCCCGGCCGATCTGCTGGGACAACTCCGCGCGGGCCTTGACCAACTGCCCCTGCAGGTCCTTGAGCCGGCGCGGAACCTTCACCGCCCAGCCGTAGTCCCGGAAGTGCCGGCGTACCTCGCCCATGATGGTCGGAATCGCAAACGACAAGAAATCGGCACCGTTGTCGTGATCGAAGCGGTTCACGGCGTTCACCAGTCCGACGCGAGCGGCCTGCACCAGGTCATCGATCGGCTCACCGCGGTTGCGGTAACGGCGCGCTACGTGGTCGGCGAGCGGCAGCGTCCGGGCGACGATCGCCTCGCGCTGGCGCCGATGGGGGAGTGACCCCTCCTCGAGCGTCTTCAGGCGGCGGAACATGTCCGCCACGTCTGCGTATTCAGAGTTCGCCTCGGACACCACACAGGCTCCTAACTCCCGACCCTGCCGTATGGATCGCACGGCTCGGATCTGAACCTGTGGTTGTTGCGGTTTACCCCCTCGGGTGGCTTGTCGAAACGTTGCCCGTCGGGGTCCTCGACCCAGCGTAGCCGTCGACGGGCGCGTGCGTGGTCAACCGGCGAATTCGCGCGCCTTGCTCGGCGTGTTGACGCGCATCGCGTGCTTGCCGTAGGGCCGTTGCCTCGTGAGCCGGGCCGGTGCGGTGACCAGCGGGCTGTCCCAGATCGCACCCGTGAAAACCGCGGCGCCCAGCGCCGTCAAACCTGCCATCGCGACCAATGTGTCGGGGTCCATGCCTCTGGGATTACCCACCGGGGGCGGATACGATTCCCGCCGCGGAGAAAAAGTTTGCTCGGCGTCAGCGGGCGCGGTGAGCGAGCAGTTCGGCCCGATGGATCACCAGGCTTTTGCCGTAGACGGTGATCCAGCCACGGTTGACGAACTCGGACAACGCCTTGTTGACCGATTCCCTTGAGGCGCCGACCAGTTGGGCTATCTCGGCCTGGGTCAAGCCGTGGTCGACGCGCAACTGCCGATCTTGGCGGGTACCGAAACGCTGGGCGAGGTGAAGCAGTTGTTTGGCGATTCGGCCGGGCACGTCGGTGAAATTCAGGTCGGTGATGAGGTCTTCGGCACGCCGCAGATTCCGCGCCAGGAGACGCATCAACTGCTCGGTGATGTGTGGGCTGTCGTCGATGCAGGCGTGCAACGCGTCACGGTCGATGACGGCGACGAGCACGGGGGTCAGGCCCGTGGCCGAACCGGTGCGCGGCCCGGAGTCGAACACGGACTCGGCGCCGAAGATCTCCGAAGGGCCGAGGACGCCGAGCAGTTTCTCGGGAAAGTCCGCGCATCGCCACCCGATCTTGACCTTTCCGTCGATGACGACGTAGAGGAGACGATCCCGTTGGCCTTCGTGGTAGATGCATTGGCCCGGTGCGTAACGGTCGTAGGAGAAGCGGCGGATCAGCGTCGCCCTGTCGGCGGGTTCCAGTCCCCGGATGATCGCCGAGCGCGCCAGTACGGCTTCGCTGTCATGCGCCACGGCTTTCTCGGCCGTGGCACCGGCGGCCATCAGCATGCCCACTCCCAACCCTGTTGAGCGCGGGGCTACCCCGCTGGGGAAGTGGTAAACGCTAACCGCGCGAAGTCGTGCCGCTCGAAACCATTTCGGGAGGTTCGGCGGGCTCCAATGCGGTGCCCTCGATGTCGACGTCGGGCACGTACTTTTCAAACCACCGCGAGTGTGCCCACATCCGCCGGCCCACGATGCTCATGATGGCCGGGATCAGTGTGAGCCGAACGACGAAGGCGTCCAGGAAGACTCCGACGGCGAGGGTGAGTCCCACGGATTTGATGATCGGGTCGCCGCCGGCAAGGAACGCGATGAACACCCCGAACATGATCAGTGCGGCGGAGGTGACCACCCGGGCGGAGAGGCCGACCCCGTTGCGCACGGCGTCGAGCGCATCGTCGGTCCGGCTCAGTTCCTCCTTCATGCGCGAGACGACGAACACCTGATAGTCGCTGGACAGGCCGAAGATGATGGCCAGCACGATGATCGGAAGGAAGCTGATGGTCTCGCCGGGTGTGATGCCGAGAAGGTCGGCGCCCCAACCCCATTGGAACACCGCGACCTGCACGCCGAGCGCTGCGAACACCGAGAGCAGAAAGCCCAGGATCGAGGTCACCGGGACGAGCGCTGCGCGGAACGCGATCGTCAG
>NZ_LZSQ01000079.1 GCF_001665535.1 Mycobacterium sp. 852002-51961_SCH5331710
CCGCACCAGCACTCAGCACTGTGAGCGTTTCGCGCTGTCACGCGCGCGCTCGATTCGCCTGCACACCAAGGAGTTAACGCATGTCTCTCTATACCGCCGGAGCTGCCGGAATATTAACCGCCACTGAGGTCGGCGCGCTCGTCATCCGTCCGCTCATCGAGCAGTCGGTCGCAGCCCAGGTGTCCACTGTCGTGGAAACCAATTCACACGATTTTCGCGTCCCGGTCGTGTCCGCCGACCCAACCGCAGCGTGGACCGCCGAAGGCCAGGAAATCGCCGCCAGCGACCCGACCATCGGCGAAGTGATCGTCACCCCCAAGAAGCTGGCCGGGTTGACCGTCATCAGTAACGAACTCGCGTCCGATAGCTCCCCGGCAGCGTTGGGCATTGTCGGCGAAGGTCTCGTGCGGGACCTACGGAGAAAGCTGGACGCCGCTTACTTCGCCAGTGCCACGCCGACGAACGGACCTGCGGGCGTTGGTGTGCTGTCGGGTATCGGCACGGTTGACGCGGGTGCCACCTTCGCCGATCTGGATTGGGCGGCCGAAGCGGCCAGCCTTGTCGAGACCGCGCACTCCACGTTGACCGCGTTCGTGGCGGCACCGGCGACCGCGCTCACGCTCGCAACCATCAAGGAACAGACCGGGTCGAACAAGGCCCTACTCGGCGGTGGCGACCCGACTGCACCGACCTCGCGCACTATCGCCGGGGTGCCGCTGTACACGTCGCCAGCGGTGCCCGCGAACACCGTGTGGGGAATCGCCGTACAGCACAGCATCGTGGTGATGCGGCAGGACCCAAGCGTCGTCGTTGACGGTTCGGCGTTCTTTACCAGCGACCGCGTTGCGGTGCGCGCCACGCTGCGCGTCGGGTTCGCATTCCCGCACCCCGCCGCCCTGGTCAAGGTCACCACGTCATGACCGCCCGAAAGACCACCGCCCGAAAGACCACCGCCCGCAAGGCCGCTCACACCACAGCGGACGGCACCGCCGACACGGTGACCGTCACGGTGCGACGACCACACGCGGTCTACTGGGACGGCCACCAGCGCGGCGGCACATTGCACGGCGTCGACCGCCAGACGGCCGAGGACTGGCAGCGCCAAGGCTGGGCCGACATCACCTGACCCGGGAGGGCCGGGCCAGCGTCAAACCCCGCCATGGGATCGCACTCAGGGGCAAGGGTCCGCCACGACGCCATGGCTGGCTGAGCGGATACCTGCGCCAGCCCGGCCCCCCACACGGTCAGCGGGTGATGCGGTACCCGCCGCCCGCCGACCACGCCCACATCGGCAGCCACAACCCGAACGTCACCACCGACAAGGCAAGGTGCAGCCCGTGGTTGGGCTGCCGATACCGCACAGTGCACGGCCTCACGGTGCGCGTGCGGCCTGTCCATGTGCCGTTCCAATACCTCAGATCAGCGTGACGCCACGGGTCCGCATACCAGCCAGTCACCGCGCACCGCCCACCGTGATTCATAAGTGCCCCCTCGTTCGGTTGGTCGACGTGCTGGCTGAGGTCAGCAGCACCGCCGACCATACCGCGCGATACGGGCTCTGACCAGCGAATTGGCAAGTGCAACAACGTGTTTGGGGTTAGGGGGTCACTCCGACGCGACCCGAGCGGCCCCCCATTGGGCATAGCGTTTCGGATCCTGTACGGGTTTCAAGGTTTAGAGGGTTGGGGAAGTCGGGCTAGTCGTCCTCGGCGGGCGGGAGCGTGATACCAGCGGCCTTGAGCCGTTCTTCGAGTTTATTGAGGCGTATGCGGTAGTCGGCCTCAAGGTTGTAGATCGTCTCTGCCAGCAGCACGACCAACGGGCTATCGCCAGTCGGCTCATCGAAGTTGTTGAGGATGTCCTGGGCGAACTCTCGAAATTTGTTGGTGACGTAAAAGTCATCCGGTACGGGGAGAGTGAGGAACTGGTCCATCCTGGCCACAAAGGTCTCCAATCGCAGTCGAGGTTAAGACAGAGGGGGTGGCAGCCTGGCCCAGGTCCCCCAAACTGGAAACTTACATAGTTTTGGTTGCAGACGGGGTCAACTCAAGAGCGACCCTGTCGGTCAGGCTGGAATATGAATTGGTCGCCGAAATGTTTGCAAAGTCGCATGGAGATGTTGTCAGCGATTGGCATACTCTGACCTGGTCAGGAGTCCGTGTGACTGGCATTTCGGCGGAAAGGTTAGCGTGGGGGATGGCCCAGAAACGAACTTCGAGCAGCGCGGCGATGAAACGAGCGCGGGCACGCGGCGTGGACACGATGCTCGTGCAGCCGAAGCGGATGCTGACAGGGCGACGGGTGACTCAAACGTCAGCGACCGGCATGGTTCGGAAGGCGACCAAAGCGGTGCAGGGCAAGCGGGTGCGGAGCTAGCTACCCAGGACGTCGTCGCCGAAGTCGAGGAAATCCTCGAAGGTGAAATTGACGATCGGCGCGTCTCAGAGATCATTTCGCGTGAATCGTGGGCCGGTCCGCTTCCGCCGCCCGCCGCGCTAGCGGCCTACGAGCGTGTGCTGCCAGGTGCGGCAGACCGGGCATTCCGATTGGCTGAACGAACGCAGGACCTTCGGCATGAGCGCGAACAGACAGTGCGCACTTCCATAGAAGGCGAAATCGCCATACAGACGACGATCGCGGACGCGGATAGGGATGCGCTGAAACGCGGTCAGTACCTTGCGGCCGGTATCTCTGTTCTGATCGGCGTGTTGAGCTTCGCGGGTTTATTTCTGACTCCGTGGGCCGCCGTTGGCTTCGCTGTGCCCTTGGCTCAAGTTGCGACAGCGATTGTTAGGACGGTGTCGGACGGGCCTGACCGTGATGACGACGACGATAAAGACGACCCGGGGGAGCCGGGCCGCGATGTGGTCCCGTCCAACGGGGCCTAGCTCTCAGATGTGCTCGGTGTACGCGCTGTCGATGGACAGACCCGACGCCCGCATTCCCAGCAGGCCGTCGACGTGGCGGCGTGCTGCGGCCTCGGTGTAGTGAGACTGCCGCAGTTCGTCCGGTTTCCCGTTCCGGATTTCGGTCCATTCGACCCGCCACAACTCGGTGCCGGGATACGACGTGTGGTCGCCGGGGGTTGGTTTGGTGTTCCGGGTCAGCGCGACCCGTGTCAAGCGCTTGACGATCACCTGAGGAACGGTATCGGCGGGCACCGACACTAACGCGGTGATCTACACCCCGTGTCCGGCTATATCCATCTGGATCCCTTTAGGTGTCGGTGGAGTGCCGAGGGTCGCAACGGCACAGGCAATCTCGTGGCCGACGTCCGCGCGGTCAGCAAAGCCAGCGGCTGACCTCAGTCGATGTAAACGATCAGAAGTGTGCCTTGGGCGTTTGTGCCCACACAACGCTTGGCTTCTGGCCATATATCTGTAGTCGCAGGAGCGCAGGTCATCAAGTACGACTGGTGGGTTACCGGGCTGTAGGCCATAACAGTGGAGCCTGGGGTGGAATACCAAGCCGCACGGACGCTGTCCGCGAAGGCGCAACTGGTGTCATCGGAGGCAGCCCCACTCACGCCCGATGGGCAGAGCTTGAAATTCTCGACTGGGGTTGACGGTGCGGGTGGCGGTGGAGGCCGCGGCGGGCCTGCCGTGGTACCCCGGTCAGGCCGGGCT
>NZ_LZSQ01000080.1 GCF_001665535.1 Mycobacterium sp. 852002-51961_SCH5331710
CGGCCACGTACAACTCGCCGACCACACCCACCGGCACCGGACGCAACCACGCATCAAGGACGAACAACGCCGCACCATCCACCGGCGAACCGATCGGAACCGCGCCCGAGCCCGGCCTCAGCGGCGCGCTGATCGCCACGCACATCGTCGTTTCGGTCGGGCCGTAGGCGTTGAGCATCACCCGCCCCGGCGCCCACCGATCCACCACCTCCGGCGGACACGCCTCCCCGGCCATCACCAACGCCGTCGACCCCAACCGCTCCGGAGAAAGCATCCTGACCGCGGAAGGCGTCTGGGTCAGCACGCTGACCCCCTCGTCGACCAACACCTCCTGGAAGTCCTCCGGCGAGGCAGAGATCTCTTCTGGCACCACCACCAGCCGTCCACCGCGCAGCAACGCCCCGAAGATCTCCCACACCGACACGTCGAAGGCCAGCGAATGGCAGAGCGGCCACACACCCGACGCCGGTAATCCGGCATCCAGGCTGGCCAACAATTGCGTCACATTGCGATGAGTGATCGCCACGCCCTTCGGCACACCAGTCGTGCCCGAGGTATAGATGATGTAGGCGATGTCATCTGGCGCGATCCTCAGCGTTCCCGCATCCAGCGCGGTATCGCTCGCACCGTCACCGACATCATCGACGTCGACGACCAGCCCCCCATAGCCGTCCAACCGCGACCGCAAGGCTGCAGTGGTGATCGTTGCCACCGGCGCTGCATCATCCAACACGAAATCGAGCCGCGCCGCAGGAACTTTCGCATCGATCGGTACATAGGACGCCCCGGCCTTGAGGACGCCCAGCATCGCTACGACGGCCTCGGCCGAACGCGGCAGCAACAGACCCACCGAATGACCCGGGCCGACACCATGCGCGACAAGCAACCGTGCCAACCGATCCGAGACCGCATCCAGCTCGCGGTAGGTCAGTGAACGGCCAGAAGACGTCAGCGCCGTCGTATCAGGTGTCCGAATCACCTGTTGCCCGAACAGAGCAGGCACGGACAACGGCGTGTCGACCGATTCGGTCAGCGCCTCTCGATTGCCGCACTCGTAGAGGTAGTCGAGTTCGTTAGCACTCAACACGGCCATGGACGAAAGCCGCCGAGTCGGATCGACGGTCATCGCCACCAGCACCCGCTGGAACCGCTCGATCAGGGCCTCGATGGAGGCGGCATCGAATACGTCGGTGCGGTATTGCACCTCTCCACCGATGCCCGCCGGTGACCCGTCCTCGCTCCATCGCTCGGTCAGGTTGAATGCCAGATCCATACGCGCAGTGTGAGTGTCGACCGGCATCGGCGTGGCTTGGAGATCGCCAAGGGAGACCTCAGCGGGCTGGTTGTTCTGCCAGGCCAACATGACCTGGACCAACGGGTGGTGGGCGAGGCCGCGTGTCGGGTTCAGCCGCTCCACCAGCACCTCGAAGGGCACATCCTGGTGTTCGTAGGCGGCCAGACTGCGTGTCCGTACTTGCTGCAGCACGTCGGCGACGGTCGGATCACCGGCCAATTCGACGCGCAGCACCAGCGTGTTCACGAAGAAGCCGACCAACTCGTCGAGCGCGGGATCGTTCCGTCCGGCGACCGGGAACCCAACGCCCACATCGGCACTGCCGCTCATTCGCGACAACAGCACTGCCAGCGCCGCTTGCATCACCATGAAACTGGTCGCGTTATGCGCGCGCGCCACCTGAGCGATCCGTTGTTGGACCTCGGCCGGCCAGTTCACCGCTACGTGCGCACCGTGCTGATCCGCCACCATCGGATAAGGCCGATCGGTCGGTAACTCGATGCGTTCGGGCATCCCCGCCAAGGCCCGCTCCCAATAACCGACCTGCGCCGCGATCGCACTGTGCGGGTCGTCGAGATCACCAAGCTGGTCGCGCTGCCACAGCGTGTAATCGGCATACTGCACGGGTAGCTCCGCCCAGTTCGGGGCGTGTCCCCTGCACCTACTCGCATAGGCCGTACCCAGATCGCGAACCAACGGAGCGACCGACCAACCATCGGCGGCGACGTGATGCACCACCGCCACCAGTACATGCTCATCGTCAGTGATGCGCAGAAGTCCTGCTCGTATGGGAATCTCGGTCGCCAGGTCGAACGGGTGCCCGGCGACCTCGTCGATGACCTCGCCGAGCCGGGCGGCCGACCAGTCACTGGCATCGACGATCCGCCAGCCGAAATCAGCCTCCTCGCTCGGGACAACCAACTGCTGGGGCAGCCCTTCCGACGCGTGGAACCGAGTGCGCAGGCTCTCATGGCGGTCGACCACGTCGGCGAGCGCTTGGGCTAGAGCCTCGGTATCGATGCGCCCGTGAAGCCGCAGTGCGGTCGCCATGTTGTACATCGGCGAGGGACCCTGCAGCTGGTCGATGAACCACAGCCGATTCTGCGCATAAGAGAGCGGAATCACCGACGGGCGCTCTACGCGACGAATTGGGGTGTGCGCCTTCCCATCCGCACCGATGCGGGGCGCCAGCTGGGCGACGGTGGGCGCCTCGAACACGTCGCGCACGCCCAAGCCAGCATCCAGCCCACTGTTGACGGTGGCAACCAGGCGCATCGCGGACAGCGAATCCCCGCCGAGTTCGAAGAAGGATTCGTCGACGCCGACGCGTTCGATACCGAGTACTTGGGCGTAGATGCCGGCCAG
>NZ_LZSQ01000081.1 GCF_001665535.1 Mycobacterium sp. 852002-51961_SCH5331710
CCTACACCACCCACCCCGGCAGCCGCCTGCTGTTCCCCGACCTGTGCCAACCCACCGCAGCGGCCACCACCGACACCGACCCCGACACCGACCCCGACACCGCGCGCACCCTGAAAATGCCGCACCGCAAACGAACCCGCGCCCAAGCCCGCGACAACGCCATCACCGACGAACGCCGCCGCAACCAGCCCTACGCCGACGAACGCAACAAACCCCCACCCTTCTAGGTGACCCGTTCGAGTCCCGCCTCTAGGGGTGGTAGGGCACGCCGACCGCGCGGAACACGTACTCCGGGGGGACGTCGAAGGACAGCGATCGCCGGGGGATCCGCGCGAGCACATCCTCGGGGATGGCGACCTTGTAATTCAGCGAAAGTTGGCCGTTGAAACGGGAATCCACCGCGGCGATGTCGACATCGATGTGCATCCCCGCCGCGGACAGTTCGGCGGTGACGTTTCCCGATTGGGGAGCATCCCAGCGCTGGTCGATCGTCCGGCCCGCCAATTTCGGCACCGTAGACAGCGTGCCCAGCACCCGCTGATTGGTCACCGCGAGCGAGCCCACATAACTCGTGACATTCGCGTTCGCCCGTCGTCCCGGGATCTTGCCGCTGAACCGCCGGGTCACCGCGATGTATTCGGCGAGGAAGAGGACGCCTTCGGCCTCCACCTCGGCCCGCAGATCCTCGGGCAACCCCCCGATACGGAGCAGCTTGCGCACGAACACCGCCATGGGCAGTCACCCTAACGGCCCGTCGATCCGCGTGGTAGAGGTGGACGATGGGATCACACAGGCGCTGGCTGGTGATGTCGGCGCTGGCCGCGGTCGCGGTATACGCCGCGTTATGGGTCGGTTTCGCCCAACACTGGACATGGTTGGCCGACATCGATTCCGCCGCGCTCAACACCTTCCACCGCTATGGCGAAGGCCATCCGGGCTGGGTGCATGGGTGGGACGTCTTCTGCACCGTTCTCGGCCCGGGTGCCTTCCGCCTCGTGACCGTTGTCCTCATCGTTGTCGCCTTTGTGCGCCGCCAGATCCGGATTGCGATATTTCTGATCGTGACCGTGGAATTGGCCGGACTCGTCACCGAGATCGCCAAGGCCGCGGCCGATCGTCCCCGCCCGTCCACCGCCTTCGTCACCGCCTTGGGAACGTCGTTCCCCTCCGGCCATGCGCTCGGGGTGATCGTTGCCGTTCTCGCACTGTTGACCGTCGGACTGCCCATCGCCCGCCCGTCGGCACGCGCCGTCCTCATCGCCGCCGGCGCGATCGTCGTCATCACCATCGGCATCGGCCGCGTGGTGCTGAACGTGCACCACCCGTCGGACGTCGTGGCCGGATGGGCTTTGGGCTACGCGTATTTCGTGTTCTGTCTGCTGCTCGTGGCGCCGTCGCGTCCCGTCAGGGAAGCGGACGAAATACCGGAAGCGCCCGGTATCGCACGCTGAAGCTCGCCGTCGTGCACTCGCTTCCTACTTCGCCGTCGTGGGCGAGCAGCGTTGGCCCGTCGACCGCGGTGAACTCGAACTCGGGCACCCGCATCTCGTGATAGAACGGGCTGCGCTCGAGCCGGCCGAGCGTGACGGCGAGAAGAATTCGCAGCTTGCTGAACCGGTGGCCGGTCTCCAGGATGCGGACATCCATCAGGCCGTCGTCCATGCGGTCCCGCCTCGACGGTGCGAATCCCGAAGGCAGATAAGCCGAATTGCCGAGGAAGAACAGGAACGTCTGCAACGTCTTGTTGTCATATCGAATGCGAACCGGCTGCTCGTGCCGCAACGTGTGATGCATCGCGTAGAGCCCAGCCAGCGGCTTGCCGATCTTGTGTTCGTACTTCTCCCGCGTCCGGACGAATGCGGGGTATGCGCCGATGCTCGCGGTATTGACGACCATCTGCTTCTCGTTGAGGCACACCATGTCGACGCACGCGACGCTGCCTTGCCGAATCGCTTCGACCGTCTTTTCCACGGTGTCGCAACCGATGTCCTTCGCGAAGTGGTTGAACGTCCCGCCCGGGAACACCGCCAACGGCACGCCTGCGTCGATGGCCGCCGCCGCCGCACACGACACCGTCCCGTCGCCGCCGCCGATCGCCAGGACCTCCGCCCGCTGCGCCGCCGAACGCAGCGCGCCCGCGATGTCGTCGTCATCGGTGAGCTCCACAACCTCCGCGCGCGGCAACGCATTTCGGACGTCGTCGATGATGTCTGCTCCTGTTCCGCTGCCCGAAGCCGGGTTCACCACCAGCACCACTCCCGCACCGTCCGGCCGCGGCGGGGTGTCCACCCGCAGCGGATCGGCGGTCGGAAGCCTCGTCGGGACCGCCGGCGGCACGATCCGCCCGCCCAGCACCGCGACCGCCGCACCGAGGCCGAACCCCGCGATCACATCACCGGGGTAGTGCGCGCCCACCGCCACGCGGGACAGCCCGACGAGCCCGGCGAGCAACGCCAGCGGGAGCCCCAGGGAGGCGCTCTCCAACCCGACTCCCACCGCGAACGCGGCCGCGCTCGCGGAGTGCCCTGACGGGAACGAGTTGGACGTCGGCTGACGGCGCGTGCGGCGCACCAATGGCACGGAGGTGAACTGCGGGCGCGACCGCCGGCGGATCCGCTTGGCGCCCTGGTTGGTGATCAGGCTCGTCGCCGCCAGCGTCATCACGCCGCGCACCGCACCGCGCCGCGCACTGGGGTTGCGCGTCGCGGCCAGGGCCGCCGCGATCGCAAACCACAGCTTCGAGTGGTCGGCGGCCCGGGTCAGCGGCGGCATGAAGGTGTCGAGCAGCGGCGTCGGGGACTCGGCGATCGCGTCGAAGATCTCCCGGTCCAGCGCACCGAGACCGTGCGTGATTCGCCGAAAGCCGGCTGGGCGGCGGACCACCTGGGCAACATCCATCTCCCCAACGTATCCACCGGGATCGAAAAATAATCGTGTCATCGCAGATCAGTCGCGGGCCGCGTGGCATACGAGGAGCTCGGCGCGTCGCGACTTAGCATGTGTCGGTGCGTCGACTGCTGACCCTGCTGTGCGCGGGAATGATCGCCCTCGCGACCGCGCCGGTCGGCCGGGCGCAGACCGTTCCCTGGTTCGCGCAATCGGTGGGCAACGCCACCCAGGTGATATCCGTTGTCGGCGTGGGCGGTTCGAAGGCCAACATGGACGTCTACCAACGGACGGGGGCGGGGTGGCAACCGGTCGCGGTGGGTATCCCGGCCTGGATCGGCGCCAAGGGTATGGCGCCGGAAACCCATGACGGCGAAATGAAAACGCCGATGGGCATTTTCACGCTCGACTTCGCTTTCGGCACCGCACCCAACCCCGGCGGGGGTCTACCGTACGTGCAGGTCGGGCCCGACCACTGGTGGGACGGCGACATGAAGAGCCCGACCTACAACACCATGCAGGTCTGCAAGAAGGCCCAGTGCCCGTTCGACACCGATCCGGCCAGCGGCACCGAGAACCTCCAGATCCCGCAATACGTGCACGCCGTCGTGATGGGCGTCAACAAGGCGCGGGTCCCGGGCAACGGCGGCGCCTTCTTCCTGCACGCCACCGACGGCGGACCGACGGCCGGATGCGTGGCCATCGACGACGGTAAGCTGGTCGAGATCATGCGCTGGCTCAGGCCCGGCGCATTAATCGCGATCGCTCAGTGAGTCAGATGTTCAGTGCGCGACCGGCTTTCACCTTGAAGTTCAGCGCCTCGAGCGACATCGACGCGTCGTACGTGCGGTCGTAACCCGTCTCGCTGATCCGCCATCCGTCGGGGGTACGCCGATACCGGTCGTGGTAGAAGCCGGCACCGATCAGCATGAAGTTGAAGTCCGGTGCGATCACCCGGTCCTGCAGATACCACGTGCCCGTCGCCTCGTCGCCGTCGACGGTGATTTCGGGATGGGTGACGCGGTGTTCGGTGATGATCTCGGGACCCAGCGAGTTCCGCATGAACTTGACCAACTCGTCGCGGTTGGTGAAGTGGTGCTCCTCGCCGATCGACTCCCCGTACTTGCCCACCACGTCTTCGGTGAGGGTGTCGGCGAACTCATCCCAGTGTTTGGTGTCGAGCGCGCGCAGATAACGGAACTTCACTTGCTGGATCTCATCGATGTCACCCATGCCCGACATTGCAGCACAACACCTCCGGACCGCGTACAGTCCGGACATGAAATTCGTCGACGCCTACGTCAAATCTCCGTTCGCGGGGCTGGCGCCGTGGATCCTCATGGCTATCGTCGCAGGTCCCGGCCGTTTCGAGGAAGCCGCCTCGGCGGCACTCGGCCTCGCCTTACTCACGCTGTGGGTCGGTACCCGCCGCGGCGTGCCCGTCCACTCCCTCGAGGCGCTGACGATCGCCTACTTCGGCGTCCTCGCCGTGCTCGGCCTCCTCGCGCCGGATCGGGTGATCGACTGGCTTCAGCTGTGGTCCGGCGAACTCAGCAATATCGTGCTGGCCGTGTTCGCCGTCGGCACCCTGATCGTCCGCCGTCCGTTCACCATGGCCTACGCGAAGGACACGACGCCGCGCGAGTACTGGGACACCCCGCCGTTTCGGCGCATCAACTTCGCGATCACCGGAGCTTGGGCTGCCGCGTTCGTGGTCTCGGCCATCTCGGGCGGGATCGGTGACGCCGTCCTGCGCGACAACGACAACTTCTGGACCGCGTGGATCATCCCCATCGGCGCACTGGTCTTCGCCGCGTCGTTCACCGAGTTCTATCCCGACTACGCGACGGGGGAGTCGGACTCGTGGTCGGGCGCCATCGACTGGCTTCCGCCGTTCCTCACCGTCACCGGAATCATCGGCTGGGTCTCGGATTCGACGTCCGACACCGTCGCGATCGCGCTGATCGCGGTCGGCATCGTGGGGTCCATCGCCGTCCGCAAGTTCCTGCCGGAGAAGCCGATATCTACTGCGCCGCAGTGAGGTTGCGAGTTGCAGGTCCCTCGAGCAAGGTGCCGTCGGGCGCGAAGCGCGAGCCGTGCAGCGGGCATTCCCACGACTCGTCGGCGTCGTTCCAATTGACGATGCCGCCGAGGTGTGGGCACACCGGCGAGACGCGATATTCGCGGCCGTCGACCACACTTCGCGCCTCCAGGTCCCACGGCGGGCCGCTGACCACGCCGCCTTCTTCGGGGGTGCGGTTGAGCATGCGGGTGACCGGCGTGATCCACCCGCGGGTGAGGTAGAGCGCCACCTGCGCGTTGGTCTGCATCGCCTTCGGGATGCCCGACAACTCGTGCGGGCTCCAGCTGGCGAACGCCTCGGCCCAGTCCATCCTGCCCCCGAGGATGCGGCTCGACAGCGCGAGCGCGGCGGCGGTTCCGTTGGTCATACCCCACTTGTCGAAACCCGTTGCCACGAAGATCTTGTCGTTGCCGGGCAGGATCGGCCCCACATAGGGCAGCTCGTCGATCGGTGAGTAGTCCTGCGCCGACCAGTAATGGGTCTGCATCGCACCGGGGAAATGCAGCTTCGTCCACTGGTCGAGTTCCTGCACCGACGACGCGGGGCTCTTCTCATGGCCGACCGGATGTCCGGCCCCGCCGGCGATGAGCCGGTCGCCGTCGGGCGTCGGCGCATAACGCAGCGACCTGGTCGGCGAATCCGCGGAGATGTACATGCCCCGGGTGATGGTTCCGGGCACCTTGTAGGCCATGCAGTAGGAACGCTGCGGTTTGAGGCGGGCGAAGAAACCGCCGCGGTCCAGGATCGGGATGCCCGTCGCGAGCACACATTGATCGGTGTGCACGTCGAATTCTTCGCCATCTGTGGTCCGCACACCGAGCGCGAGCCTGTCGCCGTCGTTCGAAACCTTCTGTACCCGAACGCCTTGCGCCAGTCGTCCACCGCGCTCGTCGAGCTCGACCACCAGGCTGTCCAGCAGCGGCATCGGGTCGAACTGCGCTTGGTCGGCCAGTCGCACGGCACCATGGAACGGGAACGGCACATCGGCGTCGTCGACCCAGTCGACGTCCAAACCCGTGGCCTGACACGCCTCGAGTTCTGCACGCACCGAGGGGACACCCTTCTCGGATTGCGCATAGGTGTAGGCGTCCTCGCGCTGCACCGACAACCCGTGCGCCTCACAGTGCTGGACCAGCCACTCCTGACCCTCGCGATTGCCCTCGACGTACTGCTTCGCTGTTCCCGCGCCGTGCTTGGCGACGATCTTCGACAGTTTTGTGCTCTGCAGCAGGCTGATCTTGGCAGTGGTGTTTCCCGTTGCGCCCGCCCCGACGCGTAACGCTTCGAGCACCAACACGTCCTTGCCGGCACGCGCCAGCAGCACCGCGGTGATGAGCCCGGTGATGCCGGCCCCGACCACTACGACGTCGGCGGACCGGTCCGATTCGACCAGCGGATCGGCTGGTGCCGGGCGCTCAACGCGGTTTGCTAGCCAGAGAGATGTCATGGCATTTCAGGTACCCGTTTGGTGCACCCCAAAACGGCGGCGGCCGAACGGGGTTCGCACGGAGTGTCTGACCGGTTCGCGGTGGCCGGACGACTATCGTGTGGTCCGTTATGAGCGACCCGTTGGGGTTGTCGATCGGGACGACGAACTTGGTCGCGGTGCGCATCGGCAATCAACCCGTGATCCGTCGTTCGGTATTCGCCTTGCCGGACGGCGCGCTGATGTCTGGCTTCGTCGAGCGAGTGGGGGACGCGGTGCCTCTGGTCGCCGCCGACGGGTCATCGCACTCAGCCGACCGGCTTCTGGTCGCCGCGCTGGCGGAGCTTGTCGATGCCAGCGGCGCGGCGACCGACGACATCACGGTCGCGGTGCCGGCGCATTGGGGACCCGCCGCCCTGCGGATCGTGCGCACGGCGATGCGGAGCCATCCCGTCCTGGGGGCCGACGGAACGCGGGTGCGACTCGTTTCGGACGCCAAAGCGTCGCTCTCCGCGCTCCCGGAGCAGTCCGGCCTGCCGGCCCAGGGGGTGGTGGCGCTCGTGGACTTCGGCGGTGGCGGCACCAGCATCACGCTCGCGGATGCCGGCGATGCCTTCGAACCCATCGACGAGACCACGCGTCACACGGAGTTCTCCGGCGTCCTTGTGGATCAGGTGCTGCTTGCTCACGTTCTCGACGGACTCGCAGCGACGGGCGGGGCCGATCCCACGATTACCGCCGCGGTGGCGTCACTGTCGCGTCTGCGCGAGCAGTGCCGCGACGCCAAAGAACGTCTCTCGTTCCAGGATTCGATCGACCTCGACGCGGAGCTGCCGGGCCATCGCGCGGCGATCCGCGTGACTCGCGACGAGCTCGAGGCGCTCATCGCCACACCGTTCACCGGCGTCCTGGCTGCATTGGACGACACGTTGCAGCGCAACAGGATTGGCTGGCGAGACGTCGCCGCCTTGGTCGTTGTCGGTGGCGGAGCGGCTATTCCGTTCGTGCGACGGCGGTTGGCCGAACACTCCGGCATGTCGGTGATCGCCACGACGGGTCCGGGTGTCGACGCGGCGAGGGGCGCCGCGGTGATCGGCGCGTACACCTCGGCCGCCGAAGCCCGCACCGGCATGGCGCCCGTCGCGTCTCCGGAGGCGCCGACGGGCTTGGCCCCGGTGGCCTCCGCGGATGCTCCGACGGGCCTGGCGCCGGTGTCGCCGAACGACCCCACCGGCCTCGCACCGGTCGCGCCGGTCGACTCGCCCACCTCGGAAACCTCCAACGCGTTGGCCTGGTCGCAGGACGACGCGGCCGACGAGCCGCTGCCGTTCACCGGAGCGTACGAAGCCCCCTACGACACCGGATCGATGCGACCGCCCGTGCAGTATGTGGCCGCGACGGGGCCGATCGACGAACCCCGGCTCTGGCAGCGGATACCGGGTCTGGTGTTCGGCGTCGCGGCGGCCGTCGCGGTGGTGGCCGTCGGCGGGGTGGCGATCGCACTGACCAGCGCCACCGGCAATACCGGTGTGACCGAGGCTCCGCGCACCGGGCCTGCGCCGCCACCGTCGGCGCCGCAGCCCGAACCCGTCACCGCCGAGGCGCCGCCGCCCCCCGTCGAGACCGTCACGCTGGCACCTGTCTCTTATACACATCTCCGAGTTCGAC
>NZ_LZSQ01000082.1 GCF_001665535.1 Mycobacterium sp. 852002-51961_SCH5331710
ACCCGCCCCCGCCCCTGCGCCGAGCCAGCACTTCGCCGAGCGCGAGGCCGAGCCGAACGGCGCCTTCGCCAGCGGAACACCCGCACAGACATCGGCGGCCTCCATCGGCAACCACCGTGCGATCGACGCCCTGTCGCATGTCGGGGTGAAGTCGGCGGTGAAGATGCCGTCGCAGCGCGGTTGGCGCCACATCCTCTACATGCTGACCCGCATCAACCTCGGCTTGTCCCCCGACGAGCTCTACGAGATGGACCTGCACACCCGGATTCGCCGAAATGCCAGGGATTCGTACCAGATCGGCGTCTTCGGCCTCAAAGGCGGTGTCGGTAAGACCGCCGTCACCGTCGCGCTCGGATCCGCGTTGAGCAAGGTGCGCGGCGACCGGATCCTGGCCGTGGACGCCGACCCCGACGGCGGCAACCTCGCCGACCGGGCGGGACGACAGTCCGCGGCCACCGTCGCCGATCTTCTGTCCGACAAGGAACTGCAGCGCTACAACGACATTCGCGCGTACACGAGCATGAACGGCGCGAACCTCGAGGTGCTCTCCAGCGAGGACTACAGTGGCGCCCGCCGCGAGTTCAACGACGAGGACTGGAAGGGCGTGACCAACATCGTGTCGCGCTACTACAACCTCGTGCTCGCCGACTGCGGCGCCGGACTGTTCCAGCCCGCGGCGCGCGGCGTGTTGTCGACGGTCTCGGGCCTGGTCATCGTGGCGAGCGCTTCAATCGACGGTGCCCGGCAAGCCGCGATGACCATGGACTGGTTGCGCCAGAACGGATATCAGGATCTGCTCAGCCGTTCATGCGTGGTGATCAACCACGTCGTACCCGGTAAACCGAACATCGACGTCGACGATCTGGTCGCGCAGTTCGAGCGCCATGTCCCGCCCGGCCGGGTCGTCGTGCTGCCGTATGACAAGCACATCGCGGCAGGCACCGAGATCCAGTTGGATCTGCTCGGCAAGTCGTTCCGGCGGCGCATTGTCGAACTGGCAGCCGCTCTGTCCGACGACTTCGACAGGCTCGAACGTCGGTGACCTCAACCGCCGCAGCAACATCCGCCTCGAGCGTCACGCCAGGGCGGCCGTCGACAACCCGGGTGACGATCCTGACCGGGCGGCGCATGACCGACCTGGTGCTGCCCGCGACGGCGCCGATCGAGACCTACATCGACGAAACCGTCTCGGTCTTGGCCGATCTGCTCGAGGACACACCCAAGGATGTGCTCGCGGGGTTCGACTTCAAGGCACAGGGGGTCTGGGCGTTCGCTCGGCCCGGTGCGCCGCCGCTGAAGTTCAACGAGTCGTTGGACGACGCGGGAGTCGTCGACGGGTCGCTGCTGACGTTGGTCTCGGTCAGCCGCACCGAGCGGTATCGCCCGCTCGTGGAGGACGTCATCGACGCGATCGCGGTGCTGGACGAGTCGCCGGAGTTCGACCGCACCGCGTTGAACCGCTTTGTCGGAGTGGCGATTCCGCTGGTATCGGTCATCGTGACGGTGATGGCGCTGCTGGCGTGGTCGCGGGCCGGCCACGACTGGTGGTGGGCGGTGGCGCTCGGCGTCCTCGGGTTGGGGCTGCTGGGTGGCAGCGCGGTGGCGAACAGCCGCTACCGAAACATCGACCTGGCGGAGAGCCTGTTGACCGGGGCGATACCGATGCTCGCAGGCGCGGTCGCCCTTGCCGTGCCACTGCCACGGGGCGTGGATTCGTTGGGCGCGCCGCAGATTGCGGGGGCTACCGCGGTGGTCCTGTTGTTGACCCTGGCGACGCGCGGCGGGCCTCGCCGGCGAGCCGAGTTGGCATCCTTTCTGGCGGTGACGTCCATCGCGGCGACGGCCGCGGCGATTGCGTACGGGTACGGCTGGCAACACTGGGTGCCTGCGGGGGCGATCGCGGTAGGCCTGATCGTGGTCACCAATGCGGCGAAACTGACTGTCGCCGTTGCTCGTATAGCACTGCCTCCGATACCCGCACCGGGTGAGACGGTCGCCAACGACGAACTGCTCGACCCCGTCGCGACGGCGGGCAGCGACGAGGAGTCGCCGACCTGGCAGGCGATCATCGCGTCCGTACCGGAGTCGGCGGCGCGGTTGCACGAGCGCAGCCAGTTGGCCAGGCGCTTGCTGATCGGATTCGTGACGGCCGGGGCGCTCGTGCTGACGGTCGGCGCGATCACCGTCATCACGCAGGGCCACTTCTTCATCCACAGCATGATCGTCGCCGGACTGATCACCGCGATCTGCGGCTTCCGGTCGCGGCTGTACGCCGAAAGATGGTGTGCCTGGGCGTTGTTGGCCGGCGTCGTGGCCGTTCCGACCGGCGTGATGGTGCGACTGTGCCTGTGGTATCCGGAGCGGTCATGGCTGGTGCTGGCGCTCTACCTTCTGCTCGGCCTCGTCGCGCTGATCGTCGTCGGGGCCACCGCGGGCGTGCGCCGGATCTCACCGGTGACCAAGCGGATCCTCGAGTTGCTCGACGGCGCGACGATCGCGGCGGTGATCCCAATGCTGCTGTGGATCGCGGGCGTTTACGACCTGCTGCGCAACCTGCGCTTCTGACTCCACTGCGTCGCCGGGCGGTCCTGGCGGACACCGTCGACGGTGACGTCCACCCGCTCGTCGAAGAAGCAGATGCGGTCGCGGACCCGCTCGCCGTCGGGCAGCGGATCGCGGTATGTCCATGCGACGTCGTCCGGTCCGCCCGGCACCGAGAAGTACGACGCCCGCCCCTTGTAGGCGCAGTAACTGATGGTGTCGCTGTCGTCGAGGTCGGCGACGACGTCGTCGCGCGGCAGGTAGTAACGCACCGGCAGGTTGGTTTCGAACAGCAGCAACGGGCGCGTCGACTCGGCAAGCAGGCGGCCGTCGGATTCGATCCGGATGTGTCGGCTGCTGGTCAGGATGTCGATGCGGTGATACGGATCGTGCGGATGGCTGACGATCGGCTCGTCCTCTTCCTGCCACTCGAACGCGGCGAAGTCCAGGACTGCGTAGTCGGCGAGGTCGGGGTCCTCGGGTTGGAAGGCCGCTGCGGGTGCCGTCTCTTCGCCGGCGATGACGTCGAATTCGGCACCGGGGCAGGAATGGGTGCCGAACGGGACCGTCGGGTCGAGCACCGCGCGGTCTTCGCCGGGACGGTCGGCGTCGTCGTCGCCGGACTCCGCGCCCGCGGGAACCAACTGCCCGGCCAGTGCGGTGATCGGGACCGCGTACGTCGGCAGTATCCGGCGCGGCTCCCAGACGAGGAGGGCGGCGCAGGTGTCGACGACCGGCTCGCCGGCCACGGCCACGCGGATCCGCTTCGGTGTCGGTTCGTATCGGAGGGCATCGAGGTTTCCGCGCAACACGTCGGCCATCCGGACGGCCATCGGGCACCCCTTGTCTGCTACTTGCGTGGCGGGCGCAAGACGTTCATCGCCAACCGCATTATCGGCGCGGGCACCCGATCCTTGGCGGAAAGCGCGGCATCGGCTGCTCGACCCCGCAGCGGCGTGCCGCGACCGAACATCTTGTTGAACGGGCCACCGCTGGGTTCGAGATCGAAGTGCAGCGGGGGCTTGCCGTCGGCGGCGCCGAGCGCGTTCGCGATGACGACCCGCTGGATCTCGCTGGTGCCCTCGAAGATGGTGTACAGCTTGGCATCCCGATACCACTTTTCGACGGGATGGTCCTTGATGTAGCCCCAGCCGCCCATCGTCTGGATGGCGCGCTCGGTGGCGCGGACGGCCACCTCGCTGGCAGCGAACTTCGACATCGAGCCCTCGCCGCGTTCGAACGGGATGCCGCTGGCGGCCATCCAAGACGCACGCCAGGTGAGCAGGCGGGCTCCGTCGAGAGTGGTCGCGAGTTCGGCAAGCGGAAACGCGATCCCCTGATTGTCGATGATGGGGGCGCCGAACGCCTCCCGCCGGTTGGCGTACTCGGTCGCGTATTCCAATGCGGCCCTTGCGATGCCGAGCGCCTGGGCGGCGACCATCGGGCGGGTCTGTTCGAAGGTGCCCAGCGTCGCCGAGCCGGAATGCCTACCGCCTTCGATGGCCTCGCGGGCCTTGGCCAGCTTGTGGTCGAGCTTCTCCTGCCCGCCGAGCAGGTTCTCGGCGGGAACGCGGACGCTGTTGAACTTCAGTTCCGCGGTATGCGATGCGCGGCAGCCGAGCTTGTCGAGCTTGCGGACCATCTCCAGTCCCGGGGTGCCGCCGGGGACGATGAACAGCGCCTGGCCCTTGTGGCCGAGCTCCTCGTCGACGACGGCGTTGACGACGTGCACGTTGGCGATGCCGCCGTTGCCGATCCACATCTTGTGGCCGTCGATGATCCAGTCGTCACCGTCGCGGTGGGCGCGCGTGCGAAGGTTGCGGACATCGCTGCCGCCCTCCGGCTCGGAGATCGCCAGTGCCGCAAGCTTGAGATCGCCTGGGGTGCCGAAGCATTCGGGTGCCCACTGCAACATCTGCTCGGGTGAGGCGGCCTGACCGATAGCCGAGAGCGCGAGGGCGGGCATCACCACGGCGAGCCCGATGCCTGCGCACCCCCAGAACAGCTCCTCCATGAACATCGGGAGGGATAGCCCGGTCGGGTCGCCGATGAGGTCGCGGTAGAACAGCGGACTGTAGAAGCCTCGGGTGGCGGCTTCCTCGAGGACCGGCCAGGGGAACTCCTGGCGCTGGTCGTAGTCGAGCGCAACGGGACGGATCACCTCTTCGGCGAATTCGTGGGTCCGTCGCGCCAGGTCGTGCTGCGCCTCGGTGGGCGTGAGGTCGAAGGCCACGACAGAGAGTTAGCCGCGCGTCCGCAATCCGAAACACTTGTTCGCTGAAATGGACAAGCCCCCGGATGGCTAGGGGTTCATCCGGGGGCTCGTCGGTGGGTGAGCTACTTGACGTCTACATAGACCGTCTTGTTGATCACCCGAGTGTTGCGGTCACCGCCGACGCCCAGGCTGTCCGTCTGGGTGTAGGTCTGACCGGGACGCACCGCCACTACGGACGCCTTGTCCAGCGGGGCGTTACCGATGCGGTTCACGATGACGTGGTAGCCCTGCGATTCCAGCTGGCTGATGGTGTCCTGCGCGTTCCCCGGTCCAGACGGCGCTGCCTGGGTGGGTGCGGCCAGTCCGATCAGTGCGGCGGCAAAGGCGCTAGCGGCGACGGTAGCGATACCAAACTGCTTCATTTTCGAGCCTTCTTCTTTTGTTCCGTTCGGTGTCCGAGCCGTGGCAAGTGTCGCGGTTCGTAGCTGCAGCTGATCTTGGAAACCTCAAGGTCAAAGGTTTTAATTCCGATGGCAGAAATTGATTGCCTGATGGCAGGAATTCTGCTGCGGGACAGCCGATTGCCCATGTTCGGGCGCCCGAATCGGCCCAACGAGGACACTGAGGGGATGGACCTGGCGGGCCTTCGGCTGCGACAGCGCGACGGCGTTACGTGCGGTCCGACGGTTGCGGTGGTGGCTGGTGCGCTGGTGAACCCGGACGCGCATGCGCGGCTTGTCGAGCCGGCGTGGTTCGCGGCGGAGCAGGTGCGGGTGCATCGCGACATCAACCGGCTCTGGCCGAGGCGGCTGGGCACGACGCCGTGCGGGATGGCCCGGGCGGTCAACGGCTGGAGTCGGGAGCTCGGCGTCCGGTATCGGTGGCGGTTGTTCTGCGGGTCGCGGGACTCGCTTGCCGACGTGCTGCGGGCAGTGGCCGGCGGGTGGCCGGTGCCGATGCTCATCGGCCGGTTCGTCCCGCGGCACTGGGTGCTGATCGTCGGGAGCGGGGGCGGTCGGCTCGAGTGTTATGAGCCGACGTCCGGGGCGGTGCGATCCGTCGGTGTGGACAGCGTGCGACGGGGTCGGTTGGTCGGGCTGGGGTATCGGCGACCGTTCGCGTTCGTCGTACCGCGTTCGAACGTATGATCGAACGGTGGGCGAGTTGAAGGGCATCGGGTACAACGGTCAGCCCGTCCAGCAAGCCTTCCGGCGCGTCGACCCGCCGATTGTCGTGATGGTCGACCTGGCCGCGGTCTTCCCGCGTGAGCCGCACGCCGTCGGCGGTTACAACCCGGCCGGTCTGCAGATGCACGCAGTGGTCGAGGGGCGGCTGTCGTGCTGGGGGCTATGCGAGCAGGGTTACTGGTGGGGATGGGTGACCTACGAGATCGCTTACGGCGCTCGTCGGAAGGCGGTCACGCACTGGATCCCCGCGTGGACGCTCAAGCCCAAGACGGAATAGCGAACGCCGGCGACTGGTCGCGGGTGGTCGCGTCGACGACAGCCGACAGGACTCACGGTCCTTCGCTGTTCTTGGGGTGGTTGTCGGGCTCTGTAGGTGGGTCGTCGGGTTCGTCGGGCAGGAGGTATTTCTCGGGGTGGTGGTAGTTGTTGATGCGGGCTTAGTCGCTGTC
>NZ_LZSQ01000083.1 GCF_001665535.1 Mycobacterium sp. 852002-51961_SCH5331710
GATGTGTATAAGAGACAGGGGCTCGGTCGGATCGCCGGGCAGCGTCTCGGTGGTCTCAGTCACCGTGCACCGCCTGAATCGCCAGCAGCACGCCGAACCAACCGGGCGCGATCGCGAGAAGGAACGCACCGGCCGTCGTCACCCAGCGCCGAGCCGACGTCAGGATCGCCAACAGCCCCAACATGCCGGGCACGCCGACGACGAGCGCGACCACGACGTCGGGTCGGATCGGGGTGTCGATCACCAGGGTCGCGGCGATCCCGAGGACCAGGCCCACCGCCGTACCGACCAGCAATGCGCTGGTCAGCACCCATGCACGCGGAAGCGGTATCACGCTTCGAAGGCTACGGGGGCGGCTTGCGGTGGCTCCGCTATCCGCTCGGCGCGTCAGGTATCGGACATGCATCGATTGCATCACCGACGATGTGCGTGTCCGACGACGGCGGGCGGACACCCCTGGCGAAATCCGCTCCGGTCACGACGGGTGTATTGGCCAACAGGCCGTTCTCGACCTCGGAGAACGCGCGGCCGCGGCTCAGGAAGCGCACCCCTTCGGGCGCCTCCACGCTGAAGCCGCCGCCGCGTCCGGGCACGACGTCGATCACCAGCTGCGTGTGTTTCCACGCGTCGAACTGCGGCCCGGAGATCCACACCGGCACCCCGCCGGGTTGGACTTCCGGTCCGACGTCGAGGAGTGCGAGCAGCACGTCGCGGTCACCGACGATGAAGTCGCCGTCGGGGTAGCACATCGGCGACGACCCGTCGCAGCAACCGCCGGACTGGTGGAACATCAGCGCGCCGTGCTTGCCCTGCAGGCGCGCGAGCAGTTCGGCCGCGGCCTGGGTGATCAACGCCCGCTTCGGCGGCCCTCCTTGCTGCGCCGACGGCGGGTGGGGCGCGGATGGTGACACCGTCAGAAGAAGCCTTGGGCCTTGTTGCTGTAGCTCACCAGCAGGTTCTTGGTCTGCTGATAGTGGTCGAGCATCATGCGGTGGTTCTCGCGCCCGATGCCGGACTGCTTGTAACCACCGAACGCCGCGTGTGCGGGATAGGCGTGATAGCAGTTCGTCCACACCCGGCCCGCCTTGATGTCACGCCCGGCGCGGTAGGCGGTGTTGCCGTCGCGACTCCACACGCCCGCACCCAAGCCGTAGAGCGTGTCGTTTGCGATGGCGATCGCGTCGTCGTAATCGGTGAACGATGTCACCGCGACGACGGGCCCGAAGATCTCCTCCTGGAAGATCCGCATCTTGTTGTTGCCCTCGAAGATCGTCGGCTGCACGTAGTAGCCGCCGGACAGGTCGCCGCCCAGTTCGGCGCGCTCGCCGCCGGTGACGACGCGGGCACCTTCGTCCTTGCCGATCTCGATGTAGGACAACACCTTTTCGAGCTGATCGTTGGAGGCCTGCGACCCGATCATCGTCTCGGTGTCCAGCGGATCACCCTGCCGGACGGCCTTCGTGCGGATCGCGGCCAGTTCCAGGAATTCGTCGTAGATGTCGGCCTGGATCAGGCTGCGCGACGGGCACGTGCAGACCTCGCCCTGGTTCAGCGCGAACATCGTGAAGCCTTCGAGCGCCTTGTCCTGGTAGTCGTCACCCTCGGCCATCACGTCGGAGAAGAAGATGTTGCGGCTCTTGCCGCCTAGTTCCAGCGTGACGGGGATCAGGTTCTGCGACGCGTACTGCATGATCAGCCGACCGGTGGTGGTCTCGCCGGTGAATGCGATCTTGGCGATGCGGTTCGACGACGCCAGCGGTTTACCCGCCTCGAACCCGAACCCGTTGACGACGTTGACCACGCCTGCGGGCAACAGGTCACCGATCAGGCTCATCAGGTAGAGGATCGACGCCGGCGTCTGCTCGGCCGGTTTGAGCACGACCGCGTTACCGGCGGCCAACGCGGGAGCCAACTTCCACGTCGCCATCAGGATCGGGAAGTTCCACGGGATGATCTGCCCGACGACGCCGAGCGGTTCGTGGAAGTGGTAGGCGACGGTGTCGTCGTCGATCTGCGACAGCGAGCCTTCCTGCGCGCGGATCGCTCCGGCGAAGTAGCGGAAGTGGTCGACGGCCAGGGGCAGGTCCGCGTTAAGCGTCTCGCGGATGGGTTTGCCGTTGTCCCACGACTCGGCGAGCGCGAGCGATTCGAGGTTCTCCTCGATGCGGTCGGCGATCTTGTTGAGGATGACCGCACGCTCGCCGGGGGGCGTCTTGCCCCACGCGGGGGCTGCACCGTGCGCGGCGTCGAGCGCTGCCTCGATGTCGGTCTCGTTGGACCGCGGCACCTCGCAGAACGCCTGACCCGTCACCGGAGTCGGGTTCTCGAAGTACTCGCCCGAGGCCGGCGGCACCCACTCCCCGCCGATGAAGTTGCCGTAACGCGACTCGTACGACATCAGCGCGTCCGCAGCGCCTGGACGGGCGTAGACAGTCATCGTTGACCTCCCTCGAACGGTGTAACCGAGCTCACACTACGCCCGGCCGCCACAATGGTTCCCGTGAGTTCCGACGAGCGCGTGCGCGAAGAGAAGACCGGCACCGACCCGTACCTGTGGCTCGAGGACGTCACCGGCGACGACGCACTCGACTGGGTGCGCAAGCACAACGACCCGACGGTCGCCCGCTTCGGCGGTGGCCGGTTCGAGCAGATGCGCAACGAGGCACTGGAGGTGCTCGACACCGACGCCCGCATCCCGTACGTCCGTCGGCGGGGTGAATATCTGTACAACTTCTGGCGCGACGCGGACCACCCCCGCGGCCTGTGGCGACGCACGACCCTGGACAGCTACCGCACCGAGCAACCGGAATGGGATGTGCTGATCGACGTCGACGCGATCGCCGCCGAAGACGGCGAAAACTGGGTGTGGGCGGGTGCCGAAGTGCTCGAACCTGACTTCTCCCTCGCGCTCATCGAATTGTCCCGCGGCGGCGCCGACGCCACCGTCGTCCGCGAATTCGACGTGACCACACGCGAGTTCGTCGCCGACGGTTTCGCGCTGCCCGAGGCCAAGTCGAGCGTCACCTGGCAGGACCGCGACACCGTGCTGGTCGGGACCGACTTCGGGCCGGGCTCGTTGACCGACAGCGGCTATCCACGCATCGTGAAGCGCTGGAAGCGGGGCCTGCCGCTGGCCGACGCGCCGACGCTGTTCGAGGGCGAGGCCGCCGACGTCAGCGTGGGTTGCGGCTATGACCCGACGCCCGGGTTCGAGCGGTTACTGATCACGCGGTCGTTCGACTTCTTCAACCGGGAGCGCTACGAGCTTCGCGGCGACTCGCTGATCCGGATCGACGTGCCGACCGACGCCGGGATCTCCGCGCATCGGGAGTGGCTGTTGATCCGGCCGCGTACCGATTGGACGGTGGGATCGACGACATATCGCGCCGGTTCGCTACTGGCGGCGAATTATGCCGAATTCCTCGATGGCGCACGAGATCTCGCTGTCGTCTTCGAGCCCGATGAGCACTCTAGCCTGGAGGACTACGCCTGGACGCGCGACCGGTTGATCCTGGTCACCCTCGTCGACGTGATCAGCCACGTGCAGATCGTGACGCCGGGAACCTGGCAGCGGGCCGACATACCCGGCATTCCGCCGAACACCAACACGGTGTTGGTCGACGCCGACGAGTACGGAGACGAGATCTTCCTCGACTCGAGCGGTTTCGACACCCCGTCCCGGCTTCTGTGGGGGGTGGCCGGCGATGCCGTCACTGAGGTAAAACGCGCGCCGTCGTTCTTCGACGCGGCCGACCTGCGGGTGGACCAGTATTTCGTCGCCTCCGACGACGGCACCATGATCCCGTATTTCGTTGTCGCGCATCGGCACAACCAAACTCCGGGCCCCACGCTGCTGAGCGGGTACGGCGGCTTCGAGGTCGCCAATACACCGAGCTACAGCGGGGTGCTTGGCCGGCTGTGGCTCAGCCGCGGCGGCACCTATGTCCTGGCGAACATCCGCGGCGGCGGCGAGTACGGACCGAAGTGGCATACGCAGGCGATGCGGGAGAACCGGCATCTCGTCTACGAGGACTTCGCTGCCGTCGCACGCGATCTCGTGGCCCGGGAAATAACCACCGTCGATCAGCTCGGTGCCCAGGGCGGCAGCAACGGCGGCCTGCTGATGGGCGTGATGTTGACGCGATACCCCGAGCTGTTCGGCGCGCTGGTGTGCAGCGTTCCGCTGCTCGACATGCGCCGATACCATCTGCTGCTGGCGGGCGCCTCGTGGATGGCCGAATACGGAGACCCCGACGAGCCGGGCGATTGGGAGTTCATCTCTAAATATTCGCCCTACCAGAATATCTCGGCCGATCGTCGGTACCCTCCGGTGCTGATCACCACGTCGACGCGGGATGACCGCGTACATCCAGGGCACGCGCGCAAAATGACCGCGGCACTGGAGAGCGCGGGCCACCCGGTCCACTACTACGAGAACATCGAGGGCGGCCATGCCGGTGCGGCCGACAACGCGCAGACCGCATTTCGCTCCGCGTTGATCTACGAGTTCCTGTGGTCGGTGCTCAGCTGAACAACTGGTCGCCGAGAAAGCGGTCGGGCCCGGTGACGCCGGGCAGCGTGAAGAAGAAGCCGCCGCCGACGGGCAGGATGTACTCCTCGAGCGGTTCGCCTTTCAGCCGGCGCTGCACGGTCAGGAAGCCCTTCTCCAGGCTGCGCTGGTAGGCAATGAATGCCAGGCCCTGGTCCAATCGGCCCGCACCGTCGAATCCGCGCGAGTAGTTGAAGCCGCGGCGCAGAATGCGGTTGTCCTCGGTCTCGGGCGTGCGCGGGTTCGCCAGCCGGATGTGGGCGGTGAGCGGAATTCGCTTGCCGTCCGGGTCTTCTGGATAGTCGGGGTCGGTGAATTCACCCGTCAGGCCCAAGGGTGCGCCGCTGACCTTGTTGCGGCCGATCAGCGCCTCCTGCTCGGCGAGCTGGGTGCGGTCCCAGAACTCGACGAACATGCGGATGATGCGAATCGCCTGATACGAGCCGCCGACGGCCCACTCGGGTTCGCCGTCCTGCGCGCCGACCCAGACGTGGCGGTCCATGACGGCACCGTCGTCGACATCGAGATTGGCGGTCCCGTCTTTGAATCCCAACAGATTTCGCGGGGTGGCGGCTTCGGACGCCTGGCCGGCGCCGATGCCCCGCGCGTAACCGTCGACCATCCACCGCAAAACCAGATCGCTGCGCGTGCGGCGCATCAGCTGACGCAGCGCGAAGACGACCGTGTCGTTGTGGCCCGCCTCGATGACGATCGACAGATCACCGTGCGACAGTTTGGGATCCAAGCGGTCATTGGCCAGGAACGGCATGGTGACCAGTTCCTTGGGTTTGCGATCGGCCAGCCCGAACCGGTGGTCGAACAGCGACGCACCCACACCCACGACGACGGACAGGTTGTCCGCCGGCGGTTGTTCACCGAGGATGCCGGAGTCGACCGGCGGGTACTCCGGATCGCGCACCTCCGGCGGCTTGCCCGCCATCAGACCGCGAATCTCTTCGGTGAGCTCCTCGAGGGTGCGTTTGAGGCCGTCGCGATCCTTCGACAGCACGTTGAACGAAGCGATCAGGCCCTGCTCGGGAATGGGCAGCGCGGTGATACCGGTCTGATGCGGACCCTCGAACGGGACGAACGACCCGCTCGAGGCGGACGAACCGGATTCCTGCTTCGAGCACCCGACGAGGGCCGCACCGGCCCCCACCGCGGCACCCGTGCCCAACGCGCCAGTGATGAAGCCCCGGCGCGAGAGACCCGAGCGGCCTTGCGTCACTTCAGTTTCAGCACTCCCGACACCTGCGACAAATTCTCCGACAGTCCGGCGAGTTCGGCCTTGAGCTTGTCGATGACGTCCGGTGTCACGGTGACCTCAGGGCAGCGCGGCGACGGGTAGGGGTCGTTCTCCGTGCAGAACAGCACCCAGCCGTCACCTCGGCGCAGCGGCCGCATCGTGTCGAACACGGAGTTCAGGCCCGCATCGATCTTGCCCAGCAGCGCCGGATCAGCCTGCACCAGAGCGGGATTCAGCTTCCCGACGGCGTCGCGTGCACCCTGCAGGTTCGCGTCGAAGTCCCACAGGTCGGTCTTGGAGTAGCGGTCCTCTTCGCCGGTGATCTTGCCTTCGGACACCTCTTCGATCAGTTCGGCCGCACCGTTGGACACGTCGATCGGCTTCACCTCGACAGACGGGAACTGCGCCTTGAGGTCGGCGACGTCCTTGTCGAGCTGGTCGGCGAACGGCGCTCCGCCCTCGGTGGTGTTCTTCTCGAACAGCAGGTACTCGAGGCGGTGCCAGCCGGTGAACTTCGGGTCGTCGACGCCTGCGAAGTCGTCGACGCGGGCGTCGATCTTGCCGTCGATCTCTTCCACCAGGCCGGCGATCGGCTCGATGCGCTCCCACGGCTGGCGTGACGGCGCGAACGCGTCCTGGGCGGCCTTCAGGTCACCCGCGCGCACCGCGTCGGTGAGGACCTTGACCGCACGCTGGAGTTCGTCGATGTTGCTCTGCGCGTATGCCTTGTAGTCGGCTGCCGCTTTGTCCAGGACAGCCGGATCGACCGCGGGTGCGGCGCTGGTGGTCTCGGCCGCCGTTTCGCTGGCGGACGTCGTCTCGCTGCCCGAGGACGAACTGTCGTTCGAGCATCCGGACAGCAGGAGGCCGGCGACGGCGATGGGAGTTGCCCAGGCAAGATAACGGTTCATTCGCACCTCGTAGTTAGGAGAGGCAAAACATAGCATTTCTGGCTGGTCAGAGGATAGGCACGCCTTATTTGGCGGTGTGGTCCGGGGCGGGCCGGATGGATGCTAAACGCTTCGACGCGATAATCGACGAGTGATGTGGTGTCGAGCGAGCGCCGTCGGCGGGGTCCTGGCCCTCGTTGTCTCCAGCTTGATCGCTGGATGCGGTGCCGCTGCGGAACAGACGACTCAAAGCGGTGCTGATCGGTCGAGCACCTTCACGACTTCCAGAGGCACGGCGCCCCCGAATGAATACGCATGGCTGACGACGGTGCTGCCCAGCGATCAGGAATTGACGACCGCCGCGGGATACCAAATCAGGATGGGCGAACCACCGTCGGTGGGAAGCCGCTTGCGAAATACTCTCGCGGGCAGCCGGGAGATGACCGAAAGGCAGTGTCTTGGAGTCATATCGGCCTTCGAGGAAGAGGTGTATGGCGCCGCACCGGTCCGAGCGGTCACCTACGCGACAGAATCAAAGGTGACATTCGGTGCAGCCGCCTTCGATTCGTCGGACGAGGCGCGAAAGTTGTTCGACACGTTTGCAGACGAATGGCTCGGCTGCAGCGGTAGAACCGTTGTCAGAGATGAGGGCGCGTACACCTCCGGATACCGGATCACGAAGGTCGAGATGACAGCCGACGTGTTGTCGTCGGTCGATGAACTGACGTCAGATTCCCCGACGGGGGTTCGCGTCGCCGTCCAACGAGCCCTAGGCGTCGCGAAAGACTGCATCGTCGAAGCGACCGTGCCGATCACCGAGCCAAGCCCGAACGAAGCACCCGTCTCAACCGGCAGCGCCACGGATCTCGTGAAGGCCATGCTGGCGCGGATCCAGGCAGTCCGCTCTTGACGAGTCTGGCGCCGACTGGTGCGCTGAGCCTCTGGCGGACCCACCTAAAATTGTGCCGATGACAGGGGGTACGCAATGAAAGTCAACACGGCATTTCTGCGGATGGGAGCTGACTTCTCCGATAGCGCGGGGGCGATCGTCCGTCGCGGTGCAGATGCGTTCGGCTCCGCTGCCCCACCCGCCGGGGTGTTCGGTGATTTCGAAGACGCAGAACAATTTCACCGGGCGGTCGCGCAGGCACAGACTAAATACGCGCATTCGATGCGCAATCATCATTCGACTTTGTCGGTGCTCGCGGAGAAAGCGGCCAACGCCGCGCAAGCCTTCACTGAGCAGGATGAACAATGCGCCGTCGCCCTGGAGTCGGCACACCGCGGCGTCCCGACCTGACGGATGGAACTCAGGCACCTCGATATCGAGGAGTTGATCGCTAAGGCAGGTGGCGATCCTTGGAAACTCGAACAGACCATTCAGAGTGGGGCGCCGGGGGAGATCAGCGATCTCGCGTCCGCGTTCTACAACGCCGGTGTCTGCATGGGCGAGACCAGCGACGAGTTTCACCAAGCAAAGAAACGGTTCGAGGCTGCGTGGGACCGCGAGGACGGAGGTGATCACCCGATCAATGACTCAGCCGAAGTTCAACGTGCCACCACAGCATTGCACCTCGACCGCGAACAACTGGCCCGCATAGCTGTCGATCTTCAATCGATATCCACGGCTCTAGCCGAGACCCAGCAGTCGTCGGCCGACAGCATTGGCTCTCTCGAGGGAGCTCTCCAACAGATCGATAACGCCATCGATGCGGCAATCGTTCAGAGTGGACTGACCTTCGATGAAAGCGCTTTGGCGCCGATGAAGGCCATGGCCGTCCAGGAGATGAGAGACGCCTTGAGCGCCATCGGCTCATCGCGCGATCGATACGCCGGTGAGCTTTCCCGTGCGATGACCAACATACAGGCAGAGGGCTATATGCCCGATGCGGTCGACCGTGCCGATGGTGACGGCGTCGACAGTGGAACTGCCGCTCGGCGGGAGGCTTCCGACTATGACGCGCGACAACGGGCAGCCGATCAGGCGCTTGTCGACAGCGGAGGGCCGATGACGGCGGAGAAGGAAGCGGCCATGTCGCGTCTTCGCGACTACGCCACGATCCAGAACCCTGATTCGCAACCTGCTGCCGTGCGCCTCGCAAGTGAACGGCTCGATGATTTCCAGACGGCGCATCGGCCACCCGGGAGCCTTCCCCGCGATCCAGTTCTCGGTTCAGACCCGCAACGTCGAGCCCTAGTCCGTCAGGAATGGCAGCGGCAACTGGAAACGGGTTCGCCCTGGGAGCCGCCGATGACACCGGATGAAGCGACGTCATGGATGAACGAGCAAGAGGCGCGCGCGCGTGCCGAGGCGATCGACCTCACGATTGAGGGCCTGCAAAATCAAGGGCTGTCACGCGAGGCGGCCCGCGACGTCGCCGACGCCATGTCTCGCGGATTGACAATGTCCGATCTGGAATACGCCGGTCAAGTAACGGGACCGTTAAGCGAGATCAGGCAGGTCGATGGAGCGCTCTCCGATGGGAAGCACGCCTTGCCTTGGGAGCGCTATTCGGCCTCGGATCTGAAGGCGATGGGTAATGTTGGCAAGGCTTTTGGCGCGTTTGGCAGCCTCGCCGAGTTCGCTGTCGCGTATTCCGATTGGCGGAATGGAGCGGGGGCAGGCTCGACCTTCGGCGGCGCGGCTGGGAGTGTTGGCGGTGGCTTTCTGGTCGGCGCGGTGGGCGGCATGGCAGGTGGGTGGGTGCTCGGCCCTGGCGGTGCTTTCGTCGGAGCGGTTATCGGCGGCCTAGTCGGATCGAGCGCAGGTAAATCGGGAGGCACCGCCCTCGGAGGCCTCTTTGACAAGTGACGCCGCGCTCTCGATGTCCGAGTCGATGTTTGTCGGCGGAGTCGCGATCGGCCTCATCGGCATGCTCGCAACGGCTTTCGTTCGGAAGGTTCAGTACGCACGTCGGCTCTACTGGTGCAGTTGGCTGATGGCAGGCACCCTCGTGGCTCTGGCAACGCTGGATCGGGGGTTCGCTTCTGCCAGCCTGATGGCGGTGGCGGCCGGGGCGTTCGCGTTGATGTACGCGTACCTTCGCACCCCCTATTTGAAGCTCGGTAACCGTATCTTCGCGTACACCATCCCCGATAGTCGGCCGGACCCTCCGGAAAACGGGAGTGAGCAACCGGCTACACCTGCACCCTCCGGTTCGTACTTCAACTACCTGACGGCTGCGAAGCTGTGGTGGACGCTCGTCGTGATGACGTGCTCGGTCGGATACGCCGGCATCGCGCTCGGTCTGACCGCCGCCACGATCGGGCTGGGAGCGTTTACGGCGGTGATCTGCGCTCTGATAGGGCATCAGGATGCGCGCGGCGGCTTTGCATTCGCACGTGGCCAGACGATCCAATTCTGCGTTCTAATCGTCGCGTCGATACCGATGTTCTTGATACCGCCGCTCGCCTATCTCGCGGCGTTCCGGGCGGCGGGCGGATCATTCCGCCAGTCTCACCGCGCCGGAGACGACGCGGACTGACTCGCCCGCCTCACGCCGAACTCCAGCGTCATCTGGTTCAACGTCATCGGCAACGGGCGTTCGGGCACCGGCTTCGGCTCCGACCTCAGGTCGAGTTCCAACGCATGCAACACGTGTGCCAACAGCGTGCTCGTCACCAACAGCACGAGGTTCCGGCCTGGACACTCCGCCGGTCCGGCCGAGAACGGCACCAATTGCGGATGGTTCTGCGCGGTTCCGTCCATCCAGATCTGCGGCGCGAACGCGTGCGCGAACGGCAGCAGTCCGTCGTCGCGATGGAAGGCGGGCGTGACGATCATGAGCCCCGCGCCCTTCGCGATCGTCGATCCGTCAGCCCACCGCGTGTCCTCCGTCGTGTTGCGCAGGATCGTCGGCGTGGTGGGCCACAGCCGGACCGACTCCAGCACACAACCCCGCAGGTAGGGCCGGACTGCGAGCTGATCGGGTTCGGCGGCGTCCTCGACAGCGCGCGCCCGCTCGGCCGGATGCGTGGCCAACAGCGCCATCGCCCTCAATGACGCCATGCCCGCCGCGTCGAACGCGAAGATCCACTGCGGCATCTGACCGACCGGGTCGACCGCACCGCTCGACGGCGTTTGCGCCACCACACTGGCGAGGCTGCCCGGTTCGGGATCCTCGACGTAGCGGTACAGCCCCTCAAGGAATTTCGCCCGCGCGCGGTAATGCGGCAGCGACAGGAACGACCAGTTGCCGGCCTTGCGCAGTCGCATCAGCGCGTCGGTGATCAGCTCGTCGTCCCGCGCGCGATCGCCCAGCACCAGTCGGCGCACGATGCGCCACCACGTCGTCATGAACCGCGAAGAATCCAGACTTCCGCGGGCGGCGGCGTCGCCGATCAACTCCCGCGCCTCCTCGGCGACCACGTGGCTGAACGCTTCCGCTAAACGGTGCACCTCGGCTCCGCTGTCGAGCGCGGCGTCGTTGAACTCGCGGCGCTGCTGGCGGATCGGGCCCTGCGAGATCAGCACACCGTGCGGCTGAAACCACTGCAGCGCCTTGCGTTTCTCGGTGTTCGCGGGATGAAACGGTGTCGGCGCTTCTGCGAGAACCCTGCCCACGTCCTGCGGGTCCAAGATCACCACCATGCGACGGCCCGGCAGAGCCAATTCCACTGGGCCGCGACCGAATTCGCGCCGCAACTGTTGCATCCGCTGCTTCGCTCGCGAATCGGCCTGCATGGTCTGGAGGACCCTGATCACGGGCTTTCGGCGGGAGATCACCCCGGCCGCGATGGACGCTGCGCCGAGATCGAGCAGTGTGGCCGCAGCACGAGTACCGGTAACTCGTTTCGTCACTGCCCTCGTTTACCCGGGGGTCTCTCTGCCAAACTTCACCCATGTCGACAACTGCGCAGTTCGAGACCTTGCTCTATACGGCGGAGCCACCCATCGCGACCATCACGCTGAACCGGCCCGATCACCTCAACACCATCGTCCCGCCGATGCCGGACGAGATCGAGAAGGCGATCGGCCTGGCCGAACGCGACCCCGCGATCAAGGTGATCGTGCTGCGCGGTGCCGGACGCGCGTTCTCCGGCGGCTACGACTTCGGCGGCGGTTTCATGCATTGGGGCGAGGCGATGAACACCGACGGCCGCTGGGATCCGGGCAAGGACTTCGCGATGGTCAGTGCCCGCGAAACCGGGCCCACACAGAAGTTCATGGCGATCTGGCGGGCATCCAAGCCGGTGATCGCCCAGGTGCACGGGTGGTGTGTGGGCGGCGCGAGCGACTACGCGTTATGCGCCGACATCGTGATCGCCAGCGACGACGCCGTGATCGGCACCCCCTACGCCCGGATGTGGGGTGCCTATCTCACCGGCATGTGGCTGTACCGGCTGAGCCTCGCAAAGGTCAAGTGGCACTCGCTGACCGGTGAGCCGTTGACCGGAAAGGAAGCCGCCGCAGTCGAACTCATCAACGAGTCCGTCCCGTTCGAGAACCTCGAGGCACGCGTCAGGGAGGTCGCGCACAAACTCGCCACCATCCCGTTGTCGCAACTGCAGGCGCAGAAGCTGATCGTCAATCAGGCATACGAGAACATGGGCCTGGCCTCCACCCAGACCCTCGGCGGCATCCTCGACGGGTTGATGCGCAACACCCCCGATGCGCTGTCGTTCATCGAAACAGCTGCGGCACAGGGGGTTCGGGCTGCCGTCGAGCAGCGCGACGGACCGTGGAGCGACTACAGCCAGGCGCCGCCGGACAAGCGGCCCGACCCGTCACACGTCATCGAGCCGTGAGCGCAGGTCGAACAGCGCATCGAGGTCACTGATCGCGCGCAATGTGTCGTTGAGGTGGGTGCACGTGCTGGTGCCGACGAATTCGCCCCGGACGCGGTCGCGAACCTCGACGAGCCTCATCCCCCGCACCCGTTGCGCGCTTCCGATCGCGCCGGGGCACTCCTGCCACGGCAGCACTCGGACGTCGGCGTTGATCGACGTGACGGTCCGCGTCGCCACATCCACCGCACCGGCGAGCGTGTACTCGTGCACGATCGTCTCGACGCCGTCACCGTCAACGTGGGAGTCGCGGAAATGGGCGTCGAAGCGGGCCGAACCCTCGTCCGGCGGCAGCAGGTCAAGCCGCCGCAACCGCCGCATACCGTGTGCGCGCAGGGGTTCCACGGGGTGCAGGCCGTCGACGTCGATCGGCGGGGCATGCGGCCCGTGCACCGAGGGGATCGTGTCGAGGCGCCGCGCGTAGTTCACCAGCGACGCGTCGGGCGCGAAGCCGGCGCAGATACCCGCCATGCGGTCGGCGGTACCGGGCGGCAGTTTCTCCTCGGTCCCCGCGACGATCGACGCGTGCTGCAGCGCATAGCCGGAGACCAGCGCCGCCCCGACCCAGTCGTCGAGCAGCAGGTGCAACAGGGTGGATCGCCGGACGTCATCGGGGAACAGTTCGCCGACAGCGGAGCGGAATCCGGGCCCCACGCGTTTGCCGATTAGCCGACCCACCCGCTCGTCGTCCGGAGTGGACGCGATCTCGTCGATCACCCGGTCGGCCAGATGGGCGCGCAGGGCGATCTCGCCGAGGACGCCTACCCCGCCAGCCCGCACGACGATGTCGCGTGCCCGCAGGTCGACAGAGGAATCGGCGCCGTCGGGGTGGGTGTCGACGGTGCTCGTGCGCCGCAGCGCGCCCGCCACCAACGGCGGCCATGCCTCGACGGGCCGCTGCGGGCCCACGATGTCGGTGACGAACGGCATGGATCGACGGTAGCAATACCGAGCTGAGCTAAACGTCGCGTCGGCGTAACCCGCCCAGCACCGCGACCAGCACGCCGAACACCACGAGCACCCCACCGGCGGCCAGCGTGAGGTTCAGCCAGTGGTGCATGCTGCCCTCCGCCTGGGCCACCATCACGTCGGCGACCTCCCGGATGTCGCCGGAGAGCCGGTTCAGCGCGGTGTTGACGGAGCGACGCGCCACCTCGACGCCGGCCCATCCGGCCGCACCCACCAGAAGCGCCGAAACACCGAGGGCGGCAAGAGCTCTGCCCCTACTGCGGGCGGCCACCAGTGTCAGAAGCGCGAACACGCCGGTGAGGATGGTCGAGCCGAGGCTGATCCACGGACCCCACGTCGACGCCCACCTCAGCTGACCGGGTCGCCAGTCCTCCGAGATCGTGATGGGGATCGGCAGAGATTCGACGGGCGAGACACCGAAATTCCCCAGCGTGTTCCGGAACGACTCGTCGGCGAGCATCGGACCGAGGTCGAGCATCCACTGGTCGGTGCCCTCGACGCGCTGCGCCGCGTCGGTGAACATCCAGCGATGCCCGACCTTGGTGGCCAGCGCGAACTGCCCGGGGAACGTGGGGTTGGCCGTGTAGGCCGAGGCGGTCCCGATGATCAGCTCGTAGTCGACGTCGTACCCGGTGTCGTCCATGGCCGTGGACACTTCGGTGGCGAGGATCCTCGCCATCGCGTGCTGCAGTTGCGGCTCTTTCGCCGCCGATTCCGCCAACGCCGCGAATCCGCCGTCGTCGACCACGTTGCGCTGCGCCCACATGGTCGGAACGGCAACCGCCAGCAGTGCCGTGGTGATGAGCCACAGGACCACGGTCGTCACCAACCGCACGCGACCCTCCCCTCACCGAAAGTACGGTTCCGGACACGAAACCCGAGTAGACGCGTCAAGAACCGTACCCTCGCGGTGAGCGGGGCGGGTGTCGGCTACTTGGCGGCCCGCCTCGGGGTGATCAGCGCCAGCTTCGTCATCATCGTGTTCATCCGCTTCAGCGCCTTGTGCGAGTTGTTGTAGTAGTTGCCGCCCGCACCGACGTTGGTGCGCGGCGCGACCACGGCCTCCTGGCGGCAGTACTTGCGCAACCCCTCGGCCCCACCGAACCGCGCACCGAGGCCCGACGTCTTCCAGCCGCCCATCGGAGCCGTCGTGCACATCAGGTTCGAGATCACGTCGTTGATGTTGACAGCACCGCAATCGAGTTCGACTGCAACATCTTTGGCCCGCTCGATGTCTTTGGAGAACACCGCCGCACTCAAGCCGTACGGGCTGTCGTTGGCCAATCGGATCGCCTCGTCCACGCTGGCAACCTTCATGATCGGCAGCGTCGGGCCGAACGTCTCCTCCGTCATGCAGAGCATCGAATGGTCGACGTCGACGAGCACCGTCGGCGGGTAGAAGCTGCCCTCGCCCTCGGGGCGCTTACCGCCGGTCAACGCCCGCGCGCCCTTGGCGAGCGCGTCGTCGACATGGCGAGCGGCGACCGCGACCTGCGACTCGTCGATCATCGATCCGAAGTCGTAACCGTCGCCGGCGCCCATCTTCAGCTTCTCGACGTCGCGCACCACCGCCGCGACGAACTGGTCGTAGACCGACTCGAGGACGTACACCCGCTCCACCGACACACACGTCTGTCCGGCGTTGAAGAACGCGCCCCACACCGCGGCGTGCGCGGCGAGGTCGATGTCGGCGTCCTCCAGAACGATCATCGGGTCCTTACCGCCGAGCTCGAGGCTGACCGGCGTGAGTCGGCGGGCGGCGCGCTCCATCACCTTCGCGCCCGTGGCGCTCGAGCCGGTGAACTGGATGAAGTCGGCGTTGTCGATCACGGCCTCGGAGACCTCGCGGGCCCCCTGCGCCAGCGCGAGCACCTCCGGCGCACCGGAATCCAACCAGCCGCGCAACAGCAGTTCGGCGGTCAACGGGGTGCGCTCGGAAGGCTTGAGCAGCACCGCGCAACCTGCGGCGAGCGCACCGATGGCATCCATCAGCGCGTTGGCCACCGGATAGTTCCACGGCGCGATGATCCCGACGACCGGTCGCGGCCGGTAGTGCACCTCGATCTTCTTGATGGACAGGAACGGCAGCGGCGCGGGCCGTTTCTCCGGCGCGAGCGCCTTCTCCATGGTCTTGACGTAGTACGACGCGATCATGATCAGCAACGGCACTTCCTGCGCTGCGTCGACGGCGGACTTGCCCGTCTCCTTGATCAGCAGGGACTCGATTTCCTCGCGGTGCTCGCCGAGCCATACGGCGTAGCGGGCCAGCACCTTCGCGCGACCCTTGGCGCCGCGGGCCTCCCACTGTCGCTGCGCCTCGCGCAGGCCGGCCGCGATGCGCGGTACGTCGGCGGGGTCGGTCCAGCGCACGGTGCCCGCGACGGCGCCGGTCGCGGGGTTGCGGATGGTGCTGGTGTCGGGCAGCTCAACGTCGGACGTCGCAGTCATGACTCCATGCTAACCGTCGCGTGTGACGCAGATCGCACCGGGGTTGACACGTGTCAAGTTTGTGCGGCGGACTTCTTCAGCATCCGGTCGAGGGCCTGCAGGCTGTCGGAGATGGGATCGCCGGGCAACGGAGTGCCGTGCGAGGCGCCGATCAGCACGCCGACGATCGCGCCCGCGAGCACCCGGCGCTCGAGCGGGTCGGTCGGCGCCCCCGGCCGCTGCGTCAGCGCGTCGGTGATCAGGCCGATCAGGCGGACGTATTCGCCGTAGATCAGGCCGGCCGCCTCGGGCACGGAGTACATCAGCCGCTGGCCGATGACCGCCTCTTCGCGCTGCTCCTCGGTCAGCGAAGCGAACGTCGTCGCGACGGCGTGCCGGTACGCCTCAATGACCGCCATGTCCTTCGGCGCCGCGACGAAGGCGTCGATGATCGGCGGGATGTGGTCGTCGGAGAGCAGCACCGCCTCTTTGGTCGGAAAGTAGCGGGAGAAGGTGCGCGGTGAGACGTCGGCGGCGGCGGAGATCTGTTCGACGGTGGTGGCCTGGTAGCCCTGCTCCTGGATCAGGCGGAACGCCTCGCGCCGGATCGTCGCGCGCGTTCGGAGCTTCTTTCGCTCGCGCAAGCCGGGAGGCTTGTCGGGCATCGTCATCCACCGATTGTCGCAGAATGCGAGTTAGCTGAGCCGGCCGACGGATCGTGCCATCGGTCTCGCCGGGCGTAAACGGCCGCGACGTACACGACCGCCGAGCCGAGCAGGACACCTCCGACCACGTCGGTGAAGTAGTGGAACGTGACGCCCACGCCGAGCATCGCCAGCGCCACGGCGACGACGGCGCTGACCACCGCCCACGACGCCGCACCCGCGGCGATGACGGCCAACCCGATCACGATGGTCGTCGCGGTGAGATGCCCGCTGGGATAGGCGAGCCCGCCGCCCTTGTCCCGGTCGAAGACCGGTTTGAGAAACCGGACGATCGTGATGCCGACGATGGGAGCGATAACGGTCATCGACGCCAGCCACCAACGACGCTGCAGGCATGCGACCGCCAACACGACCAGCCCGACGGCGAGGAGCAGTCGGGGGTCGGCGATCACCGACAGCCGTCGCAGGGGGCTGTGTCGGAAGCGCTGAAACCAATCGTCAACGGGCGTCGAGGATTTGCCGACCAGCCAACCGAGCAGCAGCATCGCCGTCACAGCGAGCGCCGGCCACCACCGGATCACGTGATGCCGCGGACGTAGGCCGCCTGGCCGAGATGTTGGGCGCCGTCGTCGAAGATGCTCACCAGGCGCATGGCGGCGGTGACCGGCGGATCCCAGTTCTCGTCGATGACGCGGCTCAGCTCGTCGGGGGTGACCGACGCGATGTACTCGAGGGTCGCCTTGTGCACGGCGTGGGCATAGCCGGCGAGCAGATCGGCCGGTGCGCGGACGCGGCCCACCTCCTCGGGGCCGTGGCCGTAGCCCATGTCTTCGCGCGGCAGGTCGAGTCCGAACCGGTCGACCCACCCGTCGCGCAACCAGACCTGGTCGGTTCCGGCGATACCGGCGAGCTGCACGTCCTGCTGGCGGGCGCTGTGCCACACCAGCCACGCGATGCTGTTGGCCGTCGGGGTGGGCCGGAAGAACGCCACCTCGTCGGTCAGCCCGTCGGTGAGGTTCTCCACGTGCTCGATGAGCCGTGTGAACGCGTCGCGCAGAATTTCCCGGACCACCGCCACGTCTGAATCAGCCATGACCCCGACGGTATACGTCAGCCTTGAGGGTGCGCCCCGTGAAAGACGGCCTCGATGTTGTTGCCGTCTGGATCGCGCACGAACGCGCCGTAGTAACCGGCGTGGTACTCCGGCCAGAGCCGCGGGGCATGCAGGGACTCCGCGCCGGCCTCGATCGCGGCGTCGTAGAACGCCTGCACGGCGTCGGTGTCGGCGGCCTGGAAGGCGAAGTGCACCTCGCGGTTGGGGCCCTTCGCGTCGCCGGCATTCATATCCGCGATCCAGAAGTCCGGTTTGCCGTCGCGGCCGTATCCGATGGCGATCTGGAAGTCGAGTTGGGGGGTATAACCGAGCACGCCCAGCACCTTGTCGTAGAACGCCTTCGATCTCGGAAAGTCCGCGCAGTTGATTCCGAAGTGGTCGATCACGGGCACATCGTAGATTCGACGTATGACATACGAACTCGTCATCAGGGGCGGCACCATCGTCGACGGTCTCGGAGGTGAGCCGTTCGTCGGCGATGTCGCGGTGACCGGCGGCGTGATCGCCGCGGTGGGCAACGTCGACGGGGCCGGAGCGCGGGAGATCGACGCGACGGGCCTTCTCGTCACCCCGGGGTTCGTGGATCTGCACACCCACTACGACGGCCAGGCGATCTGGTCGGATCGCCTCACGCCGTCGTCGGCGCACGGCGTGACGACCGTCGTGATGGGCAATTGCGGGGTCGGGTTCGCGCCGTGCCGTCCGGAGGACCACGACGTGCTGGTCGACGTGATGGCGGGGGTCGAGGACATCCCCGGGGTGGTGATGGTCGACGGACTGCCGTGGCACTGGGAGACGTTCCCGGAGTTCCTCGACGCGCTCGACGCGGGTCAGCGCGACATCGACGTGGCCGCGCTGCTGCCGCACTCGCCGCTGCGGGTGTACGTGATGGGCCAACGCGGCGTCGACCGCGAACCGGCCACCGCCGAAGACCTGGCGATGATGCGCAAACTCGCCGCCGAGGCGGTGCAAGCGGGTGCACTCGGCTTCGCCTCCTCGCGGTTCACCTTGCACAAGACCGAGAGCGGCCTGCCGATTCCGAGTTACGACGCCGACCGCGCCGAGATCGAGGCGATCGCCCGCGGTGTCGACGACGCCGGCGGCGGCCTGATCCAGTTCGTGCCCGACCTGGTGGCCGGCGACTACGAGCCCGTGCTGCGAACGGTATTCGAGGTCGCGGCCGACGTCGGCCTGCCCGTGACGTTCACGTTGGCGATCGGCAACGCCGGCGACCCGTTCTTCCTCGACGCGCTGACGATGGTCGAGAAGGCCAACATCGACGGCGGCGACATCACCGCACAGATCTTCCCCCGGCCAATCGGGTTGGTGCTCGGCCTCGAACTGTCGGGCAACCCGTTCGTGATGTACCCCAGTTATCAGGAGTTGGCGTCACTGCCGCTGGCCGAACGCGTCGTCGAGATGCGCAAACCCGAAGTGCGCGAACGGATCCTGTCCGACCAACCGGCGGGCGAGGGACATCCGCTGATGTTCGCGGCGCAGGCGTTCGAGTGGATGTTCCCGCTCGGCGACCCGCCGAACTACGAGCCGCCGCGCTCGGAGAGCATCGCGAGCCGGGCCCGGTCCCACGGCGTCAGCCCGCTCGAAGAGGCCTATGACCGGCTGCTCGACGACGACGGCCACGCCATCCTGTTGGTGACGCTGGCGAACTTCCGCGACGGCAGCCTCGACACGGTCGCGGACCTGATTCGTCGCGAGGACGTCGTGCTGGGTCTCGGCGACGGCGGTGCACATTACGGAATGATCTGCGACGCAAGCTTTCCCACGTACATGCTGACGCACTGGTCGCGCGATCGCGCGTCGGGTCGACTGTCGGTGCCCGAGGCGGTGCGCGAGCTGACCTCGGTGCCCGCCCGCGTGGCCGGCCTGGCCGACCGCGGGGAGGTCGTAGGTGATCACCGGGCGATGCAGGCGCATCGCATCGTGGTCAATGACGTTGAGGTCGGCCTTGTAGCCGACGGCAATGCGCCCGCGGTCGGCCAGGCCGGCCACGCGGGCGGGCACCGAGGTCAGCTCGCGCACCGCCTCGGGCACCGACAGTCGAC
>NZ_LZSQ01000084.1 GCF_001665535.1 Mycobacterium sp. 852002-51961_SCH5331710
TGCAGCAGCATGACGAACCTCGTCGTGCGTTCCACAAGAGTGCCGATCGCCGAGCCCGACGCCGTGCTGCCCAGGATGAGGTCGCCCTCCCAATGCCCGGGCACGGCGCGGTCGGCGGCTTCAGGCGGTCGCTGGCTGATGTTGACCATGTCGCGCAGCCGCCCACGGCGTTCCTCGGGGCGGCGCCGCGGCTTACGCAGCGCCCGCCCAGTACGCAGGCAGGTATGCAACTCGCGACGCAGATTGCCTTTGCCCTGAACATAAATCGCTTGGTAGATCATCTCGTGGGACACCCGCATCTCGGCATCATCGGCAAAGTCCAGCCGCAACCGACGTGAGATCTGGGCGGGACTGTGCTGCTCATCCAACCGAGCCTGCACCTCATCATGCAACCGCGTGTTGGTGGCCAACTTGCCCGGCGCCGAGCGGCGTGCCCGGTCGTGGGCTCGTACATGGGCGGTATGGGCCCGATATCGCGGCACGCACTCCCAACCACCACGCCACGGCGCCCCGAACCGATGCCGCGCCCGATACCGACCACCACCGACACTGGCATTGCGCTCAATCTCACGCATCACCGTGCTGGGATGGCGGCCCAGCCGACGTGCGATGAAACGAATCGACTCCTGACGAGCCACCCCGTCTTGAATCTCCTCACGCTCTTCAAGCGTCAAACGGGGTCGCGCTCGGCTAGCGGACACATCACTGAATCGTGGCTTCACACCACCAGCGTCAGCAAACCACCCCCACGCAGTGTGCTTCGACACGCCCACCGCTTCCCCGGCGGCAAAAGGCGAAACCCCTTCGGCGATCAACGCCCAGAACCGACGACCCACAAACGGATACCGCGGAACTCTCATACAACCCCTCAACTAGAGGCTGTTGCATCAAGCACTAGAAATCGCCCGCGTTTTCGGGCAGGTTTGCGTCTGCTCGCGGGGAAGAGTCTCGCCGGGAAGAGTTGAGGCGCTCGCGTTGCGGGACCACGACGTACTTCGGGTCCTGCGTCGACGCGACGCCGGCCTCGAACACCCCGAACCGCTGCAGTGCGCTGCCGACGAGCAGGGCCGCCCCGGACGCGACCATCGTCGTGCGGTTGCGCCCGAGCGCCGCGCCGACGGCCCCGCCGACGGTCAGCACCTCCGACAGTTGGCGCAAACGGTGTGGCCGTCCGGTCGTGTACGCCTCGCCCTCGACGCCCAGCCGCCGCTCCATCGTCCGCGACGCCGCGACCTCCATCCCCGCGCCCAGGACAGCCATTCGTCGGGCTGGACCGCTCTCGCCGTAGGGCGCCAACATCATCCCCAAGCCCGCCCCGCTGGCCGCTGCCGAACCCGTGAACACGAACGGCAGATACGGGTGCGCCTCTCGCCAGGCCGGAACCGCCGTCTGCGACAACAGAACTGCCGTATACGACGCCACCCCCGGCGCCGTCCCCGCCGCCCAGAGCCCGGCGGGTCGCGCCACCCAGTCGACCAGCCGGCCCAGCACCGTGCGGCGCAGCCGCCGCGGCATCAGCTCCGCCACCGCGATCACGCCCGAGCCCGGGCCGTACGCGGAGAGGATCCAGGTGCCCATGCTCATCGGCGAGCTCGGCTTGGCCACCCGCAGCATGTGGTGGAACCGCTCCGGCCGGCCGAGGTCGGCGATCAGGAAGTACAGGCTCGCCAAAATGCTGACCAGCGAACCGATTCGGGTCACTTTGCGCAGCTGCGTGCGTCCCGTCAGGTCGGCGCCGGCCGCCAGCATCGCCGACCCCGCGGAGAGCCCGCCGCAGAACAGATACGCCGCGATCATCCAGTTCCACACCGGACTCTTGAGAATCTGCTTGCCGTAGTACGACCAGAACTCGGCCTTCGGCACGTTGAGTTGCTCGCGGGGCATCAGCGCCGCCTGCCCAGGAACGACGACATCGCGATGCCGATCATCGCCGAGGCGGCCATACCCGCATAGCGCCACATCGCCCCGGCATCGCGGGTCGGCACCACCGGATCGGGCGGCAACCCGTACACCTCCGGCTCGTCGAGCAGCAGGAAGAACGCACCGTCGCCGCCGACACCGTCGTTCGGGTCTTCGCCGTACAGCCGCGCCTCGGTGATACCGCGTTCGTGTAACTCGTTGACGCGCAACGCGGCTCGCTCGCGCAGCTCGTCGAGGACGCCGAACTGTATGGAGTCCGTCGGGCACGCCTTCGCGCAAGCCGGTTCGAGCCCGTCGCGCAAGCGGTCGTAGCACAGCGTGCACTTCCACGCCCGACCGTCACCCTCACGCCGCTCGATCACTCCGTACGGGCATCCCGACACGCAGTAGCCGCAGCCGTTGCAGATGTCCTGCTGCACAACGACGGTCCCGAACTCGGTGCGAAACAGCGCGCCTGTCGGGCACACGTCCAGGCAGCCGGCGTGGGTGCAGTGCTTGCAGACGTCGCTGCTCATCAACCAGCGGAAGTCCTGACGGGTCTCGGCGCCCATCGTGTCGCCCGGCCGCTCGAAGCCCGGCATGCCGAGGTCGACGCGTTCCCGAGACGGCTGCTCGATGAACGCCACATGGCGCCACGAATTCGCGCCCAGTTCGCCAGTGTTGTCGAACGACATGCCCAGCAGGTTGAACCCGTCCCCGTCCCCAGAAATGGGAACCTCGTTCCACTCTTTGCACGCGACCTCACATGCCTTGCAGCCGATGCACACCGACGTGTCGGTGAAAAAGCCCATCCGCGGCGGGTGTTCGCCGTATCCCGCGTCGGCGGCCACATCGTCGAGCGGACCGTAGAAACTGTTGTTGCTCATGGCGTCTCCTCGGTGTGATCGGCCGACGCCCCGGTCGTTTCCAGGTTGGTGCCCGTCTCGGGGGTGATGCGCGCCCGCTCGCGGTACATCGCGATGTACTGCAACAGCGCCGCACCCCTGGGCCGGCGTCCCGGCTGGATGTCGCACGTCGCGACCTTGCTCTCCTGGATGAACACGTTCGGATCTGCCACCACGCCGAGCAGGTCGTTGACGACGTCACCGTCGATCAACCCGACGTTGCCCCAGTGGTACGGCATCCACACCTGGTGCACCACCCGGTCCTCGACGCGCAGCGGCCGCATCCGGTCCGTCACGAACACCCGCGCGTCGACAGCCGACCGGCTGGTCACCACGTGCGCCCAATCCATGTGCGTCAGACCGCGTTCGGCGGCCAGCGCCGGCGACACCTCGACGAACAGCCCCGGTTGCAGCTCGCTGAGGTACGGCAGCTGACGGCTCATGCCGCCGGCGGTGTGGTGTTCGGTCAGCCGGGCCGCGGTGAAGACGAACGGGAACACCTCGCCGTGCAACTCGGGCGGCGATGGGTTCGACGGGTTGTCCGCACGCCCGTACACCTTGCGCGCCGGATTGCCCTGCTGTTTGTACAACGCGTTGGCCATCGGCGACTCGTGCGGTTCGTAATGCGTCGGCAGCGGCCCGTCGCGCACACCGTTGGGCGCGAACAGCCACGCCTTGCCGTCGGCCTGCATGACGAACGCGTCGTCGCCGCGCAGCGCCTCGACACCGACTGCGTCCGAGGGTGGTTCGTAGTCCGGCGGTTTGGTCTTCTCGAAGTCGGGGACGTCATAACCCGTCCACTCCCCCTTCTCGGCGTCCCACCAGATGAGCTTCTTGCGCTCGCTCCACGGCCTGCCCTGCGGGTCGGCCGAGGCGCGGTTGTAGAGCACGCGCCGGTTCATCGGCCACACCCAGCCCCACTGGGCGTCGTCGTGCGGTTCACGCCGCGCGGCCTGGTTGACCTCGTCGGCGTATACGCCGCTGTAGATCCAACAGCCGCACATCGTGGAGCCGTCGGCCTTCAGCGACAGGTAGTTGTCGACGGCGCGGCCCGTGGTCAGGTCCACGCCGCTGATGCGTCGCAGCACGTCGTCGGCCAACGGCTCGTCACCGTCCATCCGGTAGTCCCACGACAGGTCCAGCAGCGGACGGTCGCGTTCGTCCGTTGAGCCGGAGAGCTTTTCGCGCAGGATGCGGCCGAGGTGGTAGAAGAACCACAGCTCGGAGCGGGCGTCGCCGGGCGGCTCGACCGCTTGTTCGCGCCACTGCAGCTTGCGCTGGGTCTGGGTGAACGTGCCGGACTTCTCGACGTGTGAGGCGGCCGGAAACAGGAACACCTCGGTGCGACACGTCTCTGGGCTGATCTCCCCGGTTTCGATCTCCGGGGCCGACTTCCAGAACGTCGCGCTCTCTATTTCGACGAGGTCGCGCACCACCAGCCAGTCGAGGTTGGCCATGCCGAGGCGTTGCAGGCGACCGTGTGCCGATCCGACGGCGGGATTCTGGCCGAGCAGGAAGTAGCCGAACACCTTGCCGTCGACCATGTCCATCACCGTGCGGTAGGTGCCGTGGTCGCCGTTGATGCGGGGCATGTAGTCGAAGCAGAAGTCGTTGTCGGCGGTAGCGTGTTCGCCCCAGTACTCCTTGAGCAGCGACACCATGTAGGCATCGGCGTTGCGCCAGAAGCCTTTCTGGTTTTGGCTCTTGATGTCGTCGAGGTAGTCGGCCAGCGTCTCCTGACCGGCGTGCGGCATGGCGAGGTAACCGGGCAGCAGGTTGAACAGCGTCGGCACGTCGGTCGAACCCTGGATACTGGCGTGCCCGCGCAGGGCGAACACGCCTCCCCCGGGGCGGCCGATGTTGCCGAGCAACAGTTGGATGATCGCGCCGGCGCGGATGAACTGCGCGCCCATCGTGTGCTGGGTCCACCCGACGCTGTAGACCAGGGCGGCGGTGCGTTCGCGCCCGGAGTTCTCGGTCCACGCCCGGGCGATGTCGAGGAAGTCGTCGCGGGCAACACCGCATACCCGTTCCACCATCTCCGGCGTGTAGCGGGCGTAATGCCGTTTGAGGATCTGGTAGACGCAGCGCGGATGCTGCAGTGTCGGGTCGCTCGGGATCTGGCCCGCCCCGCCCTCGACCGGCGGTCCGCCGGAACCACTTTCATCGGCCGACGCGTGCTCTTTGGCCTCGGAGCCCCCGCTCTCGGGATCGGTGCTTTCGTACTGCCACGTCGACGGGTCGTAGGAGGCGGATTCGTCGTCGTAGCCGGAGAACAGGCCGTCGAGGTCCTCGGCGTCCTGGAATCTCTCGTCGACGATGAACGCGGCGTTGGTGTAGGCGGTGACGTACTCGCGGAAGTCGAGGTCGTTGCTCAGGATGTAGTTGATGACGCCGCCGAGGAACGCGATGTCACTGCCGGCCCGCAGCGTGAGATGCCGATCGGCCAGCGCACTGGTGCGGGTGAACCGCGGGTCGATGTGGACGACCTTGGCTCCGCGCGCCTTGGCCTCGACCACCCACTGGAAGCCGACCGGATGGGCTTCGGCCATGTTCGAACCCATGATCACGATGAAGTCCGCGTTGGCGAGGTCTTGCTGATAGTCCGTCGCCCCGCCGCGACCGAAGGAGGCTCCCAGACCGGGAACCGTGGCGCTGTGTCAAATACGCGCCTGGTTCTCGATCTGTAGGGCGCCCAAGGCGGTGAAAAGCTTTTTGATCAGGTAGTTCTCTTCATTGTCCAGCGTCGCGCCGCCCAGGCTCGCGATGGCCATGGTGCGGCGCAGCGTGTTGCGGTCCGCGTCGAACTGCTGCCAGCCCTTCTCCCGCGCGTCGAGGACTCGGTCGGCGACCATGTCCATCGCGGTGTCGAGATCGATCTCCTGCCAGTCGGTGGCGTACGGCGGGCGGTAGCGCACCTTGGTCAACCGCTGCGGGCCGGTGACGAGCTGCTTGCTCGCAGACCCCTTGGGACACAGGCGGCCTCGCGAGATCGGGCTGTCGGGGTTGCCCTCGATCTGGATGACCTTCTCGTCTTTGACGTACACCTTCTGCGCACAGCCGACCGCGCAGTACGGGCACACGGAGTGCGCGACCCGGTCGGCTTCGGTGGTGCGCGGCGTCAGCGTCGATGAGCGCTTGGACTGGGCGGCCTGGCCGCGTCCCAGCCGGTCCTCGCCCGTGAGCTGCCGGTACACCGGCCACGACTGGAACAACCCCTTGAGGTCCACAGTGCCTCCTTACCCGACGTGCCTCCCATCAAACCGTGAACACGGGCCTGTTGCCACGAAGCGGACTTATGTCGGCGTTGCGGCTCGTCAGGAGTGGTTTGCTGCAATCGCACGCCGCCACCGGATGACCGCCGTTCGCGCCACGGTGGTCGGAACCCGACGCGATCAAGGTGCGCACCCTCTATGGTGCAGCTGTGGCCGAAATCGACCGTCGCACCCTGATGATGATGACCGGAGTCGCCGCGCTCGGCGCGGCCCTACCCGCGCCGCTGGCGAACGCCTCGCCGCAGCAGCCGGCACCGGCGCAGCCGCCGCCCGATGCGGCCTCCGGCGGCTACCTCTTCCAGGACGAATTCGATGGTCCGGCCGGTTCGGCGCCCGACCCGTCGAAGTGGCTCGTTCAGAACTGGCAGGACGACGTTTGGCCCCCGGTAGTGGGGATTTACCGCGACGACCGCCGCAATGTGTTCGTCGACGGCAACTCCAACCTCGTGCTGTGCGCCACCCATGAAGGCGACCAGTACTTCAGCGGCAAGGTGCTCAGCCACTTCCGCGGCCAGATCGGCACGACGTGGGAAGCGCGCATCAAGCTCGATTGCATGCACCCCGGTCTCTGGCCGGCGTACTGGCTGCTGAACCAGGATCCGCTACCCGACGGTGAGATCGACATCGTCGAGTACTACGGCAACGAGTCGTGGCCGCCCGGAACCACCGTCCACGCCGCCTCGAACGGCAAGACCTGGGAGGGCATGTCGATTCCGCAGTTGGTGGATCCCGCATGGCACACCTGGCGCACCGAGTGGAGCGAGGACGGGTTCCGCTTCTGGCGCGACTACACCGACGGCGCCAAGCCGTACTTCACCGTTCCGGCCAAGCCGATTCCGGTTCACGGCCGGCCCGACGACCTGCGATGGCCGTTCGGGATCCCCGGCTACTGGTTGCAGGCGATCTTCAACTTGGCGGTCGGTGGTTCGGGTGGCGGCGACCCGCGTCGGGCGCCCTATCCGTCGGTCATGCTCGTCGACTGGATCCGCGTCTGGTAGACCGCGGGCGGTCCCTGTGGCTCGGACCGCTGCTCGTCGGCATCCTCGGCGCCGCGGTGAGCCTCACGGGCGCCGGGCGCCCGTCGTTCTGGTACGACGAGGCCGCGACGATCTCGGCGTCTTACAGCCGCCCCCTGGTTGCGCTGTGGCAGATGCTCGGCGACGTCGACGCCGTGCACGGCCTGTACTACGTGCTGATGCACGGCTGGTTCACCATCGCGCCGCCGACGGAGTTCTGGTCGCGGGTGCCCAGCGGTCTGGCCGTCGGCGTGGCCGCGGCGGGTGTCGTGGTGCTGGGGCGGCAGTTGTCGTCGGGCGGGGTCGGGCTGACGGCCGGCGTCCTGTGCGCGATCCTGCCCCGCGCGACGTGGGCGGGTATCGAGGCACGACCGTACGCGCTGACGATGGTGCTCGCGGTGTGGCTGACCGTGGTGTTGGTGCGGGCCGCGGGGCGCGAATCACGTTGGGCATGGACGGTATACGGTGCTCTGCTGGCCGTGTCGATTCTGTTCGACGTCTACCTGACGCTCCTGGTCCCCGCACACGCGGTCTTCGTGCTGGCCTTCCGGCGACGACGCGCGGTGGTGCTGCCGTTTGCGATCGCCGCGGGCGTGGGCGTCGCGGTGATGGCGCCGTTCGTCAAGGTGGTCGCGGGGCAGGCACAGCAGATCAGCTGGATCACGCCGATCGGCACGCGCACGTTCGAAGACGTTGCCGTCCAACAGTATTTCGATCGCAATCCGTACTTCGCGGCGTTGGCGGCGGTGGTGTTGCTGGCGGCCCTCGCGGTGTGGATCTTCGCCAGGCGACCGAGTGTCGGGGACCGCGAAGCGGCCGTGCTGGCGGTCGCCTGGCTGGTCATTCCGACGGCGTTGATCGTCGCGTACTCGGCTGTGCGCGAACCGCTCTACACGCCGCGGTATCTGTGCTTCACCGCGCCCGCGATGGCGCTGCTGCTGGGCGTCTGCATCATGGTGGTGGCGCGTCGGGCGTGGGTGGCGGCAGTTGTCGTGGCGGTGTTCGCGCTCGTCGCGGCGCCCACTTTCATTGCGGTGCAACGCGGCCCGTATGCGAAATACGACATGGACTACAGCCAGGTGGCCGACCTGATCAGCGCCAAGGCCGCTGCGGGTGACTGCCTGTTGGTCAACGACACCGTCACCTTCCACCCGGCCCCGATGCGGCCGCTGATGGCGGCGCGTCCCGACGCCTACCTCGGTCTGGTCGACGTCAGCCTGTGGCAGCGCGCCGTGGACCGCCGCAACGTGTTCGACACGAACCTGATTCCGGAGGCGTCGGTCGGGCCGCTCGAACACTGCGCCGTCGTCTGGATCATCACGCAGGCCGATCCGAACGCCCCGGAACACGAAGAGGGCGTGGCGATCCCGCCGGGGCCTTTGTTCGGCGGGACGCGTGCCTTCGGAGTCAGCCACGACATGGGCTTCCGACTGGTCGAGCGGTGGCAGTTCAGCCTGGCGCAGGTGATCAAATCGGAGCGCTGAATAAAAGCGCCGAGCGTACGGTTCTGTACGTAAAGCCCCTGGACGGGGTGGAAGAAACCGTACGCTCGACGGGCTTCGGGAAGGACCTGCAATGAGTTCACCACTGGTGCCGCCGTTCACTCACGACTCGGCCGTGGCCAAAGTTCGTGCCGCGGAGGACAACTGGAACACGCGCGATCCTGATCGCGTGGCGCTGGGATACACGCCGGACAGTTGGTGGCGCAACCGGTCGACGTTCATCAAGGGCCGCGAGCAGATCATCGAGTTTCTGACCGGCAAGTGGCACCAGGAGCTCGAGTATCGGCTGATCAAGGAGCTCTGGGCCTACGGCGACGACCGCATCGCCGTCCGGTTCGCCTACGAGTACCACGATGGCGAGGGGCGATGGTTCCGCGCGTACGGCAACGAGAACTGGGAGTTCGCCGCCGACGGGCTCATGAAGACGCGTCACGCCAGCATCAACGACGTGCCGATCAGCGAGGAACAGCGGCTGTACCACTGGGACCGGTCCGGCCCGCGACCGGCCGACCATCCCGGTCTCAGCGATTTAGGCCTGTGAGCAGGTGCGGGCCGCCGGTTAGTTCCGACCCGACAACGCGTCGCGCAGCCGGTCCACGAGTCCGGCGCCAGGTGCCAGGATCCGGTTGGCCGGAGGGTGGTCCGGCGCCATCGGATGCGGGCGCGTCGGTGCCATCTTCTTGGCGCGGTGGAACTTCTCGCTGAGATCACGAAGCTGATCCGATGTCGCCGCGATCCGCATCTTGGACAACAGATCGTTCTCCTCGTCCTCGATGTGGTGGCGGATGTCGGCGATCAGCTTGCGCACGAGTTCGTCGTACTTGGGGTCCTCGGCGCCGACCTTCTCGATCTCCTTCATGATCTCTTCGGCCTCGGAGTGCTCTTCGATCTCGTGGCTGACCATCTCGTCGCCGTTGGGCACCGTCTCCCGTGCCGCCGCGTAGACGTACTCCTCCTCGGCGACCGCATGCCTGACGATCCCGGCGATCACATGCTCAACCAGTTCGGGCTGGCTGTGCGGGTCGCCTGCGGATTCGATCTCGGTGAAGACGCTTTCGAATTCGCGGTGGTCGGCGATGATGTCGTCGACGATGTTGCCTGTCTTGATGTCGGCCATGGTCGCTCCTTCCGTACCCGCGCGGCGTACCCGGGCGTCGGGAGACCAAACGCTCACCAGGGCCGAGCGCTCAGTTATGTACAGATTTCGCGGCCTAGACGTACAAGGGTGAGCGCTCGCGGGGGTAGGGGCAGGGGTTACAGCAGCGTGCGGGTGCCGCCGGCGGCGCGGCGGGTGACCTTTCCTGCGTCAAGGCGCTCGAGCAACGGCACCGCGACCCGTCGGGTGGTGTTGAGCGCGCGCTTGGCCTCGGCGACGGTGAACGGTTGCGGCAGCGTCGCGAGTACCTCGGCTGCGCGGTCGACGGCATCGGGCCCGAGGACCACGCCGTCGGCGATCCGGCTCAGCCGGCCAGAGCGGACCGCCGCAGCGAGTTCGCGTGGTCCCAGGTTCAAGTCGGCGAGTTCGTCGGCCTCCGGTGCGCGAAACGGCTCGGCCGCCAACCACTCCTCGACAGTGCGCACGGCCTTGTCGACGCGCGCGGGCAACTCGGCGTCCGGTCGTCGCACGACGCCGTCGACCACCTGGAGCCCGGTGCCGTCCAACAGCGAGAGCAGCAGCTCCGCGGCGGGCAGGCCGGCCTGTTGCCGTAGGACCTCCAGCGGCATCCCGGCCGCGACGTCGTGTCCGGCCGTCCAGTCGTCGAGCGCCGCGGTCATCTGTCGCCGGCGCTGAGCCCACCACTCGTCGTCGACCGCCCAGTCGCCGACGCGTGTGCCGTCGGCGTCGAAACCCATGGCGCGCAGTTCGGTTACGCGCGCGCACGGTGGCGGGCGGACGCGTCCTGTCGCCAATTCGTCGCCACGCTCGCGGGCCGCCCCGCGACGCCGCAGCGCCGGCGGCCGCACATCGAGCACCTCGATGCCGGCCGCGATGCGATGTTCGCCGGGGTCGCGCAGCAGCCCGATGTCGCCGATCCGCAGCGGCAGCGGTCGCGGCAACCGAAGTCGCGCGCCTTTCGCTCCGAGCGGTCGCACGTGCACCGGCACCGCCGCCGATCCGATGTGGAGCACCAGTTGTCGGTGTAGTTCACCGGATTCCCGTAGCAGAACGTCGATTTCGGTGGTGTCGAGCCACGCGCCCGGCGTACGGATGGTGTCCCCCCGAGCGATCTGATGGCGGTCGACGCCGCGCAGGTTCACCGCCACCCGCGCGATGGCCCCGACCTCGCGACGGTCCCGGCCCAGCGACTGCAGGCCCCGGATCGTGACCCGTTGACCGCCGTGCTCGAGCTCGTCGCCCACGCGCAGCGTGCCCGCCGCCAGCGTCCCCGTCACCACGGTTCCCACGCCGCGGACGGTGAACGACCGGTCCACCCACAACCGCACATCGGCGTCCAGCGCGGGCGCAGGCAATCCGTCGACAAGCGAAACCACTGCCGCGCGAACGGCTTCGAGGTCGGTCCCAATCACCACCGGCGCGTCGGGGAGCCGCTCGCGGACCTGCCCGAGAGCAGCCGCGGGGTCGGCGATATCGGCCTTGCTGATCACCACCAACAGGTGTCGCACCCCGAGCGCCCGCAGCGCGTCGAGGTGTTCGTCGGACTGGGGCATCCATCCCTCGGTCGCGGCGACGACGAACATCACTGGGCTTTCTTGGGGCATCGGCCCACATCCAGCCAGCATGTTCGCGACGAACCGCTCGTGACCCGGCACGTCGACGAACGCGACCTCGCGGCCGTCGAGCGTCGTCCATGCGAACCCGAGATCGATGGTCAGGCCGCGGCGCTGCTCCTCGGCCAGCCGGTCGGGCCACATGCCGGTGAGGCGCTCAACGAGCGTGGACTTGCCGTGGTCGACGTGGCCCGCGGTCGCTACGACGTACACGCCAGCACCGCCTGGGCGAGCAGGCCGTCGTCGTCAGGAGCCACCGTCCGCAGGTCCAGCAGGCAACGGCCGCCCTCCAGCCGCCCGACCACCGCGGGCGCACCGGTGCGCAACGACGCGGCGTAGGACTCCGGCAGGCTGACCGCGGCGCTGGGCAACGCGACGTCCGGTGCGCCCCCACCGCCGACGGCGGCGGTGCAGTCGACGGCCTCGGCATCCGGCAGCTGGGCGGCCAGCTTCTGCGCGCGGGCCCGCAGATCGGCGACGTCGGCGTCGAGCGCCTGCATCACCGGCGGAGGCGGGCCGACCAGCGTCGCCTCCAGCGCGGCGAGGGTCAGCTTGTCGACCCGCAGCGCCCGCGCCGCCGGATGGCGCCGCAGCCGTTCGATCAGCTCGGCCGCGCCGAACAGCAGACCCGCCTGGGGACCGCCGAGCAGCTTGTCGCCGCTCGCGGTGACGAGATCGGCGCCGTCGCGCAGCATCGTCGTCGCGTCGGGCTCGTCGGGCAGCAGCGGGTGTGGGGTGAGCAGGCCGGAGCCGATGTCGGCGACGACGGGAACGTCGAGATTGGCGAGCTCGGGCACCTCGACCGTCGAGGTGAACCCGCTGACCGAGTAGTTCGACGGGTGCACCTTGAGAATGAAGCCGGTGTCGGGCCCGAGCGCGTCGGCGTAGTCGCGCAGGTGGGTGCGGTTGGTGGTGCCGACCTCGCGGATGCGCGAGCCGGTCGACTCCATCAACTCGGGCAGCCGGAAGCCGTCGCCGATCTCGATCAGCTCACCACGGCTGACGATGATCTCCTTGCCGGGCGCCAACGTCATCGCGGTGAGCAGCAGCGCGGCGGCGTTGTTGTTGACGACGTGCACGCCTCCGGCGGTCGGGACGGCCCGGGCCAACGCGGCCAGCGCACCGCGGCCGCGCCGCGCCCGTCGGCCGGTCTCGAGGTCGAATTCCACGTCGGTGGCGCCGCTGGCGGTGACAACCGCGTCGACCGCCGCCCGCGACAACGGCGCCCGCCCCAGGTTGGTGTGCACGACGACCCCGGTGGCGTTGATGACCGGCCGCAGGGTGGCCGCGCTCGTCGGCAGCGAGGCGACCGCGTCGTCAGCCACCCGCTCCGGCTCGATCTCACCGGCGCGCGCCCGCTGCTGCGACTGTCCCACAACGGTTTTCACCAGCGTCCGGCCCAGCACTCGCGATGCTTCGGCCAGGCGCGGGTCGGCGAGCAGCGCGTCGGTGCGTGGCACCCGTCGCCGTGGATCGGTCACCGTCGCCCCTGTGATTTGTGTGCGCAGTGTTGCGACCAGCGCAACAAACCGCACACAACTCGCATGCAGCCATCATGGCGCAACGGCGTCGATCGGGTACACACGGTGGTGTGTTGACGTCGGTGGGCCACGGTGCGCTCGACAGGTCGGAGCTCGTCCGACTGCTGGGCGGGGCCGAGGTCGAGGCGCTCGTCGACATCCGTCGCTACCCGAACAGCCGGCACAACCTCGACGTGGCGACCGCCGCGATCACCGAGTGGGCCGCAGACGCCGGGCTGGCCTACCGCTGGGAGCAGCGGCTGGGCGGACGGCGCAGCCTGCCCGCCGGCGCCGAGCCCGAGGACTCGTGGTGGCGCGTCAAGCAGTTCGCCGCGTACGCCGCATACACGCGCACCGACGAGTTCGGAGACGCGCTGGGCGAGCTGGTGGAGCAGTCACAGGACCGGCACACCGCGATGATGTGCAGCGAGTCGGTGTGGTGGCGCTGCCACCGACGCATCGTGGCCGACGTGGCGGTGCTGCGGTTCGAGGTGCCGGTCGCTCATCTCATGCACGACGGCCGTCTCGTACCGCACACGCCGTCGGAGGGCGCGCGAATCCGCGACGACGGGCTCGTGGTGTGGGACGGCTGATCAGCTCCGAAGGTGGCGGAGGCGGACGGGAATCGAACCCGCCAGCGACAGAATCTGCCGCTCAGCGATTTTGAAGACCGCGCCGGTCACCAGACCGGATACGCCTCCCTGACCCACCGCACGATCATGCCAGGCAGCATGGAGGCTGTGACGGAGCAGATGACCTACCGACTGACCCAGTACGCGCACGGCGGCGGCTGCGCGTGCAAGATCCCGCCCGGTGAACTCGAGGACGCGGTGCGTGGCCTGACGGGCGCGGCGCCGCGCGATCCGGTCGGTGAACTGCTGGTGGGCCTCGACGACGGCGACGATGCGGCCGCGGTACGCATCGACGGGGACGTGGCGTTGATCGCGACGACGGACTTCTTCACCCCGGTCGTCGACGACCCGTACGACTGGGGCCGGATCGCGGCGACCAACGCGCTGTCGGACGTGTACGCGATGGGCGGGCGGCCGGTCGTCGCGCTGAACCTGCTGGGCTGGCCGCGCGAGGTGCTGCCGTTCGAGTTGGTCGGCGAGGTGTTGCGGGGCGGGCTGGACGTGTGCGGGGCCGCGGGTTGTCACCTGGCCGGCGGGCACAGCGTCGACGACCCCGAGCCGAAGTACGGGCTGGCCGTCACGGGTATCGCCGATCCGAATCGGTTGCTGCGCAACGACGCAGGCAAACCCGGTGTTCCGTTGTCGTTGACGAAGCCGCTTGGCGTCGGGGTGCTCAACAGCCGGCACAAGAACACGGGCGAACGGTTCCCGGAGGCGATCGCGGTGATGACGACGCTCAACGCCGACGCCGCACGGGCCGCCGTCGATTCCGGTGCCGAATGCGCCACCGACGTAACGGGTTTCGGGCTTCTCGGGCACCTGCACAAGTTGGCCCGCGCCAGCGGCGTGACCGCGGTGATCGACAGTGCGGCGGTGCCATACATCGGCGGCGCGCGAGATGCGTTGGCGCAGGGCTATGTCAGCGGTGGCACGCGGCGCAACCTCGAGTGGGTGGCACCGCACGTCGACCTGAGCGCGGTCGACAAAGACGAGGCGCTGCTGCTGGCGGATGCGCAGACGTCGGGCGGATTGCTGGTCGCCGGGGAGATACCGGGGGCGCCGATAATCGGCGAACTGGTGCCGCGGGGTGAGCACACGATCGTCGTGCGCTAAGGCCTATACGCGGGCGGCCCACGCCGCGCTGTCGGACTGCGCGTCGCGGATGACGGTGCCGGCGGCTTCGAGCCACTGGTGGCATTCCGGCGAACCGTCGCCCGGCCTGCCGACCGCGCACCGCATGACCATCGCGCCGAGCGCGGGTGTCGTCATATGCGGTATCACAAGGAGTTTCGCCGACGCTGAGCGTCCAACGACGACCATCAGGCGATGTGCGCGGCGGGGTCCGGGATTCTTGGTTCGAGTGCTCGACAGGATCGAGTTGAAGTCCAGCGTGCCGTCGGTGGCCGCCCAGTTCACTCGGAGGTCGATGACCTCGCCGAGTGTCTTGTGCAGCGTCTCGATCAGCTCGGGCAGTTCACCGGCGACCGAGCCCGTGTGGGGCCACCAGGCACCGTCGATATCGGAGCCGAGCTGCGATGCGAGCACGAGGCGGACCGGCCGGGCCAGCCGGCGCGTGCCCGTCAGGCCGTTCACGACGACGGGTTGGACGAACCGCGATCGGGGCGGTCGGAGAACACAGGATTGGTGACGGGCTCGGTGGAGCGGTCGTGGTTCGAGACGAACTCAGGCTCCTGAGGGTGTGAGAACAGGTCGTTCGACTGCATAGAGCAAGTCCTTCGTTACGTTCCGCAGCGGCCGAGTCGAAAGGGGCGCGCGGTATCAATTTCGCAGTTCCATCGTGTCGAGAGATGGCTGCTAACCGGAGACGGTCTGACTCCAGGCTACACGTAGCGCTTCGACCGGTGGCGGTCAGCGGGTGGCGCCGTTGATCTGCGGTGTCGAGATCATGCCCTTCTCGACGCCCCACATCAGCGCGATCGTGCGGTACTCGCCGGTGGAGATCAGGTGCGCCAACGCCTGCCGCAGCGACTCGGCCAGCCCGGACCCCTTGGGCACCGGCCAGCCGTACGGCGCCGAGTTGAATACGTCTCCGGCGGCCTCCAGCGCGCCGCCGGAGGTCTTGATCGCGAACCCGGCGACCGGCGAGTCGGTGGCCATGGCGTCGACCTCGCCGTTGATCAGCGCCTTCGTCAGGTCGTCCTGCGTCACGTAGACGACCTTGTCGATCGGGGCCGACCCGGCGGCGACGCAGTCCTTGCTCTTATCCGGGATCTCCTCGGTCTCCTGAAGCGTCGCGTAGGCCACGCCGATGCGAAGGCCGCACGCGTCGGCGGGAGTGATGTCGGAACCCGCCCGCTGCGCCCACAGCGTGCCCGCCTGGAAGTAGGTGACGAAGTCGACCGATTCCTCGCGTTCCTTGGTGTCGGTCACCGACGACATGCCGACGTTGAAGTCGCCGGCCCGCACCGACGGCAGGATCGCCTCGAACGCGGTTTCGCGGTATTCGGGGACCAGGCCCAGTGTCCGCGCGATCGCGTTCATCAGATCGACGTCGAAGCCGACGATCTGACCGTCGGCGTCTTTGAATTCGTTTGGCGCATAAGGGGTGTTGACACCGATGACGAGCTTGCCCGTGGACCGGATCTCCTCGGGCACCGTCACCGCAATCGACTCCACCGCACCGTCGGCGGGGGTCGGCGGCGTCGTGGTCTCCTCGATGCCGGCCGGTTTCGCGCTGCCGTCGTGGCCGCCGCGCCACTGCAGCACACCGAACGTGCCCAGCGCCGCGAGCAGCACCACGGCCGCGGCCACCGCCAACGCCCTGCGCGGCACCCGCCTCTCGCGTGCCGGTACCCGTCGCGCCTGGTGCCTGCCGCTGCCCGCGGTGCGCACCGGCGCGTTGAGCGCCCGGCGTGCGGCGGCCGCAAGGCCACCGGCCGTCTGGTAGCGCTTGGCTGGCGACTTGGCCATGCCCTTGGCGATGACCTCGTCGAAGGCCGCCAACCGCGGATCGACCGCCGAGGGCTTCGGCACGTCCTTGTTCATGTGCCCGGCGATCTGCTGCTCGAGGCTGTCGGCGGGATAGGGCCGCACGCCGGTCAGGCATTCGTAGAGCACGCAGGCCAGTGCGTAGATGTCGGCGGTCTGGTCGACCGGTTTGCCCTCGAAGCGCTCGGGGGCCATGTACGCCATCGTGCCGAGGGTGCTGCCCGCAGTGGTCAGCCCCTTGTCGCCCGCGCTGCGCGCAAGCCCGAAGTCGATGAGGTACACGAATTCGTGTTCGGTCACCAGGATGTTCGACGGTTTGATGTCGCGGTGGATCAGGCCCGTCGCGTGCGCGGAGTCCAGGGCCATCGCCACCTGCTCGACGATCTTGACCGCCAGCGTTGTGTCGAGCGGTTTCTTACCGGCCTCGTTGAGGATCGTGCCGAGGTTGCGGCCCTCGATGAGGCGCATGTCGAGGTAGAGACGGCCGTCGATCTCGCCGAAACCGTGGATGGGCACGACGTGCGGGTCGTTGAGCCCCGCTGCGGCCTGGGATTCGCGCCGGAACCGCTGCTGGAAGGTCTCGTCGGCGGCCATGCTGGGCGGCAGCACCTTGAGCGCGACGACGCGGTCGGTCTTGGTGTCGTAAGCGCGATAGACCTCGCCCATACCGCCGCGGCCGATCAATTCCTGCAGCTGGTAGTGCCCGAATGGTGTCGCGTCCACCGTCTCTATTAACCCCTCGACAGCGGCCAACCCCGCATCGTGTGTCGATTGAAGTTACATCATGTTTGCCAGAATCTCTTAATAATCACGGCCGTTCTGCGGGAGTGGCCCCGGGCCTGCCGCGCTCGGGTTTTCGGCGGGGTGGCTGGGGTCGGCGGGTGAGGTTGCTGAGCATTGCAGGCAGCGTGCGCACGGTCGCGGGGCCGCGAAAGTGCGCAGAGTGCTGATTTTTCGCGGTGTGTCGTGTGCAGACACGCACGCTCGCGGAAGGTGGGCAACAGGTTTGGATGGGCGGGGACGGTCAATTCCTCGGGCGACCGAGGGAGGCACCATGCAGACGGTCCAATGCGGATGGTGGCGCTGGCGGATGACCCAGGCGATCGGTCGCAATCCCCTGGTCCGGATGACCGACCGCGTCGAGACCCTCGTGATCGTGATGGCGGTGATGGCCTCGCTGATCGCCATACCGGTGGCCGGGGCGATGGCCACCGCGATCCACGAAGAGCGGGGCCGCGCGTATGTCGCCGAAGCGCAGCACCGGCAAACCGTCACGGCCACCGTCACCGCGACGAGCGCGACGCTTCGAGGCACCGATGTGGCTGTTGTACAAGCCAATTGGCAGTTCGCAGGTGTTCAACGCACGGAGCGCTTCCGCTGGGACCAGCCGGTGAAGGCGGGGCAGACGATCCAGATCTCGGTCTACCCCGATGGTCGCCGGGCGCCGCCACTGGACCCGTGGTGGCGCGCCGGGGTCGACGCCTCGGTCGCGGCGGTGTCGTTCTGGCTCGCGGTGACGGCGGTGTCGGCGATGCTCGTCGCCGTCGCGAGGCCATGCCTGAGGCGGATGCGCTATGCGGCCTGGGACCGCGACATCGCCAGCCTGGCCGACGGTGGCGGCACGCAGCACCGGCGCCCCTGACCGCACCGCCGGGCCCGCGAGGCATCCGAGGTTTGAGCTTTGCCCTCGGTGGTAAAAGCACCGGCATGTTGACCAACCTGAAGAAGTATTCACCGCTTTTGGTGGCCGGCGCGGCGGCAGCCGCGATCGCAGCCGCGCCTGCTGGCTTTGCTTCGCCGTCGTTCGTTCCGACCGGTGGCCCCTCGGGCTGCGTCGACTCCGCAGGCACGGGTTGCGCCGGTCCGGCGCCCGCACCCGCTCCGGCCCCCGCGCCGGGTGTGTGGACGCCGCCGCCTCCCGGCGCTCCCGCTGCTGCGGGCGCCGTTCCGGGTGGACCGGCCGGGGTTGCCGGACCCGAGGGCGCTGCGGGTGCCATTCCCGGCGGCCCGGCGGGTGCTGCCGGACCGGAAGGCGCGACCGGCGCCATCCCCGGCGGACCGGGCGGCACGGCCGGACCGCAGGGCGCCGCAGGTGCGATTCCCGGCGGGCCATCCGGCGCAGCAGGCCCGCAGGGCGCCGCCGGCTGTATCCCCGGAGTCGGTTGCGGCAGCGTGCCGGCGACCGACGTCCCCTGATCAGTTCTGATTCGCGGGTGACGTGTCGGCGGTGGCGGGTCTTGATGCAGCTTGACCCGCCGCCGTCGGCACGGCAATCTTTCTCGCCGACACGGTGATTCGTGCGCCGCGGTGCGGCGTCATGATCACGTGCTTGAGCTTCTGCCGCTCTCCGGCGGAAGTGGTGGTCGCCAGCTCGACGCGGCGTAGCACCTCCCCCAGCACCACGCGCATCTCCACCATCGCGAATCCCGCACCCAGACAACGCCGATTGCCGCCGCCGAACGGCAGCCACGTCGTCGGGCTCAGCGTCGCACCGACCATCCGATCCGGGTCGAAGCGGTCGGGGTCGGGATAGATGTCGGCGTCGTCGTGCACGAGCGTGATGCTCGGAACCACCATGACGCCCGCGGGTAGCCGGTGGCCGGCAATCTCGACCGGCTCGGTGAGGATCCGACCGACGTCGGGCACGACTGGGCGGTTGCGCAGCGTCTCCTTGGCGATCGCATCGAGATACTCGTCGTCGCCGGATTCGGCCGCCCGCACCGCTTTTGCGAGCACATCGGGGTGGCGAGTCAACCGCTCCAAGGCCCAGGACAACCCGGTCGCCGTGGTGTCATGCCCGGCGACCAGCAGCGTCATCAACTGGTCGCGCAGCTCGCGGTCGCTCATCCCGGCGCCGTCGTCCACCCCGGCCCGCACCAGCATGGCGAGCGCATCGGTTCGGGTGTCGAGGTCGGGATCGGCACGCCGGTCGGCGATCTCGGCGTACAACAGCTCGTCGGCGTGGTGCATGTTGCTCTGCAACCGTTGCCACAAGCGGTGTTTCAACAGCTTGGGCTTCATGAGTGCGATCGACGCCCACGGCCCGATGTTCAGCAGCTTCGGCATCACCTCACGCAACGCAGCCAGTCGAACGGGGTCGCTGGCGCCGATCACGGTCCGCAGGATCACCTCGAGGGTGATCTCCGACATCTTCGGCGCGACCGGGAACGGCTTGCCGACCGGCCATCCGGCGATGTTCTCCGCCGCGATCTCGGCCATCACACCTGCCTGGCCCGCCACCGCGTCACGGTGGAACGGCGCCATCATCAACCGCCGGCGTTCGCGGTGCACCTCGTCGTCGACGACCAGCACCGAACTGTCCCCCAGCAGCCCGACCAGCATCGAATTCGCTTCGCCCGCATGGTAGATCCGCGGGTCACCGGCGAAGACGGTCTTGATGTCAGCCGGGTCGGCGAGGTAGACCATCGAGCCGACCATGGAGTTCGTCAACGTGAACACCTTGCCGTAGCGGCGCTCGCACAGCGAGACCATTTGCGGCCACCACCGCATCATCAGCAACAGGATCGCGAACGATGGCAGCCGCGGGCCCGGCGGTAGAGCCGACGTCGTTGTTGGACTCATGCCTAATAGCGTACGAGCGGCGTGCGTGAAATGGAACAGCTGTCGCCCATCGCTTTGTGACGTATCCCCCGCATAACACCGTCAGCACCGGGTAGCCCGCTCGTGAACCAATACGGAAGGAAACACATGCGCGCCGCAGTGCTCGAAGCGCCCGGAAAGACGCCGACGGTCAAGGACTTCGACGAACCCGATGGCCCCGACGTCGTCGACGTCCGCCTCGCCGGCTGCAATCCGGTCGATCTGGCTTTGGCCTCCGGCCAGATGGGCGAACCCGTGACCCCGTCGGTCGTGGGCAAGGAAGGCATCGGCACCACATCCGACGGCAAGCGAGTGTATTTCGATTCGCCACCGGCGCCGTTCGGGTCCTGGGCCCAGCGGTGTCGCGTCGATCCCGCGCTGACGTTTCCCGTTCCCGACGGCGTCGACGACGATCTGGCCGTGGCGCTCGGCATCGCGGGCCTGGCGGCGTGGCTGCCGTTGACCCGGCACGCCGACGTCTCGGGCGGCAAGACCGTCCTGGTGCTCGGCGCCACCGGAGTGGTGGGCCACATCGCCGTGCAGGCCGCCAAGCTACTCGGCGCAGGCCGGGTGGTCGGCGCCGGCCGCAACCCCGACGCACTGGACAAGGCGCGCAGTCTCGGTGCGGACGCCGTGGTCCGCCTCGGCGAGCGTGACGACGCCGCGGCGCTCGAGAAAGAGGCCGGCGACGGCTACAACGTCGTCCTCGACATGATCTACGGCGACCCGTTTCTCGCGGCGCTCGACGCAACCGCCGTCGGCGCGACGCTGATCACCGTCGGTCAGGGCGCCGGACCGACCGCGGCCGCCCCGTTCGCCAAGCTGATGGGCCGCACCCACATCGGCCACATGAACAACCTGATGGGCGCCGACGTGATGCGCTCAGGCTACGAAGAACTCCTCAAGCACGCCGCCGACGGGCGTATCGCCGTCGACACCGAGCGCTATCCCCTCGACGAGGCTCCCCGCGCCTGGCAGGCCCAGGCCGACGGTCCGCACACCAAGATCGGAATCGAGATCTCATGAGCACCTACCCCGATTTCGACAGCATGCCGATCGGCAAGCAGTGGCGCGGCGGCTCGTCCGGCAAGACCAAGCAGGACACCGACCCCTACACCGGCGACGTGCTGACCGAAATCCCACAGGCCGACGCCGACGACCTCGACGAGGCCTATGCGATTGCCGAGGAGGCGCAACGGGATTGGGCTGCACAACCACCCATGGCCCGCGCGGAGGTGATGCGCAACGCCGCCGACGTGATGGGCGCCCGCAAGGACGAGATCACCGACTGGCTGATCCGCGAGTCCGGCGGCACCGTCGCCAAGGCCGAACTCGAGTGGAGCCTGGTGCGTTCGGTGCTGTGGGAGGCCGCCTCGATGCCTCACCACGTGGAGGGCAAGATCATGCCCTCCGACATCCCGGGCAAGGAGAGCCGCATCTACCGCGAGCCCGTCGGCGTCGTCGCGGTGATCTCGCCGTGGAACTTCCCGATGCAACTGTCCAACCGCTCCGTGGCGCCCGCGCTGGCGGTCGGCAACGCGGTGGTGCTCAAACCGGCGGGCGACACCCCGGTCACCGGCGGCCTGCTGCTCGCGCGAATCCTCGAAGAAGCCGGCCTGCCGCCGGGCCTGTTGTCGGTGGTCGTCGGCTCCGGCTCGGACATCGGCGATGCGATCGTGCAGCATCCGACACCGCGCGTCGTCTCGTTCACCGGCTCCACGCCCGTCGGCGAGGGCATCGCCGCGAAGGCCGGCATCAAGCGCACCGCGCTCGAACTCGGCGGCAACGGTCCGATCGTCGTGCTCGAGGACGCCGACCTGGACCTCGCCGTGCGCGCGGCGGTGTTCGGCTCGTTCTTCCACCAGGGTCAGATCTGCATGATCGGCAACCGCACGATCGTCGACGCCCGCGTGTTCGACGAGTTCCTCGAGCGCTTCGTCGACCGGACCAAACAGCTGAAGGTCGGCGATCCCCGCGATCCGGACACCCAGCTCGGGCCGATCATCAACACCTCGCAGCTCGAGTCCATCCAGGACAAGCTCGAGCGCGCCCGCAACGACGGCGCGTCGCTGCTGACCGGCGGCGATCCCTTCGGTCCGACCGGCCAGTGCCTGCCCCCGCACATCCTCACCGGCTCCAACGACGTGGCGACCGCGCGCGAGGAGGTGTTCGGCCCGGTGATGACCGTCATCCGCGCCGACGGCGACGAGGACGCGCTACGGCTGGCCAACGCCACCGAGTACGGGCTGTCGTCGGCGGTGTTCAGCCGCGACGTCGAGCGCGCCGTGCGCTTCGCCCGCCGCATCGACACCGGCATGACCCACGTCAACGACGCGCCGGTCAACGACGACGCCAACACCGCGTTCGGCGGGGAGAAGGCGTCCGGCATCGGCCGGTTCGGCGGCCAGTGGGCCGTCGACGAGTTCACCACCGAACACTGGATCTCCGTCCAGCACGAGCCGAGGCAGTACGCGATCTGATCTCGAGGTCCCCGATCGGCCAATGAGCCGTTTCCGACCGGTCAACGGCTAAGTTGTCGGCGGGTCGCTACCGACGTGGCCCCGGATCGGGAAGATCGTTGATACATGCGCGTTGACGGACGGGACATCACCGTCTCGGGCAGCCTGCTGCAACCGTTGACGCGGCGCACCAACGACATCGTCCGCGTTGTGCTGGCCGCGCTGTTCCTCGCGGTCGTCATCACCGGATCCGTGATCACCCGCAACGAGTGGGTGGCGCTCGAACGTTCGATCTCCGAGATCGTCGCGGTGCTGACCCCGACCCAGGCCAACCTGGTCTACCTCGTCTACGGCGTCGCGATCGTCGCGCTGCCGTTCGTGATCCTGGTCAGCCTGATCCTCTCGCGCCAGTGGAAGCTGCTCGGCGCCTACGCCGCGGCCGCCGCCATCGCCGGATCCGCGCTGTCCATCAGCGGTTTCGGGCTGACCGCGCCGCGCTGGCACTTCGACCTGTCGGACCGGCTCGACACGTTCGCCTCGCAGTTCGTCGACGACCCGCGCTGGATCGCGATGCTGGCCGCGGTGCTCACCGTCTCCGGTCCGTGGCTGCCGGCTCGCTGGCGACGCTGGTGGTGGACGCTGCTGTTGGCATTCGTGCCGATCCACCTGGTGGTCAGCGCGGTCGTTCCGGCCCGCTCACTCGTGGGGCTGGCCGCCGGCTGGTTCGTCGGCGCGCTGGTGGTGCTCGTCGTGGGCACCCCCGGGCTGGAGGTGCCGCTCGACGGTGCCGTGCGGGCGATGGCAGGGCGCGGTTGCGTCGTCACCGGCCTACGGGTGCTGCGGCCGGCCGGCGCCGGACCACTGGTGCTCAACGCGACCTGCGAGGAGCAGCAGGCCACGGCGGTGATGGAGCTGTACGGCCCGCACCAGCGCGGCGGCGGTGTGCTGCTGCAGCTGTGGCGCAAGGTGCGGTTCCGCGACCGCGAGACCGCGCCGCTGCACGCGTCGATGCGCCGCCTCGTCGAACACCGCGCGCTGATGGCCATCGCGATCGGCGAGCTCAAGATCGCCAACACCTCCACGATCGCCGTCGCCGCCCTGGACCGCGGCTGGACGCTGTACGCGCACACCCCGCCCCGCGGCATCCCGATCAGCGAATGTGTGGACTCGATGCCCGTCAGCCGGGTGTGGGAGTCGCTGCGCGAACTGCACGACTGCCAGATCTCGCACGGTGACCTGCGCAGCAGCGAGATCACCGTCGACGACGACGCGGTGCTGTTCGGTGGCTTCGACAACGCCGAGTACGGCGCCACCGACGCCCAGCTGCGCAGCGACATCGCCCAGCTGCTGGTGACGACGACACATCTCTACGACGCGCAGTCGGCGGTGCGGGCCGCGATCGACGCATTCGGCAAGGACACGGTGCTGAGCGCGTCGCGGCGGCTGACCATGGCTGCGGTGCCATTGCGTATCCGCAATTCGGTGACCGGCGCCAAGGTCGTCATCTCCGCCGCCCGCGACGAGGTCAAGCGCCAGGCCCGCGTCGACGAGATCCGCGCCGAGACGGTCACGCGTTTCACCCGCAGCCAGGTGATCCAGCTGGTGCTGCTGGCCGCACTGGTTTACGTCGCCTACCCGTTCCTGTCCTCGGTGCCGACGTTCATCACCGAACTGCGCACGGCGAACTGGTGGTGGGCACTGCTGGGCCTTGCCGCGTCGAGTTTGACGTATCTCGGTGCGGCAGCGGCACTTTGGGCCTGCGCCGACGGGCTGGTCAGCCTGTGGGGACTGGTCGTCATGCAGGTGGCCAACAAGTTCGCCGCGACGACGACGCCCGCCGGTGTGGGAGGACTGGCGCTGTCGGCGCGCTATCTGCAGAAGGGCGGCGTCAGCCCGATGCGCGCGACGACCGCCGTTGCGCTGCAGCAGTCGGTTCAGGTGATCACCCACCTGGGGCTGCTCATCTTCTTCTCCACTGCGGCGGGCGTGTCGGCGGACCTGTCGCGCTTCGTTCCGAACGTGACGCTGCTGTATCTGATCGGCGGGCTGCTGCTCGGGCTGGTCGGCACGTTCCTGTTGGTGCCGAAGCTGCGGCGGTGGTTGGCGACGGCGGTGCGGCCCCGGCTCGAGGAGGTCGTCGGCCACCTCATCGCGCTCGCGCGGGAACCGCGGCGGCTGGCGGTGATCATGGCCGGGTGTGCGGCCACGACGCTGGGCAACGCGTTCGCGCTGTGGGCCGCGATCGAGGCGTTCGGGGGCGACACCTCGTTCGTCACGGTGACGGTGGTGACAATGGTCGGCGGCACGCTGGCTTCGGCCGCGCCGACGCCCGGCGGAATCGGGGCCGTGGAGGCGGCGCTGATCGGCGGATTGGCCGCGTTCGGCATGGCCGCATCGGTCGCCGTGCCGTCGGTTCTGCTGTATCGGGTGCTGACGACGTGGCTGCCGGTGTTCGTCGGTTGGCAGGTGATGCGCTGGATGACCAGGAATTCGAAAATCTAGGGCAAATGTCGTGGTGCCACCCCCCGACACCGTCATCGTCGGAGGTACTGTTTCTCACATCGTGTCGAACAGAACTGCGCGATTAGCCGAATATTCGTCCGTCGATCAGTTTTAAGGGTGGACCGTGGCAGGAACCTCAGATACACAGCAGAGCTCGACACCGCAGGCGCAGTCGAAGTGGCTGTCCAAATCCGCGTCGGAGACCCGTGGTTCGGACAAGAAGGAAGTCCAGTTCCACTACGACATCTCCAACGAGTTCTTCAGGCTGTGGCAGGACCCCTCGCAGACCTACAGCTGCGCATACTTCGAGAAGGATGACTACACCCTCGAACAGGCGCAGCGGGCGAAGGTCGATCTCTCGCTCGGAAAGCTGGGCCTGCAGCCCGGTATGACGCTGCTGGACATCGGCTGCGGCTGGGGCTCGACGATCCAGCGGGCGGTGGAGAAGTACGACGTCAACGTGATCGGTTTGACGCTCTCGGAGAACCAGAAGCGCCACATCGAGGAAAACCGGTTCGCCAACATCAAGAGCGACCGCAAGATGGAAGTTCGCCTGCAGCCGTGGGAGGAATTCGAAGGCCGCGTCGACCGGATCGTGTCGATCGGTGCGTTCGAGCACTTCGGCTTCAACAAGTACGACGACTACTTCAAGAAGACCTTCAGCTGGATGCCCGACGACGGCGTGATGATGCTACACACGATCATCATTCCCGAGGATGAGGAGATCAAGGCAAAAGGCCTGCCGCTGACCATGTCCCGGGTGAGATTCATCAAGTTCATCATGGACGAGATCTACCCCGGCGGACGTTTGCCACTGGCATCGATGGTGCGCGAGCACGCAAACAAGGCGGGCTACACCGTCACCCGCGAGCAGCACCTGCAGCCGCACTACGTCAAGACGCTCGATACCTGGGCAGCGAACCTCGAAGCCAAGAAAGACGAGGCGATCGCGATCACCTCCGAGCAGATCTACGAGCGTTTCCGCAAATACTTGACCGGTTGTGCCGATCTTTTCCGCGACGGGTACACCGACGTCGCTCAGTTCACGTGCGAGAAGGCGGCTGCTTAGCCGTGTTAGCGAAAGTGCGATATAAAGCTTGGTCGTTACGGGGTCGTCGGGGTCGCGTAATCGCATAGGAGGCCAAAGAGATGTCGGATGGTTCGGGGACGACGACGATGAAAGTCGCGTACGAAGACGTACAAGCCCACTACGACCTCTCGAACGATTTCTTTGGTCTCTTCCAGGACCCGACGCGGACCTACAGCTGCGCGTACTACGAGCGCGACGACATGACGCTCGAAGAGGCGCAGTACGCCAAGATCGATCGCGCCCTTCGCAAGCTCGACCTGAAGCCGGGGATGACGCTGCTCGACGTCGGCTGCGGCTGGGGCTCGGTGATGAAACGCGCGATCGAGACCTACGACGTCAACGTCGTCGGGCTGACGCTGAGCCGCAACCAGCACGCGCTCGGCCAGCAGATCCTCGACGCGGTCGACACGAACCGCTCCCGGCGGGTGCTGCTCAAGGGCTGGGAGGAGTTCGACGAGCCCGTCGACCGCATCGTGTCGATCGAGGCGTTCGAGGCGTGGCCGAAGTCGAAGTACAAGGCGTTCTTCGACACCTGCTACCGCGTGATGCCCGACGACGGCCGGATGGTGCTGCAGACGATCATGGGGCACCCGCTCAAGCGCTGGCCCGAGCTCGGCATCCCGATCGTGATGTCGGACCTGAAGTTCATGCGGTTCATCGCCAAGGAGATCTTCCCCGGCGGCGCCGTGCCGTGCGACGAGGACGTCTACGAATACGGCGGGAACGCCGGCTTCACGGTGGCGGACTTCGACGACATGACCACGCACTACGTGCGGACGTTGGACACGTGGGCCGACGACCTGGAGGCCGCGAAGGACAAGGCGATCGCGGCCACGTCGCAGGAGGTCTACGACCGCTACATGAAGTACCTGCGCGGCTGCTCGGACTTCTTCTCGCGAAACGTCAGCTACGTCGGCCAGTTCACGCTGACCAAGTAACGCTCAGTAGGCGCCGAACGCCAGCGAGACGTTGTAGCCGCCGAGCCCGAACGAGTCGGTGACCGCGTAGCGGTAGTCGCTGCTGCGTGGGTTCTCGGCGACGACGTCGAGGTCGATCTGCGGGTCGAGATCCTTGAGGTTGAGCGTGGGCGGGACAACCCCGTCGCGCAGCGCCTGAACCGTCAGCACGGCCTCGATGGCGCCCGCGGCACCCAGGGAGTGGCCCAGCGCCGCCTTGGGCGCGTACACCGCAGGGGAATGCTCACCGAACGCTCTGCGGATGGCCCGCGCCTCCGCCAGGTCTCCGTGCACCGTGCCGGTGGCGTGCGCGTTGATGTGGTCGATGTCGGTCGGCGCCAAACCGGCCAGGTCGATCGCCCGGCTGATCGCGTCGCTGGCGCGTTCACCGTCGGGGTCGGGTTCGGTGATGTCGTAAGCGTCTGAGGTCATCCCCGCGCCCATCAGACGGGCCAGCGGCTTTGCCCCGCGCGCCTTGGCGTGCTCCTCGGTTTCGATGAGCATCAGCGCGCCGCCCTCACCGAACACCATGCCGTCGCGGTCCTTGTCGAAGGGCCGGCAGGCGCCGGAGGGGTCATCGTTGTTGGTCGACAACAGATTCTGCACGTCGAACGCCGCGACCGGCACCGCCTCGATGTGGGTCTCGACCCCGCCGCAGATCACCACGTCGGCCTCGCCGAGGACGAGCTGTCGCCACGCCAGCGCGATGGCCGCGGCGCCCGAGGCGTCGGCCATCACCGGCGATATGACGCCGGCTTTCGCCTTGCGGTCCAGCCCGACCGCGGCGGCCGCGCCGTTGGGCATGTACATCTGGATCGTCAGCGGGGACACCGCGCGCAGGCCCTTCTGCCGCCAGAGGTCGTGCTGCAGCGGGATCTCCTCGGTGCTGCCCAGCGCGAGCCCGACCGATACCGCCAGTCTGCGAGTGTCGACATCGGGGTTGCCCGCGATGTCCCAGAGCCGACGGCTCAAGACCGTGGACATCTTCTGCATGTACGACGTACGGCGGCGTTCGACGCGGTCGAGCTGTTCGTCGAGATCTTCGAGGATCGTGCCCCCGATGCGCACCGGAGAGTCGAACTCGTCGATGAACCACTTGTCGAGCGCCCGGATGCCGCTGCGGCCCTGCTGGAGCAGCTGCCAGGTCTCTTCGGCGTCGGTGGCCAGCGATGTCGTCGAGACGACCGCGGTCACAACGATGTCGGGGAATCCGTCGCCAGTCCTGAGCGCGGCCATGCCGGATGCTCCTCGTCTGATCGCCTGAAAACTTTCGGGTAGTACTGAATATTAGGACCCCTCTGAGACGATGGACGAATTGTGGCTGAACTCAATGTGCTCGGCGAGCCGCTGGAGCCGTGCAGTTCCGACCCGCTGACCGGGTTCTACCGCGACGGGTGCTGCTCGACCGGGCCGGAGGATCTCGGCAGCCACACCATCTGCGCCGTGGTGACCGCGGAGTTTTTGCTGCATCAGCGGTCGATCGGCAACGACCTGTCGACCCCGCGCCCGGAGTACCGCTTCCCCGGTCTGCAGCCGGGCGACCGGTGGTGCGTCACCGCGGTGAACTGGCTCAAGGCCTATCAGGACGGCTTCGCCGCGCCGGTCGTCCTGGCGTCGACGCATGAGCGCACGCTCGAGCTCATCTCGCTCGAGGCGCTGCGTGAACACGCCGTCGACGTGCCCGACGACCTCGGGAGCCTTTGACGCATTCGGGTAGGCCAGAATTGACTTGGCATACCGCGTCGCCATGACAGTCAGCGAGCAGCGTCTCCTATCGGCGGAGGATTTCGTGAGGCGACACAGCGCGAGGAGATCGCCGCGGTCCGGTTCAGCTGGCTTGACGGCGACTCGCCACCACGACGGTTGGACCGAACCGGCGGGTGCGGAATTCGACGACGATGCACGGGTCGCCATGGCGCGCGAGCGCACGCAACGCCGACGGACTGTAGGCGCGCAGTGAGCTGATCAGACCGTCATGAAGCAGCGGCAACAGCCGGCTGAACGGCAGCACCACCGCCAGCACGACCGCGTGCACGGGCGCCGGCGGCCGGCGCAGGTCGATGATCATCAGCTTCTTGGCTGCCCGAGTCCCCTCGGCGAAAACCAGAGCGGCCTGTCTGGGCGGCAGGTGATGCAACGACAACGCGAATACCGCCAGGTCGTAAAACCCGTCGGGGGCGTCGATTTCGGTGGCGTCCATTCTGCGCACCGTGGCACGGGGGTGGCCGCCGAGCTCGCCTTCCGCGACGGTCGCCACGAAGGTGAGGTCGATGTCGGTGACCGTGACCTCGGCAGTGGGGTGGCTCTGAAGCACCTTCTCGGACAGCCCACCAAGGCCCGCTCCGAGTTCCAGGATCTTCGGCGACGAGATGTCGGCCACCTCGTCGAGCACGAGCTTCGCGCTCTTGCCGTAGACGCCGAACCGCCGTCGCCGCCCGCCGCGGTCGAGGGCCTCCACGACCTTTCGCTTCAGGTCGTCCACGTCGTCGCGGTCGAGGTACTCGAGCCGATTCGTCTGCAACCGCCGGTCCAACCACGACGCCGCAGGACCACCACGCGGCATGTCGACGATTTCGAGTGAGCTGTCAGTCATCGCGCTCCTAGTGCCTGCTTGAGTTGTCCGACATAACTGCTGATCGACTCGCTTGTCAGCATCGCCAGATGTGAGCAATCGACGGTATGCGTCGCAAGGTCGCCCGTGACGTAGGGCCGCCAGGTCTGATCCGGACACGTCACGACGTCGTCGTGGCACGCGGAGAAGACGACCGCGTCGCCGTCGAACACGTCGGGAACATGGCCTCGCAGGTACCGCTGGTTGTCGAAGAGCCGCTGAACCATGAACTGCAGCAACTGTTCTGACGGCAGCACGAGCTCGGACCCGTCGAAATGCCGGCGAACGAGTTGCGCCGCCTCGACGGAGGTCAGCGGTTCGGCTCGGCCAGGGACGTCGATACCGTTCATTTGCAGTATCTCCCGCAGGATGTCGCCCGATTCGGACGCTTGGTCCTTCGCCATCACGCGGTTCGCACTGAAGGCATCGTCCAAGAGGACCACAGCCTCCACCACACATCCGCGGCGCTGCAACTCGACGGCGACGGCATGGGCAACCACGCCACCGAGTGACCAGCCGAGGAGCTTATAGCGACCGCTGGGATCGAGGGCCTGGATCCTGTCCGCGTAACGCGCGGCCATATCGGAAATGGATTGGAATTCCGTTTCGCCCTTGGCGGGAACCTGGTTGATACCGATCATCGGGCAATCCAGGTGATCGGCGAGGACGCGGTAGACCCAGCTGAGCCCGAAACCGTCGTGGATACAGCAGAGCGGAACGCCCACACCGTCTTTGATGACCTCGATGGGAATTACCTCCACGGCGCTCTCCGCAGTCCCCAGTTGTCGGCTGAGCCCACGGACTGACGGTGCGTAGAACATGGTGCGAACCGCCAGATCGGTGTCCAGTTCGGAATTGATCGCTGCGACAACGCGGATCGCCCCGAGCGAGTCGCCGCCGAGGTCGAAGAACGAGTCGTCAACGCCGACCCGTTCGCGGCCGAGGATTCGGGCGTAGATGTCGGCGATGGCCGTCTCGGCGGCCGATTCCGGCGCCCGGTAAGCCATGGTCTCTTGGAATTGAGGCGCAGGCAGTGTTCGCACGTCTAGTTTGCCATTCATGGTCAAAGGCAACGCGTCCATCACCACGACGGCGGCCGGCACCATGTAGCTCGGCAAACGCTCGGCCAGAGTACGTCGAATGTGGCCGGGATCGACTGTCGCCGAGGGCGATTCGGCCACATATCCGATGAGACGGTCGTCGCGCACGATCACCGCCGCCTGCTCTACCCCGACGATATCGGCGAGCGCCGCCTCGATCTCACCTGGTTCGATGCGGTGACCGCGGATCTTGACCTGTTCGTCGGCGCGCCCAAGGTAGCGCAGTTGCCCGTCGGTGCCCCACCGGACAACATCACCAGTGCGGTACATCCGTCGTCCTGATGCTCCCCTGTCGGCGAACGGGCAGGCCACGAATCGTGAGGCGGTCAATCCGGCGCGGTTCACATATCCGCAGGCAAGCCCGTCACCTGCCACGTACAGCTCGCCGACCACGCCCGGAAGCACCGGCCGCAGCCAGTTGTCGAGGACGAAGAACGCGGCTCCCGAGATCGGTGCACCGATGGGCACGTCGTCCGATCCTGCAGTCAGCGGCTCGCTGAACGACGTATACCAGGTTTCGGTGGGGCCGTAGCCGTTCACCATCAGCCGACCATCCGCCCACCGATCGACGAGATTTGTCGGACAGGCCTCCCCTGCCACCACTAACGCCACTCCGTCGAGGCCGGCGGGGGAGAGCAACCCTGCGGCCGAGGGTGTCTGGTTCAACACGCTGACCTCTTCGTCGATCAGCAGCGCGTGGAAGTCCCGCGGCGATGATGCCACCTCTTCGGGTACGACCACCAGTCGACCGCCACGCAGGAGGGCACCGAATATCTCCCACACCGACACGTCGAAGGAGAGCGAATGCCACTGCGTCCACACCCCCGCGGGTGGCAGACCGTCGTCCGTTGCTTGTACCAGCTGGGTCACCGTGCAGTGGGTGACGGCTACCCCTTTGGGAAGGCCGGTGGTTCCGGAGGTGTAGATGACGTAAGCCAGGTCGTCGGCGGCGGGCAGCGGTAGCGCGGAACCGCGATGGAGGTCGACGAACGGCCCGGCGACGTCGACAACGGACAAGTCACGGTGGCCCAGCCGTGGCGCCAGCCCAGCCCGGGTGATCGCGGCGATCGGCGCGGCGTCTGCAAGCATGAAATCGAGGCGTGCGTCGGGATGCGCGGGATCGATCGGCAGGTAGGCAGCACCCGTCTTGAGTACCGCGAGAATGGCCACGACCGCCTCGGCGGAACGCTCCAGAAGCAGCGCTACGGACTCGCCGGTTCGCGCACCCGCACTAATCAGTCTGTGCGCCAGCCGATTCGATTCGTCATCCAGTTGTCGATAAGTCATCGACCGACCGCCGCAGCTCAGTGCCTGCGCCTCCGGGCTGTGCGCCACCTGCGTGGCGAACATCGCCGGAATCGACACCTTGTGGTGGTCGCGCCGCTCCAACACCGCGCGGTTGCCGAACTCGTCCAGCAGGGCCTGCTCGCTGGTGTCGAGCAAGCCGATCGACGACATCCGCTGCTGCGGGTCGGTAGTCATGGCCACCAGGATCCGCTCCAGCCGCCGGATCAGGGTTTCGATGGTCGACGCGTCGTATATGTCGGTGCGGAATTCGACCTCACCCCGTATCCCACCGGGCTCACCGGTGTCGGTCCGGTATTCGGTCAGGTGGAGCACCAGATCCATTCGGGCGGTGTGGATATCGACCGGCCTCTGGGTGACTTGCAGATCACCGAGCCTGAGCCCGGAGGCGTTGCTGTGATCTCCCAACACGTTCTGCCAGGCCAGCATCACCTGCACCAGTGGATGATGGGTCAGGCTGCGGGCAGGATTGAGCCGCTCCACCAGTAATTCGAATGGCACGTCCTGGTTCTCGTAGGCCGACAGGCTACGCCTTCGCACCTGATCAAGCAGATCGGCCAGTGTCGGGTCACCACCGAGGTCGACCCGAAGCACCAGCGTGTTGACGAAGAATCCGACCAGGTCGTCGAGCGCACGGTCGACCCTTCCGACGATCGGGAATCCCACGGCGACATCGCTGTTGGCGCTCATCTTGGCTAATAGCACCGCGAGAGCGGACTGAACCACCATGAAGCTGGTCGCGTTGTGTTTGCGCGCCACTTCGCGGACCATATTCTGCAAATCGGCCGGCCAGTTCACCGCCACGCTGGCTCCGCGGTGATCAGCCACCGGTGGATAGGGCCGGTCGGTGGGGAGTTGCAGCCGTTCCGGCAGTCCCGCCAGGGCGTCCTTCCAGTAAGTCAGTTGTCCGGCTATCGGGCTGTCGGCGGCGTCGAGATCACCGAATTCGGCGATCTGCCACAGCGCGTAGTCGGCGTACTGGACGGGCAATGACGGCCAGTCGGGCGGCTGCCCGTGGCACCGCTTGGCGTACGCCACGCCGAGGTCGCGTATCAGCGGACTCACCGACGAGGCGTCGGCGGCTATGTGATGCATCGCCGCGGCCAGGACGTGTTTCTCGCCGGCGATACGGAACAGCGTTGCTCTGAGGGGGATTTCGCTCACCAGATCGAAGGAGTGACGCACTGTGCGCTCGACGGCCTGTTCCAACGTGGTCGCCGGCCAGTTGCGAGCGTCGACGACGTGCCAGCCGAAGTCCGCGCGGTCGGGTGGTATCACCAGCTGATAAGGCACCCCGTCGGTCGCCAGGAACAGTGTGCGTAGGGTCTCGTGGCGGGCGACAACGTCGTGCAGTGCCAGGCTCAACGCATCGGCATCTAGACTCCCGGACAGTTCCAGCACCACCGCCATGTTGTAAACCGGTGAGGCGCCGTGCAATTGGTCGAGGATCCACAGCCGGCTCTGCGCGAAGGAGAGCGGGATTTCCGCGGGCCGTTCGACGGGAACCAACGGTGTGCGCCGGCCGATCGCCTCGCTCGCCCGGAGCGCCAGTTGCGCGACCGTGGGCGCGTCGAACAACGCACGCACGGAGAGTCCGGAATCGAGTGCGGTGTTGATCGCCGCCACGGCCCGCATCGCTGACAGCGAATCGCCGCCGAGGTCGAAGAAGGAGTCGTCGACGCCGACCCGCCCGACATTGAGCACCTCGGCGTAGATGTCGGCCACGATCTCCTCAACCGCGTTGCTCGGAGCCCGATAGCGCCCGCCGCCGTACTCGGGGGCAGGCAGGGCGCGGGTGTCGAGTTTGCCGTTGAGCGTCAGCGGCAGCGCGTCCAGCACGACCATGGCCGCCGGAACCATGTATGCGGGCAGCCTCGCTGCCAACTGGGCGCGAAGATCGGACGAGTCTGCCGTCCCGACCACGTAGCCCACGAGGCGTTTGTCTCCACCGTGGTCCTCGCGGGCGACCACCGCTGCCTGCTCGACGCCGTCCAATTCGGCCAGGGCAGTGCGCACTTCACCCAGTTCGATGCGGTAGCCCCGAATCTTGACCTGCTCGTCGGCGCGTCCCAGATACTGCAGTTGCCCGTCGTCGCCCCACCGCACCAGGTCTCCGGTGCGGTACATCCGGATTCCCGGCGTTCCGAACGGGCAGGCGACGAACCGTGCGGCTGTCAGCCCGGATCGCCGCCAATACCCGTCTCCCACGCCGCGGCCGGCTATGTACAGTTCGCCGACCACACCGGCGGCCGACGGTCGCAGCCACCCGTCGAGTACGAACAACGCGGCGCCTGTGACCGGGGCTCCGATCGGCACCGGGCCCGCCCCCGGCGTCAACGGTGCGCTGATCGTCGCGTACACCGTCGTTTCGGTCGGTCCGTAGGCGTTGATCAGCACCGTGTTCGACGCCCAGCGCTCGACCAACTCCGCCGGGCAGGCCTCCCCGGCGACTACCAACGCGGTCGACTCCAGTCCCTCGGGCGAGAGCATCGCGGCCGCCGACGGAGTTTGGCTGAGCACGCCGACGTCTTCGGTGAGCAGCAACTCGTGCAGGTCCTCCGATGATGCCGCGACGGACTCGGGCACCACGACCAGCCGGCCGCCACGCAACAGTGCGCCGCAGATCTCCCACACCGACACGTCGAAGGCCAACGAATGCCATTGCGTCCAGACCGGCGCCAGCGGCAGGCCGACGTCCAGTGAGTCAAGGTGCTGTGTGACGTTACTGTGCGTGATGGCCACACCTTTGGGCACACCAGTGGTGCCCGAGGTGTAGATGATGTAGGCCAGATCGTCGGGTGCCGGCGGTGGTAGCGGCTCGCGCGGTTGCGCGTCGATCGCGGGGTCGTGCACATCGATGGTGGGTGACCCGCACCCGTCGAGCCGATCGGCCAGTCCCGCAGTCGTCACCGTGGCGATCGGCGCGGTGTCCTCGATCAGGAACCTGATCCTGTTCGGCGGCAGCGCGGGATCGATCGGCACGTATGCCGCACGGGCCTTGAGCGTAGCGAGGATCGATATGATCGCCTCGGCTGACCTCTCCAACAGCAGTGCCACGCACCGTCCCGCGCCGGCACCATTCTGGATTAGCAAGTGCGCGAACTGATTCGACGCATCATCGAGCTCGCGGTAGGTCCACGAGCGCTCTCCATCGCTCAGGGCAACCGCCTCGGGTGTGCGCGCCAGTTGCGCGGCCCACAGCACCGGGATCGACACGAGAGTCGCAGGTCGGCGCAACACCTCGCGATTACCCAACCGGTCGAGAAGGGCCTGGTCGGCGGCATCGAGCGCATCCATCGACGACAGCCGGCGGGTGGGATCGGTGGTCATCACCTCGAGAACCCGCTGCAGCCGTCGCAAGAGCGCATCGACTCGGGCGGCGTCGAACATGTCGGCGTCGAACTCGATGCGCAGCCGCAATTCCTCCGCCGACCGCGCCTGCAGCATCAGAGGGTAATGCGTCGACTCGGTGCCGACGATCTCGGTGATCGCCAACTCCGTCACGTCCGCCAAGGCGCTGGTGTCGACCGGGTAGTTCTCGTACACGAACAGGGTGTCGAACAACTGGTCGCAGCCGGTGACTTTGTGAATATCGTTGAGCGCCAGATGGTGGTGCTCGAGGGTGTCGACGTGGGCGCGTTGCAGTTGGTCGAGCAGGCTGACGATGGTGGTCGCCGGGTTGGCGTCCGCGCGCACCGGCACGGTGTTGATCAGCAGGCCGACCATCGTTTCGGAACCGACCAGTTCGGTCGGTCGTCCGGAGACCGCTGCACCGAATACGACGTCATGGTGGCCGGTCACGGACATCAGCACCTGCGCCCAGGCAGCCTGCAAAACGATGTTGACCGTGGTGCGTTGCGCCCGCGCGAGATCGTTGAGTGCGTGACTGTTTCGTGCCGGCAGCGAGATCGACGCGGTGCCTCGCGGCCCCGGCGTCAGCCGGCCCGGTGAACCGACCAGGGTGGGTGTGTCGAAACCGGCCAGCACCTTGCGCCAGGCGGCTCGGGCCGCGTCGATGTCCTGTTCGGCCAGCCACTCGACGAAGCTCCGGTACGGGGTCGCCGCGGGCAACTGCTGCCGGAAGTAGCCGGCGAAGATTTCCCGCATCAGGATTGGCAACGACCAGCCGTCGAGCACGATGTGGTGATTGGTGAGCACGAACCGGTGCCGGTCCGGCGCAGTGCGGATCAGCGCCGCTCGGAAGGCCGGCGGGTGCGTGAGGTCGCAGACCGCGGCGCGTTCCCCGACGCGCACCTCCTCGACGTGATCATCGGGGTTTCGTCCGCTGTGGGTGAGGTCGACGTGCCGCCAGGCCGGTGTCGGGTCGGCCGGGATGATCTGCACGGGTTCGTCGAACTTTCCGCAGAATCGTGCGGCGAGGTGGGGGTGGCGGATGGCGACGGTACGCACCGCGTCGCGAAGCCGGTGGGGGTCGAGTGGGCCGGATATCGTGATCTCGAGCTGCATCGCGTAGATGTCGTCAGCCGCGTTTGCCGTGGTGCTCGCGTGGAAGAGCAGCCCCTGTTGCAATGGGGTCAGCGGCAGGATGTCCGCGATCCGCTCGTGCGCCTCGAGCTCGTCGAGCTGGGGTTGGGTGAGCCGGGCGGGGGCGATGTCGGAAGGGGTGAGCCCGCCGCCGCCACTCTCGGCATGGGCGCAGATGCCTTGCAGCGCTTGGAAGAACAGCATGCCGAACCTGCCGATTTCGGTGTGGTCCAGCGCCGAGCGCGCGAACGTCCAGTCGGCACGCAATACAGGGCCGTCGGCGGTTTCGACGGCGGCGGCGTTGAGTTCGATGGTGTGCGCTAACGGTATGGGTACGGCTGAGGCGGCTTCGGCCAGTGTCAAGCCGTCGTGGCTGACACCCCACATCTCCTCGGACAGCTGCGCAGCGCCAGCACCGAGGCGACCAAGGTAATTGAACCCGAGCGAGGGGTCGGGGCCGGCCAGGTCCACGTCGGGGTTGAGGTAACGCAGTAACCCGTAGGTCAACGGATCGGGGTGGGCGCGCAGTTGCTCCTTGAGGTCTTTGACCACCGGACCCAGCGTTGTGTCACCGGCGATCACGTTCTCCCAGTTCAGCTTCCGCACCTTAAGTGTGACGGGATGTTTAGTGGTGAACCAACCCACCGCGCGTGACAGGTCGACGTCCGCGGCGAGCTGTTCGTGGCGCCCGTGGCCCTCGACGTCGATGCCGATCGACGTTGCGGTGCCGACGAATTCGGCACAGGCGAGCGCGTAGGCGATCAAGAGGATGTCGGAGATACCCGCGTGGAACGCGGCAGGCGCCTTACCGAGCAATGCACGGGTGCCCTCGACATCAAGCGACAGAGACAGATGCCCGGCATCGGCATAGGTGTCGACCTCGGGTCTGGGAGCCGGTAGCGCGGGCTCGGTCGCGGTGATCTGCCGCCAGGCCTCCGCTTGGGCCAGGGTCGCGGCGTCCAGGGCGTGGTCGGCCAGCCGGGCGGCCCACTGCCGGAAGGAGGTGCCGGTCGGTGGCAGCGCGATCGCCTGACCGTTGCGGTGTTGGGCCCACGCGACGTTGACGTCTTCGATCAGAATCGGCCACGAGACCGCGTCGACTCCGAAGTGGTGAATGCTCAATGCCAGTTGTCCGGTGGACGGCACCCACAACGCCGTCAGCATCCTCCCGACGGCCGGATTCAGTTGAGCACGAAGACTGTTCATCGCCGTCTCGGTCAATTCCCCGGCTATCTGCAGAGTGTCCACGGCCTGCACCGACCCCGGCGGGGGAACGGTCATCTGGCCGTCGTCGGCGACGCGCAACCGCAGCATGGCGTGCCGATCCAGCAACGCCTGCAGCAGCATGACAACCTCAGCGGCGGTGACTCCCGCCGGCGCCTGCAACACCATCGTCTGGTTGAACTGGTCGACCGGGCCGTCGACCTCGCGCAGCCAGGCCATGATCGGGGTGGGCTGCACGTGTCCGGTGCCGTCGTCGGCCGGGGCGGCCGGACCGCCCGCGGCATGGGCGACTCGGGCTAGCCGCGCCACCGTCTGCTCGACGAAGACATCACGCGGCCGGCACCGAAGCCCCGCGGCCCGGGCGCGCGCCACCACCTGCATCGACAGAATGCTGTCGCCGCCTAGATCGAAGAACGAGTCATCGACACCTACCCGCTCCAAGCCGAGCACCTGCGCGTAGATACCGGCCAGCATCTCCTCGACCGCATCGGCCGGGGCGCGGTACTGCGGCGCGTTCTGGTAGTCGGGCGCGGGCAGGGCGTGCGTGTCGAGCTTTCCGTTGACCGTCAACGGGATCGCGTCGACCGCAACCACTGCGACAGGCACCATGTAGGCAGGCAACCGCTCGGCCAGCGCGGAGCGCGCCGCGGCGGGGACGGCGGTGCCGGTGGTGTAGCCGACCAGACGCTTGTCGCCGGGGCGGTCCTCGCGGACGACGACCGCTGCCTGTTCGACACCGTCGACTTCGGCTAGCGCGCTTTGAATTTCACCGAGCTCGACGCGGAACCCGCGGATCTTCACCTGCTCGTCGGCGCGACCCAAATACTGCAGTTGGCTGTCGGCGCGCCAGCACACCAGGTCCCCGGTGCGGTACATGCGCGTGCCGCGCTGGCCGAACGGGCAGGCCAGGAACCGTCCCGCGGTGAGCCCGGGCCGGCCGAGGTAACCCATTGCCACGCCTCGGCCTGCTACGTACAACTCACCGACGACGCCGGCCGGCACCGGCCGCAGCCACTCGTCGAGCACGAACAACGCCGCGGTCGGCACCGGCGCACCGATCGGCGCGGCCCCCGACCCGGCACTCAGCGGGCGGCTCATCGACACATACACCGTCGCCTCGGTCGGCCCGTAGGCATTGATCGCCACCCGGGCCGGTGCCCACCGATCGACCACCTCGGCGGGACACATCTCGCCGCCGAACAGCACCGCCACTTCATCGAGCCCCAGGGGGCTCAATGCGACCACTGCAGAGGGAGTTTGGGTCAGCACGTTGACCCGTTCGCGCACCAACAACTCGTGGAAGTCGTCGGGCGAAGCGGTGACCGCTTCGGGCACGATCACCAGTCGCCCGCCGCCGAGCAGCGCGGCCCAGACTTCCCACACCGAGAAGTCGAAGCCGTACGAATGACACTGCGTCCAGACCTGCTGGGTCGGTAGGGCCGTGGGCGTCGATTCGGCGAGATGAGCCAGGTTCTGGTGGGTGATCGCCACACCCTTGGGGGTGCCGGTTGTGCCCGACGTGTAGATCAGGTAGGCGATGTCACCGGCCGCCGGCAGCGGCAGCGGTGTGAACGGGTAGCCGGTGACGGCGGGGTCGTCGATCTCGATCACCGCGACATCGCTTCCTGCCATCAGTTCGGCCAGCGTGCCAGTGGTCAGGGCAGCGACCGGTTCGGCGTCGGCCAGCAAGAATTCCCGGCGCGCGGACGGCAGTGCCGGATCGATCGGAAGGTACGCCGCCCCAGCCTTGAGCACCGCCACCATTGCGACGATCGCTTCGCAGCATCGCTCGAACAGCAGCGCTACACGCGAGCCCGATTTGACTCCGCGCTCGCTGAGCAAGCAGGCCAACCGATTTGAAGCGTCGTCAAGCTCACGGTAGGTCAGCGTGCGGTTCGCGCCACTGACCGCCACCGCATTCGGCTGTCGCGTCACATGTTCGGCGAACAACTCCGGGACCGACCGCGACGAGGGTACGGGTGCGTTCAGCACCCGCCGATTGCCCGCCTCTGCTAGTCGGTGGTGCTCGGAGGGCTCGAGGAGGTCCACCGCGGAGACCCGGCGGTGGGGATCGGCGGTCATCGCCGCCAACACCCGCTCGAACCGGCCGACGAGCACCTCAATGCTGGTGACATCGAAGATGTCGGTGCGGAACTCGACCGCTCCCCGAATGCCGTCCGGCAGACCGGAATTGGTAAAGTGCTCGGACAGCGAGAACGTCAGATCCATCCTGGCCGTGTGGGTTTCGACCGGAAGTGGCGTGACGTCCAGATCGCCCAGCGTCAACCCGGCCGCGTGATCACCGCCGAGGCCGGGCAGGTTCTGCCACGCCAACATCACCTGAACCAGCGGGTGGTGCGCCAGTGACCGGACCGGGTTGAGCCGCTCCACCAGCAACTCGAACGGCACCTCCTGGTGGTCGAACGCCGCCAGACTGCGGCGCCGCACCTGGTCGAGCAGTTCGGCGAAACTGGGGTCGCCGGTCAAATCGACTCTCAACACCAGTGTGTTGACGAAGAAACCGACCAGCTCGTCGAGGGCGGGATCGCTGCGTCCCGCGATCGGGAAGCCCACCGTCACATCGGGACTCGCGCTGAGCCGCGACAGCAGCACCGCCAGTCCGGCCTGCATCACCATGAAGGTGGTCGCATCGTGCTCCGCGGCCGTTTGGCGCACCCGTTGCTGCAACTCTGCGGGCCAGTGCACCGTCATGACGGCGCCGCGCTGATCGGCGAGCGCCGGATAGGGTCGGTCCGTGGGCAACTGCAGCCGTTCGGGCAAGTCTGCCAACGCCTGCTCCCAGTGCTCGACTTGCGCCGCGATCAGGCTGTCGCTGTCGTTGAGGTCACCGAACCGCGCACGCTGCCACATCGTGTAGTCGATGTATTGGACCGGCAGCGGCGCCCAACGGGGAACGTCTCCGTGTCGGCGTGCCTCGTAGGCAACACCCAGGTCGCGCACCAGGGGGCCCAACGACCAGCCGTCGGCGGCGATGTGGTGCACCACGCCGACCAACACGTGGTCGTCGTCACCGATGCGAAAGACCCTGGCCCGCAGCGGGATCTGCCTAGCCAGGTCGAACGGCTGAGCCGCCGCGCCACCGATGGCCTCCGTCAGCTTGTCTTCCGACCACGCGGTGGCGTCGACGATCTGCCAGCCCACATCGGTGCTCCCGGCGGAAAGGACCAGCTGCTGAGCGATGCCGTCGGGTGCCACGAAAAGCGTGCGCAGGCTTTCGTGGCGGTCCACCACGTCACCCAGTGCCGCGTGTAGTGCGTCGTCGTCGAGGTGTCCTCGCAGTCGCAGCGCCACCACTATGTGGTAAACCGGCGAGGGACCGTGCAATTGGTCGATCACCCACAGGCGACTCTGGGCGAACGACAGCGGAACGACGGCAGGCCTCTCACCGGCGACCAACGGCTCGTGACCACCCGTGCTGCGGCTGAGGCGTGGCGCCAACCGACCGATCGTCGGCGCATCGAATAAGGCGCGCACCGGGAGGTCCGCTCCCACTCCGGCGTTGATCGCCGCCACGGCCCGCATCGCCGACACCGAGTCGCCGCCGAGGTCGAAGAAGGAGTCGTCGACACCGACGCGTTCGAGCCCGAGCACACGGGCATAGATACCGGCCAGCATCTCCTCGAGTGGGTTGGACGGAGCGCGATACCGATCGGCGTCGACGTACTCGGGGGCCGGCAACGCGCGGGTGTCGAGCTTGCCGTTGACCGTGACCGGCAACCCGTCGAGCACCACCACCGCGGCCGGCACCATATACGGCGGTAACCGGTCGGCCAACGCCGCACGGGCCGCGCACGTATCCACCGCACCGGTCACATACCCGACCAGTCGCTTGTCCCCGGGGCGGTCCTCGCGCGCGATCACCACCGATTGCTGCACCCCGGCCAGTCCGGCCAGCGCCGCCTGCACCTCGCCCAGTTCGATGCGGTAGCCGCGGATCTTGACCTGCTCATCGGCGCGCCCGAAATACTGCAACTGCCCGTCTGGACGCCAACACACCAGATCCCCGGTGCGATACATCCGCTGCCCCCCACCGGCGAACGGACACGCCACGAACCGCGACGCGGTCAATCCCGCTCGACGCCAATACCCCACCCCCACACCGCGACCGGCCAGGTACAGCTCGCCGACCACACCGGCGGGGACCGGACGCAGCCACCCGTCGAGGACGAACAACGCCGCTCCCGTGACGGGTGAGCCGATCGGCGGCGCACCCGAATCCGGCGTCAGAGGCGCGCTCTTGGACAGCCACATCGTCGTTTCGGTGGGGCCATAGACGTTGAGCATCACCCGGCCCGGCGCCCACCGGACCACCAACTCGGGTGGACACGCCTCGGCGCCGATGACCAGCGCGGTCGAATCCAGGCCATCGGGCGTCAATCCCCTCACGGCAGATGGTGTCTGGGTTAACACGCTGACGTGTTCGTGCAGCAGCAGTGCGTGAAAGTCTTCCGGCGCACAAGCCACGGTCTCGGGCACGATGACGAGCCGCCCACCATGCAGCAGTGCGCCCCACATCTCCCACACCGAGAAGTCGAACGCGTAGGAGTGGAACTGCGTCCACACCTGTGCCGGTGTCAACTCCAGCCCGATGTCGAGTCGATCGAACAACTGCACCACGTTGTAGTGAGTGACTGCAACGCCTTTCGGTATTCCGGTGGTCCCGGAGGTGTAGATGATGTGTGCGACGTCGTCCGGCCGGGGTGCGGGCGGCGCGGTGCTGGGCCGGGTGTCGACGCGCGCGTCGGCGACATCGATGACCTCGATGTCGCACTCATCGAACCGGTCGGCCACACCGGCGGTGGTGACTGCGACGACCGGGGCGGCGTCCGCGATCATGAACTTGATCCGTGCAGACGGGTGGGCGGGATCGATCGGCAGATACGCCGCACCGGACTTCAGCACCGCGAGGATCGACAGGATTGCCTCGGGGCAGCGCGTAAACAGCAGCGCCACACACTGACCGGGGCGAGCTCCGTGTTCGGCAAGCAGGTGGGCCAGCCGGTTGGACGCCTCGTCGAGTTCCCGGTACGACCACGCAGACTCACCGCAGTTCACCGCGATCGCATCGGGGGTGTGAGTCGCCTGCGCAACGAACCGGGCCGGAATCGACACCGGGGCCGCCGGTTGCGTCAGCACCGCGCGGTTGCCCATCTCGTCCAGGCGGGCATGATCGTCACGGTCGAGCAGGTCAATCGACAACAGTCGCCGACCCGGAGCGGTGGTCATACAAGCCAGCACTTGTTGCAGATGTGCGATCAGCGCGCGGACGCGGGCCGCGTCGAACACCTCGGTGTCGTACTCGAACCGAAGTGCGAGTTCGCGGCCCGGCATGACCTGTAGCGTCAACGGATAATCGTTGCGTTCGCGGGTGCTGAACGCGGTGACGGCCAAACCTTCGAAGTCGAGCAGTGCCGCGGCGTCGACCGGGTAGTTCTCGTAGACGAACAGTGTGTCGAACAGCTGGTCCAGGCCGGTGATCCGGTGGATCTCGGCGAGCGAGAGATGTTGGTGGTCAAGGGTGTGGGCGTGGGCGCCTCGAAGTTGTTCCAGCACATCGGACGTCGTGGTATCCGGCATGAAGGTCGCCCGGACGGGCACGGTGTTGATCAGCAACCCGACCATCGACTCCGCGTCGGCGAGGTCGGCCGGACGCCCGGACACCGCAGTGCCGAACGCGACGTCCCGTTGACCGGTCAACCACGTGAGCAGATACGCCCAGGCGCCCTGCAGCACGGTGTTGACGGTGGTGTGCTCTGAGCGCGCCAACTCCTCGACGGCCCGACTGAGGTGCTCGGAAAACCGATGCGATTCGACGCCTCGGCGTCCGAGGGCGCCGGGCGGGGCGACCATGGTCGGCGTGTCGAATCCCGCGAGGATTTCGCCCCAGGCCGCCCGCGCCGAATCGAGGTCACGCCCGCACATCCAGGTGACGTACCGGCGATACGATCCGGCGGCCGACAACCGCTGGCCGAAGTAGCTCGCGAACAACTCTTGCGTCAGGATGGGCAGCGACCAGCCGTCGATCACGATGTGGTGGAACGTCAGTAGGCAACGATACCGGTCCTCGGCGGTGCGAATCAGCGCCGCACGAAACGCCGGTGGGTCCGCCAGACGGCAGACCGCGGCGCGTTCGTCGTCGCATACCTCCGCGACCCGCTCGGCGGCGTCCTCACCAACCAGATCGAGATATCGCCAGGCCGGTCGCGCGTCGGCGGGGATGACCTGCACCGGTGGGTCGTACTCTTCGCAGAATCGAGCGACCAGGTGTGGGTGGCGTGCGGCAACGAAGTGGACCGCCGCTTCCAAGCGATCGGGGTCCAGCGGACCGGTGATCGTGATGTCGAGTTGCATCGCGTACAGGTCGTCACCGCTGCCCTGTGTGGTGTTGGCGTGAAACAGGAGGCCCTGCTGCATCGGGGTCAGCGGGAGGATGTCGGCGGGGCGGAATTGCGCCTCGAGCCCGTCGATTTGATGCTGGTTGAGCCGGGCGGGCGTGATATCCGAAGGGGTCAGCCCGCCGCCACCCTGCCGGACGTAGGCGCAGATGCCGCTCAGCGCACCGAAGAACAGCTCACTGAGACGGATGACGTCGGCTTGGTCGACGGCTGACGGAGCCCATGCCCACTTCGCGTGCAGCTGTGGTCCGGTGTCGGTGTCGACGGTCGCGGCGTTGAGTTCGACGGTGTGCGCCAGCGGCATCGGGACGGCAGCGGCAATGTCGATGAGCGACACGTCATCTCTGCTGACCGTCCATAGCTCGCCGACAACTCCGGTCTCGGCGCCGCCGAGGCGCCCCAGATAGTTGAACCCGATCGTCGGGTCGATCGCCGGCAGTTCGGTCTCGTCGTTGAGGTAACGCAGCAGTCCGTATGTCAACCCCTCGGGCAGGCTGCGAAGTTGTTCCTTGGCGTCTTTCACCACGGTGCCCAGCACGGCGTCGCCAGCGACGGTCTTGGTCCAGTCCAAGTCTGGAATAGCCAGGACGACAGGGTGTTTGAGGGTAAACCAACCCACCGTGCGCGACAAGTCGAGATCCGGCGCGAGATCGTCGTACCGACCGTGACCTTCGACGTCAATGCCGACGGGTTCGCCGCGGGCGTCGAGGAACCGCGACCAAGCGATCGCATAGGCGATCAGCAGGATGTCCCCTATCCCGGCGTGAAACGCGGCGGGTACCTCGCCGAGCAGAACGCGGGTGGTGTCCGTGTTCAGCGCTGCGGACAGATGGCCCGCGCTGGAGTAGGTGTCGATGTCGGGCTGCGGCGCGGGGAGCGCGGGCAACATCGTTGTGACGTGTCGCCAGGCGTCCGCCTGGCGCAGTACCGCAGGGTCGTGGGCGCGCTCCGCCAATAGCGACGCCCACCGCTGGAACGACGTTCCTGCCACCGGCAGGTTCACCGGCTGCCCGTTGCGATGTTGCGTCCAAGCGATATTCAGGTCTTCGAGAAGGATCCGCCACGACACCGCATCGACGGCCAGATGGTGGATGATCACCGCCAGCCGGCCGGTGCAGGGCACCCAAAGCGCGCTGAGCATCCGGCCTTCGGCGGGGTCCAGCCGCGAGCGCGCCGCTCTCACCGCGTCCTCAGACAGTTCGTCGACCGCCGCGACGCACGCATTGACATCGACTGAACCCGGATCCGGCACCTGCAGTGCCCAGCCGCCGGCCTCGCGCTCTACTGCGTGCAGGCGCAACATGGCGTGCCGGTCCAACAGCGCCTGCAGCACGGTGCCGACATCGGCGCGCGTCACCCCGCCGGGTGCTTGAACGATGATCGTCTGGTTGAATTCTCGGATGGGGCCGTTGATTTCGTGTAGCCAGCGCATAATCGGGGTGGCCACCACTTCCCCGAGGCCTTGGTCGATGGGGCCGATGTCCGCGGTCAGCACCCGCGCGGCACGGGCAAGCCGGGCCGCCGTCTGCTCGACGAAGATGTCCCGCGGCCGGCACGTCACGCCCGCTGCCCGAGCCCGCGCCACCACCTGCATCGACAAGATGCTGTCACCGCCGAGGTCGAAGAACGAGTCGTCGACGCCGACCCTCTCGAGTCCCAGCACTTGAGCGTAGATGCCGGTCAGAATCTCCTCGACCGCGTCGGCCGGTGCGCGGTACCGGTCACTGTCCTGGTATTCGGGCGCGGGCAGCGCGCGGACGTCGAGCTTGTTGTTTGGTGTCAGCGGCAGGCTGTCCAACCGCATCACCGCGACCGGCACCATGTAAGCCGGGAGCCGCTCGGCCAGCACAGCGCGCGTTTCGGCGGGGTCTGCCGCCCCGGTGATGTAGCCGACCAGTCGTTTGGCGCCGGGGTGGTCTTCACGAGCGACCACGACTGCCTGCTCGACGCCGGCCAGTCCGGCGAGCGCGGCCTGGATTTCGCCGAGTTCGATGCGGTAGCCGCGGATCTTGACCTGCTCGTCGGCGCGTCCCAGGTACTGCAGTTGGCCGTCAGCACGCCAGCGCACCAAATCGCCGGTGCGATACATCCGCAGCCCCGCGCCGCCCCTGAACGGACAGGCCACGAACCGCAACGCGGTCAGTCCGGGCCGGCCGATGTAGCCGACTGCGACTCCGGCCCCGGCCACGTACAGCTCACCGATCGATCCGGGCGGCACCGGCCGCAGCACGTCGTCGAGAACCAACAGCGCTGCCCCGGACACCGGTGAGCCGATCGGCACGCCCGATCCCGGCACCAGTGGGTCGCTGATGGCCACACACATCGTGGTCTCGGTCGGGCCGTAGGCGTTGATCATCACCCGCCCGGGTGCCCACTGCTCGACGACCTCGGGCGGGCACGCTTCGCCGACCACCACCAACGCGGTCGAACTTAGTCCCTCGCGTGGCAGCATCGCTGCGGCAGAGGGTGTTTGGGTCAGCACGCTGACCTTCTCGGCGGTCAGCACCGCGTGAAAGTCGTCGGGCGAGGCGGCGACGTTCTCGGGTACTACGACGACCCGTCCACCGTGCAGCAGCGCGCCGAAGATCTCCCAGACCGAGACGTCGAACGCCAACGTATGGCAATGCGCCCATACCGCCGGCCGCGGCAGTCCGGCGTCCAGCGACGACAACAGCTGGGTCACGTTGTCGTGTGTGACCGCAACGCCTTTGGGCACGCCGGTGGTGCCCGATGTGTAGATGACGTACGCGACGTGTTCGGCGGGCGGCGGCGGCAACGCGGTGTCCGGCTGAGTCGCGATGCCAGCATCGTCGACGTTGACCACGAGCATGTCGAATCCGTCGAGGGTGTCGCGCAGGGCGGTCGTGGTGACCGCGGCGATCGGTGCGGCGTCGGCGATCATGAACTCGATACGCGCCGGCGGCAGCGCCGGATCGATCGGAAGGTACGCTGCTCCGGTCTTGAGCACCGCAAGTATCGCCGCGACCGACTCGGCCGAACGGCTCATCGCCAACGCGACGCATCGTCCCGGTCGTGCCCCGTGGCTGATCAACAAGTGCGCCAGCCGGTTCGAAAGCAGGTCCAACTGCCGGTACGTCCAGGAAGTGTCCAGACAGGTGACTGCGACCGAATCCGGTGTGTGCTGCACGTGACCGGCGAACAACGCCGGAATCGAGTCCATCGCCGGCATCGCGGCAGTCAATCCGACGAGGTTACCGAACCGCTCGAGTTGCGCGTGCTCTTGGTCGGCGAGCACGTCTACCGCAGACAAGCGCTGCGCCGGATCTATCGTGATCGCCGTCAAGACCCGCTGCAGCCGTACGGCCAGGGCCTCGACGGTGACCGCGTCGAACACGTCGGTGCGGAACTCGACCGTTCCGCCGATCCCGTCGCATTCACCGGTGTCGGTCCAGCGTTCGGACAGGGAGAACACCAAATCCATACGAGCGGTGTGGGTGTCCACGGGTAGCCGGGTGACCTGTACATCGCCGAGCGTCAGCCCGGTGGCTGCGTCGGCGCCTCCGACGGACGTCTGCCAGGCCAACGCGACCTGTACCAGCGGGTGATGGGTCAGGCTGCGGGCCGGGTTGAGCCGATCGACCAGCACTTCGAACGGCACATCCTGGTTCTCGTAGGCGTCCAGGCTTTTCCGTCGCACTTGCGCAAGCAACTCAGCAACCGTCACGTCGCCCGCCAGATCCACCCGCAGCACCAAGAGGTTGACGAAGAAACCGACGAGGTCGTCGAGTGCGGGATCGCGGCGTCCGGCGATCGGGAACCCAACGGCGACATCGCGACTGGCACTCAGCCGGGACAGCAACGCAGCCAGACCGGCTTGGACGACCATGAAACTTGTCGCGTTGTGCCGCGCGGCCACATCCCCCACCCGGCGCTGCAATTCCGCCGGCCACTGGACAGTCACCGTGGCGCCGCGCTGCTCGGCCACCGGCGGGTAGGGACGGTCGGTCGGTAGCTGCAGCCGTTCGGGCATCCCCGCCAGCGCGTCCTGCCAGTACGCCAGTTGCGTTCCGATAAGACTGCTTCCGTCGTCGAGGTCGCCGAATTGCTCACGCTGCCACAGTGTGTAATCGACGTACTGCACAGGCAATTGCGGCCAGCTCGGTGGCTGCCCTGCGCACCGGCTCGTGTATGCCGCGTTGAGATCACGTACCAGCGGAGCGATCGACCAGCCGTCGGCGGCGATGTGGTGCACCACGCCCGCCAACACGTATTCGTTTTCACTGGTGCGGAACAGCCGAACCCGCAACGGAATCTGCGAAGACAGGTCGAAGGCCAGGCGTACCGCTTCCTCGACGGCGTCACTGAGCCGCTCCGCCGACCAAGCAGTGGCGTCGACGATCTGCCAGCCGAAGTCGGCCCTGTCGGCGTGCACGACAAGCTGCTGTGGGACCCCTTCTGGAGCCGGGAACAGCGTACGCAGACTCTCATGGCGGGCGACAAGGTCGAGAAGAGCCGCGTGCAGCGCATCGACGTCGAGCCGGCCTTGCAGTTTCAGTGCGATAGGCATGTTGAAAACTGCGGAAGGACCTTGCAATTGGTCGAGGAACCACAGCCGGTTCTGGGCGAACGACAACGGAATCACCGGGGGACGCGCGACCGGGACCAACGGCGCTCGCCGGACCGCCTCACCGCCGAGACGGCTTGCCAGCTCGGCGACGGAGGGCGCCTCGAATAAGGCACGCACGGAGAGATCACGGTCGAGGCTGGTGTTTATGTCGGCGACCACGCGCATCGCCAAGATGCTGTCCCCGCCGAGGTCGAAGAAGGAGTCATCGACACCGACGTGTTCGAGCCCGAGCGCCTGAGCGTAGAGGCTTACCAGGATCGCCTCTACGGGAGTGGCTGGGGCGCGGTAGTGACCGACAACTTGGTACTCGGGTGCGGGCAACGCGCGAACGTCGAGTTTGCCGTTCGCCGTCAGGGGCAGCACGTCGAGCACCACGACAGCTGCGGGCACCATGTAGGACGGCAAACGTTCGACAAGCGCGAGCCGCACCTCAACCGGATCGATTGCCCCCGAGATGGTTTCGACGAGGTATGCGACCAGGCGCTTGTCGCCGGGGCGGTCCTCACGCGCGACCACCGCCGCCTGTTCGACACCATCCAGTTCAGCGAGTGCGGCGCGTATCTCGCCGAGTTCGATCCGATAGCCGCGCACCTTGACCTGCTCGTCGGCCCGACCCAGGTACTGCAGTTGCCCATCTGCGCCCCACCGCACCAAGTCACCGGTGCGGTACATCCGTGCGCCGGGCTCGCCGTCGGGACATGCGACGAACCGCGACCCGGTCAGGCCGGGCCGACGCCAGTATCCGACGCCGACCCCACGGCCCGCCACGTACAACTCACCCACCACACCGTGGGGTACTGGACGCAACCACCCGTCGAGTATGTACAACGCGGCGCCCGGGACGGGTGCACCGATCGGCACGATGTCGGATCCTGCCGTCAACGGCGCGCTGATCGTTGCGTACACGGTGATCTCGGTCGGTCCGTAGCCGTTGATCATCACTCGACCCGGCGCCCAGCGATCCACCACCTCGGCCGGGCAGGCCTCACCGGCCACCATCAACGTGATGGCCGCTAGATTCTCGGATGAAAGTGCCTGCACCGCAGTCGGTGTCTGACTCAGCACGGTGACGTGCTCACTGCACAGCAGCGCGTTGAGGTCCTTCGGCGAGCGAGTCACCGACTTGGGTACCACCACAAGCCGGGCGCCGGACAACAGGGCCCCCCAAATTTCCCAGACCGAGAAGTCGAACGCCAGCGATGCACAGTGAGCCCATACCTGATGCGGCCCAAGCTCGAGGCCGACGTCGAGGGCGTCGAAGAGGCGGGTGACATTGTGATGCGTGACCGCAACGCCTTTCGGGATACCAGTGGTCCCCGACGTGTAGATTATGTGCGCGATGTCGTCGGCGGCCGGTTGGGGCAGCGCGCTACTTGGCTCTGCGGATATCGCGACGTCGTCGAGTTCGACGACAGGGATGCCGATGTCGTGCATCCGGTCCGCCAGGTTGGTGGTGGTGAGTACGGCGGCAGGTGCGGCATCGGCGACGATGAACTCGATGCGAGCCCTGGGCGTCGACGGGTCGATCGGCAGGTAGGCGGCCCCGCTCTTGAGCACGGCCAAAATCGCCACTACGGCCTGCGCCGATCGCTCGGACACGAGCGCCACACACCGGCCCGGACCGGCCCCGTGTCGAACCAACAAGCGGGCGAGTCGGTTCGACGCCTCATCGAGTTCGCCGTACGACATCGATTCGCCCTCGAAGGTCAGCGCCACCGCTCGTGGGTTGCGCGCCTTCTGCGTGGCGAAGAGCGCCGGGATCGTTGTCGGCGCCGCGGTCTGGGTCAACACCGCCCGGTTGCCGTACCGCTCGAGAACGGCGTGCTCGTCACTGTCGAGTAGATCGATCGACGACAACCGGCGCGTCGGGTCGGCGGTCATCGCCCGCAGCACCCGTTGAAGTCGCCGGCTGAGCTCGTCGACCTCAATCGCGTCGAACACATCGGTGTCGAACTCGATGCGCACCCCCAATTCCGTGCCCGGCTGTGCGACGACAGCGAGCGGGTAGTGGGTGGACTCACGGCCACTGACCTCGGTGATGGTCAGCCCGTTGCTGAGCAACGTGCGGGTGTCGACGGGATAGTTCTCGTACACGAAGACCGTGTCGAACAGCAGATCCTGGCCGGTGGCGTGGTGGATCTCGCTCAGTGAGAGGTGCTGGTGTTCCAGTGTGTGGTTGTAGCTGCGCTGCAGTTGGTTCAGCAACTCGCCGACGGTCGTCGCCGAGGTGATATAGGCGCGCACCGGCACCGTGTTGATCAGCAGGCCGACCATCGATTCAGCGCCGACGACATCGGTGGAGCGCCCGGACACCGCAGTGCCGAATGCGACATCGTGCTGGCCGGTCAGTGAAACCAGCAGCTGTGCCCAGGCGGCCTGCAGCACGGTGTTGATGGTCGAATGGCAAGAGCGCGCCAGCTCGCCGAGCGCCCGCGTCAAGTCCGCGCTTACCCGGAACGCGGTGGTCTCTCGCGGCCCGAGCGTCAGCCGGTTCGGAGGGCCGACCAGCGTGGGCGTGTCGAAGCCGGCGAGCACCTCACGCCAGGCTGCTTGCGCCGCGGAGTTGTCCCGTTCGGCGAGCCACATGACGTAACGGCGGTAGGAGCCGGCGGCGGGCAGTCGATGCCCGTAATAACTAGCGAATATCTCCCGGGCGACGATCGGCAGCGACCAGCCGTCGAGCACGATGTGGTGGTTGGTCAGCACCAGTCGGTGTCGGTTCGGCGCGATCCGCACTACGGCCGCTCGAAAGGCAGGTGGGCGGGTGAGGTCGCAAACCGCGGCACGTTCGCCCGCGCACAGCTTCGTGATCGCCTCAGCCACAACGGTATCGAAGGGTTGGTAGACCCCGCCTGTCGTCGCTGTGTCGGCCGGCGGCGCGCAGGGGGCCAGGCCCGCCGCCGTCGTGGCAGCGGCCGCATCGATGCCGGCGTCGATGCCGGTGGCCCCAAGGTCGAGGAACGTCCAAGGAATGACAGGGTCGGCGGGAATGACCTGGACGGCGCGGCCGTAGTGGTTGTCGAATCGGGCCGCGAGGTTGGGGTGGCGCTTGGCCACCGTCGCGATGGCGTGTCGGAGTCGCGGCGGATCGAGTGGGCCGTCGATCGTGATGTCGAGTTGCATGGCATACACCGCGTCGTCTGCGCTGGCCGTGGTGTTGGCGTGGAAGAGCAACCCTTCCTGTAGTGGGGTCAGCGGAAGGATGTCGGCGACGCTGCCCTGCTGCTCGAGTTGGTCGATCTGGTCCTGGTCGAGGACAACGGGTGCGATGTCGGAGGGTGTCAACCCGCCGCCGCCGCGTTCGACATGGCGGCAGATGCCCTTCAGCACGTCGAACCAGAGTCGGTTGAGCCGGTCGACTTGGCTTTCGTCCAATATCGATGCCGTCCATATCCAATTCGCCTGTAGCATCTGGCCGTTGGCGCCCTCGAGGGTGGCGACGTTGAGCTCGACGGTGTGTGACAGCGGCATAGGCACCGCCGCGACCGTATCTGCCAACGTCAAGGCGTCATCGCGGACCCGCCACATGTCCTCGGACATCTGCACGCCGCCTGTGTCCAGCCGTCCGAGGTAGTTGAAGCCGATGGCCGGATCAGCCTCGGGTAGCTCGACACCGGTGTTGAGGTAGCGCAACAGGCCGTATGTCATGCCGTCCGGCAGAGCACGCAATTGTTCCTTGGCGTTCTTGAGCAAAGCGCCCAAGGCAGCGTCACCGGCTAGCACCTGAATCCATCGCGGCGGATCGAGGGTCAATGTCACGGGATACTTCGTGGTGAACCAGCCCACCGTCCGGGACAAGTCGAGCCCGGGGGCCAGGTCTTCGTTGCGCCCATGGGTCTCGACATCGATGACGACGGAGTCGTGCTTTGCGAAGAACGTCCGCCACGCCAACGCGAACCCGATCAGCAGGACGTCTTGCACGCCGGTGTGTAGCGCCGACGGTGCCTGCCCCAACAGCACGCGCGTCGTCTCCGGATCCAGCGATGCTGAAAGTCGGCTCGCGTTGGCATAGGTGTCTCTTTGAGGTCGTATCCGGGGCAAAGCCGTCGACGTAGTGGACGCTTCCCGCCAGGTGTCGGCGAGTGCGATGACCGCCGGACTGTGAGCATGCTTGTCAAGTAGCGTCGCCCAGCGCTGGAACGACGTGCCCAGCGGTGGAAACTCGATCGGCTGTCCGCTGTGATACTGCGTCCAGGCGATGTTGAGGTCTTCGAGGAGAATCCGCCACGACACCGCGTCGACGGCGAGGTGGTGGACGATCAAGCACAACTCTCCGGTTGTCGGCGCCCACAGACCGCTGAGCATCACGCCCGCGGATGGATCAAGCCGAGAACGCGCCGCTACCAATGCATCTACCGTCAGCGCATCTACCGAGCGCAGACTTGCGGCGGCCTCAACGGATCCAGGCTTGGGCACGTAAAGCGACCAGCCCGACGGGCGGTGTTCAACACGCAGCCGCAAGGCGGCGTGGCGGTCCAACAGCACCTGCAGCATGGCGACGACATCAGAGTGAGTGACGCCAGCCGGCGCCTGCACCACCACGGTCTGGTTGAATTGGCTTGTATCGCCGGGTATCTGCTGCAGCCAGCACATGATCGGCGTTGCTTTGACGATACCGACGCCCTCGTCGGCAGGGGTGGCTTCATCGCGTGCTATCCCGGCTACCCTGGCCAACCGGGCGACGGTCTGCTCGACGAAGATGTCGCGAGGGCGACACTGCAGACCTGCGGCGCGGGCTCGGGCCACCACCTGCATGGACAAGATACTGTCGCCGCCTAGATCGAAGAATGAGTCATCGACGCTGACCCGCTGCAGGCCCAGCACCTGCGCATAGATGCCGGCCAACACCTCTTCGACCGCATCGGCAGGCGCCGAGTACTGCTGCGAATTCTGGTAGTCGGGAATCGGCAGCGCGCGGGTGTCGAGCTTTCCGTTCACAGTCAACGGCAGTGCGTCAAGAAACACGACCGCCGCCGGCACCATGTACGCAGGCAACCGGTCGGCCAGCGCCGATCGGACGGAGGTCGGATCGACTGTCCCCGCGACTTTTTCGGTGAGGTAGCCGATCAGCCGTTTGATCCCGGACTGGTCCTCGCGGGCTATTACGGCGGCTTGCTCGACACCGTCGAGGGCGACGAGGGCGGACTGTATTTCGCCGAGCTCGATGCGGTAGCCGCGAATCTTCACCTGCTCGTCGGCGCGACCCAGATACTGCAGTTGGCCGTCCGCGCGCCAGCACACCAGATCGCCGGTGCGGTACATGCGTGTGCCGGGCCTGCCGAACGGGCAGGCCAGGAACCGGCTTGCTGTCAGCCCGGACCGACCCAGATAGCCGAGGCCCACGCCTCGACCGGCGACGTACAACTCGCCGACCACCCCGGTCGGTACCGGGTGCAGCCACTCGTCGAGAACGAACAGCGCAGCAGTCGGCACGGGCGCACCGATCGGCGCCGCCCCGGTGTCTGGCTGCAGAGGCGCGCTCATCGACGCGTACACCGTGGCCTCGGTCGGCCCATAGGCGTTTATCACCACCCGGTCCGGCGCCCACCGATCCACCACCTCGGCAGGACACACCTCACCGCCAAGTAACACTGCCACCCCTTCGAGCCCCGACGGACTCAATGCGGCCACCGCTGAGGGGGTTTGGGTCAAGACGTTGACCCGTTCCCGCACCAACAGCTCGTGGAAGTCGTCGGGCGAAGCGGCGATCGCTTCAGAGACGATCACCAGTCGCCCGCCGCCGAGCAGGGCGGCCCAAATCTCCCAGACCGAGAAATCGAAACCGTAGGAGTGACATTGCGTCCACACCTGCGTTGCAGGCAGATCCGGTGGCGTCGAGGCGACGAGGTGAGACAGGTTGCGATGGGTGATGGCCACCGCTTTGGGAGTTCCGGTGGTCCCGGAGGTGTAGACGACGTAAGCGATATCCTCGGCTGCCGGTGCCGAGAGGGTGGAACCGCGTTGTGCGTCCTCGCCTGGGTCGGCGGCGTCGAACACAGCGAGGGCATAGCCGTCGAGTCGCTCTCTCAGATCGGGGGTGGTGAGCGCGGCCACCGGTGTGGCGTCGGTGAGCATGAACTCGACGCGGGCGTCCGGATGGGACGGGTCGATCGCAAGGTAGGCCGCCCCGGTCTTGAGCACCGCCAGCATCGCCACGATCGCCTCGGCGGAGCGTTCCAGCAGCAACGCGACTGTCTCACCGGGACGCGCACCGTGAGCAGACAGCAGATGTGCCAACCGATCTGAGGCCAGGTCGAGTTCGCGGTACGTCCACGAATCCCGTCCGCAGCTGATAGCAACCGTTACCGGGTGGCGCGTCACGTGCTCGGTGAACAGCTGCGGTATCGACGCGGCTGCAGGAGCCGGGTCGGCGAGCACAGCACGGTTGCCGATCTGATCCAGCCGAGCGAGGTCGGTTGCGTCGAGCAATTCGATCGACGACAAGCGCGCTGCCGGATCAGCTGTCATGGCCATCAGGACCCGCTCGAACCGTTGCAACATAGTCGTGATCGTGTGCGCGTCGAAAACGTCGCTGCGAAACTCTACTTCACCCGAAATACCAGCCGGTTCACCACTTTCCGTCCACTGCTCGGCCAACGAGAAAGACAGGTCCATGCGCGCGGTGTGAGTGTCGACCGGAATCTGGGTGACTTGTAGTCCGTCCAACGCCAAGGGGGTTGGGGAGCCCGCATGGCCGGGAAGGTTCTGCCAGGCCAACAACACCTGGACCAGCGGATGATGGGTCAGACTGCGGGTCGGGTTCAGGCGTTCGACGAGCGCCTCGAAGGGTACGTCCTCGTTCTCGTAGGCGCCTATGCTGCGTTGGCGTACCTGCGCGAGTACCTCATCGACCGTAGGGTCCTCCTTGAGGTCAACCCGCAAAACCAACGTGTTGACGAAGAAACCCACCAAATCGTCCAGCACGGGATCGGTGCGGCCCGCGATGGGAAACCCCATCGCTACATCCGCACTGCCACTCAACCGCGACAGCAGCACCGCGAGCGCCGCCTGCACCACCATGAAACTGGTCGCGCTGCAATTCGCGGCCATTTGACGCACCCGCTGCTGTAGTGACACCGGCCAGTCCACTGGCACGGTGGCGCCCCGCTGGTCGGCCACTGGCGGGTAGGGACGGTCAGTTGGAAGCTGGAGCCGTTCGGGCATGCCCGCCAAGGCATCATGCCAATAGTCCAGCTGTGCGGCGATCAGGCTGCGACTGTCCGCCAGATCACCAAACTGCTCACGCTGCCATAACGCGTAGTCGACGTATTGCACCGGCAACACAGACCACTCAGGCTCTCGAGCCCGTCGGCGACTTTCATACGCCTGAGCCAGATCATGCGTTAGCGGTGCCATTGACCAACCGTCAAATGCGATGTGGTGCAACACGATCCCCAACAGATACTCTTGGGGGCCGATCGAATACAGTTGAGCGCGAAGCGGAATCTCCACCGATAGGTCGAACGGATAGGCTGCCAGAGCAGTCAATTCGCCGAACGCCTCACGCTCGGACATCGATTCCATCGGCATGCCGTGGCATCGCCACATCGCAGCGCCGGCCGACAGCACCTGTTGATATGGCACACCGTCGGTTTGGCGATACACGGTCCGTAGCACTTCGTGTCGCGCGACGACATCGTCGAAGGCGGTGCTGAGCGCCTCGACGTCAAGTGGGCCACTGATTCGCAGGACCGTCGGCATGTTGTACGCGCCCGGCTGCAGCTGGTCCAGGAACCACAGTCGACTCTGCGCGAACGACAACGGAATCACCGCAGGCCGCTCGCTGGCGACCAACTGCGGGCGCCGACTTCCGTCAGCTCTGACACGGGATGCCAACAGCGCGACCGAGGGCGCATCGAACAACGCGCGCACGGTCAAATGGGCATCGACGGACTTGGCGATCATGCCGATCGCGCGCATCGCCGACAAGGAGTCGCCGCCGAGGTCGAAGAAGGAGTCGTCGACACCGACGCGTTCGAGCCCGAGCACACGGGCATAGATACCGGCCAGCATTTCCTCGAGTGGGTTGGACGGAGCGCGATACCGATCGGCGTCGACGTACTCGGGGGCCGGCAACGCGCGGGTGTCGAGCTTGCCGTTGACCGTGACCGGCAACCCGTCGAGCACCACCACCGCGGCCGGCACCATATACGGCGGTAACCGGTCGGCCAACGCCGCACGGGCCGCGCCCGCATCCACCGCACCGGTCACATACCCGACCAGTCGCTTGTCCCCGGGGCGGTCCTCGCGCGCGATCACCACCGATTGCTGCACCCCGGCCAGTCCGGCCAGCGCCGCCTGCACCTCGCCCAGTTCGATGCGGTAGCCGCGGATCTTGACCTGCTCATCGGCGCGCCCGAAATACTGCAACTGCCCGTCTGGACGCCAACACACCAGATCCCCGGTGCGATACATCCGCTGCCCCCCACCGGCGAACGGACACGCCACGAACCGCGACGCGGTCAATCCCGCTCGACGCCAATACCCCACCCCCACACCGCGACCCGCGACGTACAGCTCGCCGACCACACCGGCGGGGACCGGACGCAGCCACCCGTCGAGGACGAACAACGCCGACCCTCCAGCCGGTGCACCGATCGGCGGGGCACCCGAACCGGGCACCAATGGAGCACTCCTGGATGCGCAGATCGTCGTTTCGGTGGGGCCATAGCCGTTGAGCATCACCCGGCCCGGCGCCCACCGGTCCACCAACTCGGCCGGGCAAGCTTCGCCGGCCACCAGTAGCGCTATCGAGTCCAGACCCTCCGGCGCGAGCGTCCCCAGCGCCGACGGCGTCTGGCTTAGGACACCGACGCTCTCGGCGACGAGCAAGGCGTGCAGGTCTTGCGGGGAGGCCGCGACCTCCTCAGGCACGATCACCAACCGCCCACCGTGTAGCAGTGCGCGCCAGATCTCTTCGACTGAGGCGTCGAAGCCATACGAATGCCATTGCCCCCACGCCCGCGGGGACAGGTACTCGTCCGGCGGACCGAGTAGCCGGGTGAGGTTACGGTGGGTGATGGCAACACCCTTGGGAGCCCCAGTGGTGCCCGAGGTGTAGATGATATGGGCGATGTCGTCGGGATCAGGTGGCGGCAACGGGTCGCCGGACTGTAAATGCGTTGCTGCGTCGTCGACGTTGATGACCGGCAGTCCGTATCCGGCGAGCGAAGAGGCCAGGCCAGCGGTCGTCATCGCGGCAACGGGCGCAGCGTCCTCGATGATGTAAGCGATACGGGCCGTGGGCGTCGCCGGATCAATCGGCAGGTATGCCGCACGGGTTTTCAAGGCCGCCAAGATCGAAACAATCGCCTCGGCACTGCGCGAAAAGAGCAGCGTCACTATCTGTCCTGGCCGCACGTTGCGTGAGACCAGCAGGCGAGCCAGTCGATTAGACGCCTCGTCCAACTCGCGATAGGTCCACGTGCGATCACCGCATACCAGCGCGACCGCATCGGGGGTGCGCGTCACCTGCGCAGAGAACAACCCCGGGATCGACGACGGCGTGGGTAACGCCGTGGTCAGCACCGCACGATTACCACATTCGTCCAGGCGGGCATGCTCGTCCGACCCGAGGACAGTCAACGTCGGCAACCGACTTTCGGGAGCGGTCGCCATGGCGGTCAACATCCGTTGCAGACGTTCAGCCAAATCCGACGGCGCGAAGTTCGCGAACGGTTGCCCCGCCCCGGCCGAGCAGAACGACTGTTGATCACCAACCCCGACAAAGAACAAGCCGAAGTACCCCACCGGGCCAAATGTTGTGTATGTTGCCGTCGCCGGCGCACCGGCGAGGTTCAGCGACAGACGCGAGGGAACGAAGTTGAGCACGACCCGGTCCGGTGCTTGGCTCAAGCGGCGATGGTCACCGCCGAGCTCTAGGGATTGCACCGGAAAACGTTGATGACGCAACAATTCTCGGGTTCGCTGGTCGACTTGTCGGCAGAGGTCGGCGACAGTGGACTGCGGCGACATTTTCAGGACCAGCGGGACGACTCCGGCGAGCATCGCAGGAAGAGTTTTCGTCTTTGCGTCGGCCCGCCTGCTGACCGGAAAGTCGAGCACCACCTCCGAGTCGCCGCAGCTGCACCCGCGCACCAGCAGCGCGCACGCGGCAGTGAGGACCGACGACCGCCGGATGCCCAGTGCCTTGGCCAACTCTTTGACGCAGCCGACGACGGCCGGATCCAGGTGGATCGGAGTCGATGGCCTGTGCGAATCGGTCGTGCCTGCATCTCGCGGTAGCCGAAATCCTGGTGCGATTTCCGATGGGAGGTTTTCCCGCCAGTACGCTTCGTCCTCCAGGTAGTCGGTCGACGACTCGTACTCCAACTCGCTGCGCACAAAGTCCCGAAGAGAACCGAAGAAGGCGGGCGGGGCGGGCGTACCCGCGATAAGGGCCGAGTAGATAGCGGCGATGCGCCGACCCACCAGTCCCATGCTCATGCCGTCGATGACAATGTGATGACAGCATGCGAACCAGTAATATTCGCCAGGGCGCGTCGCAAACAGCGCAAACTTCATCAGCTTGCCGTCGAACGGCATCGGGGTGCGTTCGATCGCTGTCGCTATCCGCCGGGCTTCCTGCTCAGCGCGGTCGGAGCCGATCAGGTCGTAGCGAGCCAATTCGAGGTCGGCGTAGTCGATCGCTCGCTGGACTATCTGACCGTCCTCCTCGAAGAAGGCGGCGCGAATAGGTTCGGCCTCCTGCAGCCCGAGCCTGATCGCCTGTTCGAAGACGTCCGGCTGGATGGTGCCCTCGATCTTGACGAACATGCCGAGCTGCCACTCGGTGCCGGAGTGGCCCGTCTGCTGGGCAAGCCATATGTCAAGTTGCCGGCGTGTCAACGGCAATGCCTGGTTGTCAAGCTCCATTCGAGCCCTCGATCCAGAAGATATTGAAGGAAAGCCCGATCAGGCCTGCCGCGATCTGAGCCGCATGCGCGGGCTCTTCGGCCGTGTGTCAGACCAGTTCTGCTCGATTAAGACCAGACACCTAGCGCGGTCCGCTTCCCCGTGAACCACCCACCAGCCGGCTGGCCCCTTCGTGAAGGCCGGCCACGCGATGTGCCGCCCCTCGCCGGTGACCCGAACGAGTAAACTGCGGTTGTCGTCGTCGAACGGGCTCCCGTTCATCTGGTTCTCTCCCAAACCCCGCTTGAGTGAAACCGGTTCGACGCTAACTCGTCGTCACACGCGACCACGCAGTTTCGGCAAAAAATTATCGTGGCCGTAAGAAACGTTTGATCAGCGATTTGTTGTTATATGGGCTACCAAACGCGAGGACATGCGGGGAGCGCTGCGCTGGGGGTCTAGAACGCGTATCGGAAGATACGGTCATAATTTCGGGTCGTGCGGATCAGGCTCTGTACCCGGTACAAAAGCCGCGGGGTCGTGAGCGGGATTTTTTCGAATCCGGAAATGACCGAGCTGTTATCGACGAGGCGCAGTCGGGCATCCCACCAGGTGATCTCGCGGCCGTCGCGGGTGCCCCATTTGATGATGCCGGATCTCGACAGTCGAGGTCCCCACGGCGACAGGAGGTCGACGAGGAGCTCTCCGGTATCAAAGCGATCGAGCAGCTCAGGCAACAGACGCGCTAAATCCTGCTGGGTGAGATACATCAGAACACCCTCTGCGACGATCAGCGCGGGACCGCCCGTCGGGATCTGGTCAAGCCAGCTCGGATCGGTGATCGACGACCCGATCATCTGATAGCGACTGGACTCCGCGTACAGCTTCCGGCGCAACGCGATCACTTGCGGTAAGTCGACGTCGAACCATCTCACGTCCGGCGGTATTGCCAAACGTACTGCGCGACTGTGCAATCCACAACCCAGGTGCAACACCGTGGCATTCGGATGCGCCGATAGGTAGTAAGTGACGAGTGCGTCGAACTGCGCGCCACGCAATGCCACACCGAACTGATTGATCGCCGGGCGCACCGCACGGTGGACACGTTCCCAGTCGTACTCGATGCGTGCGACGTGCTGTGCAGCGACCTGGTCACCCAGTATGGGTCGGCCGGATCGGCTCTCACAGGCCCTTAGGTAGAGCATGCACAGCAGTGTCCACTCGACCGATCCCCAACGTACGCCGGTGAAGTCAACCTTGCCGCGACGAGCGTCGACCGGTTCTGGCGTTTCCGGGTTCGTCACGTCCACCCCCAGTCCGCGCTACGCTTCCGGTTCGTCGGCGTTCGACGTGCTTGCCGCGCGGCCAGCCTAACGGCTTACGGTCGACGGCGGCTGGTACTTGCGCCGAACCCGCCTTCAGTCGCCGGTGACAGGCTATTCATTGATCACCGGCATTGATGACACGGTCGACTTTGTCGGTGCCGTCACCGGCAAGCGGTGGAGACAAGGAGACCGGTCGGCGGTGTTGGTGTCGACGCACGAGCGCACACTCGAGATCGTCTCGCTCGAGGCGCTGCCCGAACACGCCGTCGACGTGCCCGACGACCCCGGGGTCTCTGTAGCCGAGTTTTGCCAGAACGCCGTCATAGCGACCGGCCCGTCCTACCGTGAACCCATGGCAGAACAATCTCCCGCTGTGGAGCCGTCGCATCCACCGGACAAGGTGCTGCGAATCGTGAATCCGCTGATTGGCGGGTTGCTGCGCACTCCCCTGGTCGGGTCGCTGCGCAGTCGCATGATGTTGATCGACGTCGTCGGTCGCAAGAGCGGGCGTCAGTACTCAATTCCGGTGAGCGCGCACAGAATTGACGGGGAACTGTATGCGCTGACGTCGGCGCCGTGGAAGAACAATTTCCGCGACGGGGCCACCGCCGACGTGGTGCTCGACGGCCGGACGACGAAGATGCGCGGTGAACTGTTGACCGACACCGCGCTCGTCGCCGAGTTGTCGCACCGCTGCGCGAAGGCCTGGGGACCCAAGCGCGCGCCGGCGATGATGGGGCTGAAGTTCCGCGACGGCGGCATCCCGTCGGTCGAGGATTTCGCCGACGTGGTTCGCCGGGAGCGGATGGCCGCGGTGCGGTTCACCCCCGCGTAGCGAATTGGGTTGCGGTCAGGGCTCTTCGAGGAGCCTCAGGGGATGCAGCCCGTCGACCGCGCCGACGAACGGCGGGTGGATGCTGTATCCGATCATTCGGCGGATGTCGTCGGACACCTCTCGCGCGGTGTCGCGGGATATCGACAGCGTGAACGCCTCCATCGGCCGCAGCCACGGCTGGCAGTATTGGGCGGTCACGGCGAGTCGGTCGGTGTCGGTGGTGTTCGCGCCGCCGCCGTGCCAGAGCGTGCCGACGAAGAAGACGCATGAGCCCGCGGGCATGACGACGGGCATCGCGGGGTCGTCCGGTTCGGGGCGGCGCCTGCCCCAGCGGTGGCTGCCGGGATAGAGCACGGTGGCGCCGTTGTCGGCGGTGAAGTCGTCGATCGCCCAGATCGTCGCGGCCGCAAGCGGGTCGCGCGGCCGCGGGATCGGATAGAAGCCGTCGTCGTGGTGGGCCATCTGGGCGGTCTCGCCGGGCTGGATGTTGATGGCCTGCAACGCGGACAGCAGGTAGTTGTCCATGAGCAGCCGGTCGAGAACCGCCAGCACCCGCGGATGGTCGACCAGCCCGTCGCAGACCCGCGTCCTGCTCAGCAGGCTGTACACGCGCTGTGTGTGCCGCCCCTCGAACGCGTTGCGCCCCGTATGCGCGAGCCACGGCGCGACCGTCTCTTTGATCTGCCGGCACTCGTCGGCGCTGAGCAGGTTCTCCCAGATGAGATAGCCGTCGCGGTCGAGGGACGCCATGTCGGCGTCGACGACCGCCGGGTCCACCTCGGCGCCGCCGGTCGGTGTCCACTTGTATCGGCGTGCCAGATCGCCGCGCAGGTCCTCGAGTGTGGTGACGGGTTCGTCGTCGATGCTCATCAGCAGCCCTCCCCTGCGTTCGGTCGGCCTATGCAAACACTGAACCTCGCTGGGGCACGGGTCAAGGACCTCGGGGGCTGGGCCTGGGGGCTCGTTTGTGAATATGGCGACGGACTCGGGTGCGAAAACGTCGTCAGATTCACAAACGGCGCCCGCTACAACGGTTTCAGCGGGGGCGCGGGGCGAAGTTGCCGTGAAAGCCCTGCGGAATGTGGTGGCGCAGGTGGGCGGCGGCGATCGGACCGGCGGCGATGTCGGCGGCGTCGAAGATCACCAGGCGCGACGTGTGCGTGCGCGCCTGGTATTCGACGGAGAGCACCCACCCGTCGTCCTCTGCGGTTGCCTTGGGCTTGGCGGCGAACACCGGCTCGCAGAAGCTGTTTCCGGCCTCGGGTGTGGTGTATGTCGACGCGGAGGAGTCGCTCAGGTCGAGTCTGGTGATCGAGTCGTAGAACGACACCAGATGGTGGCGCGTGTTGACGTAGGCGTACCGATGTTGACGACCCTCGACTGCGTCGTTGTGACGGGGGAATTCGCAGGGAAGATCGGACAGCGCTTCGGCGATGACGCGTCCCGACCGTGTGAGGCGGTAGCGCATGAACGTCGAAGGGGCGTCGTCGAGGGGTGCGACGTGGAAGCGGTTGAGCCGCTGTAGGAGTCGGCCGTCGTCGTAAATGATCGCGTCGATGACGGTGTCGCCGTCGTCGTCGTAGGCGTTGCTGAGGTGGAACATCAGGACAGCGTCGTATTCGATGGTGCGGATCTTGCCGCCGTCCCGCGGCACCAGGACGAACACGCTGCCCCGCTCGGGCCGGTACCGCATGGCGTCGCCCATCGGCTTGAGCCCCAGCAGCACCGGTAGCGCAGCCGGGATGATGGGCGAGACCACGAACACCAGATGGCTTTCCGTCAGCGCGAAGTCGTGCACCATGGCGACGTAGGGCAGCCGCGCCGAGCGGAAGTGCTTCAGCCGACCCGTCGGATCGGTGCGATAGATCCGTAGGTGCGGCCTCGGGATGAACTCGACGCCGAAGTTGAACATCTCGCCGGATCGCGGGCAGAAGCACGGGTGCGCCGAATACGAACCCACCCAGCGCAATTCGCCGCCGAATCGGCGGACACGGATGGTTTCCAGTGTCTCGGGGTCGATCTCGTGCGGTGGCCCGCCTTCCCACAAGGCGTACAGCCGGCCGGCGTGCTCGACGACGTTGGTATTGGCCAGATTCGGCGGGAGGCGACCGATGTTGGACTTGATGCCGCCGGGCGCGGCGGTGCCCATGTGGTTGAGCCCGGTCTTGCCGAGATAGTGGTTGGTCCGCACGTACCGGTTCTTGTAGTGAACGGCGCCGTCGGCAATGGTGAAGGCCGACAGCATGCCGTCGCCGTCGAAGAGGTGATGTAGAGGCCGACCGCTGTGGTCCTGCCAGCGGCCGGGGCCGTTGCGGTACAGGGTTCCGTCGAGCTCGGCCGGGATGGTCCCGCCGATGTCGTCGACCCGGTAGTCGTATTCGGTTAGTTGCGGCTCGCTGACGCCGAGGCTTCGGAGGTCGGCACCGTTGAGGGTCGCGAGTTGGGTCATCAGCTGGTCGCGCTCCCTGACCTGCAGGGTCCCGAGATAGCGGTGGAGTTCGGGGAGATGGGGCCCGCCGGTCGACGCGCTGGGCATGGACGTTTGGGTCAACGGTCGCTCCTCTACTGAGACTAATCCGGAATCTAGTCTCAGTTCGGGGGCGGGCGCAATGGTGCGGTACAAAGAGTCGGTGGCCAGGACTCGTTCGTCGTCACAACTGGTGCAGGCCGCACTGGAGTTGATCAGCGAATCCGGCCTGGATCGGCTGACGCTGAGCCAGGTCGCGGAGCGCGCCGGCGTATCGCGCGCAACGGCCTACCGCGAGTTCGGCGACAAGGACGGCCTGCTGGGCGCGATCGCCGAGCAGGAGATCGGTGCGATGATCGCCGCGACGCTCGCGGCGTTCGACCCCGACGCCGATCCCAGTGCGCAGACGTCCGCTGTCGTCACCACGACGCTGCGGTACCTGCGCAATCACCGGGCGTTCCTCTACATCCGCGATCACGAACCCCACTGGCTGCTCGATGCCGGGCTGCCCGTCGGCAACGATCGACTGAATCTGGTGCGGACGGTGGCGGCGATGGTTGCGCAGGCGATTCCGGATTCCGACCAGCTCGCGCTGACCCCGGTCGCCGCGGCCGAAGTCGTCGTCCGGACTGTCCTGTCGCACACGCTGATCGAGGACAGCGCGTTGACCGACGATGACGTGGCCGAGGTGGTCAGCCGCGCCATCACACGGGCGTCGGGCTTACCTGAAGGATAGGAAAAGCTGACCTGCGGGGCGTGAAGTCTGGCTTTCCGGCGATTCCGCGGTACACCGGTCGGGCGCGACGATCGATGGCATGACCAGAACCGTCACGACCAAGGTCTCGACCGTCGACGAGACGACCGAGACGGGCAGCATCGATTGGCTCACGCTGGCCGACGAGGTCTTCCCCGCCGACGCACTGTGAGCCGGACGTTGCGTCGCGATAGCCGCGAGTCTCCGTATGCAGCTATGTTTTTCGCGACCACACGGGCGTCAGGGCCCGCCCTTGACGTAGTCGTTCTGCCCGGGAGTCGCCGATGCTCAGCATGAATCGCGGGCGAGCTGGATCTGGCTCTTGATCTCGCGGTAGGCCTGGACTCGTGCCATGACCGCATCTGCCGCCGAGCTCGCGGGCGAGGTGTCCGGAGCAGCCTCGATTCCCGACCGGGAATCAGGGATTTCCCTATGATTGGCGACTCTCATTTGCTAGGAGGCGTTCGGTCGTTGCCTCAGAAGCGCAATCAGGCCCGCTCGAAGGCGGACCTGACATGCATGGTGGCAGGTGCAGGATTCGAACCTGCGTAGGCGTAAGCCGACGGATTTACAGTCCGCTCCCATTGGCCGCTCGGGCAACCTGCCTGGGTGCTGCACCGGCCGGGCGACCCGGTTTGGTGCGACTTGCAGGGTACAACGAGGATGGGCCTAAGACGAAAACGGCACCAGACCATCAGGGAGGACGGATCCAATGGCGGATTCATCGTTCGACGTCGTGAGCAAGGTCGACCGCCAGGAGGTGGACAACGCTCTGAACCAGGCCGCCAAGGAGCTGGCCACCCGATACGACTTCCGCGGCACCGATACGTCGATCGAGTGGCAGGGCGAGGAGACGGTCGTCATCACCAGCTCGACCGAGGAGCGCGTCAAAGCCGCCGTCGACGTCTTCAAGGAGAAGCTGGTCCGCCGCGACATCTCGATGAAGGCGTTCGACGCCGGCGACCCGCAGGCATCGGGCAAGACCTACAAGGTCAGCGGCCAGATCAAGCAGGGCATCACCAGCGAGCAGGCCAAGAAGATCACCAAGATCATCCGTGACGAAGGACCCAAGGGCGTCAAGGCGCAGATCCAGGGCGACGAGATCCGCGTCAGCTCCAAAAAGCGCGACGACCTGCAGGCCGTTATCGCACTGCTCAAGGGCGCCGACCTCGACGTCGCGCTGCAGTTCGTCAACTACCGCTGAGCGGCGCGGGCCCGCTTCGCGAGTTCTGCACCGGGGCTGTGCTCCTCCGGGCGACCGCAGCCCTGGCGTAGAAATCGACGCGCTGTTGCGGCGTTCCCGAATCGGCCCTCGCGACGACCCGTCCGACCTACCCTGATCGGCATGGCACCTCAGCAACGCGTACCCCAAGTCGTCGTTCTCGGTGGAGGCTCGTGGGGCACCACGGTGGCGTCCATCTGCGCTCGCCGCGGGCCGACGCTGCAGTGGGTGCGCTCCCAGGAGACCGCCGACGACATCAACGTCAACCACCGCAACTCGAAGTACCTGGGCAACGAGGTCGCGCTTCCCGAGAGCCTGAAGGCGACCACGGACTTCACCGAGGCGGCCTCGTGCGCCGACGTCATCGTCATGGGCGTGCCGTCCCACGGCTTCCGCGGCGTGCTCACCGAACTGGCGAAGGAGCTGCGGCCGTGGGTTCCGGTGGTGTCGCTCGTCAAAGGCCTCGAGCAGGGCACGAACTTCCGTATGAGCCAGGTCGTCGCCGAGGTGCTGCCCGGGCATCCGGCCGGGATCCTGGCCGGGCCGAACATCGCGCGCGAGGTGGCCGAGGGGTACGCCGCGGCCGCGGTGCTCGCCATGCCCGACCAGCAACTCGCCGCCGACCTGGCAAGACTGTTCCGCACCAAGCGTTTTCGCACCTACACCACCGACGATGTGGTCGGCGTGGAGATGGCCGGGGCATTGAAGAACGTCTACGCGATCGCCGTCGGCATGGGCTACTCACTGGGCATCGGTGAGAACACCCGCGCGATGGTGATGGCCCGCGCGATCCGCGAGATGTCCAAGCTCGGTGAGGCGACAGGCGAGCACCGCGACACGTTCGCCGGCCTGGCCGGCATCGGCGATCTCATCGTCACCTGCACCAGCCAGCGCAGCCGCAACCGGCACGTCGGCGAGCAGTTGGGAGCGGGCAAGCCGATCGACGAGATCATCTCGTCGATGAACCAGGTCGCCGAGGGCGTCAAGGCCGCGAGCGTCATCATGGAATTCGCCGACCAGTACGGCATTTCGATGCCGATCGCGCGCGAGGTGGACTCCGTGGTCAACCACGGCTCCACCGTCGAGGAGGCCTACCGGGGCCTGATGGTCGAAAAGCCCGGCCACGAGGTGCACGGCGCCGGGTTCTAGCCGCCTGCCGGTTCACCAAGCGTCGTCAGTTGAAGAACGGGTTGGTGCCCTCGGGCCGTTCCAGCAGCGGATCCCTGCCGCCGTTGATGATGTAGCTGCCCGCCGGGCTCAACACGAAGCCCGACTGGTTGCGGCTGTCCGAGCACGTCGTGACGCCGCCATCGCTGCCGCAGCTGACGGTCTGGAAGCTGATGCGCGAGCCGGCCGGAAGGGGTTGGGCGTCGGCGACGACGGCGAATACGTCACCCGTCGTCACGGAGAACTGCGGGACACCCGGGCCGCCGCTGACGAAGTTCGCACCGTTCGGCGCTGCGGGAATCGCGCCGCTACAGCCGTAGCCGCCGTTGCGCTGCAGCACGCAGGTCAACCCGTCCGGCGTCTTGAACGCGTACCAGTTGCCGTCCATCTTCGCGAACTCCGACAGCTTCACCGGCGCGAACGCGTTGACGTTCGGCGCCGGTGGCGCAGGCGGCTCCGTCGGCTGCGCCGCGGCGATACCCTGCGCGCCGATGAGGGCCGCCCCCGCAGACCCGACGACGCCGATCAACACCCTGTTCAACACGGTCCACACCCTAAGGGGTGGCGAGGAGAATCGCAGCACACAGATCACATCGCCGCAGGTCGGCGCGCTGTTACGGGGCGCTCCGGCTCCGGGCGACGGTCAGTAGTAGCCCGGTCCGCGGCCGGCCATCGACTCCAGGCGCGCGATGCGGTCGCCGATCGGCGGGTGCGTCGAGAACAGCTTGCCGATCTTCTCGCCGGCCCGGAACGGGTTGGCGATCATCAGGTGCGCCTGATCGGCGAGTTTCGGGTCGGGCGGCAACGGCGCCTGCTCGACGCCGACGCTGATCTTGCGCAGTGCGCTGGCCAACGCCAGCGGGTCGCCCGTCAGCTCCGCACCCGACTGGTCGGCCTGGTATTCCCGCGAGCGCGAAACCGCCAGCCGGATCACGGTCGCCGCGATCGGGCCGAGCATCGAAACCAGCAGAATCGCAAAGGGATTCGCGCCACCTTCCCGGTTACCGCCGAACAGTGTCGCAAAGTAGGCGATGTTGGCCAGCGCGGTGATGACCGCGGCCATCGCGCCGGCGACGCTGGAGATCAAGATGTCGCGGTTGTAGACGTGCGACAGTTCGTGACCCAGCACCGCGCGCAGTTCGCGTTCGTTGAGGATCTGCAGGATGCCGGTCGTACAGCACACCGCGGCGTTGCGCGGATTGCGGCCCGTGGCGAACGCGTTCGGGGCGTCGGTGTCGCTGATGTACAGCCGCGGCATCGGCTGGCGCGCCGTCGTCGCCAGTTCCCGCACGATCCGGTACATGACCGGGGCCTGCATCTCGGTGACCGGCTGGGCGTGCATCGCACGAAGCGAGAGCTTGTCGCTGTTGAAGTACATATAGGCGTTCATGCCGACGGCGAACAGGACCGCCAGGCCGATGAGCGCGGTATTGCGGAACAGCGAGGCGATGAACACGATCAGCGCCGAGAACCCCACCAGCAGAGCGAACGTCTTGGCGGTGTTCGCGTGCGGATGCCAAGTCATCGCTTCCTCCTTCAGACCCAGAGACTCCGAAGAGTCAACGCTTAGTCGGGCTCCGCAAGTTCCGGCTGTTCAGCCGTGCCGGTTCACGGTGTAGTCCACCAGCGTCGCCAGGGCCTGGCGACCGGGTCCGTCGGGCAGATGCGCGAGCTCCTCGCGGGCCTGCACCGCGTACTGCGCGACCGTCTCCTTGGCCTTCGCCATACCGGGCGAGGTGCGCAGCAGCCGCAGCGCCTCGGCCACGTCGTCGTCGTTCTCCACCGGCCCGGCCAGCAGTTCGCGCAGCCGGTCGGCCTCGGGGCCGTCGTCGCGCAGCGCATACAGCACCGGCAGCGTGTGGACGCCTTCCCGCAGGTCGGTGCCGGGCACCTTGCCGGATTCCTCCGGATCGCTGTCGATGTCGATGATGTCGTCGCTGATCTGGAAGGCGGTCCCGACGATGCCGCCGAGGCGGCTCAACCGCTCGATCTGCTCCTCGTCGGCGCCGGAAAACGTCGCCCCGAACCGTCCGGAGGCCGCGATCAGGCAGGCGGTCTTCTCGTAGACGACCTTGAGGTAGTGCTCGACGGAGTCGACGTGTTCGGCCGCGCCGCGGGTCTCGCGCATCTGACCGGTGACCAGCTGGGCGAACGTGTCGGCGATGATGCGCACGGCCTCCGGACCGAGCCGGCTGACGAGGCGCGACGCGGTGGCGAACAGGTAGTCGCCCGCGAGGATCGCGATGTTGTTGCCCCAGCGGGCGTTGGCGCTGTCAGCACCCCGGCGGACCTGCGCCTCGTCCATCACGTCGTCGTGATAGAGCGTCGCCAGGTGGACCAGTTCGATGACCGCGCCTGCGACGGTGACCTGCCAGGCGTCCGGGTCCGGTCCCAGCCGGGCTGAGAGCACCGTGAACAGCGGGCGGAACCGCTTGCCGCCGGCCTGGAACAGGTGTTGCACCGCCTCGGCCATCAGCTCGTCGGCTTTGCCGAGCTCAGTGGCCATCAGGTCCTCGATGCGGGCGACCCCGTCACGCACTTCCTGCGCAAATTCGGGATCTCCGAAGTCCACCCCGGCTACCACCGTCGCTGGCGTCCTCACCCTGCCAACATACTGGGAACCATGGACACCCGAGCGGACGTGGTCGTGGTCGGGGCCGGGCCCGCGGGTTCGGCCGCCGCTGCGTGGGCGGCGCGCACCGGCCGCGAGGTGCTCGTGATCGACAAGGCGCAGTTCCCGCGCGACAAGGCCTGCGGCGACGGGCTGACCCCGCGCGCGGTGTTGGAGATGCAGCGGCTCGGCCTGGGCTCGTGGCTGGACGGGCGGGTACGGCACCGGGGTCTGCGGTTGTCCGGCTTCGGCGCCGACGTCGAAATCGCGTGGCCGGGCCCGTCGTTCCCCTCCACCTCGAGCGCCGTTCCGCGCACCGAACTCGACGACCGCATCCGCATGGTCGCTGTCGACGAGGGCGCCAAGATGATGCTCGGCGTGAAAGCCGTTGACGTGCGCCATGATTCCTCCGGTCGCGTGGAGTCGGTGGTGCTCGACTCGGGTGCCGAGATCGGATGCGCCGAGCTGATCGTCGCCGACGGCGCCCGCTCGACATTGGGTCGCGTGCTGGGCCGCGAGTGGCATCAGGAGACGGTGTACGGCGTGGCGATCCGCGGCTACATCGCCACGCCGCGCGCCGCCGAACCGTGGATCACGTCGCACCTGGAACTGCGCTCGCCGGAGGGCAAAGTGCTGCCGGGCTACGGCTGGATCTTCCCGCTGGGCAACGGCGAGGTGAACATCGGCGTCGGCGCGCTGGCGACGGCGAAGCGACCAGCCGACGCCGCGCTGCGGCCGTTGATGTCCTATTACACGGGCCTGCGTCGCGAGGAGTGGGGCTTCGTCGGGGAGCCGCGCGCCGGGCTGTCGGCGCTGTTGCCGATGGGCGGCGCGGTCTCCGGTGTGGCCGGGCCCAACTGGATGTTGATCGGCGACGCTGCGGCTTGCGTCAATCCGCTGAACGGCGAGGGCATCGACTACGGGCTGGAGACCGGACGGCTGGCGGCCGAACTGCTGGGCACCGGTGACCTCTCGCAGGCGTGGCCCGCGGTGCTCTCCGCGCACTACGCCCGCGGGTTCTCGGTGGCCCGACGGCTCGCGCTGCTGTTGACGTTTCCGCGGTTCCTGCCGTCGACGGGACCGCTCGCCATGCGGTCGGCGGCTCTGATGAACATCGCGGTGCGGGTGATGGGCAACTTCGTCACCGACGAGGACGAGGACTGGACCGCCAGGGTGTGGCGCGGCGCCGGCCGGCTGTCGCGGCGTATCGACGAGCGGGCGCCGTTCACCTAGTCGCCCCGGTCCCGCTCGAGCAGCTTCACCGCGACGCCGGACTTCTCATTCGTCTGGGTAGAAGCCGTGAGCCCCAGGGCAATCAGGACATCGGCGGTCGTGATGAAGAGCCCGATCCAGTACGCCCACCGCACCGTCGGATCTGGTTGGGACGCGAAGTACATGACGAGGAAGATCGGGCCGACGATGCCGAAGACGAACATCATGCCCTGAAACATCAGGTAGCGCTTGAACGTCTCCATGTCGCAGGCAGAATAACGCGGATGGCCGCCGTGTACCGGGCTCCGATGCGATCCCGCGGTGACGACATCGACCCGCAGACGTCGCTGGACAGGGCGCTGGCGACGGGCGTCGTCGGTTTCGGCGACGTGGGGTTCGGCGAGCGGCTGGCTCGGCGTATCGAACGGTTCGCCGATGTCGAAAACGGCGCGTTCGTGTGGACCCGCGATGCGGACGGGCTGTACTGGCTGGGGCGCATCGACGGCCCGTACCGCCGCGACGACGACGCGGACGCCGTTGCGGTCGACTTGGTGCATGTGCGGCCGTGCCGCTGGCTCGGCGAGCCGATACTCGAACCCGACGTTCCCCCAGCGGTTCTCGCGACCTTCGGCCGCGGTGGACGCAACTTCCAGCAGACGCACGACCCCGACGTCGGGCCGCAAACAGAGCGACTCTGGGACACCCGCAGCGCCCAGGATTCGTAAAGCAGGCTAACTGTAAGCCCAGCTAGATGACCTATTTTCAGCGGCGCGCAGGGATTACCCTGAAGCGCAAGGGCGTTCACATAGGCATCGGCGGAAGGAAACCAACGATGCTCGGTCTCACGGTTCGGTCGGCGGTCGCCGCGTTCGCGGTCGGCGCTGCCGCGCTGTTCTCTGCCCCCGTTGCGCCCGCATTGCCGCAAGGACCGTGTCAGGACGTGTCTTACGTCGGGGTGTGCACACCGTATCGAGGTGCGACCGGAAAGCCGTCGTCGAACGCCAAGTCCGAACCGCCCTTGCCGGCCGTCAACAGCGCTCCCCCGGCCAACGGCGGCCAGCAGGCCGCGATCGCGGTCGACGAGGGCTAACCCAACGATTTCGCGAATCCGCTGACGTCGCGGATGGATGCGTCGAACACCTCGGGCATGTGAGCGCCGCAGAGCAAGTCGCCGCCATGACAGGTGCCCGCGACCACTCGACCCACCGCGGGAACGCCCGCCCGCACCAAGCGGCGGTAGTAGGCCAGGCCCTCGTCGCGGAGCGGGTCCAGTTCATTGACCGAAATGACATGGGGCGGAAGGCCGTTGAGATCCTCATCGGTGGCAACCGACGCCCAGCACGTCGGGTCGTCGGCATGGGAGCCGTCGGGGTTGTAGATCGAACCCAGCAGCGCGAGTTGTTGGCGACTGACGAAGTACTCGTCGTTCTCGGCCAGTGACGGCAGGTCCTCGCACTCCTCGAGCCAGCGGTTGGAAATGTATGGGCACTGCGCGTACAACCCGGCGATCTCGGCCAGCCAGCCCTCACGTTTGGCTTTGTGCGCGACGGTCAGAGTGAGGTTGCCACCGCCGGACTCCCCCGACACGATCAGATGGGCGACACCGAGATCGGCGCGATTGGCTGCCACCCAGCGCACCGCGGCGGCGCAGTCGTTGAGACCGGCCGGAAACGGATGCGGACCGAGTTCGCCTCCGGAGTTGCGGAACTCGACGCCGACCACGACGAGCCCGGTGGCCGCGAGGCATTCGCGGATCCTGATGTAGCCGATGTCGGCCGCGCTGCCCAGCGCCATCCCGCCGCCGTGCAGATGCACGACCGCGGGCAGCGGGCCGCTCGCATCGTCGGGGCGGCTGATGTAGAGCGTGATGTCGTTGTCGTCGGGCCCGGGGATCGTCGTCGTCGACGTGGCCACGCCGGACACCTCGGGCAGGTCCTTGGCCAACGCTTCGAGGATCGCGCCCATCCCCTGCTCGCTCATGGTCGCGAACGCGATGCGTTCTTCGAGCGGAGAGTCGACGGTCAGTGGTGCGGCGGGCAGCCGGCCATCGAGGCCGAACTGTGCGAATGCCTTCACCATTCGCGGGTCTGCGCGGGGATCGGTGGCGAGGGTGGCGTCGGGGTCGATCAGGCGTCCGTGCATGCCGAGACCGTAGCGCGGCGTCGCGGCGCCCGACCGGTAATCAGCGCAGGGGCTTGGTGGCGGCGTGCAGGGCGACGATGCCGCCGGTAAGGTTGCGCCAGCGCACCGACGACCAGCCGGCATCGGCGATTTGACGCGCCAGCTGCGTCTGGTCGGGCCATGCGCGGATCGACTCGGCCAGGTAGACGTAGGCCTCCGGATTGGAGGACACCGCACGGGCGATCCTCGGCAGCGCCTGCATCAGGTACTCCTTGTACACCGTCGCGAACAACCCGTTCGTCGGCGTGGAGAACTCGCACACCACCAACCGTCCGCCGGGCCGGGTGACGCGCGCCATCTCGCGCAGACCAGCCACGTGGTCGACCACGTTGCGCAGACCGAAGCTGATCGTCACCGCGTCGAACACACCGTCGCCGAACGGCAGCCGCGTCGCGTCACCTGCGACCTTCGGCACGTCGCGCTCGGCCCCGGCGGCCAACATGCCGACGGAGAAATCCGCAGCCACGCACCACGCCCCCGAACTGGCCAACTCGACCGTCGACACAGCGGTGCCCGCCGCGAGGTCGAGAACCTTGTCCTGCGGGCCGATGCCCAGTGCGGCACGCGTCGCTCGCCGCCAGAACCGGTCCTGACCCAGCGACATCACGGTGTTGGTCAGGTCATAGCGCCGCGCCACCGCGTCGAACATCGACGCCACATCGCGGGGGTCCTTCTCCAGCGTCGCGCGGCTCATGAGGCCACCGTAGCTGTGAAGATGCTTCAAGCGGGAATGCAGAGCCCGTCGACAGGGGATATAGGAGCATGAGCGAAAAGGTTTGGTTCATCACCGGGACATCGCGGGGCTTCGGACGCGAATGGACGATCGCGGCGCTGGAGCGCGGCGACAAGGTCGCGGCCACGGCCCGCAACGTCTCCTCGCTGGACGATCTGGTCGAGAAGTACGGCGACTCGTTGCTGCCCCTGGCGCTGGACGTGACCGACCGCGACGCGGACTTCGCGGCGGTCAAGCAGGCCCACGATCACTTCGGCCGACTGGACATCGTCGTCAACAACGCTGGCTACGGGCACTTCGGCTTCATCGAGGAGGTGACCGAGCAGGAGGCGCGCGACCAGATCGAGACGAACGTCTTCGGTGCGCTGTGGGTCACGCAGGCCGCGTTGCCGTATCTGCGAGCGCAGCGCAGCGGGCACATCATCCAGGTGTCGTCGATCGGCGGGATCGTCGCGTTCCAGAACGTCGGCATCTATCACGCGTCGAAGTGGGCGCTGGAAGGGTTCTCGCAGGCGCTGGCCCAGGAAGTGGCGGCGTTCGGGGTGCATGTCACGTTGATCGAGCCGGGCGGCTTCGCGACGGACTGGGCGGGCTCGTCGTCGCGCCGGTCGACACCGCTGCCCGATTACAAAGAGGTGCACGAGGAAGCCGATCGGATCCGCAGCCAGCGGGTGGCCAAGCCGGGTGATCCGCAGGCGTCGGCGCGGGCGCTGCTCAAGGTCGTCGACGCCGAAAACCCGCCGCTGCGGGTGTTTTTCGGCGAGTTGCCGCTGCAGTTGGCCAAGGCCGATTACGAGAACCGGCTCAAGACGTGGGAGGAATGGCAGCCGGTCGCGGTCGACGCGCAGGGCTAGGGGCGTGCCCGACTCCTTGCGCGAGCAGACGTAAACCTGCCTCTTTTCGGCGGAATTGCGGCAGTTTCGCGTCTGCTCGCCGGGAAGGGGGGCCCGCCGCAAGGGGTGCGGTTATGCGACGCGGCGGTGCCGTTGGCCGATGACGGCTTCGTAGTGCGCCAGGAGTTCGTCGCAGATCGACGGCCACGTCCGGGTCAGCACGCTGCGGCGCGCGGCGATCGAATAGCGTTGCCGCTCGGCGATCAGATGATCGACGGAATCGGCCAGGCGGGCCTCGAACTCGTCGACCTCGAGCAGCAGCCCGGTGCGGTAAGGAGCGACGAGGTCTCGCGGTCCGCCGGCGTTCGGGGCGACGACCGGCAACCCGGACGCCATCGCCTCCTGAACCGCCTGACAGAAGGTCTCATGTTCACCGGGATGCACGAACACGTCCATGCTGGCGTACGCTGCGGCCAGCTCGGCGTCGTACAGCGCACCGGTGAAAACCGCTGAAGGCAAGAGCTTTTCGAGCTTCGGCCGATCGACGCCATCGCCGACGACGACCAGCTGCAAATCGTCCCGGCGTGCGAGCACTGCCAGACGCTCTACATGCTTCTCCGGAGCCAGCCGCCCGACAAACCCGACAATCGGCCTGCCGAGGGGCGACCACCGACGCCGCAGGGCCTCATCGCGCGCCGAGGGTGCGAACCCCGTGATGTCGACACCCCGCCCCCACTTGTGCACCCGCGGAAAGCCGTGCGTCGTCAGGTCTTCCATCGCGGCGGTGGACGGCGCGAGGGTCCGGTCGGCGCGGCTGTGCAGGTGCCGCGTCCACGCCCATGCGGCGCGGGCGGTGAAGCCGACGCCGTAGCTCTCTGCGAATCCGGCTACGTCGGTCTGGAATACGGCCACGGTGGGCACGCGGAGCCGGCGTGCGGCGTGCAGGCCCCCGTAGCCGAGCAGCGCCGGTGACGCCAGATGCACGACGTCGGGGCCGAATCCCCGTAGCACACCGACGATCCGGGGCCGCGGCACGCCGAGCGGTAGCGACGTGACTTTCGGGAACATCCGTGACGGCACACGGTGCACGCGGACGCCGTCATGCACACGGTCCGCAGGCGCCTGCCCTCGCGGGTTGTCGGGAGCGATGACGAGGGTTTCATGTCCGGTGCGACGCAGGTGTTCGATCACCCGCAGCACCGAATTGGTGACGCCATTGACATTCGGGAGGAACGATTCTGCGACGATTGCCACGCGCACGCCCGAATCGTCTCAGCGCGACCTGTCGCGAAGGTTGCACGCGGGCGTATGGCACACGAAAAGCTGGTGCGCCAACGGGCGCTGCGAAGCGTTTCCGTCGAGTATCGTGCGGACCAGAGAAAGGGCGGTTGACATGCGAATCTCCCGGGCACTAGCGGCCGTGGCGTTCATCATGGCGCTCGCCGCCGTCGGCTGCACCAGCCACGTCGCTGGTACCGCGCAGCGTGACCCGGCGCAACCTCCGCTGAAGGTCAGCGAAGACGGTTACGGCGTGGTCGCCGGTTTCGACGACGCCCCGGCCCGCATCGAGATCTTCACCGAACCGCAGTGCAGCCACTGCGCCGACCTGCAAGCCGATTTCGGCGATCAGCTCGCCTACTACATCGGCGTCGGTCAACTCAACGTCACCTACCGGCCGTTGATCTTCCTCGACGAAGTGAGCCATGGGTACTCGGCACGGGTGAGCAACGCGCTGTTCCTCGCGACCGGTAGCGGCGCGACGGGCACGCAGTTCCAGCGGTTCGTCGAAGAGCTTTGGGCCCACCAGGATCCGGGCGGGCCCGGACCGAGCGACGACGAGATGGCCGACATGGCGCGCGCAGCGGGCATGCCCGACAAGGCCATCAAGCGGATCGGGAGCGGCGGGTCGGCGGTCAACGTTCCGGAGATGGACGAGAACAACTTCGGGTTCCTGTTCGACGTCGATCCCGGGGCCGCGGGTACACCGACGGTCTACGACCTGGTCTCCAGCGAGAAGCTCGACATCTACGACAACGACTGGCTCGACAAGCTCATCCAGTCGTGACTTCGGCGGCCGGCTCCGGATCAGCGGTCGTGCGCTGCGGTCGTCGGCGCTCGATGAGCGTCACCCCGGCCAGCGCGGCGCTCGCGATCAGCCAGCCCACCACCGCGATGGAACTCGCCGGGATGATCGCCAAGGCCGCGTTGCGGTGTTGCACGCGAACGAGATCCGGGTCGTTCTTGTCGTATTCGACGTAGATGTTCATCCCCGTCTCGAGCTCCGACGGATAGAGCACTCCGAGCTCGGGGCGATAGGTCACGCGGTCCGGAGTGACGAACTCGATCGTCGACCGGCGCGGTCCGGCGTCGAGCACCTCGGCGGCGGCCACCCCCATGTGCCGCGAGATCTGGCGGTCATTGCGCCACGCGCCCAACACCATCAGCACCGACTGGAGCGTCACCAGGCACGCGACGATCACGATGCCCACCCGGATCCGGCGGAACACCCGCTGTCGGCGCGACTCGTTCGGGTCGGCGGTGAGCCGGGGCAGGAACCGGCGCGCCCATCGGGTGGAGGTGGCGAGGCGGTCCACGACGGCGGCCCTCAACGGAGCAAGCTTGTCCGCTCCGCTCACAGGAGCTGAATCGTTCGCTCCGCTCACAGGAGCTGAATCGTTCGCTCCGCTCACAGGGCAGCCTTGATCGATGCGTGCAGCGCTCGCAGCGACGAGCGGTCGGCCTTCACCTCCAACACCCGCATCCCGTCGTGCGGTTCGTTGAGCGCCTCGACCAAATCGTCGGCTTCCAGCTGTCGGCTCTCCACGTGATACGCCCGGCACAACGCGCCGACGTCCACGTCGTGCGGCGTGCCGAAGATCCGCGACGACACGTCGGAGAAGCGCGGATCGCCCTGTTCGAGCAGTTCGAAGATGCCGCCGCCGTTGTCGTTGGACACCACGATCGTCAGGTTGCGCGGCGCCGGTTCCGTCGGACCGATCAACAACCCCGAACTGTCGTGGACGAACGTCAGGTCACCCAGCAGCGCGATCGTCCGGCCGTCGTGCGCGAGCGCGGCGCCGATCGCCGTCGACACCGTCCCGTCGATACCCGCCACGCCCCGGTTCGAACGCACCTTCAGCCCGTGGGTGTCCAGGCCGACGAGCGCGGCGTCGCGCACCGGGTTCGACGCCCCCAACACCAGCTGGTCGCCGGGCCGGACGGCGTCGGCCACCGCGGCGGCCACGTGCAGACCGGTTTTGAGCGGATGCGCCCGCAGCTGAGAGCGGACCGCCTCGATCGCGTGCCGGTGCACCTCGGCACACCGGTCCAGCCAGGCGGAGTCGGGAGCGCCCGTGGTGACGGCGCGGGTGCCGGTGGCCTGGGAGTTCCCCGACACGTCGGGCCAGCGGGGTCCCGTGGTCAGCGCGTAGACCGGCACCGACGGGTCGGCCAGCAGCGCCGAAACCGGCCGGTGCAGCGTCGGACGACCGAGCATGATGACCTGCTTGGGCCGCACCAGCCGTAGCGCGAACGGGTGCAGCGGGTTGTCGGCGGGCGGTGCCGTCGGCTCGGAGACAGTCGGCAGCGCGGCCAGGTTCGGGTGCTCGCCCGCACCGTGCCCGGCGATCACGACGGTGTCCGGCGTCAGGTCGATGTCGAGCGGCTGATCGAAGGTAACCGGCGGGGTGTACGTCCACGGCTTGCCGCCCGCCCTGCCCTCCGGAACGTAGGTCACCGACTCGTCCGCATCGGGCACAAGCGGCTCCCGCAGCGGAATGTCGAACTGCACCGGGCCCGCATTCGCGGATCGAGAACCTCTGGCGGCCACCAGGATTCGGCACACCGCCGAACGCCACTGCGCGTTGAGCGAATCGAGGTGTTCCGGCGACTCCTCGGCCAGGCCCAGGCTGATCGACGCCCGCACCTGCGTGCCGAAATACCCCAGCTGTTCGAACGTCTGGTTAGCGCCGGTGCCCAGCAGTTCATAAGGCCGGTTCGCGCTCAGCACGACCAGCGGGACCCGCGCGTAGTTCGCCTCGACGACGGCCGGTCCGAGGTTGGCCACCGCGGTCCCCGACGTCATCGCGATGCAGACCGGGGCGCGTTCGGCGATCGCCAGCCCGATGGCCAGAAAGCCCGCGGTGCGCTCGTCGATTCGGACGTGCAGTCGCAACCGGCCGGCGCGGTCGGCGTCCTGCAGCGCGAAGGCCAGCGGGGCGTTGCGCGAGCCCGGGCACAACACAACATCCCGTACGCCGCCGCGAATCAGTTCGTCGACGACCACGCGGGCCTGCGCGGTCGAGGGGTTCACCACTACAGCCTATCGGCGAGGAAATCGAGCGCCGCTTTGTTGACCTCCTCCGGATGCTCGAGGAAGCCGAGGTGACCGGCGTCGGGAATCTCCAGGTAGCGGCCATTCGGGATGGCGTCGGCGACCTCCCGGCTCAGGTGCGGCGGGAGCACCAGGTCGTCGGCGAACCCGATGACCAACGTCGGCGCCGTAATACTTCGGTAAGCGGGCAGCCGGTTGCCCTGCGGCCGCACCTCGATCTGCGCACGCCCGCCCGGTGTGGCCTTGGTGGGCCACATGACAAACATATCGATCCAGTCGCGGACCTTCGTATCATCGTTAAGCGTCTTGGGCGAAAAATTCTCCAGCAGACGGATTTTCGCGTCGTACATCGGGGGTAGCTCGACTCGAGAGTCGACGAAGTCGCGCTCGGCGCTGCGGAAGAATTCGCGGGTTCTGTCCTCGCGGCCGCGGGTGGCCATCAACACCGCCCGCTCCACCAGATCGGGCCTCGCCACCATCAGCTCCTGCGCGATGAACGACCCCATCGAAACCCCCACGATGCGCACCGGCGCGGCGTCAAGCTTCTCGATCAGCGCCGCCGTGTCAGCCACCATCGTCTCGGTGGTGAAGCCCGAGGCGTTTTCGGTCGCGCCAACCCCGCGATTGTCAAACGTGATACAGCGGTATCCGGCGCGCTGGAACGCGGGCACCTGATGCAGATGCCAGGTTCTGCCCGCACCGCCATGACCGGCGATGAACAGGACCGATGGGCCGCTTCCGCGATCGTCGTAGGCCAGATTCACTCGCATGACGGTACTCAAGTTCCCTCCGCGGGGCGCGGCCCGGGGGCCGTGGGAGGGCCGTGGGATGATCGTGCATTTCGCATGATATGCGCGTAGCATCAATTACCACCCACCCTCGACGATTCCGAGGAGGAATGCGAAATGAAGATCGCCATCAGCGGCGCTGGTGTCGCCGGACCCGCCTTCGCCCACTGGATGATGCGCGCGGGGCACGACATCACCCTGATCGAGAAGGCGCCGACCTTTCGCACCGGCGGCTATCTGATCGACTTCTGGGGCCTCGGCTACGCCATCACCCAGAAGATGGGCATCGAGGATGACCTCCTCACGGCCGGCTACCGCGTGCGCGAACTACGCATCGTCGACGACGAGGGCCGGGCGTCGGCGCGGCTGCGGGTCGATCCGCTGCGCCGCGCGGTCGGCGACCGCTATGTCAGCCTGGCTCGTGGCGACCTGGCTGCCGCGATCTACCGGACCGTCGAGCACGACATCGAGACCGTCTACTCCGAAAGCATCACCGCTCTGGACAACCGACCCGATGGCGTCACGGTCGAGTTCGAGCACGGCCCGCCGCGGCAATTCGACATGGTGATCGGCGCGGACGGGTTGCACTCCAATGTCCGGGCGCTGGCCTTCGGCCCCGAAGCACGCTACGAGCACTATCTCGGCTGCCAGGTCGCGGCGTGTGTGCTCGACGGTTACCACCCAACCGACGACCTCGTGTACGTGACGCACAACGTGCCCGACCGTCAGATCGGCAGGTTCACGCTGCGCGGCGACCGCACCCTGGTGCTGTTCATCTTCCGCTCGCCGACGCCCACCCTGCCCGCAGACCTCGATTCCTGTAAAGCGCTGCTGCGCAGGGAGTTCGCTGACGCCGGTTGGGAGTCGGCGCGGATTCTCGAAGCCCTCGACGGCGTCGACGACATCTATCTCGACGTGGTCAGCCAGATTCGCATGGACAGCTGGTCGGCAGGACGCGTCGCACTGATCGGCGACGCGGCGGCGTGTGTCTCGTTACTGGCGGGCGAGGGCACTGGACTGGCCATCGCCGAGGCATACGTCCTCGCCGGTGAGCTGACCCGGGCGGGTGACGACATCGGCGCCGCGTTCAAGGCGTACGAGAATCGGCTGCGCGGCTTCATCGAGGCCAAGCAGGATGGCGCGCAGCGGTTCGTCTCCTTCTTCGCGACCCGCACCAAGCTCGGTATCTGGTTGCGCAACTTGGCGATACGCACTTTCGACTTCCCGCCGGTCGGAAACCTGGTGATGAGCCGGACCCTGCGTGACGACATCACGCTGCCGGAGTACGAGCTGCCGGAGCTCAAGCCACGAAGATGAAGATGACGCACGACGGCGCGCGGTCGAATACCGTTGCGGGACGGAAGGAAGCGATGCCGTCGACCAACAGACCCGCCGAGGCCAACTTATCGGAGCTCGAGCGCGCCACCCGCGGGCTCCTCGCGCTGAACGTATCCGCGCTCGAACAGATGGAGCAGCGGATCGGCCTCGCGCCGCTGCGTGCGCTGCAGGCACTGGATCGGCTGGGCCCGAGCCTGGTCACCGAACTGGGTGACGAACTGGGACTCCTGCCGTCCACCGCGAGCAGGCTCAGCGACCGCCTCGCCGACGCCGGTTACATCACTCGCCGCGTCGCTCCCACCAACCGCCGCGCCACGCTGCTCGAGTTGACCGACGCGGGACGCGCGGTACTCGACGAGCTGATCGGGCTGCGCGTCGAGGCGTTCGGCGCGGTCACCCAGCGCATGACCGAGGCCGACATCGCGGCGCTGATGCAAGGTGCCCGCGCCTTCACTGCGGCCCTCGAGGAGCTGACCGAGCGCTCACACGCCGACGGCTGAGGACTACGCCTCCGCTTCGGTGAATGCGACGACCGGGATGCGCCGCTTTCCGGCGCGCTTCTCGTAGTCGGCGTAGTTCGGCACGAACTGCTTGGCCAGCCCGAACAGCCGGTCGCGCTCGGCCCCGGTGACCTCCTCGCCGACGAACGTGCCCCGGTAACCGCGCGCGGACAGCGTCACCCGCGGATTGGCTTTCACGTTGTGGAACCACGCCGGATGCCGGTCGCCGCCGTAGTTGGAGGCGATGACGATCACGCGTCCGGCGTCGGTGAAATAGGTCAGCGGTGTGCTGCGCTGCTGGCCCGACTTTGCGCCGGTGTGCGTCAACAGCACCTCAGGGAGCACCAGTGACATCGACACGTGGCCGTTGGTCAGCTTGATCACGGCGCGGTCGATCCGCCAGCCGATGCGGCCCAGGAACCATCGGGCGGGCGCTGTGCCCATGAGACGGGCGCCTGCGCGGACGAGCGGTGTCGGCGGATCGGGTCGGACTTCGGGTATCCCCATGCTCGCGACGGTATCTCAGATACGCCGGGTGTCAGCGCGCCGAGACGGCCTTCTTGCGCACCCGTTGAAGCGCGGCGGTCCACAAAAGCGCCACCGTCGGCGCAAGCTGCCCCTGCTTGACGGTGTCGCGGCTCAACAAGGTCGACGCGGTCGCCTTGGTCGCGGCCGACGCCTTCGACATGTGCCCGGAGTCGTAGGGCGGTTGCGGGTCGTATTCGATGACGAGTTGCACCGCCTTGGCCTTGGCCTCGCCCGCAATCTGCCCGAACAGCCACAGGCCCAGGTCGATACCGGCCGACACCCCGGCTGCGGTGACGATCTTGCCTTCGTGGACCACCCGCTGATCCGAGACGGTCTCGACGCCGAAGGGCTTGAGCATCGGCAGTGCCATCCAGTGTGACGTCGCACGGCGCCCGTCGAGCAGGCCGGCCGCGGCCAGGATGACCGACCCCGAACACACCGACGTGGTCCAGGACGATGTCTCGTGCGCCTTGCGCACCCAGTCGAGCACCCGCTCGTCGCGTGCGTGCTGGAAGCTCGACAGCCCGCCGGGGATCAGGATGATGTCGGGCGACGGCGTCTCGTCGAACGAGTGCGTGGCGCCGACGAGCAGCACGCCGGAGTCCGCCTCGATCGGTCCCGGTTCGTGCCAGACGAAGCGCACCTCGGCGTCGGGCAGGTTGCGCAGCACGTCGTAGGGGCCGATGAAGTCGAGCGCGGTGTACCCGGGGTACAACATGATCGCGATCTGGGTCATGGGTTGTCTCCTTGTCAGGCGAAGGTCTTGCGGTACTGATCGGGCGAGATGCCTAGGCGGCGAACGAAGTTGCGTCGCAGCGATTCGGCGCTGCCGAACCCGCATCGCGCGGCGATCACGGTGACGGTGTCGTCGGTCTCTTCGAGCTGGCGGCGGGCGGCCTCGGTGCGGATCCGTTCGACGTAGGCGCCCGGCGCCTCACCGACCTCTTCGGTGAACAGCCGCGTGAAGTGCCGCGGGCTCATCGCGGCGCGGCGTGCCAGCTCCGTGATGCTGTGCGCCCCACCGGGTTCGGTCTCGATCGCCTCCTGCACCTCGCGAATCGGCGCCCTCTTGGCGCGCGGCATCCACACCGGCGCGGCGAACTGCGTCTGGCCTCCCGGCCTGCGCAGATACATGACCAACCAGCGGGCGACGGTCTGGGCAACGTCGGTGCCGTGGTCGTCCTCGACCAGCGACAGCGCGAGGTCGATACCCGCGGTGACACCGGCCGCGGTCCAGGTGCGCTCGTTGCTGCGCACGAATATGGGTTCGGGATCGACTGTCACCGTGGGAAATTCGCGGGCGAGCCGCTCGGTGTAGGCCCAGTGCGTGGTGGCGGTGCAGCCGTCGAGCAGGCCGGCCTCGGCGGCGAGGAAGGCGCCGGTGCACACACTGACGATCCGCCGGGTGTTCGGCGCGACCGTCTGGATCCAGTTCACCACGTCGAGGTTGGCGCGGGCTTCGTGCACACCGACCCCGCCGGGCAGCACCAGCGTGTCGATCGGTTGCCGCGGATCCGGCAGGGCTTCGGCGACGAGCGCGAGGCCGGTGCCGGTGGTCGCGGGTTCACCGTCGAGGGTCACCACCCTGGCGTCGTATCCCTCGCGCCCGTGCTCCTGCACATATCGGGACGCACCCGTGAACACCTCGAACGGTCCGACCAGGTCGAGAGCCTGGACACCGCCGAAACCGAGAATCACCACCGATCGCATGAAACCAGTGTTGGCCACCAGCGCCGTGGCGTCTACGCCATGTATCCCACAGATCAGGACATGGGGGCTCAGAGCCGCTTGAGGCGGCCCAGCAGCCGCTGGAACACGAGCGAGGACGCCAGGGACTTGCCGATTCGGCGTTGACTCGGGCTCTGGTTGGCCACGACGAGGTAGCGCACCCCGTGGTCGCGCCAGTCCGCGGCCCTGTCGACGATCTCGTCCGGTGTGCCGCACAGGAACACGTCGCGCACCACCGAGTCCGGAACGCGCTCGACCGCAGCGAGGGCCGCGTCTCGGGTCAGCGTGAACGGCAGGTTGTCCAGCGCGCCGGCGAAACCCGCGCCCAGCGGGTGCTCGGTGCCGTGACAGCGGTAGAAGTCGTCGGAGGCGTTCAGCGCGAACGACTTCACCAGAGGTGACGCCATCGCCTCGTCGACGTCGTCGCGTGTGCGCCCGGTGATCACCGGCATCCAGAGCGCGGGCGTGACGGCGAGCGGGTCGCGGCCCGCGTCCGACGCCGCTGCGCGCACGGCGTCCAGTCGTCGCGCATAGTCGGCCGGCCGCTGGGTGAAGGCGGGAAACCAGCCGTCCCCGTACCGCCCCGCGACCCGCAGCATCCGCGGACCGTGTGCGGCCACCCAGACGTCCGGCCACCGGCCCCGGTAGGACGGGAGGTCGAAGACCGCGTTGCGGAGCGGAAAGCACGGCGAATCACGGTTCACCAGAGCACCTTTGGAGTCCCACAACGTGCGAATGGTGGCCAGCGCCTCCTCGAAGCGTGCGACGGGTGCCGAGAAGTCGATGCCGTACGGCTCGTTGGCCTCACGCTCCCCCGCGCCGATGCCGAGAATCATCCGGCCGCGGGTGAGCAAGTTGAGCGTGGCCGCCGCTTGCGCGGTGACCGCCGGATGGCGCCGCGACGTATCGGTCACCCCGACACCGAGCGCGAGCCCGGCGAGCCGATTGCGCGCGGAGATGCGCCCGAGCATCGTCCACGGTTCGAAGACGGCGTCGATGCGGGGAGCCAATCGGCTTGCGCCACAGTGCTCCGGAGTCCACAGCGCGCGCGGCAGCAGCGAATTGAGATGGTCGGGAACCCAGAAGGAGTCGACGCGGGCCGCGGCGGCGCCGAGATAGTCGAGCCGGGTCAGCGCCTCCGGGGCGCTGACCGTCGGGACGAGCGGGTCCATGACGCCGAGCCGCAAGTGCCGCTGTTTCACGGCGTCAGCTCACCACACGAGCGGGGCGAGGTGGTGGTTTGTGTCAACGTGTCAATGGAAGGCACCTGCGCACGCGGTCGACCCACCATCGCCGCCGGTCGGGCGTCGCGGCCAGTGCCGCAAGGCGCGCCGGGTCGGGCACCACCGGACCGATCGTCAGATATCCGTCCTCTGCGGGCACCGGTTCGGCCACGTCGTCGACGAACAACCCGCCCGTACCCAGGCCGCACGCATGGCGGAGCTGCGGAAGCGCCCCGGCGGCCAGCAGACCGCGGCCGATCCCGACGGCGGAATCGAGCGCGCTGGACACGACGACGGGGATGTCGATCTGCTCGGCGATTGCCAGCAGCGACCGCACCCCACCCAGCGGCGCGACCTTGAGCACCGCGACGTCCGCGGCCTTCTCACGTACCACGCGCAGGGGGTCTTCGGCCTTGCGGATGCTCTCGTCGGCGGCGATCGGAACATCGACCCGGCGTCGCAGCTCGGCCAGTTCCGCAACCGTGGCGCACGGCTGCTCCATGTACTCCAATGGTCCGTCCGCGGTCAGCGCCGTCGCCGCGGCGACCGCTTCGTCGACACTCCAGCCGGCGTTGGCGTCGACCCGCACCGTCGGCACCACCGCGCGCACGGCGTTGACGCGCGCCACGTCGTCGGCCAGGGACTGGCCCGGCTCGGCGACCTTGACCTTCGCCGTGCGCGCGCCCGGGAAGCGGGCCAGCACCTCTGGCACCCGCACGGCCTCCACGGCCGGCACGGTCGCGTTGATCGGGATCCGATCGCGGCGCACCTTTGGGGCCGGCTCGTAGGCCGACTCGAGGGCGGACGCCAGCCAATGCGCCGCCTCGGGCGGCTCGTATTCGAGGAACGCCCCGAACTCACCCCAGCCGGCCGGACCGTCGATCAGCGCCACCTCGCGGACCGTGATGCCACGGAACCGGACCCGCATCGGAAGCGCGACCACATGCATCCGATCGAGGACGTCGTCGAGCTGCCGCATGCGGACCATCCTGCCGGTTCGGGATCGGGAGGTTTACCGATCACGTTTCCCGGCTACCTTTCAGTTGCTTAACTAATTGTGATTCGTCCTAGGAGCACATCGTGCAAGTGAAGACCTTGGCCCCGACCGCGCTGGCGGTGACGGCGACGGCTGTCGTCGGCGGGTTGGCCAGCAAGGACTCGCAGTCCTTCTGGTATGCGAAACTGCGCAAGCCTCCGTATCAGCCACCGGCGCAGGCGTTTCCGATCGTCTGGCCGATCCTGTACGCCGACATCGCCGCAACGTCGGCGGCGACCCTCGACGAGCTCGAGCGCCGCGGCCAGACCCGCGAGCGTCGCCGCTACATCGCCGCGCTCGGGGTGAACCTCGTGCTCAACGGCGGCTGGTCGTGGTTGTTCTTCAACCAGGGCAAGCTCGCCACGTCGGCCGTGGCGGCGGGTGCGCTCGCCGTCAGCAGCGCCGACCTCACGCGCCGTGCCGTACAGGTGCGGGGGGCCCAAGCGGCGCCGCTGGCGTTGTATCCGCTGTGGTGTGCGTTCGCGACCGTGCTGTCGTCGCACATCTGGTTCCTGAACCGACGCCGATGAAGCTACTGGATCTCCCGCGCCAGGTCGCGGAGTCGGTGTTCTCGCTCGTCGGCATCCGGGTGGGCACCGAGGAACCGCACCACCTGACGACGAAGCTGTCCGATCGGGTGGAAATCCGCCGTTACGGCCCCCGCATCGCGGCCGAGACCACCGTCGACGCCGACGAGGACCGCGCCAGGAACATCGGCTTCCGCCGGCTCGCCGGATACATCTTCGGCGGTAACCACCGCGACGAGACGATCGCGATGACCGCCCCGGTCAGCCAGCAGTCCCGCGAGAAGATCGCGATGACGGCGCCGGTCGCACAGGCCCACGAGGACGGCAACTCGACGATCCGCTTCTACATGCCGTCGAAGTGGATGCTGGACACGCTGCCCACGCCGGATGACGACAAGGTGCGGCTGATCGAGGTACCCGGTGAGACCGTCGCGGTGCTGCGCTTCACCGGCGACCGCAGCCCGCGCGCCGTTGCCGAACGCACACGAGAGCTCTCGGATACCCTGCGCGCCAACGGAATCGAGGCCATCGGGAATGCGCAGTCCTGGTTCTACGACCCGCCCTGGACGCTGCCGTTCCGCCGCCGCAACGAGATCGCGATCCCGGTGCGGCCGGCCGACTAGACCGTCGCGCGGTCGCGGTTCTCCCAGTACGGTTTGCGCAGTTCTTTTTTGAGAATCTTGCCGGTCGGGTTGCGGGGCAACTCGTCGGTGATGTCGACCGTCTTCGGGCACTTGTAGGCTGCGAGCCGCTCCCGGCACCAGGTGATGATCTCCTCCGGCGTCACCGAATCCTCGACCGACACAACGGCCTTGACCACCTCGCCCCACTTGTCGTCGGGGACGCCGATCACCGCGACGTCGGTCACCGCGGGGTGTTCGGCGATGACGCGCTCGACCTCAATCGAGTAGATGTTCTCGCCGCCGGAGATGATCATGTCCTTGAGCCGGTCCTCGACGAAGATGTAGCCCTCCTCGTCGATACGGCCGATGTCTCCGGTGCGGAACCATCCGTCGTCGGTGATCGCCTCGGCCGTCGCCTCGGGCTTGTTGTGGTAGCCCTTCATCAGTTGCGGTGTGCGGAACCATAACTCGCCCTGCTGGCCGGCGGGTACGTCTTGTAGCGTGTCGGGGTCGACGACCCGGACCTCGGCACCGGGGATCACACGGCCCGCGCTGACGAGCCGCTCCTCGGTGCCGGAGCGGTGGTCGTCGGGCAGCAGCTGGCTGATCACCCCGCACACCTCGGTCAACCCGTACACCTGGATGAAATCGGTGTTGGGCCAGGCTTCCAACGCCGCCCTCAGCAGCGGTAGCGGCATCGGCGACGCGCCGTAGACATACGTCTTGAGGGCCCCGAACAACTTGACCGCATCATCGCCGGACTCCAGCACCTTGGCCAGCACGGCGGGTACGAGGAAGGTTCGGTTGGCGCCCTTGAGGATTGCGCCGGCCAGCGCCGCACCGTCGACCTCGCGCGTCATCACGCTGGGCACACCGTCGTGAATGCCGAACTGCACGTACGACGATCCACCGACGTGGAACAGCGGCATCGACACCATGCTCTTGTCGCCCTCGTCGAAACCCCAGCCGTTGTGCGCGTTGATGGTGTGCGCGATCAGGTTGGCCTGGGTGATCTGCACGCCCTTCGGGCGTCCCGTCGTGCCCGACGAGTACATGATGATCGCGACGTCGTCGGGCTGGACGTCGTCGGCGCGCCCGACCGGCGTCGCGTCGGCGAGCAACGCCTCGTATTCGTCGCCGTCGCCGCCCTCCGGGGTGACCTCGATGATCTTTTCGACGTTGGTGAGCTTGTCGCGGATCTTGTCGATCGTCGGCTTCAGCTCGGTGCCCACGATCAGCAGCTTGGCGCCCGAGTCGTTGAGCACGTAGTCGAGTTCGTCGGCGGCCAAGCGGAAGTTGATGATCGCGTTCGCCGCGCCCAGCGACGCCGCGGCCACGGTCAGCTCGACGCAGGCGGGGTGGTTCTTGTCCAGGAACGCCACCACGTCACCGCGTTTGACGCCGGCTTGTTGAAGCGCGCCGGCCAGCCGGCGGACCCGGTCGTTCCACTCCGCCCACGTCCAGGTGCGGTCCAAATAGGTCATCGCCTCGGCGTCGGGCTTGGCCTTGGCCCAGTGCGCGAGCCGTTCGTCGAGAAATCGCGGGTCATGCAGGTCAGACATGCCATGAAGGGTGCCATGACCGCCGTCGGCTCAGACCGCTTTCGGGTAAACCTGGCGTCCCGCGAGGAAGGTCGCGCGGACCTCGAGGCCCGCGATCTGCTCGGGCGCGACGGCGCGCGGGTCGGCCGAGAGCACCACCAGGTCGGCGTACTTACCCACTTCCAGTGAGCCGACCACGTCGTCGGCGAACAACTGGTAGGCGGCGTCCAACGTCTGTGCCCTGATCGCCTGTTCGACGGAGATGCGCTGTTCGGGTCCGATCACGCGTCCGCTCGGCGCCGTGCGCGTGACCGCGACGCTGATGTTGCGCAGCGGTTCCTCCGGGGTCACTGGCGGATCGTTGTGCAGCGAGATCCGCATACCGGTGGCGACCGCGGATCCGCAAGGCATCCAACGGCTTCCGTGTTCGGCGCCGAACAAGCCGTCGACGATGATGTCGCCCCAGTAGTGGATCTGGTCGACGAAGATGCTGCACACGACGCCGAGGCCGTGCGCGCGTTGTAGCTGATCGTCGCGGATGGCGCCGACGTGTTCGAGGCGCAGCCGGTGGTTGTCGCGGGGCCAGAGCCGCAACGCCTCGTCGTAGACGTCGAGGATCGTGTCCACGCCGGAGTCGCCCTGCACGTGACAGGCCATCGCCCAGCCCTTCGGAAAGTAGGCGTGCACGATCTCGGTGAGCTGCTCGCGGGTGTAGTTGGCGCATCCGCACGAACCGGGCGCGACGCCGATGTTGCGGGTGGCGTCGGTGTCGAGGTACGGAAACGACAAGTCGATGTTGCCGATCCACGGTGAGCCGTCGACCCATATCTTGATCCCGACCTGGCGCAGTAGATCGTCACCGTTGCCCGGTGTCGCGTCGGTGGACATCTGGGCGTTGGAGATTTCGTAGAGCCGCAGCCGCACGCTGAGATCGCCGCGCAGCCCCTCGATCACCGGGCGGAACACCGGGTCGAACGCCATCTCCGAACACGTGGTCAGCCCGGCCGCGTTGAGCCGCTGCAGTTCGGCGTGCAGCATCGCCGGGTAGTCGGTCGGGTCGATCACCCCGGCCAACAGGCTGAACACCGCGGCGGTCTCCTCGGCGGTGCCGTCGAGGTCGCCATGAGCGTCGCGGCCGTAGCGTGCGCCCTTGGGGTCGGGGGTGTCGCGGGTGAGCCCGAAGCGCCGCGCGGCCGCGCTGTTGAAGTAGGCCTTGTGTCCAGAGTTGTGCACGATCACCAGCGGGTCGTCGGGGGCGACGCCGTCGAGCCACGTCAGCGTCGGATCCGGTAAACCGGCTTGTAGCAACGGATCCCAGCCGTTGAGGTAGGCCCCGTCCGAAGCACGCTTGGCGACCTCCGACCGGATCGCGGCGACCACGTCATCGGCGGCGGGCAGCGTGACCGGCCGGATGTCGACCATCCGCTCGGACAGCACGATGGCTTCCATCAACGGGTGGCCGTGCGCCTCGACGAAGCCCGGCATCACGCAGCCGTCGACGTCGTGGATCTCGGTGCCCGTGCCCACCCAGCCGTCGATCTCGCTGCGGGTGCCGACCGCGACGATGCGGCCGTCGGTGACCGCGATCGCCTCGGCGGTCGGCCGATTCTCGTCGACAGTCAGGACGGTTCCGCGGATGACAAGGTCAGCGGGCATCGGCGCTCCTCGTGTCGGCTCTGGCACGGCCCCAGAAGTCGGTCAGCCCGATGTCGGTCGAAACGCTCCGGCCGTCGGGGCGCAGCACGATCAGGCGGTTGTCGCTGGAGGCGTCGAAGGCGGGCGTGGCGATGATGAGGATGTCTCCGTCGGGCGTGGCCGTGGCCCGTTTGCAGTCGTCGAGGTCGGCCACCACCGCCACAGTCTCCCCTGACCCGACGTCGATCAGCCGGAGCGACTCTCGCCCAGCATCGTTCGGGTCGTCGCCGCGCACGAGCACGACGCCGCTCACGGTACCCAGTGGCCTCGCCGCCGAATGATGCTTCGTGAACATGCCGGTGCCCTCGGCGAGTTGTTCGGCGGTGGCCAGCGCCGCGGGGGTGCGCACGATCTCGTAGACGAGTTCGGGGTCGCCCAGATCGTCGATGCGGGTGATGAGGTCGCTACGTCCGTCGGGCCATTCGCGAATCAAGACGCCCGTCTGCCGGGACAACCGGACCGCACCGCCGTCGGGCAGCGCCATGCGCTTCGGCGCCGCGGCCGGGTCGACGTCGATCATCTCGAAGGTCGCGTCGCGCCTCGGCGCCGAGTCGGCGATCAGTGTGCCCCGCCAGGCCGCGGCGACCTCGTCGGGTGCGGGTTCGGCTTCCGCTGTGCCGAGCGGGATTTGGACGATGTCACCCGTCTGGGTGAGCGCGACGACGGCTCGCGTCTGCGGGTCAACGTGATAGGCGGCATAGGCCCGGGCGTAGTCGTTGCCGAGGCCGGGGATCTGGTCGTTCTGCGCGACGATCCGTCCGCCTTCGACGGCCACGATCGACAGCCCATAGTCGGTGGCGATGTAGGCGAGGCCATCGGCGACGGCGAGTACGGCGCGGTACCACCCGCTCTTGCCGTGCAACTGGATGTCCCAGAGCAGCTCACCCGTCTGCAGCGACACCGCGGCCAACCGTTCCTGCCAGCGGTCGCCGCCGCCGATCGGCGCCGAGCCCGCACCGCCGATGCGACCGTAGGCGGCCAGCACGGCGGGATGGTCGCGGACGGTTGCGTAGCCGACGACGGCGCCGATGCTCGACAGCGGGCGATCGAGCACCCGCGGCACGGCGTACATCCCCAGCAGGGTGCCGCAGGCCACCACCGCGACAGCGATCGAGCGCGCGATCCTCATGACCGATTGTCAGCGGGGGCTTCTAAGCCTGCTCTGGCCCGGCGCTAAAGATTCTCCGAAAACTCCGATGAAAAAAGTTCGCGGCACGTGTCGAATTCAGTGGGATCCCGTTCGACGTGGTGGTGAGGGCACGAAAGACCGGCCCGACCGAACCGATAACAGGAGATGAACTGATGGCGCGATACATGATGATCATGCGGGTCACCCCCGAGGGTGAGGCGGCGTTCGCCGACGCCGAGATCGACTTCAACGAGGTCATCGAGTCGATGGGCCGCTACAACGAGGAACTGATCAAGGCCGGGGTGATGCTCGCCGGCGAGGGCCTCACCGGGCCGGAGGACGGCTTCGTCGTCGACTTCGACAACGACCCGCCGGTGGTGACCGACGGCCCGTACACCGAGGCCAAGGAGCTGTTCAACGGCTTCTGGATCATCGACGTGTCCTCCAAGGAGGAGGCCAAGCAGTGGGCCCAGAAGTGTCCGCTGGGGCCCGGCGTCCGGCTCGAGGTCCGTCTGGTCGGCGAGACCGACCAGTTCCCGCAGGACAATCCGTGGGTCAAGAAGGAGATCCAGTGGAAGGCCGACCTCGCCGAAAAGGTCGCCGCGCAGGCCCGCGCGGAGGCCGACCGGTTGGCGTGACGATCGCTAGGTGGCGCGGATCCGGATGGGTCCGCGCCACGTCGCGTTCGGGTCGAGCACCTCGCCCTTCTGAGTGATCTCGACGTCGCCGTCGCGCGCGAGGTCGCGGGCGGTCTCGCGGGCGTCGTCCATCAGGTCGCGCCAGTCGTCGCCGCCGATCGCGCGGGCCGCGTCCGACGGACAGATCGTCTTGTCCGGCCCCCGTTCGCGCGACAGCTTCAGGATCGTCTCGCGCAGCCGCTGCCGGTCGCTCACTTCGCCGAATCTACGCTCCCGCGCCTGCCGCACGAGGTGTCGATTCCGGGGACTTGGTGACTGGAATTGGAACACGTTCTAGTCTGATCGGCATGAGTGATGCCCTCCTGCGCCATCCCATCCATTCCGGCCACCTCACGGTCGGAGCACTGAAGCGGAACAAGGACAAGCCGGTGCTGTTCCTCGGCGACACGACGCTCACCGGCGGGCAGCTCGCCGAGCGCATCAGCCAGTACATTCAGGCGTTCGAGGCGCTGGGCGCCGGGTCGGGGACGGCCACCGGGCTGCTGTCGCTGAACCGGCCGGAGGTGCTGATGATCATCGGTGCCGGGCAGACCCAGGGCTACCGCCGCACCGCACTACACCCTCTCGGCTCTCTGGACGACCACGCCTATGTGTTGAACGACGCCGGCGTCACGTCGCTGATCATCGACCCGAACCCGATGTTCGTCGAGCGGGCACGGGGGCTACTGGACAAGGTGCCGGAGCTCAAGCAGATCCTCACGATCGGGCCGGTGCCCGAGGAGTTGGAAGGCGTCGCCGTCGACCTGACCGCCGAGGCCGCGAAATACTCGCCGCAGCCTCTGGCGGCCGCCGACCTGCCGCCCGACCACATCGGCGGCATGGCCTACACCGGCGGCACCACCGGTAAGCCGAAGGGCGTCATCGGTACCGTGCAGTCGATCACGACGATGACGACGATCCAGTTGGCCGAGTGGGAATGGCCGGAGAATCCGAAGTTCTTGATGTGCACCCCGCTGTCGCACGCGGGCGCGGCGTTCTTCGTGCCGACGATCATCAAGGGCGGCCAGCTGTTCGTGCTCACGAAGTTCGATCCCGCCGAGGTGCTGCGCGTGATCGAAGAGCAGAAGATCACCGCGACCATGTTGGTGCCGTCGATGATCTACGCGCTGATGGACCATCCGGATTCGCGCACGCGCGACCTGTCGTCGCTGGAGACCGTGTACTACGGCGCCTCGGCGATGAACCCGGTGCGACTGCGGGAGGCGATCGACCGGTTCGGTCCGATCTTCGCGCAGTACTACGGCCAGTCCGAGGCGCCGATGGTGATCACCTACCTTGCCAAGAAGGATCACGACGAGAAGCGGTTGACGTCGTGTGGGCGACCGACGGTGTTCGCCCGGGTCGCGCTGCTCGACGCCGACGACAAGCCGGTGCCGCAGGGCGAGGTCGGCGAGATCTGTGTGTCCGGTCCCCTGGTGTCCGGCGGCTACTGGAACAAGCCCGAGGCGACCGCCGAAACGTTCCGCGACGGCTGGATGCACACCGGCGACCTGGCCCGCGAGGACGAGGACGGGTTCTATTACATCGTCGACCGGACCAAGGACATGATCGTCACCGGCGGCTTCAACGTGTTTCCGCGTGAGGTGGAAGACGTTGTCGCCGAACATCCTTCGGTCGCCCAGGTCTGCGTGATCGGCACCCCCGACGAGAAGTGGGGTGAGGCGGTGACGGCGGTGGTCGTGCTGCGCCCCGACGCCGACCGCTCCGACGACGCCGTTGCGCGAATGACCACGGAGATCCAGTCCGCGGTGAAGGAACGCAAGGGTTCGGTGCAGTCGCCGAAGCAGGTGATCGTCGTCGACTCGGTACCGGTGACCGCACTGGGCAAGCCGGACAAGAAGGCCGTGCGCGCACAGTTCTGGGCGGGTTCGGAGCGCGCGGTCGGCTGATCCCGCTCCTCCTTCTCCCGCGAGCAGACGCGAAACTGCCTCTTTTCGCGGATTTTTGGGCAGGTTAGCGTCTGCTCGCGCTAGGAAGTGAGCACCCAGTCCGCGCGCGGTTTAGCGCGTTCGATGCGGGTGGCGTTGACGTCGTCGACGGTGTGCACCCATGCCTGCGCCTGCTCGGGCGACTTGCCGAAGGCGATGTGACGCGCGATGAGGCGGCGACGACGCTCGTCGGTCGGGGCGTCGACGAACCAGACCTCGTCGAGCAGCGCACGCACCTTCGGCCACGGGTCGTCGCCGTCGAGAAGGTAGTTGCCTTCGGTCACGATCAGCCGATGCTCGGGCAGAACGGGAATGCTGCCCGCGATCGGCTGTTCGAGATCGCGGTGAAACGCCGGCGCGTAGACGATCTCGTCGCCCTGGGCCCTGATGCGTTGCAGCAGAGCGAGATACCCGTGGGCATCGAACGTGTCGATGGCGCCCTTGCGGTCGAGGCGGCCGAGCCGTTCGAGCTCAACGTCGGCGAGGTGGAAGCCGTCCATCGGCACGGACACCGCGCCGTCGACCGCGGATGCGATCGCCTCGGCCAGTGTCGACTTGCCCGCACCGGGCGGACCGGTGACACCGAGTACCGCGCGAGGGTGACGGCGCCGCAGCGCGTCGAGGCGACTAGTCCAGGAGGGCATCGATTTCCGCGGCGAAGCGAGCGAGTCGCTCCTCTTCGCTCGGGATGCCCTCCTGCTCGTCGGCGGCGCGCTGCCAGCCCAACCGCCACATCCTCGCGATCGCCCGGTCCCCCAACCCCGCATACGGGTTGACGAGCGTGTGCGGGAACGCCTTGCGGCCTTCCCAATACGCGGTGACCAACCTGTGGGTCATACCTTCTAACTTTCCGTCGCGACCTCACCGAATGCACCGCGACACGCCGCAGGAAAACGCCCGTTTGCATCGGCTCGGCACAATGAAGACGTGACCGACGTGCAGGCCACCGTCGACGCAGTGTGGCGCATGGAAGCGGCGAAAATCGTCGCGACACTGACACGTTCGGTCGGCGACGTCGGGCCCGCCGAGGACCTGGCCGCCGACGCGCTCGTCGACGCGCTCGAGCAGTGGCCGGCGTTGGGTGTTCCGCGCAACCCCGGGGCATGGTTGACCACCGTGGCCAAACGCAAGGCCATCGACCTGTGGCGGCGACAGGACAACCTCGACAGCAAATACGCCGCGATGGCTCGCGAACTCGAGACCCACGTCGACGAGCCGTGGGACCCCGACCGCATCGACGACGACGTGCTGCGGCTGATCTTCATCTCGGCGCATCCAGTGCTGTCGCGGGAAGGCCGGATCGCGCTGACCCTGCGGGTGGTCGGCGGCCTGACGACCGAGGAGATCGCCCGCGCCTTCCTGACGTCCACTCCGACGGTCGCCGCGCGCATCACCCGCGCCAAGAAGACGCTGTCGGCCGCGAACGTGCCGTTCGAGGTGCCGGACCGCTCCGAGTATCCGAAGCGGCTCTCGGCGGTACTGAGCGTGATCTACCTGATCTACAACGAGGGATATTCGGCGTCGTTCGGTCAGCGTTGGATCCGCGACGAGCTGTGCGCCGAGGCGCTGCGTCTCGGTCGGGTGCTCGCCGCGCTGGTGCCCGACGAGCCCGAGGTTCACGGCCTGGTGGCGTTGATGGAGCTCCAATCGTCGCGCTTCGCGGCGCGCACCGACGGGGACGGCAGGCCCATCCTGTTGGAGGACCAGAACCGCGCCAAATGGGACCGCGCGCAGATCCAGCGTGGTGTGGCCGCGCTCGAGCGGTCCGCTAACGCGTTGCGGCGCAAGGGTACCGGCTGGGGACCGTATGCACTGCAGGCCGCGATCGCCGAATGCCACGCCACGGCGCCAACGGCCGCCGACACCGATTGGCAGCGCATCGTCGCGCTGTACGACGGATTGATTCAAGCGGCGCCGTCGCCCGTAATTGCGCTCAACCGGGCGGTCGCGGTGGCGATGGCTAGCGGCCCGGCCGCCGGGTTGGAGATCGTCGACAAGCTGACGGGTCTGGACGGCTCCTACCTGCTGCCCAGCGTGCGCGGCGAACTGCTGGCCCGGCTGGGCCGGGGCGCCGAGGCCGCGACGGAGTTCGAGCGGGCCGCCGCCCTGACCGACAACGAGCGCGAACGAGAAGTGCTGTACGACAAGGCAAGTCGAGTTCACCGGTAGGGTCGTCGGAATGGGTGACATCAAGGCGGTCCTGTTCGACTACTCAGGCACGCTGTTTCGGCTCGAGGAGGACGAGAGTTGGTTTCACGGGATGGAGGTCGACGACCGCGAGGTCGACAGCCACGTCCAGGCCGAGTTGATGCGCCGGATGACCGCGCCGACGGGCCACCACGTCGAGATGACGCCGGAAGCCCACCACGTGTGGGTGAACCGCGACCTCGCACCGCATCTGCACCGCGAGGCGTATCTGCATGTGCTGCGCGAGTCCGGGCTGGCCGACGAACACGCGGAGTCGCTGTACGGGCTGCTGATCGACCCGCTGAACTGGACGCCGTATCCGGACACCACCGACGTCCTGCGCGGCCTGCAACGCCAGCACATCAGGACCGCGGTCGTCTCCAACATCGCCTTCGACGTGCGGCCGGCGTTCACGTCGATCGGTGCTGCCGAGTTCGTCGACGAATTCGTGCTGTCCTTTGAAGTCGGTGCGGTGAAGCCCGACCCGGCCATCTTCGAGACCGCCCTGAGCCGCCTGGGCGTGGCCGCCGAGTCGGCGCTGATGATCGGTGACAGCGACGAGGCCGACGGCGGCGCCCGCGCGGTGGGGTGCGGCTTTGCGCTGGTCGATCCGCTGCCGACGACCGAGCGGCCAGACGGCCTGCGCACCGCACTGTCGGAGTTCGGCGTCACGGTCTGAGCCGGGCCCACCGCGCGGCCGCCGGTGTTCCGCGTCGAGGCGATCACGTAGCGTTTCGAGCATGTCCGACATTCGCCTGCCGTGGTGGCTCAAGTACGTCAACAAGGTGATGATCGGTCTGCAGACGCTCGGCGTCCTCGGCGAGAAGGGCCCCGTCGTGCTCGAGGTTGCCGGCCGCAAGACCGGCAAACCGCGCAAGACCCCGGTGACGCCGATGGAGGTCGACGGGCAGCGCTACGTGGTCGGCGGCGTGCCCGGCTCCGACTGGGCCGCCAACGTGCGGGCCGCCGGCGAGGCCACGCTGCACATCGGCCGCCGCGGCGAGCGGGTGCGGATGGTCGAGATGTCCACCGAGGAGGCACGCCCGCTGCTGCGGCAGTTCCCGACCAAGGTGCCCACGGGCGTCGACTTCATCAAGAACGCCGGACTGGTCACCGGGCCCAACCCCGACGAGTTCGAGGCCCTCGCGGGGCGGTGCCCCGTTTTCCGCATCGATAAGGTATCCCCGTGAGTGACAACCCCTTTGACCCGTCGCAGTGGCAATCCGTCGACGGTTTCGACCTGACCGACATCACCTACCACCGCCACGTCGTCGACGGCGTACGGCAGCCGACGGTGCGGGTGGCGTTCGATCGGCCGGAGGTGCGCAACGCTTTTCGTCCGCACACCGTCGACGAGCTGTACCGGGTCCTCGACCACGCCCGGATGTCATCGGACGTCGGCGTCGTGCTGCTGACCGGTAACGGGCCATCACCGAAGGACGGCGGATGGGCGTTCTGCTCCGGAGGCGACCAGCGGATCCGCGGACGCAGCGGCTACCAGTACGCATCGGGCGAGACCGCCGAGACCGTCGACCCCGCACGTGCCGGACGCCTGCACATCCTCGAGGTGCAACGGCTGATCCGGTTCATGCCGAAACCCGTGATTTGTCTGGTCAACGGGTGGGCCGCCGGCGGCGGGCACAGCCTGCACGCCGTGTGCGATCTGACGCTGGCCAGCCGCGAGCACGCCAAGTTCAAGCAAACCGACGCCGATGTCGGCAGCTTTGACGGCGGGTACGGCAGCGCGTATCTGGCCAAGCAGGTCGGTCAAAAGTTCGCCCGCGAGATCTTCTTCCTCGGCAGGCCCTACACCGCCGAGCAGATGCACGCGATGGGTGCGGTCAACGCGGTCGTCGACCACGCCGAGCTCGAGACGGTTGCGCTGCAGTGGGCGTCGGAGATCAACGGCAAGTCGCCGCAAGCGATTCGGATGCTCAAGTACGCGTTCAACCTCACCGACGACGGGCTGGTGGGCCAGCAGTTGTTCGCCGGTGAGGCGACGCGGTTGGCGTACATGACCGACGAAGCGGTCGAGGGCCGCGACGCCTTCCTGGAGAAGCGCGACCCGGACTGGAGCTCTTTCCCGCGCTACTTCTAAGACGGGGAGACGGCGCCCGGGACGCGGTACGCGAACGACTTCTTCTGCCGCTCCTTCATCTTCTCCAGGCACTGGTGGTGCTTGCGGGCGTGGTACGCCAGCGGGAAGTACGTCAGCCGGTCGGGAAGCACGCGGTAGGCGATGCGGATCGCCTTGTAGAGGCGGTTGAGCTGACGTTGCTCCTCCGGGCTCCAACTCACGCCGAGCTTGGTGCGTAGACGGGGGTCGAGCAGGCCGACGATCGACAGGTAGTTCAACCGAAGCACGGGCCGCAGCATGGCCTTGATCAGCGGATAGAACGGCTTGGGCACCGACGGCGGCATCTCCATCGTGCCGGTGATCAGGTCGTCCATCAGCTTCTGCGCCTGCGGCGTGGCCTCGAGCTTGTCGATCATCGACTCGAAGTAGTCGGTCATCTCCTGATCCGTCTCGGGATAGTCGCGCATCGGCACGTGCAGCAGTCGCGCCAGTCGGCGGTTGTCGCGCAGCACCTGCGCCTTCTCGTCGTCGGTGAAGTCACGGCCGATCAGCAGGCGCGCGCCGTGGACGTTGACGATGTACCCGGTGCAGATGACCCACTGGTACGCCTCGGGATTCAGCGCGCTGACCTGTTTTCCGGTCGTCTCGCTCTTCATCGTCATCGGCCGGTGCATGGCCCTGACCCGATTCCCCTCGGCCGCGGCTTCCGTGCCGCCGTACGTCCACTGCAGCACCGAGTCGATGGACCGGATCGCCCGTCCGCCCGGATCACCGTGGAACGCCGCGGAATAGCGGCCGGTGACCTCGGCGATGACGGGGTGCATCGCCTGCATCATGAACGCCGCGCCCTCAAAGATCAGGAACGTCCACCGTCCGGTGTGCTCGGCGGTCAGCGAATCCGGCGGGACCAGTTCGATCGGTCCGTCGTCGATCGGCGACGAGAGATCGATGTCCGAAGTGGCGGTCATGGGCGGCGCCCACCTCCTATCCAGGTAGTGCGGCGAGGTTAATATGACCGTCAGGTCGCATTCAAGTCGCATAAGGGACAGCTGTGAGCACAAATAACCGCAGTTCAGAGCGTAGGAAAGCGCCGCAGCAACAACGGTCTCGTGCCATGGTCGCAAAAATCGTCGAGACGACGGCAGGCCTGTTGCTGACGACGGACCCCGCTCAGGTGACCACGAACCTGATCGCCGATCGGGCGGGTGTCAGCAAAGGGTCGATCTACCAGTACTTCTCCGACAAGGAGGAGATCCTTGGCGCCGCCATCGAACACCTCGCGCTGACGCAGGCCCCTGCGCTGGAGGAACGGTTGCGGACCGTGACGCTCGCCGAACCCGCCGAGGCGATGGCGGCCTCCATCGACATCCTCATCGACGTGACGATCGCCAACCGAGGCCTGCTCCGCTATCTGGCCGAACGCCCCGATCACGTGCGCACGTTCGAAAACATCTCAGGCCTGAACGCGACGCTGGTCGCGATGTCGACGCTGCACATGAACCACTACCACGACCAGTACCGCAATGAACTCAGCCCAAAAGCGTTGGCGTGGTTGTTCTTCAACATGGCAGTGGCCACGACGCTGCGCTATATCGAGTCCGACGACCCGATCCGGCTCGACGAGCTGCGAGCCGGGCTGAAGTTCGCCTCGTTGGGCCTGCTGGCCGGCGGCCGCGACTGAGCGATTTGTGAGTGATTTCGATCGGTGAGCGAACGTTTTCACTCGCAAACCGCTCACCTAGACTCCGCTCGTGAGCAAGAGCCCGTTACGGCGGTTGGCCGACCAACTCGTCCTGACCACTATGCGTCCCCCCGTCGTCCCCGAGTTGCTGCAGTATCAGCCCGGCCGCGACGTCGTCGACCTGCGGGGTAAGCGGATCCTGCTCACCGGAGCGTCATCGGGCATCGGCGAGGCGGCCGCGGAGAAGTTCGCCCGCCGCGGGGCCACCGTCGTCGTGGCGGCGCGGCGACAGGAACTGCTCGACGCGCTGGTCGACCGGATCACCGAGAACGGCGGGGACGCCTGGGCCCACGCGTGCGATCTGTCGGACCTCGACGCGGTCGACGGCCTCGCCGAACGGGTCACCGAAGAACTCGGCGGCGTCGACATCCTGATCAACAACGCCGGCAAGTCGATCCGCAGACCCCTGGCCGAGTCGCTGGATCGCTGGCACGACGTCGAACGAACCATGGCGCTCAACTACTACGGGCCGCTGCGGCTGATCCGCGGCCTGGCGCCGGGTATGCGCGAGCGACGCGACGGCCACATCATCAACGTGTCCACATGGGGTGTGCTCAGCGAGTCGTCGCCGCTGTTCTCGGTGTACAACGCGTCGAAGGCCGCGCTGACCGCGGTGAGCCGCGTCATCGAAACCGAATGGAGCTCCGACGGAGTGCATTCGACGACGCTGTTCTACCCGCTGGTGCGCACACCGATGATCGCGCCTACCCGCGCCTACGACGGACTGCCCGGTCTGACCGCCGACGAGGCCGCCGACTGGATGGTCACCGCCGCCAAGACGCGGCCCGTGCGGATCGCTCCGCGAATGGCTGTCAGCGCCCAGGTGCTCAACAGCTTCGCACCCGCGGTGGTCGATGCGGTGATGAAACGTCAACGCGTGCAACCGAACAAGTAAGATGCCGCACCCCGACATCGCGACCGTCGCGGACATCGCACGCGTCTTCGGCACCGAACGCCCGGACGCGACCGCGTTGATCGCCGGTGAGCGCACCGCGACGTTCGCCGAACTCGACGCCCGGTCCAACCGGGTCGCCCAGGCGTTGCGCGCCGCCGGCGTGGGGTTCGGCGACCGGGTCGCGTTCATCGAGAAGAACGGCATCGAGTTCTTCGAAGTCGCCTGCGCGCTGTCGAAACTCGGTGCGGTCGTGGTGCCCGTCAACTGGCGGCTGGCACCACCGGAGATGCTGCACATCATCGACGACTCCGGCGCGCGGGTGGTGATCGTCGGCACCGAGTTCTTCGGTCACGTCGAAGCCATCGAGGATCGATTGACCGCCACCCTCGTCGCCGTGGGTGCGCACCCACGCTGGCCCGCGTTCGGCGAGTGGACGGCGAACTACCCGGCCGAAGACCCCTGTGTCACAACGCAACCCGACGACCTCGCCTTCCTGATGTACACCTCAGGCACCACTGGGTCGCCCAAGGGCGTCATGCTGACCAACGACAACTATTTCTGCAAGGCCACCGGAATCGCCGACAAATGGCGCTTCGACGCCGACAGTGTGAGCCTGGCCGTGATGCCGATGTTCCACATGGCGGGCTCGGGTTGGGCTTTCGTCGGGTTGTGCGAAGGTGCGCGCACGGTCGTGCTGCGCGACGTGGACCCCGCCGCGGTGCTCGATGCCGTTGCGCGGCACGGCATCACCAACATGCTGCTGGTACCGGTGGTGATCCAGCGCCTGCTGAACACCCCCGGTGTCGAGGTGACCGACTTCTCCGCGCTGCGCGCGATCGTCTACGGCGCATCGCCGATCACCGACGACGTCCTGGTCCGCGCGCTGGAGCGGTTCGACTGCGATCTGCTGCAGGTCTACGGGCAGACCGAAACTACCGGCTCCATCACGCAACTCGACCGCCACGACCCGGAGCTGTTGCGCTCCTGCGGTAAGCCGTTTCCGTGGGTCGAGGTGCGCATCGTCGACGACGACGGACGCGATGTGCCGACGGGCACGGTCGGTGAACTGTGGACCCGCTCGCGGCAGAACATGCGCGGCTACTGGAACAACTCCGCCGCGACGGCCGCCACCATCACGCCGGACGGATGGCTGAAGACCGGCGACGCCGGCTACGTCGACCGCGAGGGCTATGTGTACCTGCACGACCGCGTCAAGGACATGATCGTCTCCGGCGGCGAGAACGTGTACCCCACCGAGATCGAGAACGTGCTGATGACGCATCCGGACGTCGCCGACGTCGCGGTGATCGGTGTGCCGGACCCGGCGTGGGGCGAGGCGGTCAAGGCGATCGTCGTTCCCGCCGCCGACTCCTCCCCCGGTGAGGCCGACCTCATCGCCTACGCACGCCGCCGGCTCGCGGGCTTCAAGCTGCCGAAGTCGGTGTCCTTCGCCGACGACCTGCCCCGCACCCCCAGCGGCAAGATCCTCAAGCGAGCACTGCGCGAGCCGTACTGGGAAGGTGTCGGGCGGCGGATCGGCTGAACCGGCGTGATAGACACGAGGGCATGGAGATTCTGGCCAGCCGGATGCTCATTCGGCCGGCGGACTACCAGCGCTCGCTGCGGTTCTACCGCGACGAGCTCGGGTTGGCGATAGCCCGCGACTACGGTGCGGGCACGGTGTTCTACGCCGGCCAGTCACTGATCGAACTCGCCGGGCACGGCGGACCGCGCGCGGGCGGCACGATGTGGCTGCAGGTACGCGACGTCTACGCCACCGAGGAGGAACTGAGGGGTCGCGGCGTGCCGATCGCGCGGGAGGCCCGCGAGGAGCCGTGGGGTCTGCACGAGATGCACGTCAACGACCCCGACGGGGTGCTGCTGATTTTCGTTCAGGTGCCTGAGACCCACCCGCTGCGTCGCGACACCCGGCAGTGACGGATCAGCGTGCGGGGCTGGCCAGCGGCCAGCCGACCGACGCCAGCCGCGACGCAACCTGGTGCATCTCTTCGGGATTCGGCTCCTGGGCGGTGACCCGATGAATCGCCGCGCGGATATCGTCTTCGGTCACGGTGTCGGAGGTCGCGCCCTTCAGCACCGCCTGCGCAGCGCTGATCACCTCGTCCTCGGCCAGCGAGCGCTTGAGGAGCGCGAGCAGCGGGAAGTAGTCGGTGGGAGGAACGCCCTCCGGATATCCGCGGCGCAGCCAGTTGAGCACGCTGTCCAAGACGTTGCGGTTCTCGTTCATGATGTCGCGCAACTCATTTCCGGGGCATGAAGGGAAACAAGTCGATTCCCGTGTGGTGAATGATCGTGGCCCTGGTGATCCAGAGCACCGCGGTGACGATCACCCACCCGACGAACACGAAGAGCGCTACACCGAGGTATTTGCGAACCGGGTTCGGCGCCGTCACGGTGCCGTCGGCCGCCTCGCCGCCCGCGCCGCTGGAGAAGGCCATCAGCCCCGCCGCGAACAGTGCGGGAAGGCCCGCACCGAGCAGCAGCCCGACCACCAGCACCTTGACGATGCTCTCCAGATGAATCATCGAATGTTCCTTCTCGGCCTCAAACCGTCGCGGCCGGCTTGGGTTCGGGCATCGCTTCCTCGATGGCCGCCCGCAGCTCTGCGGGCACCACGGAATTGGTGGCGTCGTCCCATTCGGCGTTGACGTTGTTGTGGTCGACCTTCTGCTGCTGTGCGCGCCTCCACATGTAGAACGACAGGCCGACGAGCACGAGGAAGATGAGACTGTCACCCGCCAGGTCGGAGCCGGTGAGCACCTCGATGCCGTGGGACAGCCAGAACGACAGCGCGCCAACGAGTCCCGCAGCCGGCAGGGTGACCAGCCAGGCAACGGCCATCCGACCGGCGACCGCCCAGCGGACCTCAGCACCGGTCTTGCCGACGCCACTGCCGAGGATCGAGCCGGTGGCGACGTGGGTGGTCGACAGGGCCATGCCCGCGGCGCTCGAGCTGAGAATGATTGCGGCCGACGATGCTTCGGCGGCGAAGCCCTGAGGCGACTGGATCTCGACGAGCCCCTTACCCAGCGTGCGGATGACTCGCCAGCCGCCGAGATAGGTGCCCAGGCCGATGGCCACCGCGCAGCTGAAGACGACCCAGAACGGCAGGCCGTTCTCCTTGACGTCGCCGGTCAGGTGGCCGGTGGTGATCAGCGCGAGCGCGATGACGCCCATCGTCTTCTGGGCATCGTTGGTGCCGTGCGACAACGCAACCAGCGAAGCGGTCGCTACCTGGCCCCAGCGGAAGCCCTCGCGGCGGCGGCTCTCCACCACGTTGCGGGTGATCCGGTAGACCAGCCAGGTGCCGCACCCCGCGACCAGTCCGGCGATGACGGGCGCGGCGACGGCGGGAATGAGCACCTTCTGGCTGATGCCGCCCCAGTTGACGCCCGCGGTGCCCATCGCGGCGAGGCCTGCGCCGATCAGCCCGCCGAACAGCGCGTGCGACGAACTCGACGGGATGCCGAACAACCAGGTGAGCAGGTTCCACAGGATGCCGCCGATCAGCCCGGCGAAGATGATCGTCAGACCGGTAGACGCGTCGATCGACGGCAGCAGGGCGCCGGTCTTGCCGTCCTGGAGCTTGAGCACCGAGGTGGTGACGGTGACCGCGACCTCGACGGACAGGAACGCACCGACGAGGTTGAGCACGCCGGCCAACAGGACCGCGGTCTTGGGTTTGAGGGCGCCGGTGGCGATCGAGGTGGCCATCGCGTTACCGGTGTCGTGGAAGCCGTTGGTGAAGTCGAATGCCAGTGCGGTTGTGATCAACAGCACGAGGACGATCAACTCAGCGCTCACAGCGCTAATTCTGCGGCCATAGCGGTCGTTTCACCTAATTCTCGGCCACATTCGACCGGTGTGTCATCAGGCCTTTTGCCGTCTCGGGCAATGTGTTCATCCATTGTTCACCCGCCGGCGGTCGAGCGTTTCCCACCAGCGCCAAACTCGTCTTATTCGGGTCGCGCACTAGCATCATCCAATTGAGAGTGGGTAGACCCGATGCGACACGCGGGAGGGCACAGTGACGAAGTTTCTGGCCAAAATTGTCGCGTGGATCACAGCGGGTTACCCCGAAGGAGTGCCCGGTCCGGACCGGGTTCCCTTGATCTCGCTTCTGCGCCGGCGCCTCACCGAGGATGAGGTCCGAACCGTCGCGGTGGAGCTTAAACGCAACGGCGAGTTCGACGACGCCGACATCGGTGTGCTCATCACCCAGATCACCGATGCGCTGCCGACCTCGGAGGACGTCGAACGGGTGCGCAAACGGCTGGCGGTTCGCGGATGGCCGCTCGACGATCCGCGTGACGCCGAGGGGGACTCATAGCCGTCCTGCGGCCGGTCCCCGTCGGGTCCGGTGCCGCGGCGTTGGAGTTCGTGCCCGTCGTGCACGACATGCTGGCCGGCCGCGTGTCCGTCTTGCCGGTGCCCGCTGACGACGAGCGCGAAGCCTCGCTTCTGACAACGTCATTGCGCGCCGGGGCCGACATCGACGACGACGTGGCGGTGGTGGTGCCGACATCCGGCACCACCGGAATTCCCAAGGGCGCGTTGCTGACCGCCGCCGCGCTGACCGCCAGCGCCGAGTCGACACACCACCGGCTCGGCGGGCCGGGCAGCTGGCTGCTGGCGTTGGCGGCCCACCACATCGCCGGGCTCCAGGTGCTGGTTCGCAGCGTCGTCGCGGGCACCACACCAGTGACGCTGGCGCCGACGTTCGAGCCATCCGAATTGCCCTCTGCGATCGACGCATTGGGATCGGGCCGCCGTTACGCGTCGCTGGTGGCCGTGCAACTGGACAAGGCGTTGCGGGACGACCGGGCCGCGGAGGCGCTGGCCACGCTGGACGCGGTTCTCATCGGGGGCGGTCCGATGCCGGCCGGGCTCGCCGAACGCGCTGCGGTGGCGGGCATTCCGGTGGTGCGCACCTACGGGATGAGCGAGACGGCCGGCGGCTGTGTCTATGACGGCGTGCCGTTGGACGGGGTGCGGGTCCGCATCGTCGACGGTGGCCGGATCATGTTGGGCGGTCGAACGCTTGCGAAGGGGTACCGCAATCCCACCGACCGGGACCCGTTCGCCGATGCCGGGTGGTTCCGCACCGGCGATGTGGGCGCGCTCGACTCCGCGGGACGGTTGACGGTGCTCGGCCGTATCGACGACGCGATCAGCAGCGGCGGGCTGACGGTGATGCCGCAGATAGTGGAGGGCGTGCTGGCGACCCACGATGCGATCGCCGAGTGCGCGGTGTTCGGTGTGCCCGATGAGCGGCTGGGTCAGCGGGTGGTCGCCGCCGTCGTGCTCACGGCTGGTCGCGTCGCGCCCACGCCCGCCGAGCTACGCGAGCACGTGGCCGCGGCGCTCGACGCCACGGCAGCACCGCGCGAGGTTCACATTGTCGACGAACTGCCGCGGCGCGGGATCGGCAAGATCGACCGGCGAGCGCTGACGGCGCGGTTCACCGACCCGCACGCTTGAGACCGTTGCGGCGTCGGCGTGGACGACGTCGAGCATGATGGACCCATGCGTTGCGAAGTCAGCACCGTCGACCAGTTACGGGCCGTCGTCGGGCAACCCGACCACTACGTCGCCAACAAGGTCAAGGACCGCCTGTCACCGGTACAGCGTGACTGGATCGCGCACTCGCCGCTATGTTTGGTCGCGACGACGGATGCGCGCGGTCGCGTCGACGTGTCACCGAAGGGCGATCCACCCGGATTCGTCCACGTCATCGACGCCACCACGATCGCGATCCCCGAGCGGCCCGGCAACAAGCGGGTTGACGGCTATCTCAACGTGCTGCAGAACCCGCATGTCGGCACGCTGTTTCTGATCCCCGGTCGCGGCGACACGTTGCGCATAAACGGCACGGCGAAGATCCTCTCGGACGCCGACTATTTCGATGGTCTCGCCGTCAAGGGCAAGCGTCCGATCCTCGCGCTCGAAATCGCGATCGAAGAGGTGTTCTTCCACTGCGCCAAGGCTTTTCTGCGTTCGGATGCCTGGGATCCGTCGACCTGGAACCCATCGGCATTGCCGAGTGTCGCGCAGCTACTCAAGGCGCTCCGGTACGACTGGAGCGATGCCGAACTCGAGGACTACTACAGCGAGGCCAAGACGCGCGAGCGCTTGTACTGACCGCGCACCGTTCAGATCTGGTTGATGCCACCGGCGACGGGGATGACGAATGTGTGACCGCGCTGATGAGTTGGGTCTCGGCGCGTTCGAGGCGATCGGCCAGCGGCGTGCCGGCGAACAGCGGCTGATCTTGAACGCTCATCGGAGGTCACCTTAGGGTCGACGCGGCGAATAGGGTGACGGAATGCGGGCCAGTCGCAAGGAGATCGTGGCGGTCGCCATCGGCGTGGTGCTGGTGGTCGCCGCGTTCGTCGTGCCGCACCTGAACCTGGGCATCGTCACACCGCTGATCAACGCCACGTCTGCGCGCTTCCACCAGTTCGCGGACACCGCGCCGATCTTCGGGTGGTGGAACACGCACGTCGGGTGGGGCACGGTCCCGGCGGTCGTGATCGGCGCAGCCGCGGTGTTGTGGGGACCCACGGTCGCACAACGCCTGGTGTGGCGCGCCGTGCCCTGGGCGACATGGGCGACGGCCTGCGCGTGGGCGTTCTCGCTGGCGATGATCGACGGTTGGCAGCGCGGTTTCGCCGGGCGCCTGGCCGCCCGCCACGAATATCTGCGACAGGTCCCCACCGTCACCGACATACCGCATGCCCTACGGACCTTCTCGGACAGAATCCTTGACTATCAACCGGATTCGTGGATCACC
>NZ_LZSQ01000085.1 GCF_001665535.1 Mycobacterium sp. 852002-51961_SCH5331710
GATGTGTATAAGAGACCAGGAACGTGTTGCCGGGGGCGGGCTCGGGGGCGGCCGGTGCGCCGCCCTGGTGGACGTCCGCGCCCTGCTGGCCGTGGGTCGACTGCTCGTCGCTGTCGTCGCTGGAGCTGCTTCCGCTACTACTACTGCTGCTGCCGCTGCTGCTGGAGGTCTGCCCGCTGGTTACCTGCGACGAGCTCGGCGAATCGTCGTCGGTGATCGGGATCGGCGGGAAGTTCAGCCGCTCCTCGGGGATGTCCGGCGGCGGCACCGGCGGCTGCCCGTTGATCAGCAGGGGGCCCTTGGCGCTGTTGAGCAGCGTCGACCAGCCGCCGTTGCCCAGCGTCGCGCCGATGCTGCACGACACCTGGCGGCTGCCCGCCGACCAGCTCGGCAGCGAGATCGTGCTGTAGATCAGCGTCAGCGTGGTGCTGCGCAGCTCGATGGGCGCCAGGTAGGCGTCCGTCATGCGGGTGCACGCGTCTTTGATGAAGCCGTCCTGCTCGGTCTCGGGGGGCAGGCCGCCGGGGAACTTCTCGGCGAGGTTCACCGCACCGGTGACCTCCATCGCGTGCGGCGCCGCACAGTCGACCGGGATGTCGGTGGGCTGGTTCGTCGTCGGGTCGATGCCGAGGCAGGTGCCCGCCGGCCACACCTTGGACTGGTCGACCTCGGCGACCTTGCCCGCAAAGGCCAGCTGCTGATTGTTCGGGCCCGGCAACTGCAGCCCGCACAACATCCGGCGCTCACCGGACTGGCGCCAAGCCTTGTCGCCCGACCACAGCATGCTCACCGTGAAGCGGCTGTTCGGGTCGAAGCGCGGGCCCAGGTAGTTCTTCACGGCCGTGGAGCACTGCTCCTGGCTGATCTGCTGGATGCGGGTGCTCGACGGCGGCGCGGCCTCCGGCCCGTACTCGCTGCCGGGGAAGGTCCGCATGTCGACCGACTCGGCGACCTCGAACCGGTGCTCCTTGCCGCAGTCGACGATCTCGGCGGCGTCGGGCGTGCGGTCGGGCCAGTTGAGGCAGTCACCCGCCTTGGCGTGTTCGAACGTCGCGTTGCCCCGCGGGCCGAGAGAGATGGTGCTCGCGGTCAGCCCGCTGGCGCCCTCGGTCTGCGGCAGGGCGGTGATGAGTCCGGCGATCAGCAACCCGCCCAGCGCGGTCAACACGAGCGCCCGGCGCGTCGGCGTGGCGTGCAGACTGGTCCACCACGCCACCCGCTCCGACGCCGGGGTGTCGCCTCGCTGCAGATCGGCGTGTTCGTCCTCGCCGATTGGGCGATCGGGTGCGTCCAACATCTGCTCCATTGTGACAGGCGTGTCAGGTGCTGTGACAAGTGATGCAGTTGTAAAGTTATGCGGTTGTGCTGGCCAGGGGGGTGGACCAGTAGGGTTGCGCCCGTGATCGACCTCAAGCTGCTGCGCGAAAACCCGGATGCGGTCCGTGCCTCGCAACGCGCCCGCGGAGAAGACCCCCGCCTCGTCGACGCGTTGCTCGAGTCCGACGCCGCCCGCCGGGCGGCGGTGTCGGCGGCCGACAATCTGCGGGCCGAGCAGAAGGCCGCGAGCAAGAAAGTGGGCAAGGCGTCGCCGGACGAGCGGCCCGCACTGCTCGAGCAGGCCAAGCAGCTCGCCGAGAAGGTCAAGGCCGCCGAGGCCGAACAAGCCGACGCCGCGCGGGCGTTCACCGCGGCCCACATGGCGTTGTCGAACGTCATCATCGACGGGGTGCCCGCGGGCGGCGAGGACGACTTCGTCGTGCTCGACACCGTCGGCGAGCCGCCACGCCTCGACAACCCGAAGGATCACGTCGAGATCGGTGAGTCGCTGGGGCTCATCGACCTCGAACGCGGTGCCAAGGTCTCCGGCGCGCGCTTCTACTTCCTCACCGGTGCCGGCGCCCTGCTGCAGCTGGGCCTGCTCCAACTGGCGGTGAAGCTGGCCACCGCGAACGGCTTCACGCTGATGATTCCGCCGGTGCTGGTGCGCCCCGACGTCATGGCGGGCACCGGTTTCCTCGGCGCGCACAGCGAAGAGGTCTACCGGATCGAGGCCGACGACCTCTATCTGGTCGGCACCTCGGAGGTCCCGCTCGCCGGCTACCACGCCGACGAGATCCTCGACCTGTCCGACGGACCGTTGCGCTATGCGGGCTGGTCGTCCTGCTTCCGGCGCGAAGCGGGCAGCCACGGCAAGGACACCCGCGGCATCATCCGCGTGCACCAGTTCGACAAGGTCGAGGGCTTCATCTACTGCAAACCCGAGGACGCCGAGGCCGAACACGAGCGCCTGCTGGGCTGGCAGCGTCAGATGCTGGCCGCGATCGAGGTGCCCTACCGCGTCATCGACATCGCCGCGGGCGACCTCGGATCGTCTGCGGCACGCAAATTCGATTGCGAGGCTTGGGTTCCCACGCAGCAGACCTACCGCGAGCTCACCTCGACGTCGAACTGCACGACGTTCCAGGCGCGCCGCCTCGCCGTGCGGTACCGCGACGAGAACGGCCGCCCGCAGACCGCCGCGACGCTCAACGGAACCTTCGCCACGACGCGGTGGCTGGTGGCGATTCTGGAGAACCACCAGCAGCCCGACGGCAGCGTGCGGGTGCCTGCCGCATTGGTCCCCTACGTCGGCACGGATCTGCTGACGTCCGCCAAGTAGTCGCCGCGCCGGAGCCGGGTGTTTCGCGTGCCTTCACAGGGGTAAAGCGATCGCATCCCGACTCTAGGAGGCACGCCGTGAAGGCGATGGTTTACCGCGGCCCGTACAAGGTACGGGTGGAAGAAAAAGACGTTCCGCCGATCGAGCATCCGAACGACGCGATCGTGCGGGTGACACTCGCGGCCATCTGCGGTTCGGACCTGCACCTCTACCACGGCATGATGCCCGACACCCGGGTCGGAATGACCTTCGGCCACGAGTTCATCGGTGTCGTCGAGCAGGTCGGCTCGTCGGTGCAGAACCTCAAGGTCGGCGACCGAGTCATGGTGCCGTTCAACATCTTCTGCGGTTCCTGCTACTTCTGCGCCCGCGGACTGTACTCCAATTGCCACAACGTCAACCCGAACGCGACGGCCGTCGGCGGGATCTACGGCTACTCGCACACCTGCGGCGGCTACGACGGCGGGCAGGCGGAGTTCGTTCGGGTGCCGTTCGCGGACGTGGGCCCGGCAATCATCCCGGAGTGGATGACGGACGAGGACGCGCTGATGTGCACCGACGCGCTGGCCACCGGCTACTTCGGCGCGCAACTCGGCGACATCGTCGAGGGCGACGTCGTAGCCGTGTTCGGGGCCGGACCGGTCGGCCTGTACGCCGCTAAGTCCGCGTGGCTGATGGGGGCGGGCCGGGTCATCGTCGTCGACCACCTCGAGTACCGGCTGGAGAAGGCCCGCACCTTCGCGCACGCGGAGACCATCAACTTCGCCGAATGCGATGACATCGTCGTCGAAATGAAGAAGACCACCGGCTATCTCGGCGCCGACGTCGCGATCGACGCGGTGGGCGCCGAGGCCGACGGCAACCTGCTGCAGCACGTGACCGCTGCCAAGCTCAAGCTGCAGGGCGGTTCGCCGGTTGCGCTGAACTGGGCGATCGACGGCGTCCGCAAGGGCGGCACGATCTCGGTGATGGGCGCCTATGGACCGATCTTCTCCGCGGTCAAGTTCGGCGACGCGCTGAACAAGGGGTTGACGCTGCGGATGAACCAGTGCCCGGTCAAGCGGCAGTGGCCCCGGTTGTTCTCGCACATCCAGAACGGCTATCTCAAGCCCAATGACATTGTGACACATCGTATCCCGCTCGAGCACATCGCCGAGGGATACCACATCTTCTCCGCCAAGCTCGACGACTGCATCAAGCCGGTCATCGTGCCCACCGCCGCCGCCTGAAGGGGATCATCATGACCTACACCGCCGACCATCCACCCGTTCCGACCTCCGACGATCTGCGGGCGCGCATCCCGGGTTGGGGCGCCGACCTCGACCCGGCGGACCGGCCGTCGGTGCCGAAGCTCAAGGCGATGGACACCGGCGCCCGCTGGGACTTCCCCGAGCGCCAGCCCGAGAAGTGGCCCCGCGAGCGCTCCATCGAACATCAGTTCCTGACACCGGTTTTCGGCACGTCGACGCCGCCGCGCGGACTCTCGGGCGCGATCCGGCGCTACTCCTACCGCAAGTACAGCGAGGGCCGCGCCGCGCACTGGCTGCTGCTGATTCTGGCCGACCGCGTCGACGCCGTCGAGCACCATCTTCAGTCGCTGGTCAGCCTGCGCCCCGACAACCCGATCACCGAGACCGGCGTCAAGACCGAGTTCACCCACAACGGCCTGGCCGCTCGCGCGAAAAGCAAACGGGCCGATGCCAATCACATGTGGTTGGACCCAGTGCTTGTGGCCGGTCCGTGGGTGGCGACGGCAGGAGTGGGGCTGCTGGCCGCGCGGCGGCTGCGGCGAAGCGGTCGTTAGTCCTTGAGCAGTTCGTCGAGCACCTCGATGAACTGGTCGGGGTGCTCGGGGGTGAACGCCGGGCGCCAGCGGTTGCCGTCCACATCGAGGGTGACGAGGGTGGCTTTCAGCGGGCGTCGCACATCCAGTGGCAGCCAGCGCTGCAGATCCGAACTGCCCCAGAAGCGGTAGCGGTGCATCCAGTTCAACGGTGAGGCCGTGTATCCGCGGATTGCGCGCAGCGGAATGATCTTCGATGTGCCCGACGGGAAGTGGTAGCGGCGCAGCGTGACCGCCTCCCGGTCCACCTGGATCATGCCGTCGTCGTAAAGCTGTTGCGGGGCACTCACTTCCGTTCACTCCGGAGTTCGTGCCCCTTGGTGGTCAGGCAGCGGCCGTTCTGCAGGTTCCACTGCCACCCGTGCAGATTGCAGGTCAGTGTCGAGCCCTCGACCACGCCGAACTTCGACAGGTCGGCCTTCAGATGCGGGCAGCGCCGCTGAATCTCCCAGCCGTCCAACGTGATCGAGGCGGTGTCGTCGTGGGCCTCGGCGAACCAGCCGTCGGCGTAGGCGATCCGCTCGTCGGTCAGGCACTTGAAGAAGGTGTAGAGGTATTCGTTGTACCCGCCGACCCGCCACGCCCGGAACCGGGTGGACAGGAAGATGGTGTTGACCCAATCCGGTTCGTTGTCACGGAGAACGGTGCGCACCAGCTCGGGCGGGATCGCGAAGCCGTAGCGGAACTTCTCCTCGGGAATCGGCTCACGCACAACCCGTTTCGGAAAGTCGAGTACCACCGTCTCGGCGCCGAGCCGCAGCTCGACCGGGTAGCCGATGCCGTCGCAGATCTGGTCGCTCTGGATCATGATCGGTTCGAAGGCGGTGCGCAACGGCTCCAGCAGCGACTCGCCCGCCGCATCGGCCCAGCTCGACTTCTCCGCGGCCAGCACCGGCGCCATCCGCTCGGCATAGTCGGCGATGTAGTCGGCCTTGCCGCTGGTGAAGATCGATTCCACCTCGTCGTCGGGCCGCGGGTGCGTCAGCGAATCCAATTGTGAGCCGGTGAAAGTCGCGGTCGATCCGGGGATCATCAGCAGCCCGCCGTCGTGGCCGTGCGTGCGCATCTGGTCCAGGAACACCACCTGGTCGGGGAAGATGTTGGCCGGATCCCCGTGGTCGTCGTTGAGGTCGCGCAGCTCGGGGTCGAGGAAGCAGGGCGGACCCGCGGACGGGATGACCCACGTGGCGCCCACCTGGGCGATGTACTGCCGGCACCGGTCCATCTGGCGCTGACGCTTCTGCACGCCGAACGCCTCCTTGGCGCGCGCGGGCATGTCGTAGACCATCGGATACCAGATGGCGCCGGAGTACTGCAGCATGTGGACGTCGACGTGGCCGAAGTCGGCGTGCACCACGTCGAGGTCGACGGGGCGTGCGTCGTTCATGTTGAACGCGACCGTTTCACCGTCGTCGACGACGAGGCCCGAGTCGCCGATCGGGCCGTCCGCGGGGGCGCGCAGCGCGATGATCATCACACCGAGGTCGCCCTCGGGGCCCGACACCGTGTGGCGCACCGAGTCAGTGGTCTCGAAGAACCGGTGGAACCCCAGCTTCTCGAGCTCGCGGCGTAGATCGGGCACCGGGTAGTCCGGCAGCAGCACCATCGCGTCCTTGTTGACGTGCTCGCGCAGCAGTTTCGGGTCGAAGTGATCGCGGTGCAGATGCGAGACGTACAGGTAGTCGCAGTCGCCGAGCGCATCCCAGTCCAGCCCGCTGTTGTCGGGGAACGGGAACCACGACGCGAAATACGCCGGGTTGACCCAGGGATCACACAGGATGCTCCCGGCCGCGGTGTCGATGCGGAATCCCGCGTGGCCGATGCTGGTGACCTGCACGAATACCCTTCCTGCGAATGTGGTTCCCGCGGCGAGTCTATCCCGCCGACCGACCCTCCTCGTGCCACGCGCGACACACCCCTACGGCGCGCGCCTGCGCCCCACGGCGCGGGTTGTCGGCACCGGTTCGGCGGACGCGGCCGCGCGACTAGGCTGCCTGATGTGGAACCCGTATACGGCACCGTCATTCAGCTCGCGCGGCTGATCTGGCGCGTGCAGGGGCTCAAGTTCACCGTCACCGGTGTGGAGAACCTGCCCACCACAGGCGGCGCTGTCGTCGCCATCAACCACACGAGTTATTTCGACTTCACCTTCGCCGGGCTGCCCGCCTACCGGCAGGGCCTGGGGCGCAAGGTCCGCTTCATGGCGAAGAAGGAGGTCTTCGACAACAAGATCTCCGGTCCCATCATGCGCAGTCTGCGGCACATCGAGGTGGACCGCGACAGCGGCGCCGACTCGTTCTCCCAGGCCTGTCTCAAGCTCAAGGAAGGCGAACTGGTCGGCGTCTATCCCGAGGCCACCATCAGCCGCAGCTTCGAGATCAAGGAGTTCAAGTCCGGAGCCGCCCGCATGGCGATCGCTGCGGGTGTGCCGATCGTTCCGCACGTCGTGTGGGGGGCGCAGCGGATCTGGACCAAGGGCCACCCGAAGAAGATGTGGCGACCTAAGGTGCCGATCTCGGTCGCGGTCGGCGAGCCGATCGAGCCGACGCTGCCCGCGGCGGACCTGACGGCGCTGCTGCACTCGCGGATGCAGCACCTGCTGGAGCGGGTGCAGGACGAGTACGGCCCGCACCCCGCCGGCGAGTTCTGGGTGCCGCACCGGCTGGGCGGGGGCGCGCCGACGCTCGCCGAGGCCAACCGCATGGACGCCGAGGAGGCGGCCGAGAAGGCCGCGCGGCGCGCCCAACGTCCCGATCCCAGCGGGGCACCGGGGTAGCGCTCATGGAGCCCGTCTTCTATTCGCTCGAGGTTCTGGTCAAGGCGGCGGTCCGGATCGACGGACTCAAGATCACCTACCGCGGACTGGAGAACATCCCCGCCAGCGGCGGCGCGGTGATCGCAATCAACCACACGAGCTACGTCGACTGGTTGCCCGCCGCTCTGGCGGTGCACTACCGCAAGCGGCGCCTGCGTTTCATGATCAAACAGGAGATGCAGGAAGTGAAGGTCATCAACTTCCTGATCCGCCACACGGGCACGATCCCGGTGGATCGCCACGCGGGCGCCGGGGCGTACGCGGTCGCGGTGGAACGCCTGCGCGCCGGCGAGCTCGTCGGCGTGTATCCGGAGGCCACCATCAGCCGCAGCTTCGAGCTCAAGGATTTCAAGACCGGAGCCGCGCGCATGGCCCGCGACGCCGACGTGCCGATCGTCCCGCTCATCGTCTGGGGCTCGCAGCGGGTCTGGACCAAGGACCATCCCCGCCACCTCGGCCGCACCAAGATTCCGATCACGGTGCAGGTGGGTAACCCCATACGGGCCGGCGAGACGATGGAGCAGACATTGCATGACCTGCGTTCGGCGATGACCGAACAGCTGCACGAGGCGCAGCGCGACTACCCGCACCCGCAAGGGGCGTACTGGGTGCCGCGCCGCCTGGGCGGCTCGGCGCCGACGCTGGACGAGGCGAAGGCGCTCGATGAGGCGGAACTGGCCGAGCGCGCCCGCAAGCGTGCGCTGCGCGAGGCGAAGCGATGACCTTGCCTCTGCTGATCGCCTCCGATGTGGACGGCACGCTGCTCGACGACGACGAGAAGGTCTCGCCGCGCACGAAGGCCGTGGTGACCGCCGCGGTGGAGGCGGGGACGAAGTTCGTGCTCGCCACGGGGCGTCCGCCGCGATGGGTGCAGCCGGTCGTCGACGCGTTGGGGTTCGCCCCGATGGCGGTGTGCGCCAACGGTGCCGTGCTCTACGACCCGGCGACCGACCGCATCGTCTCCGCGCACACGCTGAGCGCCGATCTGCTCGGTGAGCTCGCCGACATCGCCACGCGGGTCATCCCTGGCGCGGGCCTGGCCGTCGAGCGGGTGGGCCGCAGCGCCCACGACGCCGCGACCCCGCAGTTCGTCAGCTCACCCGGCTACGAACACGCGTGGCTCAACCCCGACAACACCGAGGTGTCGCTCGCGGACCTGCTCAGCGCGCCCGCGATCAAACTGCTCGTCCGCAAGGCCGGTGCGCGCAGCGCCGACATGGCCGCCGCGCTCGCCGAACATGTTGCGGGCATTGGGGATATCACCTATTCGACCAACAACGGCCTTGTCGAGGTGATGCCGTCGGGCATCAGCAAGGCCACCGGTGTGGCCGACGTGGCCCGGCCGCTGGGCATCTCCGCCGAGGAGGTCGTCACGTTCGGCGATATGCCCAATGACGTGCCGATGCTCGAATGGGCGGGGCTGGGCGTCGCGATGGGCCACGCCCATCCGGAGGCGCTGGAGGCGGCCGACGAGGTCACCTCGACCAACAACGACGACGGTGTCGCACGCGTGCTCGAGCGATGGTGGATGTAGCTCTCAGGGGCTGATCGGCGGTGTGAACCGCTCGAGTTGGACGGGCGGGGCGTCAATGGCGGGCCTGGGCAGTTCGACCGGGATGCCGTCGAAAACCCTTGTCACCGTGCCCTTCTCACGATCGAAGTTGAGCGTGCCGTGCTGGAAGTTCTGCACGATCCACAGCGGCTCCTGGATCTCCCCACTGGTGGGCAGGCCGAGCGCTCCGCGTTCGAAACCCAGTGCTCCCCAGGCCTTGTAGATCTCCCCGGTGACCGGTTCGGCGCCGCTCTCCGGCGACCAGTAGATCGCGCCGCGCTCGAACGTGACGTAGCGGGCGCCGCCCTCACCGGAGGCCTCCAGCGACGTCGGCCTGCCCAGCGGGCTGTTCATTGCGCCCATGGTCTCCCACTTCGCGAAAATGGCGCCCCCGCGCAGTGATTCGGACAGGTCGTCGGGTCCCGGCGGCTGGTTGAAGCGGGCAGCGATGTCGCGGATGTGGTCCATCAACAGGTACGCCGCATTACCGGGGCACTCCGTGGCGCCGACGTCGCGGTGGGTGAAGATCGCGGGCAGCAGGGGTGTCGCACCCGTCGGGAACTTCGAGAACGACCCGCCGGCGGAGGCCAGCACGACGGTGCCGCGCGGGTCGACGTGGTCGAGGCCGAGGCGCCAGCCCAGCAGGCGTGCTGTCGTGCGCAGTTGAACCGGCGTCGGCGGCACCACCTCGAAGTTCCCCATCATCGCCACACCCCATGTGTCGCGGTTGAATCCGCCGGTGTGCGCGCCCTCGACGGGTCGGGTGATGCCGCCCGCGCGACCCTCGAAGACCTGCCCGAACTTGTCGACCAATGCGTTGTACGCGATGTCGCACCAGCCCAGGGTGCGGGTGTGGTACTCGTAGATCGAGCGGACGATTCCCGCCGAATCCTCCGGCGCGTATTCGTTGCTGCCGGCGGTGTGGTGCACGATACCCGCTCGAATTCCCAAGTCGAACTGGGGATTTCCGCATCGCATCGACTCGTCGGCGCCCCACTGCGCCCGGTTGATGATGTTCGGGGGCACGCCGGGCGCGTTCACCGCCGACGGGCGGGGCAGCGTGTCGACGGGCGGTGCCTGCGGCGGGCTGATGAGCACGGCGTTGAGGTTCTGGCCGAACGGTTGCTCCGTGTTGGCCGGGACGTATCCCAGTCCCTCGACGGGTTTTGGCGCGGTCTCGGGGGTCTTTGGGGCATCGGCTGGCCGGGTGACCGCGATCTGCACCGTGGTGGTGCGGCCGACGAACACCGGCTCGGTTCCGGCCGGCCCGGCCGACGGGGTGTCGGGTCCGACGCCCTCGAGGGGTTCGGCGTCGTACCACGGCCCCCAGCTGCCGTCGGCCTTCTTGGCCCGCACCCGTGCCGTCGTGCCGGTGAAGTCCTGCGCCGTCAGCGCCACCATCGAGAACGGGGTGTCCTGGTGGATCTCGCGGATGGTCTCGCCGCCGCCGAGACCGGTCAGCGGACGCTGCGCCAGTTGGGGCGCCTCGATCGACGCCTCGTCGCCGCGGTCACCGGGCAGTCCGAACAGCGCCATCGGCAGCGCCACGACAGTCGCCGCAAGCGCGGTGAACAGCAGCGACGCTGCGGGACGGCGAGTCGGCACGGACTGATGTTACGTATGTGCCGGGTGGTGCTAGTGGTGCGACACGGTCCGAAGCCGGACTAATCGACGGCAGACCTGCACCGGCACCGCAGAGCCTTCAGGCTTCTGCGGTGCCGTTTGGTGACAGGTTTCAGGCGCCGGGGGCGGGCGCCGGCACGGGGGCCGGGACCGGAGGCGCGGCAGGCGGCTTGGCCGCCGACATGATCGCCGGCATCACCATGCCCTTGAGCAGGTCGATCGCCTGGCCGGCGCCGAGCTGATCGGCCATGGAGGACAGCTCGCCGATTATGCCGCCGTTGCCGGTCGTGCCGGTCGCTGCGGGCATCGTCGCCAGCGAGGGGTCGCCGAGGATCGGGTAGGTCCCGGCGGCCGGGTCCAGCCCGATCGGCGCCGCGATCGGCACCTCACCGGGCGCGGGAAGGCCGGACGTCGACGAGATCGGCGACGCGCCGAGGGCCGGGTCGGTCAGCGCCGGCGGGGTCGACAGGCCCGGCGTGGTCAGCCCGGCGTCACCGGTCGGGCTGGTCAGCGACGGAGTCGACAGTGCCGGGTTGGTCAACGCGGGGTTCGACAGCGCCGGATCGGTCAGCGAGGGAGCGGTCGCGGTGGCCCCCGGAACCGTGGCGCTCGGCACGCTCAGGCTCGGAGAGGTCAGCCCGGGGGTGCTGAGGCCCGGCGCGGTCAGACCGGGCGACGTCAGCTCGGGCGTGGTGAGGCCCGGTGTGGTCAGACCCGGAGAGGTCAGCGTGGTGGGCGAGCTCGAACCCGTTCCCCCCAGGATGCCGGTCGGCATCGGGGGCATGTTGATCCCGAACTGCGACAGGCCCTGGCTCAGAGCGGACATCAGCTCGTTCGGCAGATCCGTGATCGTGGCCGCCTGGACGAACTCGCGGTGCTGAGCGGCCGGCTCGGTAGCCTCCGTCAGCTCGGTCACGGCGACTACTGCGGCGGGACTCGCGACTGCCAGGGCCAGGACTGCGCTCGTGGCTGTCGACAGCCTGCGTCGACGTCGGTTCGGCACGGAAGTCTCCTCAATACATGGGGTACGACTACTAGTTCGTCGCTTCGTGGTTCGGCTAGGCGATTCAGGTGAACAGCCCAGGTCCTGCGCTGCCGGCGGTCGAAGCCGACGTGATCGACGGTACTGATGTGACTAGTGAGACGAAAGTGACGATATGTAATCGTGAGCCGATCGCAATATTCGGCTGCTGTCGGATTCGGGCGGTGCGGTCACGGTCGGATACCCTTGCTGCCGATGACAGCTCGTTTTGACCTTATTGTCGTCGGCTCCGGATTCTTCGGCCTGACGATTGCCGAGCGCGTGGCAACACAACTGGACAAGCGGGTTCTCGTCGTCGAGCGACGCCCGCACATCGGCGGTAACGCCTACTCCGAGCCCGAGCCGCAAACCGGGATCGAGGTGCACAAATACGGCGCGCACCTGTTCCACACCTCCAACAAGCGGGTGTGGGACTACGTCCGGCAGTTCACCGAGTTCACCGGTTACCAGCACCGCGTCTTCGGCCTGTACGACGGGCAGGCGTACCCGCTGCCCATGGGCCTCGGCCTGGTCTGCCAGTTCTTCGGCCGCTACTTCACGCCCGACGAAGCGCGCGCGCTGATCGCCGAGCAGGCGGCCGAGATCGACACCGAGAAGGCGCAGAACTTCGAGGAGAAGGCGATCAGTCTGATCGGTCGCCCTCTCTACGAGGCGTTCTTCAAGGGCTACACCGCCAAGCAGTGGCAGACCGACCCGAAGGAACTGCCTGCGTCCAACATCACCCGGCTGCCGGTCCGCTACACCTTCAACAACCGCTACTTCAACGACACCTATGAGGGGTTGCCGGTCGACGGCTACACCAAGTGGTTGGAGAACATGGCGGCCGACGACCGCATCGAGGTCCGGTTGGACACGGACTGGTTCGACGTGCGTGACGTGCTGCGCGCCGCGAACCCGGACGCGCCGGTGGTCTACACCGGACCGCTCGACCGGTACTTCGACTACGCCGAGGGCCGGCTGGGGTGGCGGACCCTCGACTTCGAGTTGGAGGTCCTCGAGACCGGGGACTTCCAGGGCACCCCGGTGATGAACTACAACGACATCGACGTGCCCTACACCCGGATCCACGAGTTCCGGCACTTCCACCCCGAACGCGCGTACCCGACCGACAAGACGGTCATCATGCGCGAGTTCTCCCGGTTCGCCGACAACGACGACGAGCCCTACTACCCGATCAACACCGAAGCCGACCGCGCGTTGCTGGCCGCTTACCGGGCCCGGGCAAAGGCCGAAACCGCTTCTGCGAAGGTGTTGTTCGGTGGCAGGCTGGGGACCTACCAGTACTTGGACATGCACATGGCCATCGCCAGCGCGCTGAGCATGTACGACAACACGCTCGCTCCGCACCTGCGCGACGGCGTGCCACTGACCGAACCGGGCCCAGAAAGCAGTAGCGCATGAGCGAGATCCCGTCCGGCGCACTCGACTCCGCGGAATCGAAGGCGATCAGCCTGCTGGCGCGCGTGATCCTTCCGCGTCCCGGCGAACCCCATGACGTCCGCAAGCTCTACATCGAGGAAGCGGAGACCAACGCCAAGCGCGCGCACGCACCGAGCCGAACCGAACTCGAGATCGGCACCGAATCCCAGGTGTCGTTCGCGACCTACTTCAACGCGTTCCCGGCCAGCTACTGGCGACGCTGGTCGATCCTGCAGTCGGTGGTGCTGCGGGTCGAGCTGACCGGCAGTGCGCGCGTCGACGTCTACCGGTCCAAGGCCACCGGCGCCCGGATCACCGTCGGAGGCGCTCCGGTCGTCAGCGAGCGCGAGGGCGAACCCGCCCACGTCGAGTTCGAGATCGACCTGGGCCCGTTCGAGGACGGCGGCTGGATCTGGTTCGACATCGCGACCGATTCGGCGTCGACGTTGCACCACGCCGGCTGGTACGCGCCGGAGCCCGCACCGGGCCGGGCCAATGTCGCCGTGGGCATCCCGACCTTCAACCGACCCGCCGACTGTGTCAACGCGCTGGCGGCGCTGACGTCGGACCCGTTGGTGGACAAGGTGATCGGTGCGGTCATCGTGTCCGATCAGGGCACCAGCAAGGCCAAGGACCATTCGGGCTTCGACGAGGCGGCGGCCGCGCTCGGTAATCGGTTGACGATCCACAACCAGCCCAATCTCGGTGGCTCGGGCGGTTACAGCCGGGTCATGTACGAGGCGCTGAAGAACACCGACTGCGAGCAGATCCTGTTCATGGACGACGACATCCGCATCGAGCCCGACTCGATCCTGCGGGCGTTGGCGATGAACCGGTTCGCGAAGACGCCGACCCTGGTCGGCGGCCAGATGCTCAACCTGCAGGAGCCCTCCCATCTGCATGTCATGGGCGAGATGGTCGACGCCGAGAACTTCATGTGGACCAATGCGGTCAACACCGAGTACGACCACAACTTCGCCAGAGACAGCCTGGCCGACGAGGATTCGCCGCGCAGCAAGCTGCTGCACCGCCGCATCGACGTCGACTACAACGGCTGGTGGATGTGCATGATCCCGCGTCAGGTCGCCGAGGAACTCGGCCAGCCGCTGCCGCTGTTCATCAAGTGGGACGACGCCGACTACGGCCTGCGTGCCGGTGAGCACGGCTACCCGACCGTCACGCTTCCCGGTTGTGCGATCTGGCACATGGCTTGGAGCGACAAGGACGACGCGATCGACTGGCAGGCGTACTTCCACCTGCGCAACCGCTTGGTCGTGGCCGCGCTGCACTGGGACGGCAACGTCCGCGGGCTGATCGCGAGCCACCTGAAGGCGACGCTCAAACACCTGCTGTGCCTGGAGTATTCGACCGTCGCCATCCAGAACAAGGCGATGGACGACTTCCTGGCCGGGCCCGAGCACATCTTCTCGATCCTCGAGTCCGCGCTGCCGGAGGTGCGCAAGATGCGCCAGCAGTACCCCGATGCGGTGGTGCTGCCGAGCGCGGCCGAGTTGCCGACGCCGTCGGACAAGCGCTGGCGCAGGAAGGTCAAGATTCCCACCAATGCGCTGGCGATCTCGACGCGGCTGTCGCGCGGCGTGGTTCACCAACTGCGGCCGCACGATCCCGAGCACCATCGCCGTCCGCAGATCAATGTCGCCACGCAGGACGCCCGGTGGTTCTCGCTGTGCCGGGTGGACGGCGTCACCGTGACGACGGCGGATGGCCGCGGTGTCGTGTACCGCCAGCGCGACCGCGAGAAGATGTTCCATCTTCTGCGGGAATCGCTGAAGCGTCAGGCGATCCTGGCGCGCAGGTTCAACAAGATGCGCAAGGTCTACCGCGAGGCGCTGCCGATCATGACGAGCAAGCAGAAGTGGGAGACGGTCCTACTGGAGTCTTCTGCCAATGGATGAGAGCCCACGCGGCGAGGAGGCCGCGTTGGTCGCGGTGCAGTCCGCGCTCGGTGACCGACCGGGGGTCCTCCCGACCGCGCGGGCGTTGTCGCATTTCGGCGAGCACAGCCTGGGTTGGCTCGCGATCGCGTTGGCCGGAGCGCTTTTTGCGCCCGAGCGCCGGCGTGCCTGGCTGACGGCGGGAGCCGGCGCGTTCATCGCACACGCGGCCGCGGTGGTGATCAAAAGGGTGGTGCGCCGCGAACGGCCACACCATCCCGCGATCGCGGTCAATGTCGGAACCCCGAGCCGCCTGAGTTTCCCGTCCGCCCACGCGACATCGACCACGGCGGCGTCCGTGCTGATGGCCAGGACCACCGGCCTGCCGCTACCGGCACTGCTCGTGCCGCCGATGGCGTTGTCGCGGATGGTGCTTGGCGTGCATTACCCGAGCGACGTCCTCACCGGGGTCGCGGTCGGGGCGGTCGTCGCGAAGGTCGTCGAAACGGTGGCCGACCGCGCCGAAGGGAACTCATGAGCATCTCCAGTGACAGCAGCGCAGAGAGCGTACGGCCAATGGGTGAACAAACGGCACAACAGACGGGCCCGCCGCGCAACGCCGCGACCGGCCTGATCAAGGCGATCCGACCGCGGCAGTGGGTGAAGAACCTGCTCGTGCTCGCCGCGCCGATCGCCTCCCTCGGCGGGGACATCGAATACGACTACGCCGGCGTCGCGGTCAATATCCTGATCGCGTTCGTGACCTTCTCGCTGGCCGCCTCGTCGATCTATCTGGTCAACGACGCCCGCGATGTCGAGGCCGACCGCCAGCACCCGACGAAGCGGTTCCGGCCCATCGCCGCCGGAGTCGTCCCCGAATGGCTGGCCTACTCCACATCTGTGGTGTTGGCCGCTGCCGCGCTTGGCATTTCGCTGCTGGCCTCGGTGAACCTGACCGTGGTCATCGCGGTGTACATCGCCATGCAACTGGCGTATTGCTTCGGCCTCAAGCACCAGGCGGTGCTCGACATCTGCATCGTCTCGTCGGCGTACCTGATCCGCGCCATCGCCGGCGGCGCGGCCGCGGGTATCCCGCTGTCGCAATGGTTTTTGCTGGTGATGACGTTCGGCTCGCTGTTCATGGTGGCCGGAAAGCGTTACGCCGAACTACAACTCGCCGAGCGCACCGGAGCCAAGATCCGCAAGTCGCTCGAGAGTTACACCGCGTCGTACCTGCGCTTCGTGTGGACGCTGTCGGCGACCGCGATGGTGCTCTGCTACGGCCTGTGGGCCTTCGAACGCGACGGCGCGACGGCCTCGTGGTATGCGGTCACCATCATTCCGATCACCATCGCTATCCTCCGATACGCGGTCGACGTCGACGGCGGATTGGCGGGGGAGCCCGAGGAGATCGCCCTCAAGGACCGGGTACTGCAGCTGTTGCTGCTGGCGTGGATCGGGACCATCGGTGCCGCCGTCTTCCTCAGCTGAGAAGGTGCGCCCGGCCGCCGCGGGCCGGGTGTTCGACGAGATCGGGCGCAGCTTCTCCCGCTGGCCCGCGTTCCGGTACGACAACACCGTCCGGATCAGCCTGTGGGTCAGCGTCGTGGTGGTCGCGGTGCTGTTCGGTTGGGGCGCCTGGCAACGACGCTGGATCGCCGACGACGGCCTGATCGTCCTGCGGACGGTCCGAAACCTGCTGGCCGGCAACGGGCCGGTGTTCAACGCCGGTGAGCGGGTGGAAGCCAACACCTCGACGGTGTGGACCTACCTCGTCTATCTCGGTGCGCTCGTGGGCGGCTCCGTGCGGCTGGAGTACGTGGTGCTGGTTCTGGCGCTGGTACTCAGCCTGCTCGGCGTGGTCTTCATGATGCTGGGCACCGGCCGGTTGTACGCGCCGAGCCTGCGGGGCCGGCGCGCGTTGATGCTGCCCGCAGGGGCGCTGGTGTACATCGCGCTCCCGCCTGCTCGCGACTTCGCCACCTCCGGGCTCGAAAACGGTTTGGTGCTGGCGTATCTCGGCCTGCTGTGGTGGATGATGGTGTGTTGGTCGCAGGAACCGCGAAGTCGCCGCGCCCCCGTCGCGCCCGGTGTGCGCGGTGGCGCACCGACGATCCGCAGGCAACCCCTCGCCGCCCAGGCCCCGCCCGCGGCGACAAGTCCGGTCAGCGGAACCTTCGATGTGGCACTGGCTTTCGTTGCGGGCCTGAGCGTTCTGGTCCGCCCCGAACTGGCGTTGATCGGCGGGCTGGCGCTCGTGATGATGCTGATCGCGGCGCGCGACTGGCGCCGGCGACTGGTGATCGTCGTCGCGGGCGGTCTGCTTCCCGTGGCGTACCAGATCTTCCGGATGGGCTACTACGGGCTGGTGGTTCCCGGTACCGCGCTGGCGAAGGACGCGACCGGTGCGAAGTGGTCCCAGGGCTTCGTTTACCTGGCGAACTTCAACCAGCCCTACCTGTTGTGGGCGCCGGCGATACTGCTCGCCGGGCTCGCCGGGGTGGTGTGGGTCATCCGCGGGCGTCCCCGGCCTAACCGCGGCGTGGTCGGCTCCGGCCACGGCTGGTTGGCGCGGTTGCTACAGAGTCCCGCGGCGGTGGTGATCTTCTTCCTCGTGAGCGGACTGCTGCAGGCGATCTACTGGATCCGCCAAGGCGGTGACTTCATGCACGGCAGGGTGCTTCTGACTCCGGTGTTTTTGATGCTGACGCCGATCGCCGTGATCCCCGTCGTGTTGCCGGATGAAACCCGAATGGCCCGTGGCGCAGGCTATCTGTTCGTCGGCGCCACCAGCCTGCTGTGGCTGGCCGTGGCGGGATGGGCGCTGTGGGCGGCCAATTCGCCGGGCATGGGTCGCGACGCCACCCGCGTCACATACTCCGGAATCGTCGACGAGCGACGGTTCTACTCCCAGGCGACGGGACACGCACATCCGCTCACCGCCGCCGACTATCTGGACTACCCGCGCATGCGCGCCGTGCTCGAGGCGTTGGACAACACGCCCGACGGTGCGTTGCTGCTGCCGTCGGGAAACTATGACCAGTGGGATGTGGTGCCCGCACTGCCGCCGCCACCCGACGCACCGAAGGACTACAAGGGCCCGCATACGGTGTTCTTCACCAACCTCGGCATGTTGGGTATGAACGTGGGGCTCGACGTTCGGGTCATCGACCAGATCGGGCTCGCCAATCCACTTGCGGCACATACCGCTCGGCTGGAGGACGGCCGTATCGGCCACGACAAGAACCTGTTTCCCGACTGGGCGATCGCCGAGGGCCCCTTCCTCAAGGAGCCGCCGTTCCTCCCGGGTTACATCGACGAGGACTGGGTCCGACAAGCGGAGGCGGCGCTGGAGTGTCCGGCGACCGACGCGATGCTGACCTCGGTGCGGGGCCCGATGGGTCCGCGGCGTTTTCTGTCGAATCTCCTGCACGCCTACCAGTTCACGCAGTACCGGATCGACCGTGTACCCCTCTACGAACTCGCGCGCTGCGGGTTGCCGGTGCCGGCACGCGTGACCGAGCCGTACACGGGGATGCCCGCGACGGGTCCGTAACGCCGCGCCCACTCTCGGCCGATAGATAGACGCGGATCGCTCTTTCGCGGCGCCCGAGACGAACGGATGGACCACCCTGTGCGAACTTGGCTTCGCCGCGTGCTGGCGGCGGCGGTTGCGGCCGCGACCCTGCCGGGTGTGATCGCCGCGGTGCCGAAAGCGAGCGCCTTCTCCCGCGAGGGACTTCCGGTCGAGTACCTCGACGTCTACTCGCCGGCGATGGGCCGCATCGTCCGCGTCCAATTCCAGCCCGGCCGAAGCGAATCGGGTGGGTCGAAGGCCGTCTATCTGCTCGACGGCATGCGGGCACGCGACGACTACAACGGGTGGGACATCGAAACCGCCGCTTTCGAGTGGTTTTTCGACTCCGGGGTGGCCACCGTGATGCCGGTGGGCGGCGAGGCCGGCTTCTACACGGACTGGTATTCGCCGTCGAGTCTCAATAACCAGGCTTATACCTATAAATGGGAAACCTTTTTGACCGACGAGCTTCCCGCCTGGCTGGCCGCCAACAAACACGTCTCCACCACCGGTAACGCGGTCGTCGGCGTGTCCATGTCCGGCGGTTCCGCGCTGATCCTCGCCGCGCACCACCCGGATCAGTTCGCCTACGCGGCGTCGCTGTCGGGATACCTCAACCCGTCGGCGCCGCCCGTGCAACAGGCGATCCGGGTCGCGATGCTCGACGCCGGCGGCTACAGCGTCGACAGCATGTGGGGCGCGCCGTGGGACGGCGCATGGAAGCGTAACGACCCGATCCATCAGGTCGGCCGGCTGGCCGCCAATGGCACCCGCCTGTGGATTTACTGTGCGCCAGGCGAATTGACACCGCTCGAAGTGGACTCCGATCCGACCGCCGACAGCCTGGACGCGTTGGCCCCGAGGAGCAATAAAGACTTCCAGAAGGCCTATGAGACGGCCGGAGGAAACAACGCCACGTTCGAATTCCCGGCACAGGGAGATCACGCGTGGCCGAACTGGGGTGCGCAACTGCAAACCCTGAAACCAGACCTGGTCGCAACACTCCAAGGCGGAGGCGCGTGACCAGGGTCGACATCTCTCGAATGGGAAGATCACGCCGACGTGTGGTTGACTGCACGGGTTACGCGGCTTGCCTGTGAGGCGGTTCCGCGTGCGGCATACAACAGATGGGATAGATGAAGCATGAAGTTCGTTGGCAAGATCCGGGGTGCCTGGGTCCGCCGGCTTGCGGGAGCCGCGCTTGCGGCCGCCGTGCTGCCGGGCTTGGTGAGCGCCATCGGAGGCTCGGCCACCGCGGGGGCTTTCTCTCGTCCGGGTCTGCCGGTCGAGTACCTCATGGTTCCGTCCGCAGGGATGGGCCGTGACATCAAGGTGCAGTTCCAGAACGGCGGTCCGAACGCGCCGGGCGTCTACCTGCTCGACGGGCTTCGTGCGCAGGACGACTTCAACGGCTGGGACATCAACACCGCGGCGTTCGAGTGGTACCTGGACTCGGGCCTCGCCGTGATCATGCCGGTGGGTGGCCAGTCCAGCTTCTACAGCGACTGGTACAAGCCCGCCTGCGGCAAGGCCGGTTGCTCGACCTACAAGTGGGAGACGTTCCTGACGCAGGAACTGCCCGCGTACCTGGCGGCGAACAAGGGTGTGAACCCGAACCGCAACGCCGCAGTCGGGCTGTCCATGGCCGGCTCGGCCGCGCTCACGCTGGCCATCTACTACCCGCAGCAGTTCCAGTACGCCGCTTCGCTGTCGGGCTTCCTGAACCTCTCCGAGGGCTGGTGGCCGATGCTGGTCGGTCTGTCGATGGGTGACGCCGGCGGCTACGAGTCCGAGGACATGTGGGGCCCGTCGAGCGATCCCGCGTGGAAGCGCAACGACCCGATGGTCAACATCGACAAGCTGGTCGCCAACGGCACCCGCATCTGGGTGTTCTGCGGTAACGGCAAGCCGGCCGAGATCAACGGTCAGGTCGCCGGTGACAACTTCAACGCGAAGTTCCTGGAGAGCTTCACGCTGCGCACGAACGAGACGTTCCAGGAGGAGTACCTCGCCGCGGGCGGTAAGAACGGTGTGTTCAACTTCCCCGCCGGTGGTACGCACGACTGGCCCTACTGGGGTCAGCAGCTCCAGCAGATGAAGCCGGACATCCAGCGCGTGCTCGGCGCGACGCCGCAGCCGTCGACTCCGATCGCCACGCAGGCATCGGTGGAGACGACCGACGCCGGTAACTGACTGGTACGGCAATAACTTCATAGTCGGCGGCGGCGATCCTGCGGGGTCGCCGCCGTCGCGCTTTTCCGACCACGCTCCCGCCCGTGTGTGATTGACTACCTCGCGCGGGGACAGCAGACCGAGGTGAGGTGGGCGAGCCGATGCAGGGGATCTTCCGGGCGATCTTGACCGTGGCGCTGGCCGCGGGTCTGTGGTCCGCGGGCACGGCGGTCGCGCCGTCGGCCGAGGCGCAAGTCGAGATGCTGATGGTGCCGTCCGCCGCGATGGGGCGCGACATCCCCGTCGCCTTCCAGGGCGGCGGCCCGCACGCGGTCGTACTGCTCGACGCGTTCAACGCCGCACCGGACGTGAGCAACTGGGTGACCGCGGGCAACGCGATGAACACCCTCGCCGGCAAGGGCATCTCGGTCGCGGCGCCCGCGGGCGGTGCGTGGAGCATGTACACCAACTGGGAGGCCGACGGCAGCCGCCAGTGGGAGACCTTCCTCGCCGACGAGCTGCCGAACTGGTTGGCCGCCAACAAGGGGCTGGCGCCGTCGGGCCACGGCATCGTCGGTGCGGCGCAGGGCGGCTACGGCGCGATGGCGATGGCCACCTTCCACCCGGATCGCTACCGCTTCGCCGGGTCGCTGTCCGGCTTCCTCACCCCCGAACGCACCGGCGTGGACGGTGCGATCACCGCCGGCCTGGCGCAGTTCGGCGGTGTCGAGACCCGCAACATGTGGGGCCTGCCACAGCTCGGCCGGTGGAAGTGGCATTCGCCGAACGTCCATGTGCAGTTGCTGGCCGACAACAACACCCGCCTGTGGGTGTGGAGCGCTCCCGTCGGAGGATGCCCCGACCCGCCCGCGATGATCGGCTACTGCGACATCGCGCAGGGCACCAATCGCGAGTTCTACCAGCACTACCGCTCCGTCGGCGGCAAGAACGGGCATTTCGACTTCCCGACGAGCGGTAGCCACGATTGGGGTTCCTGGAGCGGTCAGCTCGCGGCGATGAGCGGCGAGTTGGCGGCCACCATCGCGTAGCCGGCGGGCCGATCTCGGGAACCGGGGCCGCCCGTCGGCAGCCGGTACCTTGGAGGGGTGCAACGCTCGGTACGAACGACGGCGGCAGGATCGCTGCTGATAGCTTCGGCGACGGCGTTGCTGACCGGCTGTTCCGGTCACGACGTCATGGCGGCGATGGGGCTGCCGACGTCCGAGGCGGCGCCCGCGCCCGGCGCGCCCGGTGAGACGATCCCGGGTCCGCCGTCGGCGACCGGTCACTCCAACACGCTCGTGCTGACCGATCGGCAGCAGGGTTATCTCGACGCCCTGGCCGCCGCCGGGGTGACGCGGTCCAGCGACCTGCTGGCACTTCGAATCGGCTCGTACGTGTGTCAGGCCCGTGCCGCCAAGCACGACGACCAGAAGGTGTGGGATTCGGTCTACCCGCTGGTGCGCGGCGATGTGAGGGATCAGATCTCCGGTATGGCGCCGACCGTCGACGTCGACGCCGCCACCGCCGATTACATTCGCATCGCATCCGAACGACTCTGCTAGCAGGAGCCCAACCGATACATGGCCACAACAAACCGGCGGAAACGCCACCGCATCCTCGCGCTCGTCGCAGCCGCCGCGATGGCGCTCGTGGTGGTGCTGCTGATCGTGATCGTCGTCGTGATCCTGCGTAAACCCGAGGGGCCGACGGGTGTCCCGCCGACGGGCGTGCCACCGACCGGTGCCAGCCCGACCAAGAAGCCCCGCCCGGAGTTTCAGGACGCGAGTTGTCCCGACGTGCAGCTGATGTCGATCCCCGGCACGTGGGAGTCCTCACCGCAGCTCGACCCGCTCAATCCGACGCAGTTTCCGATCGCGCTGCTGCTCAACGTCACCAACCCGGTCCGCGGGGCTTTCGGAAACGACCGCGTCGAGGTGTTCACCGTTCCGTACACCGCGCAGTTCCACAACCCGTTCTCGCAGGACGGCCAGATGAGCTACAACGACAGCCGCGCCGAAGGCTTCAACGCGGCGGTCAAGGCGATGACGGACATGAACGAGCGCTGCCCGCTGACCAGTTATGTGCTCGTCGGGTTCTCGCAGGGCGCGGTGATCGCCGGGGACATCGCCAGCGACATCGGCAACGGGCGCGGCCCGGTCGACGAGGACCTGGTGCTGGGTGTGACGTTGATCGCCGACGGCCGCAGGCAGAGTGGCGTCGGCCGTGACGTCGGCCCCAACCCGCCCGGGCAAGGCGCGGAGATCACGCTGCGCGACGTGCCCATGCTCGACGGCATGGGGCTGGCGATGACGGGCCCGCGGCCCGGCGGTTTCGGCATGCTCAACGACCGGGTCAACGAGATCTGCGCGCCCGGCGATCTGATCTGTTCGGCGCCGCCGGAGGCGTTCAACATCATGAACCTGCCCAAGACCATCGACATCCTGCTCGGCGGTGCGGGACAACCGATCCACGCGATGTATGCGACAACGCAGTTCTGGAATCTCGACGGCGCGTCCGCCACGCAGTGGACGCAGGGTTGGGCACGGGAATTGATCGATAACGCCCCGCACCCGAAACATGGCTGAGCTGTTATCAGACCTGATTTGGACTGCGACAACCAGTCACCTAACATTAAGAAAAAACTAAGAGCAGTAAGCCGATAGCCGACCGGTACGATTTGCGGGGTCCTGGGGGCGGGGCTTGCGTGGCGGCTCCGAAATCATGTGCGATCGGCATCGAGAAGCGTGTGCCGCTGACAGGAGAGTGCGATGGGGTTCCATAACCCGTTCATCAAGGACGGACTGATCAAGTTTCCCGACAACGGAAGCCTGGTCAAACACGTCGAACGATGGGCGAAGGTGCGTGGAGACAAACTCGCCTACCGGTTCCTGGATTTCTCCACCGAGCGCGACGGCGTCGCTCGCGACCTGCGCTGGGCCGACTTCGGCGCCCGCAACCGCGCCGTCGGCGCCCGCCTCCAACAGGTCACTCAGCCCGGTGACCGCGTCGCGATCCTGTGCCCGCAGAACCTCGACTATCTCGTCGCGTTCTTCGGCACGCTGTACTCCGGCCGCATCGCGGTCCCGCTGTTCGACCCGAACGAACCGGGTCACGTGGGTCGCCTGCACGCCGTGCTCGACGACTGCGAGCCGTCGGCGGTCCTGACCACCACCGAGGCCGCCGAGGGTGTGCGCAAGTTCTTCCGCACCCGCCCGGCCAATCAGCGTCCCCGCGTCATCGCGGTCGACGCAGTGCCGAACGAGGTCGGCGCGACCTGGGAAGCGGTCGACGTCGACGAGCACACGATCGCCTACCTGCAGTACACGTCGGGCTCGACGCGGATCCCGACCGGTGTGCAGATCACCCACCTGAACCTGGCCACCAACGTGGTGCAGGTGATCGAGGCGCTGGAGGGCGAAGAGGGCGATCGCGGCGTGTCCTGGCTGCCGTTCTTCCACGACATGGGCCTGATCACCGTGCTGCTGTCGCCGATGATCGGCCACTACGTCACGTTCATGACCCCGGCAGCGTTCGTGCGCCGCCCGGGCCGCTGGATCCGCGAGCTCGCCCGCAAGGAAGGCGACACCGGCGGAACCATCTCGGTGGCCCCGAACTTCGCGTTCGACCACGCCGCGGCCCGCGGTGTGCCCAAGGACGGCGAACCGCCGCTGGACCTGTCGAACGTCAAGTGCATCCTCAACGGCAGCGAGCCGATCTCGGCGGCCACCGTGCGGCGCTTCAACGAGGCGTTCGGCCCGTTCGGTTTCAAGCCCAAGGCGATCAAGCCGTCCTACGGTCTGGCCGAGGCGACGCTGTTCGTGTCGACCACTCCGATGGAGGCCGAGCCGACCATCACGCCGGTCGACCGCGACGAGCTCAATGCCGGCCGCTTCGTTCCGGTGGCCGAGGATTCACCCAAGGCGGTGCCGCAGGCAGGCGCGGGCAAGATCGGCGTCGCCGAGTGGGCGGTCATCGTCGACAACGACACCGCCACCGAGCTGCCCGACGGGCAGATCGGCGAGATCTGGATCAGCGGTCAGAACATGGGCACGGGCTACTGGGGGAAGTCCGAAGAGACCATCGCGACCTTCCAGAACATCCTCAAGTCGCGGACCAACCCGTCGCACGCCGAAGGCGCCACCGACGACGCGACCTGGGTGCGCACCGGTGACCTCGGCGCCTACTACGACGGTGAGCTCTACATCACCGGCCGCGTCAAGGATCTGGTGATCATCGACGGGCGCAACCACTATCCGCAGGACCTGGAGTACTCCGCACAGGAGGCGACCAAGGCGCTGCGCACCGGGTTCGTCGCGGCGTTCTCGGTCCCCGCCAACCAGCTGCCGGACGAGGTGTTCGAGAACGCCCACTCCGGCCTCAAGCGCGATCCCGACGACACCTCCGAGCAGCTGGTGATCGTCGGTGAACGGGCACCGGGCTCCCACAAGCTCGACATGGGTCCCATCGCCGACGACATCCGCGCCGCGATCGCCGTGCGCCACGGCGTCACCGTTCGCGACGTGCTGCTGACCCCCGCGGGCGCGATCCCGCGCACCTCGAGCGGCAAGATCGGCCGTCGAGCGTGCCGCTCGGCTTACCTGGACGGCAGTCTGCGCAGCGGGAAGATCGCCAACGCGTTCCCCGACGAGAGTGACTGAGACCAACTCGAATATGGCTGATACACAGGACGATTCGCAGCAACCCGAGATGCCGTCCGGCGACGACATCCAGCTGGCACCCGAGAAGCCGCTGACACCCCCCAGCGCCGATGTCGCCGCCGGAGCGGCTCCGAGGACCGACATGACGGTCCACGAGATGCGCGAGTGGCTGCGCAACTGGATCGGCAACGCCACCGGCCAGTCGCCCGACTCCATCAGCGAATCCGCGCCGATGGTCGAGCTCGGCCTCTCGTCGCGCGACGCCGTCGCGATGGCCAGCGACATCGAGGACCTGACCGGCGTCACGTTGACGGCCACCGTGGCGTTCCGCCATCCCACCATCGAGTCGTTGGCCACGGTCATCGTCGAAGGAGAGCCGGAGCCCGAGGACCTCGGTGACGACGACGAAGACTGGACGCGCGATGTTGATGAGGACATCGCGAACATAGCTATTGTGGGCCTGGCCACCCGTTTCCCCGGGGACATGAACACCCCCGACGAGACGTGGCGGGCGCTCATGGAGGGTCGCGACGCGATCACCGACCTGCCCGAGGGCCGCTGGGAGGAATTCCTCAGCGAGCCGCGCATCGCCGAGCGGGTCGCCAAGGCCCGCACCCGTGGCGGCTACCTCTCCGACATCAAGGGCTTCGACGCCGAGTTCTTCGCGCTGTCGAAGATGGAGGCCGACAACATCGATCCGCAGCAGCGGATGGCGCTCGAATTGACCTGGGAGGCACTGGAGAACGCCCGCATCCCGGCGTCGAGCCTGCGCGGCGAGGCGGTCGCGGTGTTCGTGGGTTCGTCGAACGCCGACTACCAGAATCTGGCCCTGTCGGACCCGAGCGTCACCCACCCGTACGCGATCACCGGCAACTCCAGCTCGATCATCGCCAACCGCGTCTCCTACTTCTACGACTTCCGCGGCCCGTCGGTGACGGTCGACACCGCCTGCTCGAGCTCGCTTGTCGCCGCGCACCAGGGTGTGCAGGCGCTGCGTGCCGGTGAGGCCGACGTCGCGATCGTCGGCGGTGTGAACGCGTTGATCACCCCGCTGGTCACGGTCGGCTTCGACGAGGTCGGCGGCGTGCTCGCACCGGACGGCCGGATCAAGTCGTTCTCCCAGGACGCCGACGGTTACGCCCGCTCCGAGGGCGGCGGCATGCTCGTGCTCAAGCGGGTCTCCGACGCCCGGCGCGACGGTGACGAGATCCTCGCCGTCATCGCCGGCAGCGCGGTCAACCACGACGGCCGGTCCAACGGCCTGCTCGCGCCGAACCCGGACGCGCAGGCCGATGTGCTGCGCAAGGCGTACAAGGACGCCGGCATCAACCCGCGTCTCGTCGACCACATCGAGGCGCACGGCACCGGCACCATCCTCGGTGACCCGATCGAGGCCGACGCGCTGGGTCGCGTGGTCGGCAGGGGCCGCGCGGCCGACAAACCCGCGCTGCTGGGCGCCATCAAATCCAATGTCGGACACCTGGAGTCGGCCGCGGGCGCGGCCAGCCTGGCGAAGATGACGCTGGCGCTGCGCAACGACAAGATCCCGCCGTCGATCAACTACACCGGCCCCAACCCCTACATCGACTTCGACGGTGTTCACCTCAAGGTCGCCGACACCGCCACCGACTGGCCGCGCTACAGCGGTTACGCGATCACCGGCGTCTCCGGATTCGGCTTCGGCGGCGCGAACGCGCACCTGGTGCTGCGCGAGGTACTGCCGTCGGATCTCGCCCCGCCCGAACCGGAACCGGAGCCCGAAGCCGACGAGTCGAAGTCCTCGGAGGCCAACGCCGTCTACATCGGCGGGGTGAGGATGGACGAGTACGGCGAGTTCATCGACGACGACGACGATGACGCGCTCGACCGGCCCGCCCACGTTCAGGACGACGAGCCCGAACTGCCTGGCCTCACCGACAAGGCGCTGCAGCTGCTCGAGGCCGCGCGCGAGGAGATGGAAGCCGGCGAGCAGCCCACGCCGGTTGTGCCGCTGGCCGTTTCGGGGTTCCTGACGTCGCGCAAGAGGGCGACGGCGGCCGAGCTGGCCGATTGGATCGACAGCCCCGAGGGGCGCGAGTCGTCGCTGGAGTCCATCGGCCGCGCGTTGTCGCGGCGCAACCACGGTCGGTCCCGAGCCGTCGTGCTGGCTCACGATCACGACGAGGCCATCAAGGGCCTGCGCGCGGTGGCCGAGGGTAAGCAGCACCCGAGCGTGTTCAGCGCCGACGGCCCGGTGACCAACGGTCCGGTGTGGGTGTTGGCCGGTTTCGGTGCCCAGCACCGCAAGATGGGCAAGAACCTGTATCTGCGCAACGAGGTGTTCGCGGAGTGGATCAACAAGGTCGACGCCCTCATCCAGGATGAGCGGGGCTATTCGATCCTGGAGCTGATCCTCGACGACGCGGTCGATTACACCAATGAGACCTGCGAGTACCCCATCGAGGTCGTCCAGACGGTGATCTTCGCCCTGCAGATCGCCCTCGGCGAGTTGCTCAAGCACCACGGCGCGAAACCCGCTGCGGTGGTGGGACAGTCGCTCGGTGAGGCCGCCGCGGCATACTTCGCCGGCGGCCTGTCGCTGGAGGACGCCACCCGCGCCATCTGTGCGCGCGCCCACCTCATGGGTGAGGGCGAGGCGATGTTGTTCGGCGAGTGGATCCGGTTGATGGCGCTGGTCGAGTATTCGGCCGACGAGATCGTAGGGGTTTTCAGAGAGACTGAAGCCTTCAAGGATCTCGAGGTGTGCGTGTACGCCGCGCCGACGCAGACCGTCATCGGCGGGCCGCCCGACCAGGTCGACGCGATCATCGAGCGCTGCGAGCAAGAAGGCAAGTTCGCCCGCAAGATGCAGACCAAGGGCGCCAGCCACACCTCGCAGATGGACCCGCTGCTCGGCGAGCTCGCCGCCGAACTCGTCGGCATCGAACCGCACCCGACCAAGATCGGGTACTTCTCGACGGTTCACGAGGGTCGCTACATCCGGCCCGGCGAGACCATCCACGACGTCGACTACTGGAAGAAGGGGCTGCGTCACAGCGTCTACTTCACCCACGGCATCCGCAACGCCGTCGACAACGGGCATACGACCTTCCTGGAGCTGGCGCCGAATCCCGTGGCGCTCATGCAGGTTGGCCTGACGACGGCGGCGGCCGGCCTGCACGACGCGCAGTTGATCGCGACGCTGGCGCGCAAGCAGGACGAGGTCGACTCGATGACCGTGGCGATGGCGCAGCTGTTCGTCCACGGCCACGATCTGGACTTCCGCACGCTGTTCCCCCGCCGGAACAAGGGGCTGGCCGGGGCGCTGGACTTCGCGAACATCCCGCCGACCCGCTTCAAGCGCAAGCCACACTGGCTCGACGCGCGGTTCACCGGCGACAGCTCGGCGGTGATGCCGGGTAACCACGTCGCGACGCCCGACGGCAGGCACGTCTGGGAGTACGCCCCCAAGGGCGAAACGGACCTGGCCGCGTTGGTGAAAGCGGCTGCGGCAGCTGTCATTCCGGACGCCAAGCTGGTCGCCTCCGAACAGCGCGCCGTCCCCGGTGAGGGCGCGCGGCTGGTGACGACGCTGACCCGCCATCCCGGTGGGGCCAGCGTGCAGGTGCATGCGCGCATCGACGAGTCCTTCACGCTGGTGTACGACGCGGTGGTGAGCCGCACCGGTGCCGCGGGTGCCCTGCCTGTCGCGGTGGCCACCGGAGCGACTGTCGCCGAACAGGTCTCGACGACTCCGGCAGACGAGCCCGAGGAAGATACAGCGGAGATCCTGCAGGACAACCTGACGGCGGGCGCGGGTCTGGCGGCCGGCTTCGCCAAGTGGTCGCCGGACTCGGGGGAGACGGTTCACGACCGGCTCGGCGCGATCGTCGGCGGCGCAATGGGTTACGAGCCCGAGGACCTCCCGTGGGAGGTGCCGCTGATCGAGCTCGGCCTGGACTCGCTGATGGCCGTGCGGATCAAGAACCGGGTCGAGTACGACTTCGACCTGCCGCCGATCCAGCTGACCGCGGTGCGCGACGCCAACCTGTATGCGGTCGAGAAGCTGATCCACTACGCGATCGAGCACCGCGACGAGGTCGACCAGATCGCCGAGCACCAGAAGACCAAGACCGCCGAGGAGATCGCGGCCGAACAGGCCGAGCTGATGGGCGGTGCGACCACCGTCGCCGAGCTCGAGCAGGTGCTGGCCGAGAAGACCGGTGTCGCCTCGGAGGTCACCAGCGCGGGCACCGCGACGGAATCCGACCTGCCGGCCGGTGCGGCCCCGGTGAACGACATCCCCGCCCCGCCGACGGACCCCAGCGGTCCGGCGGTGCCGCCGCCGCCCACGGACCCGAGCGGTCCGGCGGTTCCGCCGCCACCGACCGATCCCAGCGGACCCACGCCCGCGGCCGGTCCGTCGCAGGCCACGGTCGCGGCGGCCTCCAAGGTGCTCACCCAGGAGGCGGTGACCGAGGCGCTGGGTTCTGACGTGCCACCGCGCGACGCCGCGGAACGCGTCACGTTCGCGACGTGGGCGATCGTGACCGGCAAGTCGCCGGGCGGCATCTTCAACGAGCTGCCCGACATCGATGAGCCCACCGCGACCAAGATCGCCGAGCGGCTGACCGAGCGCGTCGACGAGGGCACCATCACCGTCGACGACGTGCGCTCCGCGAAGACCATCGAGGAGTTGTCGACCACCGTCCGCGATTACCTCGAGGGCGGCAAGGTCGACGGGTTCGTCCGAACCATTCGCGCGCCGCAGGAAGGGTCGGATCACATCCCCGTGTTCGTCTTCCACGCCGCGGGTGGTTCGACAGTGGTGTACGAGCCGCTGCTCAAGCGGTTGCCCGCCGATACGCCGATGTACGGCATCGAGCGCGTCGAGGGCTCGATCGAAGAGCGGGCGCACGAGTACGTGCCGAAGCTGTTGGAGCTCAACGGCTGGAGCGACGGTAAGCGCGGTCGGCCGTTCATCCTGGCCGGCTGGTCGCTGGGTGGTGTGCTGGCCTACGCGTGCGCGATCGGTCTCAAGCAGGCGGGTGCCGACGTGCAGTTCGTCGGTCTCATCGACGCGGTGCGTCCGGGTGAGGAGATTCCCCAGACCAAGGAGGAGACCCGCGCCCGCTGGGACCGCTACGCCCGCTTCGCCGAGCGCACCTTCAACGTCGAGATCCCCGAGATCCCATACGAGGAGCTCGAGGCGCTAGACGACGAGGGCCAGGTGCGCTACGTGCTCGACGTGGTGAGCCAGAGCGGGGTGCAGATCCCCGGCGGCATCATCGAGCACCAGCGCACGTCGTATCTGGATCAGCGGGCCATCGACACCGCCGAGATCAAGCCGTACGACGGCAAGGTCACGCTGTACATGGCCGACCGCTACCACGACGACGCGATCTACTTCGAGCCGCGCTACGCAACCCGCAAGCCCGACGGCGGCTGGGGCGAGTTCGTCTCCGAGCTGGAGGTCGTGCCGATCGGGGGCGAGCACATCCAGGTGATCGACGAGCCGTACATTGCGAAGGTCGGCGCGCATATGAGCGAGGCGCTCAACCGGATCGAGAGCGAGAGCAAGTGACCACCAAACCCACCGCAGAACTTCTGTCCGAACTCCGCGACAAGCTGGAGCAGGCGAAGGAACCCGGCGGGGAGAAGGCGGTCGCCAAGCGGGAGAAAAAGGGGATTCCGAGCGCCCGCGCGCGGATCCATGCCCTCGTCGATCCGGGCAGCTTCCTGGAGATCGGCGCGCTGGCGAAGACGCCCGGCGATCCGAACGCGTTGTTCGGCGACGGTGTGGTGACCGGTCACGCCACGATCAACGGCAGGCCGGTCGGTGTGTTCAGCCACGACCAGACCGTGTTCCAGGGTTCGGTCGGTGAGATGTTCGGCCGCAAGGTGGCCAAGCTGATGGAGTGGGTGGCGATGGTCGGCTGCCCGATCATCGGTATCAACGACTCGGCAGGCGCGCGCATTCAGGACGCCGTGACGTCGCTGGCGTGGTACGCCGAGCTGGGTCGGCGCCACGAACTGCTGCGCGGCCTGGTTCCCGAGATCTCGATCATCCTCGGCAAATGTGCCGGGGGCGCGGTGTATTCGCCGATTCAGACCGATCTGGTGGTGGCCGTGCGAGACCAGGGCTACATGTTCGTCACCGGACCCGACGTCATCAAGGACGTCACCGGCGAGGACGTATCGCTCGACGAGCTGGGCGGCGCCGACGCCCAGGCCCGCTACGGCAACATCCACCAGGTGGTGGAGAGCGAGGCCGCGGCGTTCCAGTACGTCCGTGACTACCTGGAGTTCTTGCCCGCCAACACGTTTGATGACCCGCCGATCGTCAACCCGGGTCTCGAGCCGGAACTCACCCCGCACGACTACGAGCTCGACTCGATCGTGCCGGACAACGACAACATGGCCTACGACATGCACGAGATCCTGCTGCGGATCTTCGACGACGGCGACGTCTTCGACGTGGCCGAGCAGCAGGGCCCGGCGATCATCACGGCGTTCGCGCGGGTCGACGGTCGTCCGGTCGGCGTGATCGCCAACCAGCCGATGTATCTGTCGGGTGCCATCGACAACGAGGCCTCCGACAAGGCGGCGCGGTTCATCCGGTTCTGCGACTCGTACAACCTGCCTTTGGTTTTCGTCGTCGACACCCCGGGCTTCATGCCGGGTGTCGCGCAGGAGAAGGGCGGCATCATCAAGCGCGGCGGCCGCTTCCTCAACGCCGTCGTCGAGGCCGACGTGCCGAAGGTGACCATCACCATCCGCAAGTCCTACGGTGGTGCGTACGCGGTGATGGGTTCCAAGCAGTTGTCGGCGGACCTGAACTTCGCATGGCCGACCGCGCGCATCGCGGTGATCGGCGCCGAGGGTGCGGCACAGCTGCTGGTGAAGCGGTTCCCCGACCCGACGGCGCCGGAAGTGCAGAAGATCCGCGCCGATTTCATCGAGGGCTACAACCTCAACATGGCGACGCCGTGGATCGCCGCCGAGCGCGGTTTCATCGATGCGGTGATCCAGCCGCACGAGACCAGGCTGCTGCTGCGCAAGTCGATGAACCTGTTGCGCGACAAGCAGATCAGCCGAGTACAGCGCAAGCACGGGCTCACCCCGATCTGAGTCCGCGAGAGCGTGGTCACCCCGCTGGGGGCTGCAACGGGACCTGTGGTGTCAACACCGGCGCCATCGGTGGAATGGGATCGTCGACGTTCGGCGGATTGACAGCGACCGTCGGAAGTCCTCTCCGAGGCGGCACTTGTGGTCCGGAGCCCTGGCCCTCGGCCGGCGGTGCCCCGCACTCTTTCCGAGAGTCGTTCCACACCCCACCGCTGTGCTTACAGCAGTACTCAGTGTATGTGTTGATCCAGTTTTGTGTGTTGTCGAGGCCTTCGTCCAAAACTTCGGTGCATTTGTCGAAATCCTCGATGTCCCATACGGGCTCGGCACTCGCGATCGTGCTGCACCCGAGTGCAACACCTCCGAGGGCGGCGGCAGGCATCACAACGCTCCTGACGAGGAAGCGCCGTGCGGCTTCGAAACGGATTGTCATGGTCAGCTCCTAAGTTGATTTGCGGTCTGTCGGGAATTAGAGACGTGCGAACGACGGCCCATTCACTTGTTCACGGTCACGAGTTCGCTCCATTCGCTCCCAGACGCCACCGACAGCGTCGTTGGAAAACAGGCTGGCGCGCTCGACGTGCTGTGGTAATAGCCGGAGGGTCAGAATTGGTCCCTACGGGGGAAGGATCTCCTGTCCCCGGGGCAAGCCCCGGGTCAGCGCCGAACCCAGCGCACGATGACAGTGCCGTCGTCGCCGAGCAGAACGTCCGTGCGCCGCATGCGGATTTCCACATGCTGGGGTGTGGCGGCGATTCGACGCGCGGGCCCCGCCACCATCATCGGGCTGGTGGTGAGGCACAACTCGTCGATCTCGTCGCCCGCGATCAGGTGTGAGAACAGCGTCGGGCCACCCTCCACGAGCACCCGGTGCAAACCGAGATCGTCGAGCGCGTGACGTATTGCGGCAGGACCGATCTGGCCCTCCGCCATCTCGCACACCACCGCCCCCGACGCGTCCAGCGCCCGCCGTGCCGAACTCGTGGCACTCGCAGAGACCAACACGATCGGCGGGACCGTCGCCGTGAGCAGGTGAGGCGGGATCACGCCGCGACCGGACACCACCACCAAGCGCAGGACCGTCGGTAGGCTGTGCGCAAGCCGCCACGTGTGCGCGGCCGCGTCGAGACGAAGGTCAGCGTAGGGTTTGGACGCCGCGGTGGTGGCGCCGACGACGATCGCATCGGCGACTTCGCGTAAGCGGTTGAACACCCGGCGGTCGGTCGGTGTGCCCAGCTTGCGTCCCGCACCGTCGAGTGTCACAGCGCCGTCGATGCTCGCGATGAAATTGGCGCGAAGCCTTGGGCCCGCGAGGTTTTCGGGGTAGCCGAGTAGATCGCGCAGAGCATCGTCGGTGAACGCCTCGACCTCGTGCAATCTGGACGGTGGTCTTGCGGCAACAGCGGTCATGACGCGGTGCTCACATTTCTCTCGGAGTGACTCACGGCCTTTACGGTCCGCGGGAAGAGGCCGGTGAAGAAGAACGCCCCGATCGCGCCGATCCCCGCCGCCGTCGCGGGCAACAGCATCGAATGCGACATCGCCGCGACGGCCGGTGCGCCGGACAACTCGTGCACATGCTCCGATGCGTCGTGGGACTCGATGTCGGCCGCAGCGGCCAACAACGCGGCGATGCTCGCGCTGCCCAATGCCGCCCCCACTTGCCGCGTCGTGTTGAAGACGGCCGAGCCCGCGCCGGCCAGTTCGTCGGGAAGCGTCCGAGATGCGATGACCGCCAGCGGTTCCCAGGTGAGCGCGCCGGCAGCGCCGATGAGGATGAGGGGCAGCGCCAACCGCCAGACCGGCGCCGACTGGCTCATCTCCCATGACAGCCAGATCAATGCGACTGCCGTCAGTGTGAAGCCGGGGCACACGACCGTCCGTGGCCGAACGCGGTCGACGACCCGGCCGACGATCGGGGCGAGGACGCCGGTCGCGATCGCCATCGGCGCCATCACCAGGCCCGCCTGTGTGGCGGGCATTCCGCGCGCGTCTTGCAGATAGAACATCAGGGGAACCGCGAAAGCGACGACGGTGAAACTGATCAGCGCGATGCCCGCGTTGGACAGCGCGAAGTCACGGTGGCGGAACAGGGCGAGGGGCACCAACGGCTCGGAGTGCTGAATCGCCTGCCACATCACGAACCCCGCGAGCAGGGCGCATCCGCCGGCGATCGCGGCCCATGTTGTCGGACCCCAGTCGTGGTGACGTCCCTCCTGCAGGGCGAACACGATCAGGCAGATGCCGGCTCCGGAGAGCAGCACCCCGAGAACGTCGAGGTGATGCGGACGCGCGGGAAACACGGGGATCAGGCGTAGTGCCAGCACGAGACCCGCCACGCCGATCGGGATGTTGATCAGGAAGATCCACCGCCAGCCCAGCCCGTCCACGAGCAGACCACCGGCCAGCGGGCCGACCAACAGTCCGATGCCCGCCGTCGCGCCCCACAGGCTCATCGGGACGCCGCGCTGCTGAGGCGGAAAGATGCGGGTGACCGCGGACAACGTCTGCGGCGTCATCAGTGCCGCACCGATACCCTGGGCGAGCCGTCCTGCGATCAATGTGCCGATTGATCCGGAAACGCCGCACCACAGCGAACCCAGCGTGAAGACCGCCAGACCGGCGACGTACATGCTTTTGGGCCCGAAGCGGTCGCCGAGGCGGCCGCCGACCGGCAGCAGCGCGGCGAAGACCAGCAGGTAGGCGCTGGTCACCCAGATGACGGCGTGGTAGGACGCCTCGAAGTCCTGTTTGATGACCGGGTTGGCGACGGCCACGATCGTCGAGTCGACGACGATCAGTAAGAAGCCGATCATCATCGCCCACACCGCGCGCAGCGACGGCCTCCCGGTCGGCGCGTCCGGCGTGGGCACCGAGATCACCGCTGTAAGAGCAGATGCAGCGCCTCGGCCCGGGACGCCGGATCCGTCTGGAACTGGCCACGGACCGCGGACGTCGTCGTGACGGCGCCCGGCTTGCGCACACCGCGCATCGCCATACACAGGTGCTCGGCCTCGACGACGACGATCACGCCGCGCGGATTCAATTTGTTCATTAGCGCTTCGGCTATTTGCCCGGTTAGTCGCTCCTGCACCTGAGGACGCCGGGCATAAAGGTCGACGAGCCGCGCGATTTTCGACAGACCGGTGACTCGGCCGTCGTCGCCGGGAAGATAGCCGACATGGGCGACTCCATGGAAAGAAACCAGGTGATGTTCGCACGTGGAGTACATCGGAATTTGCTTGATCAGCACGAGCTCGCCGTGGTGCTCGTCGAACATCGTCGCGAGAACATCGTCGGGATCGCTGTACAGACCCGCAAATGTCTCCTGATAGGCGCGCGCGACGCGGGCCGGGGTGTCGCGCAGCCCTTCCCGGTAGGGGTCCTCACCGATCGCGACGAGCAGATCGAAAATTGCGGCTTCGACGGCCGCCTGGTCGAATGTGCGGGGGCGTGGCAGTTCGCCGTTTCCGGTCTGCGGCGCTTCAGGCGTCTGCAACATGAATGCCTCCTCGCCGCATGAAGAAAGCGCCACAAAGTAGTTTGCTGCCCGAATCCTTTGGCAGCCTCATTCACTACTAGCAGAGGCTTTACCCCGCCGTCAGTTGATTTGGGAAATTCAGATAGGCGGGAACGGGAGCCAGTCGTCGAACAGGAACGCGTCACCGCGGGCGACGACGGTCGCGCCGCCGTGGCCGGGATAGTGCGCGGGCACGACCGCGGCACGACGCCGGGACGCCTCGGTGAGGATGCGCTTGCGCGTCACCGCGGCCGCCGTGAAGTCCTCGTCCCAGCCGCACGGGTCGTCCGGCCGGAGGACCTGGATGGGGCAGTGGGTCAGATCGCCGACGAACACCGCGGGGCGTCCGGCGTCGAGCCACACCACCGACGATCCGGGCGTGTGGCCCGGCGCGGGGCGCAGCCACAGCGACTCGCTGAGCCGATGGTTGCCCGACCACAACTCGATCTGCTCCTGCACCGGAGAAACACTGTCCTCGAACACCGTACGGACATGTCGCTGGACGGAGGCCTCCTCCTCGGTTCGGGGTGTGGTCGACTGCGCCGGGCCCCCGGGGCCGAAGTGCCGGTAGTCGGCCTCCGATACGAGGTAGCGAGCGTTGGGGAACGCCGGCACCCAGGAATCGTTGTGACGCAGTGTGTTCCAGCCGACATGGTCGAAGTGCAAATGCGTGTTGACGACGACGTCCACGTCGGCGGGGTCGAATCCGGCGGCCGACAGCGCAGCCAGGAACTCGGTCTGCAGGTCCGAGAGCACCGCCATCCGGGGCCTGCTCTTACCGTTGCCCGCGCCCGTGTCGATCAGCACCGTGAGGCCGTCGACCTCGATCACCCAGCTCTGCAGGGCGATTCGCCATCCGGCCTCGGTCCAGTAGGTCGGAGTGAGCTCGTCGGCGTGCGCGTCCCAGGCCTCCGCGGGAGTGTGCACAAACACGGATTTCGGCAAGGTGTCGACCTGCCACTCCACCGCACGTGTGAGTGTGGCGGCGCCCCACTGGATCCGGTCCACGGCTCACAGGTTAAAGGAATCGGTTACGGCTTGATGCGGATGTGCCCGGGGCTGTACAGGCCGCTGCGGGTCGCCGTGCCGAAGTCCAGCGTCGCCGGCGTCGCGCCTCGGGCGTCGGGTGTCATCTCGAACCGGCGCAGCGAGCCCCAATCGCGGCCCCAGTCCTGCGACAGATACGTCGCCATCACGTGCGCGCGCATCAGCAGATCGGTTATTCCGAGCAGCCCCCCGTTGAGGCCGTCCTGCCAGGTGTCGGTGTCCTTGCGCTTGGCGTTGTAGTCCGGAGTGATGCGGAACTTCGGAATCTCGGTGACGCCGTTGGCGTGCAGCATCGGCTGCTGACACGGGAACGCCAGGCCCACGGCCCAGTCCATCAGCACCGGCTGCTCGGAGCCGACGTACTCCTGCACCGATCGCAACTCGGGCACCCGCGGCGGCGTCACCGCCAGCCAGTCACCCTGGGTGAGCGAACGATCCTCGGCGACAACGCGAACCGCGACGGCGTCGGACGGGATGTCGGCGCGGGGGAAGCGCAGGTTGCGCCATGACGGGATCGGCCCGAGGTCGTATGGCACCATCCGGCCCGCGGGCACCAGCGCGCCGTCGGGGCCGCGCCGCGCGTACTCCAACTCGACGGTCTCGCCCTCGGTGCGTCCGTTGAACACGCTGTTGCCCGTGATGGTCCCGGCGGCGGTGACAACGACCAGCGGATGCCCGTCGTCGGCCGCGGGCAGTTCGTACCAGGCCGACGCCAGGGTGCTCTCCTGCTGCGGCCCTTCGACGTAGCTACCGGCCAGCGGCACCTTCTTCGGGTCGAGCCCGTACGGCAGCGGCACGGTCGAGCCGTTGATTCCAGGGGTCTTCAGCTTGGTCGGCTGATCCCAGTCGTAGTCGGTGCCCGGCATCGGCAGGTTGACCCGGATCGCCTCGGCGACGATCTTTTCCGGCACGCCGTCAGACGTGAATCCGACGGGTCCGACACCGCCCAGCGGCCCGAGCGGTCCGTAGTCGCCGGGCAGCGGCGTCAGGAAGCCGTCGTTGGCGTTCGGTTCGACGAGCACGTCGTCGGCCAAACCGCAGCCGCCGGTGAACGCGCGCAGGTTGGCCCATGCATTCGAGTACGTGGGGTACTGGCGCACCACGCCGACGACCATCGACCCGACGAACACCACCACCATGAAGCCCGCGACAACAGGAATCGGCGCCGCGGTCAGCGCCCGCGCGATGCGACCTTCGCCGCGGGTCCTCGACGAGAAGTGCAGCCAGGCCGCCCATATCGCCGCGATCGCGAAGAGCGCGAAGAAGATCGTGCTGACCGTGACGCCGCCGAGCTTCGGTTCGTCGTTGTTGAACGGGACGCCGTAGCTCGACACGTACCACCAGCCGTTGGTGGTCGCGAAGCACAGCGCGATCACGAACAGCACGGCCGCCAGGAACGCCATCCGGTTACGCGACCACGCCAGCACCTTCGGCGAGGCCAACACCGTCGCCAGCGCCGCCATTGCGGCGCCCACGGCCGCGAACAGCCCGAAGTGATGCACCCACTTGGTCGGGGTGAACATCAGGAAGAACACGGTGCCGAGGATGATCCCCATCAGCCGCCACGCGGGACCCCGCGCCACACCGGGCACCCGTCCGCGCCGCAGCATGATGAACATCGAAGCGAACAGCGACAGTGCGGTGATCAGGAAGCCGAACCGGCGCGACAGCGATCCGTCGACCGTCGGCAGGATCAGGTAGTAGTACCGCAGGTTCTCGGTGTACCACTCCTGGTTGGGGCCGATGGCGGTGCGAATCCTGGTGGCTTCCAACACCGTTGCGATGGTCTGGTCGAAGAACACCACGGTCAGGATCACGGTGCCCGCGGCCAGCAGCGGCAGCAGCAGCGGCCACAGGCCAACCGCCTGACGCCGGCGCACGAGGATGCGCAGCAGCGGGCGGCCGCCGGCCACCAGCGCAGCCACCGCGATCAGGCCCGTCGGCTGGATACCGAGCGTGAACGCCGCCGTGATGATCGCGAACGCCGCGGGGGTCAGCCGTCCGGAGGTGATGGCCCGCTCGATGAGCACGTAGGTGATCAGTGCTCCCGTGGCGATCTGGCCTTCCGGGCGCAGGCCGTTGTTGAAGGGCATCCACGCGGCCAGCAGCACCAGGCCGGCCGCCCACAGCGCGGGCTTGCTCGCGGCGACGGCGGGACCCAGCCGCGGCAGCACCTCGCGAGACAGCAACAGCCAGCACAGGATTCCGCACACCAGGTCGGGCAGCCGCATCCAGATGCTGGCGTCGCTGACGCTGGTCATCATGGCGAGCAGGTTGTAGTACCAGCCGAACGGATCCTCGGGGCTGCCGAACCACCGGAAGTAGTTCGACATGTAGCCGGCGTGGCCGGCCACCCGCGCCATGCCGAGGATGTAGCCGTCGTCCGACGAGTTGGCCCCGATCACATGCCAGAGGGCGAAGCCGCCGATGACGACTACGTCGGTGGCGGTGAACGTGCGCCACCGCTGCGGGATCAGCCGGCGCATGCGCCTGCCGTCCGTGCGGTCCAGGCGCCACAGCGCGAGCAGCGCGATCGCCGTCGACACGATCGCCAGCACCATCGCCGTCAGCTTCAACGGCGTTGGCTGGGTGGTGAATCGGGTGTCGATCTCCGCGGACAGGCTCAACCCCGGTGGCGCGGGCCCGGTCAGGTCGGTGAACACCCCGACGATCGCCGGACGCAGATTCGGGTCCGGGAAGCCGGTGTACTGCGGCGAGCCGTCCGCCTTCGTGAGCCCGACGAACGTCGCGAAGGTGCCCTCCTCGGAGGACGTGATCTCGATGCGCGAACAGCCTGGGGCACCGTCGGTTCCGACCACGCGTGCCCGCGGCACGCTGGCCACCACGACGTTTCGGTCGGTGATGTCGACGCGTTGCGTGTTGACGGTGACGAACAGGCTCTGCAGCGCGGCCTGTTTACCGTCCTTGGGCGCGGTGCCCAGAACCATTCCGCCGCGCGGCGGCATCGAACGGATCAGGTCGCACGGCACCGTCACCGTCATCCGCACCGGAGTCTGTGTGATCAACGGTGCGGTGATGCTGTTCACCTGCCCCTGCTGGGGCCAGTTCAGCGTCGCGGTGGTCTGTTCCACCGGCAGCAGCGGAGTGGCCACCGACAACACGAAGCCGATCAACCCCGCGATCGCCGCCACCCAGCGGGCGATGCGCACGTCGGAACTCGATGTCTGTCTCATGGCAGCGCCCTGATGGGTCCGTTTCGGCTCCAACCGAACACGCGCTCCGTTCCTTGTTCGACGACCGCGTCGGGCGCCTCGGCTTCGGGCACGACCCGCAGATAGCGCTCGATCGAACCCCAGTCGCGGTACCAGTCGTCACGCAGGTAGGTGGGGATTGTCGCGGTGCGCAACAACGCCTGGATGAACAGGAACGGGCCGCCGTCCTGGGCAGACTGCCACTGGTTCGACGACACGACCACCTGCTTGAGGTTCGGAAGGATCCGGTATTCCGGAAGTTCGGCGACGCCCAGATGTTCGGAGAACGGGCGCTGGCAGGGGAAGTTCGCGGCCGTCGCGATGTCCATCAGCACCGGCGTCTGCGAGCCGAGGAATTCCTGCGCCGTCTCCAGCACCGGCGCGCGCGGCGGGGTGAACGCGAACCACTGGTCGGTGGACAGGTTCGGGTCATCGGCGACGATGCGCGCGACGTTCGCCTCCGGCGGCGCGGTCGTGAGCGGGAAACGCAGGTTGCGCCAGGCCTTTTGGGGTCCGGGGCCGACATCGATCGGTTGCACCTCGGTCAGCGGCACGTAACTGCCGTCGGGACGGTGCTCGCCCCACTGCAGCTTGAGCGACTGTCCGTAGTTGAACGAGCCGTCCTCCTCGTAGAACCAGATCGCGCCTGCGGCAGCGACGGTGACCAGCGGCCGGTCCGGGGTGCGTGGCGGCAGCTGGTACCACGCCGACGTCACCTTGGCCGCCACGGTGTTCTCGTCGTAGCTGCCCATCACCGGCGTGCGCTCGGGGTCGAGCCCGAACGGCAGGAACACGTTCGAACCGTTCACGCCGACGGGTCCGTAGCCACCGCCGGTGCCTGCGGCGAAACCGATCCCGATGTTCGGTTCGTTCGGGGATCCGTCGGAGTTGACCGTGCCGGGGTTGGCCGTGATCGGCTCGGGCGGCTCGAGGGTGTCGCTCACACCGTTGGGGGTGAAACCGACCGGATCCTCGCCGCCGAGCGGGCCGTACTCCCCGAACCGCTGGCCCGGAACCGGTTGCAACATACCGGCATTCGTGTCGGGCTCGACGAGCACGTCGTCGGCCATCGCGCAGCTGCTGTCCGAGAGCCCCGACTTCAGTGCCGAGACGCTCGCCTTCGCGGTGGTGTACACGGGATAGCGCTGCACCGCGCCCTTGGCCATGGAACCGACCTCGAGCACCACCATGATCGTCGCCACCACGAGCAGCGGCGTCGACGCGAGCACGCGGTTCCGCTTGGTGTTGGCGACCTGCGTGTGCCCCGCGTAGTCCATGCGGAAGTGCAACCACCCGGTGAGCAGGCCGGTGACGATCGCGAGCGCGAGGAAGATCCCGGTCACGGGGATGCCCGCGATGACCGGCTGCTTGTCGAACCACGGCACACCGTAGTTGCCGACGTAGAACCAGCCGTTGATTCCCGATGTGGCCCAGGCCAATACGAACAGCAACGCGGTGACGTAGAGCGCGAGGTTCCGACGGCTGTGCAGCCCGACGCGGGAGAAGGCGAACGCCGTCACCGCTCCGAGCGCACCGGCCAGCCCGGCGAACGCCCCGAACTGCACCGCCCACTTGGTGGGCGTGAACGTCAGCAGCAGAAGGCCGATCGCGGTCGATCCGATCAGCCGCCAGACCGGGCCGCGCGCCATGCCGACCACGCCGCCGCGCCGCAGCAGCACCGCGAGCATGCCGAACAGGCACAGCAGCAGCACCAGCACCGCGAAGCGCCGGGTCAGCGACGAGTCGACGCTGTCCTCGACGGTGAGGAAGTAGTAGCGCAGGAACTCCTGGTACCACGCGATGGTCGGGCCGACGACGTACTTGATACGGGCCGACTCGGCGACGGTGGCCAGCGTCTGATCCCGGAAGACCACCACAAAGATCAGCGCGAGCGCGCTCAGCAGCGCGGCCAGCGGCGCCAGGACGCCGTCCACCGGACGGCGGGCGCGCACGGTGCCCACGATCGCACGGGCCCCCACCAGCAGCGGCGCGATGGCGATCAAGCCCTGGGGCGCCAGCGTGACGGAGAAGACCGCGACCACGATCGCGAGCGCGGCCGGCCACGTCCGCCGGGTGGCGACGGCGTTCTCCACCAGCACCCACACGGCGACCGTGCCGAAGGCGATGAGCGGTTCGGGTCGCAGGCCGTTGTTGAACGGCAGCCACGCCGCCAGGAACACCGCTCCGGCCGTCCACACCGTCACCCGGTTGGCGGCCGGGCCGCGGCCCAGTCGCGGGACGATGCAGCGGCTCACGATCAGCCAGGCGCCGATGGCGGCCAGCGTCGCGGGCAGGCGCATCCACACGCTTGCGGTGCTGACCGAGGCGAACGCCGACAGCAGCGATTGGTACCAGTCGAACGGGGCCTCAGAGGCGCCGAAGAAGCGGTAGTAGTTGGCGTTGTAGCCGGCGTCGGCGGAGACCCGCGCAATCGTGAGGTTGTATCCGTCGTCCGACGACAGGGCGCCGATGACGTGCCACAGCAGCAGCGTGCCGACGACTGAAAGGTCGGCCATCCAGTGCCAGAAGCCCGCGCGCCAGAAGCGACGCCAGGCGCGCGGCACGCGACGCCCGGAGCGACTCCGGAGCCCAATGTCGCCGCCGGAGCGACTCCGGCGGTCCAGCACCGCCAGCGCGGCGATCGACGCGATCACGCACGCGACCCCGAGCACCATCACGGCGAGCTTGAGCGCGGTGGGCGAGGTGATGAAGCGGGTGTCGACGTCGATGCGTGCCGACAGTCCCTCCTGCGCGGCCACCTCCATATCGGTGAAGACCCCGGCGACCTGTGGTTTCTCCTCGGCGGGCAGGGTGCCCGCGGAACCGGGAAGCCCGATGAAGTCGGCGCCGACCTCACCCGGGTTGGCCCAGATGTGCAGCGTGCTGCAGGCGCCGTCCTCGACGGCCGGGCGCGGTGCGACCGCGGCGACGGAGTCGCGGAACGCCACCACGACGACGTCACCCGTGGCGCGCACGAACAACCCGTTGCGGCTGGCGTCGATTCCGCCCGGGGGGACGGTGGAGAGCACCAGGCCACCGTCGGCGGGCAGCGTGGCGACGGCCCGGCAGGGGATGGAGATGTCGAGCGCGGCGGGCGCACCGGAGACCAGCGGGGCGGTGATGTCGCTGACGAACCCGTCGGGCCCTGTGCCCTGCGGCCACAGGATGGTGGCGGTCGTCTGCTTGACCGGCAGCAGCGGGACCAGGCCGCACAGCAGTACGCCGGCGATGCCTGCGACGACGGCGATCAATCGCGCGATTCGATGAGCAGGCACGAGCGTCGATGGTAGGCGACGAAATCTCGTGAGTCGGTGACGCCAGGCCGAAATGCCTAGAACTGCTAGGGTATGACCTAGAACTGCTAGGTATCGGAGGTGGCGGCGTGCACATCGACAAGGACCTCGTTGCAGCGTCTGCCACCCCGTTGGTGCTCGGCATACTGGCCGAAGGCGAGTCATACGGCTACGCGCTCATCAAGCGGGTCAACGAGTTGTCGGGGGGCCGGATGCAGTGGACGGACGGCATGCTCTACCCGCTGCTGCACCGGCTGGAACGCCAGGGCTACGTCTCGGCGGACTGGCGGGTCTCCGACGGCGGGCGCCGCCGCAAGCAGTACGCCATCACCGCCGCGGGGCGGGAGGTGTTCGCCGAACGGCGTCGCCAGTGGACCGTTGTCGCCGAGGCGCTCGACCGCGTATGGAAGCCGCTGTCCGCCGACGTGGCGCCGGGGTGGGCGTGATGGCGGCGGACACCGAACTCGAATCGCAGATCGCCCAGTGGCGTGGCTACGTCCAACGCCACCGCGCGATCGGCGCGGCGGACGTCGAGGAGATGGAGGATCACCTCCGGGATCAGATCGCCGACCTGTCGCGCTGCGGGCTCTCCGATGACGAGGCGTTCCTGGTCGCGGTGAAGCGGATGGGCAACGTCGACGCGATCAGTCGCGAGTTCGTCCGCGAGCACTCCGACCGGCTGTGGAAGCAGCTGGTGCTGGTATCTGAGGAATCGGGGGCGGCGGCCCGGACGAACCGGGAGCTGTTCGTCGTCGTCGCCCTCGGCATCGGCGCGGGCGTCGCGGTCAGGCTGGGTTCGGCGCTGCTCGACGAGGAACTCACGCTGTGGCGCAACATCGCGTTTCTCGTGTTCCCGTTCCTGGCAGGGTATTTCGCGTGGAAGCGACGGTTGGGCTGGCAGCAATGGGCCGTGCTCGCGGTGCCGGCCGTCGCGCTCGCGGTCGCGATCAACACCTACCCGTTCGGTGACGACGTCTTCGACGATCCCGACACCGAGGCGTTGGCCGGAATCCATGCGCCGATCGTGTTGTGGCTGCTGGTCGGGTTCGCCTACGTCGGCGGTAGATGGCGATCCGATTCGCGCCGAATGGATTTCATTCGGTTCACCGGTGAGTTCGTCGTGTACCTGACGTTGCTGCTGATCGGCCTCGCGGTGCTCTTGCTGTTGACCGGCGGCGCCTTCGACGCCGTCGGACTGGACGCCGAGGAGTTCGTCGGCGATTGGGCGTTGCCGGTCATGGTGCCGGTGGCGGTACTCGTCGCGGCGTGGCTGGTCGAGGCCAAGCAGAGTGTCATCGAGAACATCGCGCCGGTGCTGACGCGCGTGTTCACGCCGCTGACGATCGTCATGCTGCTGGCGCTGCTGGTGGCGTTCGCGACCGCAGGCAGCGTGATCGGCGTCGACCGCTACCTGTTGATCCTGATGGACCTCATCCTGGTGTTGGTGCTCGGGCTGCTGCTGTATGCGATCTCGGCCCGCGACCCGCTGGCCCCGCCGACCGTATTCGACTGGCTGCAACTGGTTCTCGTGCTCAGCGCGCTGGCGGTCGACGTGCTGATGCTCGCCGCGATGCTGATGCGCATCGCCGAGTTCGGCTACAGCCCGAACAAGGTCGCCGCCCTCGGCATGAATCTCGTGTTGCTGGTCAACCTGGCCTGGTCGGCGTGGCTGGTTGTCGGCTTCCTGCGGCGACGGCGGCCGTTCGGCGACGTCGAGCGGTGGCAGACGCGCTACCTGCCGGTCTACGGGGTGTGGGCCGCGGTCGTGGTGTTGGCGCTGCCGCCGTTGTTCGGATTCGTCTGACGGGTTGATTCAACGCACCACATGCGTGCGATCAACCCGTCAAGCCCGCGATGACTCTCTACGACAACCGCAACGGCGCCGGGCTCCACAGCCCGCTGCGCGTCGCCCTGCCGAGGTCCAACCGGGCCTCCGCGGCGTTCGGGTACCACGGCGTGAGTTGTTGCAGCGAGCCCCAGTCGCGGAACCAGTCGTCGTCGAGGTAGGTCGGCACCGTCGTCGCGCGCAAAAGCAGTTCGGTGATGCCGAGCGGACCGCCGCCGAGATAGTCCATCACCGGCGAGTTCGCCTCGGCGCCAAAGCGGTCGGGCAGAATCCGCCACTTCGGCACCTCGACGACACCGTTCTGATGGCCGAATGGCCGCTGGCACGGGAACGCCAGGCCGACCAGCCAGTCGAGCAACACGGGGTCCGACGACCCGACGACGTCCTGCAGCGTGCGCAACTGCGGTATCCGCGGCGGCGTCACCGCGATCCAGTGCTGCGGATCGAGGTCGTCGTCGGAGGCCACCAGCCGGATTTGGGTGGCCTCCCGCGGTATCGCGTCCAGCGGAGCGCGCAGGTTGCGCCACGCCGGAGACGCGCCGACGTCGGCGAACCCGATGGAGCCGCCCGGCTCGTCGGCCGCGGCCTGCTCGTCGGTGGCCCACTGCACGGCGACCTCACCGGCGTCGAAACGCCCTGCAGCCGAAACGACCAGCAGCGGACCGACGTCGTCGCGCGACGGCAGGCGGTACCAGGCCGAGCGCAGCTGCGCGGGCTGCTGCGTGCCGGGACGCCAGCTACCCATGACCGGCGTGCTCGCCGGATCGAGTTTGTACGGAAGCCGCGCCCGCGAGCCGTTGACACCCGCGGCGGCCGTCGTGCCGCCCTCGGTCCCACCGTTGCCGGCCTGATCGTCTTCGCTGTCGGTGTCGGCGAAGTTGGTCGAGGTGCCCTGGCCGCTCATCGTCTCGTCGGCGGAGACGTCGGTGGGAATCCCGTTGGGGTCGAACCCTTCTGCGGTCCCGGCGGCGAACGCCTCACCGACCGGCGTGTCGACCGGTCTCAGCATGCCGACGTTGGGGTCCTCCTCGACGAGCACGTCCTGGGCCATCCCGCACGTCTTGCCGGTCAGGGCTTCGAGGTTGGACCGCCCGACGCTCCACGCCGGGTACTGGTCGACCATGGCCAGCGTCAGCGAGAGCACCTCGAATACCACCAGCACCCAGGTCGCAACGGCCAACGGGGCCTGCAGGATTCGCTGCCATCGTCGTTGCGGTCCCGGCGGTGACGAATCGCGGCCGGAGAAGTGGAACCATGCCGCGGCGATCAACGCCAGCACCGACAACCCCAGCAGGAACGTCGAGAAACCGAACTTCCACTCCGGCATCGCGTTCGACCACGGCACACCGAAGTTCGACACGTACCACCAGCCGTTCACGGTGGCGAACGACAACGCCATCGCGAACAGCACCGCGGCGCCGAACACCGAGCGGTTGCGCCGTGACCGCATCGCCGTTGCGGTGACGGCGACCGCCGCCAGCGCACCCAGCGACCCGGCCAGCCCGGCGAACACACCGAAGTGGTGCGTCCACTTGGTCGGCGTGAACATCATCGCCAGGAACGAGATCACCGTGATGCCGATGATGCGACGACTGGGACCCAGCGCCGTGCCGGGAATCCTGAACTTGCGCAACGACATCGCGACCGCGACGGCCAACGCGATCAACAGCATCAGCACCGCGAACCGGCGCGCGACCGAACCGTCCGGGCTCAGTGTGAACAACCGCTCGTAGCGGATGTGCTCGTCGAACCAGCTCAGGCTCGGCCCGACCGCGGACTTGAAGGTGCTGGCCTGCAGTTCGGCGGCCAGCGTCTGGTCCCGGAATATCAGGATGATCGTCACGGTCGCCGCGGCCAGGATCGGCGCCAGCAGCGCGAGGTATCCGAAACGGGAAACATGCGCGGCAACAATGGTTTTCAGCGGTCCGACCGCCACCAACAGGGCGCCAATCGCCGCGATACCGGTCGGGCCGGAGAACAGCGTGAGCGCGCCGATGATGATCGCGATCGCGACGGGTAGCAGCCTGCTGGTGGCCACGCCCCGCTCGACCGAGCACCACGTGAGAAGGATGCCCAGCGCGATGATCGGTTCGGGGCGCAGCCCGTTGTTCAGCGGCAGCCAGAACGCCAGGAACAGGCCCGCCGCCGTCCACGCCGCCGCCGGCGTCGACTTCACCGCATGGCCGAGTCGCGGGATCACCTCGCGGCTGATCACCCACCAGCACGCCAGTCCCATCACCAGCGTCGGCAGGCGCATCCACACGCTGTGCGTGCTCACGTGCGCCCACAACGCCAGCAGGTCGTAATACCAGCCGAACGGCGATTCAGGGGTGCCGAACCAGCGGTAGTAGTTCGCCATGTAACCGGCGTGCTCGGACACCCGCGCCATCGTCAGGATGTAGCCGTCGTCGGCCGTGTTCGCGCCGACGAAGTGCCACCACACCAGCACCGCGGTGACCACGCCGTCCAGCGGCCGCAGCGTCCACCACCGCGGGGGCAGGAACCGTCTGACGCCGCGGCCGTCGGCGACGTCGAGAAGGTGCAGCGCGACCAGCGCGATGAGGGTCAACGCGACCCCAACAATCATCGCCAAGGTCTTGAGCAGCGTCGGCGAGGTGCTGTACCGGGTGTCGAGGGTCGCGGAGAACTCCAGGCCCGGCGGCGCCGGACCGCTGAGGTCGGTGAAGACGCCGACGATCTGCGGCCGGAAGTCGTAACCGCCGCGTTCGCCGCGCAGCGGTTCGCCGGGATCCTCGCTCGGAATCCGCCCCGGCCCCTGCACGAGGCCGACGAACTCGCCTGTCACCTTGTCGGCGTGGGCGGTGAAGGTCAGCCGCTGACACTGCGGGCTGAGCACCTGATCCAGCGGCGCGCTGACCACCGGGGTGTTGCGGACGATCACCAGCAGGTCGTTGTTGACCCGCTCGATCAGCAGGCCGCGGTCGATGGCCTTGGGCGCCTGTTTGGGCACGGTCGACAGCAGCACCGTGCGACCGCCGGCCAGCCCGGCCGCCGCGCGGCACGGCACGCTGATCTCAAGGTCGGTCGCGACGTAGCCGATGAGCGGCGCGTCGACACTGCGCAGCACGCCGTTCTGCGGCCAATTCAGCTGCGCGGTGGTCTGCGTGACCGGCATCAACGGCGTCGCGATCGCCAGCAGCGCGCCGAGCAACCCCGCAACGATGGCTATCAGCCGCACCGTCCGATGGTTCGCCCCGACCCCGGCTTCACCGACCACGGCGTTCGATCCTAATTGGGCTTCCGGATCGCCAGCACGAACGGGCCGATGCTGGAGACCTCGAAGCGGGGGTCGTCGAACAACGCCTCATCCAGCGCGACGTGGTAGCGCCGGACGTTGGGTTGGTTCGGATACACGTCGGAGGCCAGCCGCAACGTGTAGGTGTCGTCGGCGCCACGGCGCATCAGGAACACTGTCGGCGGCTCCCACGGCAGCGAGTCAAGCGCCTCGATGAACTCGTCGGCCTCGGTCAGCGTGGCCCAGCCCTCGATGGCCTCGGCGCGCTTGTCGAACTGGGCGAGCGGGTTGGCGTAGTGCGAGGTCAGTCCCTGAAAGCCGTAATACGGGTAGTAGGACAGGAAGCTGTAGTCGGCGGTCAGCACGACGGTCTCGTCGCGCGGACGGCCGGTCACCTCGGTGATCTTGGCGTCGATCTCCCGGTAGTAGCGCTCGGCGCCCGGCGGTCGCCGATCGGCCCGCTGTCCGTAGCCGTCGGTGTCGGTGTAGGCGACGACGATGTCGGAGCGCAGCACGTCGGGGATGTCCTGGCTGTACGTGACGGCGCCGATCATGCCCAGTGCGGCGGCCGCCGCGATGACGCGTCGGGCGTTCTCGGGCCGCACGCGCGCCGCGACGGCGCGGGCGACCTCGATGAAGCCGAAGGCACCCGCGGCCGTCAGCAGCACGGTCAGCGTGGGATTCAGCCGGAACGACAGCAGGGTGGTGCCCGCCAGTGTGGTCAGCATCGACAGCAGCGACCACGCGTAGACCGCGAGCACGGCGATCGCGAGCGCCCCCGCACGCGTCGACGAGCGCGCCCGCCAGACCAGCCACAGCGTGCCGAGCATGCACAGCGCCCCGAGGAGCGTGAAGTGCAGCATCGGGAACTCCAGCTGCGCGCCGTCCGTCGGGAGGTAGTGCTGGGCGGTTCCGGAGTCGGCGGGCTCGCCCGAGAACGCGGCGATCAGGTACGGGGCCCAGCCGACGAGCGCGATGGCGCCCGAGATCACCGCGATGACAGCCAGCCGCAGCAGCGGTTCGATGCGCCTGCGCGCGGCCGCGAGCAGCACACCCATGATCGCGAGCGTGAAGGCCGCGTAGGCGAACAGCAGCGTGTACGACAGTGCGGCTCCGCCGAGGAACAGCCCGGTGCCGATGACGGCGGCCCACCCGCTGTTACGGGTCCCTCCGCGCAACCCGGACCACGCCAGCACGAAAACCGGCGGCAGCAGGACCGCGATGATCGCGGCGTAGGGCTCGGCAGGGGAGTACGCGAGTGTGGCGGCGGTGGTCGCGGTGGTCACCACGAGCGCGTACTCGAAGCGAATCATGGCCGCCCACAACACGAACGCCACCGCGATCGCGGCGGTGATCGAGATGATCGCCCACGGTTTGAACATCTCCCACGCCGGGGTTCCGGTCAGCGCGGCCAGGCGCCCGCCGATCCAGAACCAGCCGGGCGGGTAGAACGGCGGCAGGCCCATGTAGGTCATGTCGCGCAGCGCGGCGCTGTCGGCGAGCCGGGTGAGGTACTCGGTGCGGAACTGCTGGTCGACCGAGATGCCGTACAGGTACAGCTTGGTGGCCCCGAGCGGCATCGCCAGCGTCACCACCGCGAACGCGGACAAGAACACCGTGCCCGCGGCCTTGCCGAGCAGGCGGCGGCCCCGTCGCCATACCCATCCGCTCGCGAACAGCCCCGCCAGGCAGGCCACCTGGCCCACCGTGGTCAGGGCGTGCAGCTGATTGGAGGAGTTGTAGGCGGGCCACTCCACCCGCGCGATCGCGGCCAGCGACACCACGGCGACGACGACCGCCACCGCGGCGGCCGCCACCATCTGGCCGGCGACCTTGATGGGCAGGGCCGGCGAGCCGTCACGCATCAGATGGGTAGCTTGCGGAAGATCGGCCGCGGGATGTGGCGCAGCACCATCATCACGTACCGGAACGCTCCCGGCGCCCATACCAGTTCCTTGCCCTTGGCCGCCGCCGTGACTGCGAGTTCGGCGACGTCTTCTTTGTCGACGGTGAACGGCGCTTCCTTGGCGCCGGTGGACTTCCAGTGTTCGATGGTGGTGGTGGTGCGCACCTGTCCGGGGCGGATCACCAGCACCCGAACGCCGAACTCGCGCAACGCCTCTCCCAAGCCGAGGTAGAAGCCGTCGAGTCCGGCCTTGGTGGAGCCGTACACGAAGTTGGACCGCCGCACCCGCTCGCCGGCCGCCGAGCTCATCGCGATGATCTGCCCGAAGCCCTGGGCGCGCATCTTCTCGCCGATCAGGACACCGACCGAAACCGCTGCGGTGTAGTTGATCTGCGCGATCTGCACGGCCTTGGCCTGGTCATGCCACAGTTCCTCGGCGTTGCCGAGAAGGCCGAAGGCCACGATCGCAACGTCGACATCGCCACCGCCCCATGCCTTGTCGATGACATCGCGGTGACCCGAGGTGTCGGTGCCGTCGAAGTCGATCCACTCGACGGACTTGGCCCCGGCCTCGGTCATCGCGGCGATGGCCTCGTCCTTGCGCGGATGGCCCGGCAGATCAGCAAGGATGATGCGGGCGTGCGCGTTGCGCAGATAGCGCGCGCAGATCGCCAGGCCGATCTCCGATGTCCCGCCGAGCAGCAGGATGGTCTGGGGGTTACCTACGGCGTCAAGAACCATTTTTGTGAACCATCTACAGCAGCTCCAAGCGTCGGGCCATATCGGATGCGAAGACGCCGTTCGGGTCGGCCTTGCGGCGCACGGCGATCCACTCGTCGATCCGGGGATACATCTTGTGGAACCTCTCCGCGCTGACCCGGGAGTCCTTCGCGGTGTACACGCGCCCACCGAACTCCATGACCCGCTCGTCGAGTTCGTTGAGGAATTCGTTGACCCCGGGCCTGTTCGGGAAGTCCATCGCCACGTTCCAGCCCGCCATCGGAAAGCTCAGCGGCGCCCGGTTCCCGGGGCCGAACAGCTTGAACACGTTGAGCGCCGAATAGTGTCCCCGCGTCTGGATCCAATGGATGATCGCCTTGAACTCCTCGAGCGCGTCGGGCGGCACCAGGAACTGATGTTGCGCGAAACCCGCTGGGCCGTAGGCATTGTTCCACCCGCTGACGAGATCCAGCATGTGGTAGAACTGCGACAGATTCATGATCTTGCCGGTGTACGTCCCGCCGAGCCGGTAGTACACCTCGCCGATCGCCATGAAGGAGAGCTTGTTCATCGCGCTGACCGGGAAGATGTTCGGCACCGAGAGCAGCTGTGGCGCATCGAATTTGAGCGGATTCTTGGCCAACTTCGGCGGCAGCTGATCGAGCGTCGCAAGGCTGCCGCGGCTGATCGCTGCCCTGCCCAGTTTCGGAGGCGGGCTGATCAGGTCGAACCACGCGCTGGAGTAGGTATAGCGGTCCTCGCTGCCGTCGAGGTGGACGGCGACGGTTTCGTCCAGGTCGTTGGTGGAGACGCCGTCGGCGATGAAGTACGCGGTTTCGCTGCGCGTCATCGCGATTCGGGCCCGCAGCACGATGCCGGTGAGGCCGTTTCCGCCCACCGTCGCCCAGAACAGTTCGGCGTCCGGCCCGTCGGGGGCGAGGGTGTGTACCTCCCCGTCGGCCATCAGCAGGTCCATCGACAGCACGTGGTTTCCGAAGCTGCCCGCACTGTGGTGGTTCTTGCCGTGGATGTCCGACGCGATCGCCCCGCCGACTGTGACCTGGCGGGTGCCGGGCAGGACGGGCACCCACAGCCCGAACGGAAGCGCCGCCTTCATCAGCTGATCGAGGCTGACGCCCGCGTCGACGTCGGCCACGGCCGTCTCGGCGCTGATCGAATGGATCTTGTGCAGCGCGGTCATGTCCACGACCAGGCCGCCGCCGTTGCACGCCTGGTCGCCGTAGGAGCGGCCCAGCCCACGCGCCAGGACGCCCCGGTGTAGGAACGCCGGGCTGGATGCGCTGCGTTCGGCGGCCTCGCGGACCGCCTGCGCGATCAGCTCGACGTCCGGGGTGGTCAGCACCTGCGCGACGGACGGTGCGGTGCGACCGAAGCCGGTCAGGGCACGCGAGGTCGTCGGCAGGTTCTCGGACATCGCAACGAGGGTACCGTGCCCTCGTCGGCGCCCCGGTGCACCGCAATTCAGCTCGGCACGAGCGCCCGGCTACCGCAGGCGGAAGATGACCGCGCGCTGGATGACGAAGTTGATCACGGTCGCGGTGCCCTGGGCGATCACGAACGCGATGACGACCGCGGTCGGCGTGTAGTCGAGAAGGTCCAGGAACAGGTGGTTGAGCCCGACCTGCACGACGAACGTCGTGATGTAGAGCGCCCACACCGCGGCCAGCCGGGCGTGGCTCGGCGGCGCCTGGAACGTCCAGCGCCGGTTGAGCATGTACGCCGTCGTGGTGCCGGCGACCCAGCCGAGAGCTTTGGCCAGGTCGGGCTGCACGCCGCCGACCCGGTAGAGCAGCACGTAGAGACCGAAGTCGACAACCGCCGAGAATCCGCCGGTGACGACGAAGCGCCAGATCTGGGTGCCCAGGCTCAAGGCGGGTTGCATCGGGGGCTCGGCCACCCGGGCAGCTTACGGTGAAACGCGCGCCATCCTGGTCAGCGGGACAGCCCGCTGGATGTCAGAACGTCGCAGAGCGCCTCGACCGCCGCGGCGAACGCATGCTCGGCGGGCGTGCCGAAGCCGATGATGACACCGTCGAGCTGCGGCACCTCCGGCCCCGCGAGCGGATGACGCATGGCCGAAAGCCCTTGCAGCGCAATGCCTGCCTCGCCGGCACGCTGCACCACCTCGTGCTCGGCGCCGTCGGGCAGGGTCAGCAGCATGTTCAGGCCGGCGTTGAGTCCGCTGATCCCGATGTCGAATCCGCCCAGTGCATCGACGAGGGCGTCGCGACGTCGCCGGTATCGGATCCGCATGCGCCGGATGTGCTTGTCGTAGCAGCCGCTGGTGACGAATTCGGCCATGGTCAACTGCGCGATGCCGTTGACGTAGAACTGGTCTCCGCCGTAGGCCTCGACCACCGCGTCGACAAGGTCGGCGGGCAGCACCATCCAGCCCAGGCGCATCACCGGCGACAGGCTCTTGCTGGCCGAGCCGAGATAGATCACGTGGTCGGGGCTCAGCGCCTGCAACGCGCCGACCGGCTGGCGGTCGTAGCGGAATTCGCCGTCGTAGTCGTCGTCGATCACGTAGCCGCCGGTGCGCTGAGCCCAGTCGACGACCGCGGTGCGCCGCGACGGGTGCAGCGGCACACCGAGCGGGTTGTGATGGGCCGGGGTGAGAAGTACCGCGGGGGTGTCGAGGCCGTCGAGCTCGCCGACAACCGCCCCGTGCTCGTCGACGCCGATCGGGACCGTCGGCACGCCCAGCGCAGCGACCGCATCGCGGAATATGAAGAGCCCGTACGCCTCTACCGCGATCGGGCGGTCGCCGTGAAGCACTCGGGTGAGCACCTCGACGCCGTGCCGGACGCCCGCACAGATGACCACCGCCTCCGGTGAGGTCCGGACCCCGCGCGCACGCGTGAGGTAGTCCGCGATGGCCTGCCGCAATTCGGGGCGTCCGCGCGGATCGCCCATGCGCAGCGCCTCGGTCGGCGCCGTGGTCAGCGCGCGACGTGTCGCGGCCACCCATTCTGCGCGGGGGAACTCCGCGACGTCGGGTGAGCCAGGCCGTAGGTCGTGGCGCGGTGTGGACCGCACACCGCGCGGTTGGGCCGGGGCCGCGGCACCCGCGTTGTTGACCACCCACGTACCTGCTCCCTGCCGCGACGCGAGCCATCCCTCGGCCACGAGTTCGGCGTAGGCCTCGGCCACCGTGTTGCGGGCCAGTCCGAGGTCGGCGGCCAGGCTGCGCGAGGGCGGCAGCAACGTGCCGGGGCTCAGCCGCCCCGAGCGCACCGCGTCACGCAGTGCGCCGAGCAGCAGCTCCCGCGCGCCGCGGGCACCCGGGGTGATCCGCTCGCGCAAGTCCAGGTGGAGGTCGCGAATGGGCGTATTGGCCCACGAAGTCATGACCGAATTGAACCACGCCGATGGGACATTGCGCACTAGCGTCGACGGTATGACACAGACATTGGACAGAGAAGCCGTCGACAGAATCAAGATCTACAAGACGTCACCCGAGCTGCTCGAGGCGATGCTGACGCTGAGCAGGGTGTCGGCCAAGGATGTCGACGTCGAACTCGGCGAGCTGATCAAGATCCGCGCATCGCAGATCAACCACTGCGCGTTCTGCCTCGACATGCACCTGCGCGACTCCCGCAAGCACGGCATCGACCAGCAGAAGCTCGACCTCGTCGCGGCCTGGCGGGAGGCCGGCGACCTGTTCTCCGAGCGCGAGCGTGCGGCGCTGGCGCTGACGGAGGCCATAACTGACCTGCACGACGGCCATGTTCCCGACGATGTCTATGCCGCGGCCGCCGAGGTCTTCACCGAACGCGAACTCGGGCAGGTCATCGCGATGGCCGTGACGATCAATGCTTGGAACCGGATCAACGTGACGATCCGGCAGGCACCGAGGGCGGCGCTGGGCTGATCGGTCTACACCCAGTACGCGACGCGGGCGCGGTACTGGCGCATCGCGAACGCCGCGAAGATCCAGCCGACCACCGTCAGCACGATCACCACAAGCCAGTGCCGCAGTTCCTGGTCGGCGCCCAGCAGCGGGGCGCGGACGATGTCGAGGTAGTGCAGTAGCGGATTGAGCTCGACGACCTTGGCGTACTGTTCCGCGCCCTGCTGTTGCAGGGTGGACTCGTTCCAGATGATGGGCGTCATGAAGAACAGCAGCTGCACCAGGCTGACCAACAGCGGGCTGATGTCGCGGTAGCGGGTGGCCAGGATCCCGAAGCACAGCGACACCCAGATGCAGTTGAGCACGATCAAGCCCAGCGCCGGGATCACCGCCAGGTCCGTCCACTTCCACGGCTTTGGATAGATCATCGCGATGATCACGAAGATGATCATGTTGTGAGCGAACAGGATCATCTGCCGCCACACCAGCCGATAGACGTGTACCGACAGCGGTGTGGGCAGCTGTTTGATCAGCCCCTCGTTGGCTACGAACACGTCGGCGCCCTCGAGGATCGCCGCGTTGATCAGGTTCCACACGATCAGGCCGAGCGTGACATACGGAAGATGTTCGGACAGCTCGAGTTTGAACAGCTTCGAGTAGAGCAAGCCCATCGCGACCGCGGTCGCGCCGGTGGCGATCGTGATCCAGAACGGCCCCAGCACCGAACGGCGGTAGCGCTGTTTGATGTCCTGCCAGCCGAGGTGCAACCACAGTTCGTGCTTGCCGAAGCCGGCGACGAGGTCGCCCCACGCCCGGCCCATCGTCCGCGACTGCGCGGCGGCGTCGGTGAACGTCATGATCCGAGCCTCCCGAATTTCTCCTTGCGGCCCTTGCGGCGCAACCGAATCCACTCCATCAGCCCGGCGGGGTCGCGGCGCGACACCAGGAAGAACCAGCCGAAGCGGGCCCACTCCTGCAGCTGCAGCCGACGCAACCCGGGCTGCGACAACAGATAACCGCGGTTGCGGTAGGTGTAGAACCGCTTGCGCTCGTCGTCGGGGTACTGCGTGTGCATCCGGCCGCCGAGGATCGGTTTGAACTCGTCGCCGCCCTGCGGATGCAGGTACACCGCGTCCAGGCAGGTGCCGAACGGCAGACCGGAGCGGACCAGCCTGCGGTGCAGTTCGGTCTCGTCGCCGCGGACGAACAGCCGCAGGTCCGGTACGCCGGTCACCTCGAGCGTCGAGGCGGCGAACAACGCGCCGTTGAACAGCGACGCGATACCGGGCAACACGTCTCCGCCGGAGTCGGTGCGCAGTTCGTCGACCCGGCGACGCCACACGAGGCCGCGGCGCAACGGGAAGGCCAGCCGCCCGGGGTCGGTCATGTCGCAGACCATGGGCGAGACCTCAGCAAGACCGTGGCGCGCAGCGCATTTCAGAAGCGTGCCCAGCACCTCCGAGTCGGCGGGGCGCCCGTCGTCGTCCGCCAGCCAAATCCAGTCCGCGCCCGAGGCCAGCGCGTGCAGCATGCCCAGCGCGAAACCACCTGCGCCACCGAGGTTTCGCTGCGATCCGAGATAGGTGGTGGGAATCGGCTGCGCGGCGACCAGGTCGGCGACGCGGGGATCGTCGTCGTTGTCCACGACGATCAGCTGGTCCGGGACGCGGGTCTGCGCCGACACCGATTCCAGTGATTTGGCCAGTTCGTCGGGACGACGGTGGGTGACCACCACCGCGCACACGGTCTCGGTCATCCGTGGCGCGTCTCTTCGAGGACTTCCCGGACGGTCCGGGCGGCGTCCTCGCCCTCGTAGGCGCGCACGACGTCCTCGATGCCGCCGGTCATCTTGATCGTGCCGTGGTCGATCCACATCGCGGTGTTGCAGAGGCGGGCCAGGAACTCGTTGGAATGGCTGGCGAACACCAGGATCCCGGAGCGCGCGACCAGTTCGGCCAACCGGGTCTGTGCCTTCTTCAGGAACTCGGCGTCCACGGCGCCGATGCCCTCGTCGAGCAGCAGGATCTCGGGATCGATGCTGGTCACCACGCCCATCGCCAGGCGCACCCGCATACCGGTCGAGTAGGTGCGCAACGGCATCGACAGGTAGTCACCGAGCTCGGTGAACTCCGCGATCTCGTCGACCTTGGCCAGCATTTGTCTGCGCGTCTGCCCCAGGAACAACCCGCGGATGATGATGTTCTCGAATCCGGAGATCTCGGGATCCATTCCGACGCCCAGGTCGAACACCGGCGCCACCCGGCCGCGGACGGTGGCCACCCCGCGAGTGGGCTCGTAGATGCCCGACAGCAGTCGCAGCAGGGTCGATTTGCCCGCGCCGTTGTGCCCCACCAGACCCACGCGGTCGCCGAGTTCCAACGACATCGTGATGTCCCGCAGCGCCTCGATGACCACGACGTTGGAGTCGTTGCGTCCGATGGCGCCGCCGGCCTTGCCCAGGAACGCCTTCTTCAGCGAGCGGGACTTCGCATCGAAGATCGGGAACTCGACCCACGCGTTGCGGGTCTCGATGTGCGGGCTCAACGCCTGCCCCTACAGGTACTGCCCGGTCCCCGGATGGGACGCGCCGCCGCGCACCGCCACCCCGGGTGGCAGCGCACCCTGGCCCCGCATCTGCTCCAGCTGCTGGCGGGCCGCCATCTGCTGGGCGAACAGCGCCGTCTGGATCCCGTGGAACAGGCCCTCCAGCCAGCCCACCAGCTGTGCCTGCGCGATCCGCAGCTCGGCGTCCGACGGCACGCCCTCTTCGGTGAACGGCAGCGTGAGCCGCTCGAGCTCGTCGCGAAGTTCGGGGGCCAACCCCTCTTCGAGTTCGGTGATGCTCGTGCGGTGGATCTCGCGCAGCCGGGTGCGGCTGGCGTCGTCGAGCGGTGCCGCCCGCACCTCCTCGAGGAGCTGCTTGATCATGGTGCCGATGCGCATCACCTTCGCCGGTTGCTCGACAAGGTCGGTCAGGGACTTGCCGTCCTTCTCCTCGTCACTGTCGGCGTTCGTGCTCTCACCGCTGATGATCTCGATGTTGTCGTCGTCGGTCATATGCCCTGCGTTCCCTCTAATCTCCACGCCATTCGTCGCTGGGGTCCCGCGATCCCGCCCTCGATCGCCGACCATCTAGCGAGATTAGTCCCGTCGCGCGTGGGCCGGTCGCCGCGTCGCGCACGGGCAACGTGGCGCCCGTCACCGCAAATCCGTCGGCGAAACGTCTCGGACCATCGAGCAAACGCCAGCACGCACGGCTATCAGTCCGAACAAGATGTCTCGTTAACCTGCCGTCGCGAGTGTCCGGCGCTGTCGGGCTGACCAGCAACGACAACGGGTTTAGCCCTCCGATCGTCAAGGTCACTGGACTAGTATGGCTGCCCAGCAGACCCAGTCCGACATGGCGGGTCGGGCCGAGTATCGACCAGAATCGTGTCGGTTTGTGAACTCACGGACTCTCGAAGGTGGGCTGGCATGGCATACGACGTCGCCCGGGTGCGCGGTCTGCACCCGTCCCTGGGCGACGGATGGGTGCGGTTCGACGCCCAGAACGGCATGTTGTTGCCCGACGCCGTGGGCCGCGCGGTGTCGACCGCGTTCCGCGGTTCGATGCCCACGCCGGTGGGTCCGCATCCGTCCGCGCAACGCAGCGCCGCGGTGCTGGAGGCCGCGCGGTTAGCCGTGGCGGATCTGGTCAACGCAGATCCCCGCGGCGTCGTCCTCGGCGCCGACCGGTCGATCCTGCTGACCTCGCTGGCCGACGCGTCGTCCTCGCGTGTCGGTCTCGGTTACGAGGTGGTGGTCACCCGGCTCGACGACGAAGCGAACATCGCACCGTGGCTGCGTGCCGCCAATCGCTATGGCGCCAAGGTGAAATGGGCCGAGGTCGACATCGAGACCGGCGAGTTGCCCAGCTGGCAGTGGGAGAGCCTGCTCACCAGGCCGACCCGGTTGGTCGCAATCACCTCGGCCTCTTCGACTCTGGGCACCGTTACCGACCTGCGCGCGGTGACGAAGCTGGCCCACGATCAGGGCGCGATGGTCGTCGTCGACCACTCAGCGGCCGCCCCCTACCAGTTGATCGACATCGACGAGATCGACGCCGACGTGGTGGCGGTCAATGCGTTGGCTTGGGGTGGTCCGCCCATCGGCGCGCTGGTCTTTCGCGATCCGTCGCTCATCGACTCCTTCGGATCGGTGTCGCTCAACCCGAACGCGACCGGTGCTGCGCGGCTCGAGGTCGGTGCACACCAGTTCGGCCTGCTCGCCGGCGTGGTAGCCAGCATCGAGTACCTGGCTTCGCTCGACGAGAACGCGCACGGCACGCGCCGGGAACGCCTGGGGATCTCGATGCACTCGGCGAACGCCTACATGAGCCGGCTGTTCGACTACCTGCTTATCTCGCTGCGTTCGCTGTCGACCGTCATGGTCATCGGTCAACCCGAATCACGAATTCCCGTACTGAGTTTCGCGGTCAACGACGTGCCGGCCGATCGTGTGGTGCAGCGCCTGGCCGACAACGGCATTCTGGCGATCTCGAACGCGAGTTCGCGTGTGCTCGACGTGATAGGCGTCAACGACGTCGGCGGTGCGGTGACGGTCGGGCTCGCGCACTACACCACAACCGCCGAGGTTGATCAGCTGGTTCGCGCGCTGGCCTCGCTGGGCTGACCGCCGCTAATCGGCAACGCGCAGAAGAACTTTCCCGGACACCTCGCCGGACTGCAGCAGCTCGTGCGCCGCGCCGGCTTCCTGCACCGGGTACTCGGCACCGATGATCGGCCGTACCTGACCGCTCTCGATCATCGGCCACACGTTGGCCACCACCGCGGAGACGACATCGCTCTTGCTGCCGCGGCCGCTGACCGGACGCGCGCGAAGCGCGGTCGCGATGACGCCGGCCCGCTTGCCGAGCAGTTTGCCGATGTTGAGCTCGGCCTTCACCCCGCCCTGCATCCCGATGATCACGAGCCGGCCGTCGGACGCGAGTGCGTCGATGTTCCGGTCGAGGTAGGCCGCTCCCATGATGTCGAGGATCACGTCGGCGCCGCCCTCGGCCTTGACCCGCTCGACGAAGTCCTCGTCGCGGTAGTTGATCGTCACCTCGGCGCCGAGCTCGGCGCACAGGTCGAGCTTGTGGGCCGAGCCCGCCGTCACCGCCACGCGGCAGCCGAGCGCGCGCCCCACCTGCACGGCATGGGTGCCGATGCCGCTGGCGCCGCCGTGCACGAGGACCAGTTGGCCGGACGACAGGCCGGCCGTCATCACCAGGTTGGACCACACCGTGCAGGCCACCTCCGGCAGTCCCGCGGCCTCGTGCAGCGACACCGACTCGGGAATCGTCATCACCTGTCCCGCCGGGACGACCACGAACTCGGCGTAGCCCCCGCCCGCCAGCAACGCGCAGACCTGTTGCCCGACAGCCCAATCCGACACTTGGTCGCCAACCGCGGCGACCGTTCCGGAGACCTCGAGCCCGAGGATCTCACTGGCGCCGGGCGGTGGGGGGTATTTGCCCGCGGCCTGCAGCAGATCGGCGCGGTTGATGCCCGCCGAGGCCACCTTGATCAACACCTCGCCGTCGGTGGGCACGACGTCGGGAACTTCTTGCCAGCTCAATCGGCCTTCCGGCCCGGCCACGATCGCATGCATTCAAATAACGCTACTAGCCTGCGAGAACACTGTGACGAATCAGTCGCCAGCAATGTCATCGCCGTTTACTATTGCCGAATGGAGGGGATTATTGCGGGTCGTACCGCGGGGGACATGCCAGGGCTGGACATAGCCGAACAGCGATCCTGGCAAAATTTTTTGGACGCCGCTCTGCGGCTGTACGCGACCTTGAACCGGTCGCTGGTGGATAAGCATCACCTGACGCTCAACGACGTCAGGCTGCTGGACATCCTGGACAAGTCGCCGACGGGATCGGCCCGGATGGGCGACCTCGCCGAGGCGTTGATGTCGCTGCCCAGCCGGGTCACCCGGCAGATCCGTCGATTGGAGATGCAGGGCCTGGTGAAACGAGGGGCCAGCCCCGACGACGGCCGCGGCGTGCTCGCCAGCATCACCGACGACGGACGGACCGCGGTGCGCGACGCGATGACCACATACGCCGAGAACGTGCGGGCGCACTTCCTCGACCGGTTGTCGCGGCCCCAGGTCGCGGCGATGGGCGAGAACTGCAGGCGCATCAGCGTCGCGCTCAAGAACGGGTCGACGAACGCCAAGCTCGGGCGGGTCTGAGGGATTCCCCGTCGCGGCGGGAATCGCCGCCCCGTACTCTTGTCGGCGGTGGCGTGGCAGAGCGGCCTAATGCACTCGCCTTGAAAGCGAGAGACGGCTAACACCGTCCGGGGGTTCAAATCCCTCCGCCACCGCTCACGCGATGTGGTGGGCGATGCGCGCCAGCAGCCGCACACCCGAATCGATCTGTGACTCAGTGAGGTTGGCGTAGCCGAGCAGCAGTCCCGGCGGCGCCGAGGCGGGGTCGGCGTAGCACGGCGCGAGTGGTTCGATCCGCACCCGTTGCTCGGCCGCGCCGCGCACCAGCTCGCCGACCGGGAAGCCGTCGGGGAAGCGCACGGTGAGGTGGACACCGGCGGCCGCGCCGAGCACCCTCGCTTGCGGCAGGTGCCGGGCCAGCGCGCCGAGCAGCGCGTTGCGCCGGGTCAGGTAGCGGCGGCGCATCTGGCGCAGGTGCCTGTCGTAGCCGCCCGACCTCAGCAGCTGCGCGAACGCCAGCTGGTCCATCACCGAACTTCCGGTGTCCGCAAGGCCTTTCGCCGTTCTGACCGATCCGACTAGGTGCGCGGGCAGCACCATCCAGCCGATGCGAAGACCGGGTGCCAGCGTCTTGCTCGTCGAGCCGATGTAGACGACACGGTCAGGTGCGATTCCCTGCAGTGCACCGACGGGCGCACGGTCATAACGGTATTCAGCGTCGTAGTCATCCTCGATGACCAGGTTGCCGGCCCGCGCCCAGTCCATCAACTCGGTGCGCCGCGCCGCCGACAGCACGACCCCGGTCGGGGACTGGTGCGCCGGCGTGGTGAGCACGGCGTCGGCGCCGGTGGCGGCCAGGGCACCGACGTCGAGCCCGTTCTCATCGACGCGAACCGGGCGGGGCTCGATCCCGTTGTCGCGCAGGACCATCCGATGCAGCCAGAATCCGGGGTTCTCCATGGCCAGCGTCGACGCCGGCAGTGCCCGGGCGAGCAACGCCACGGCCTGGGTCGCACCCGAGCAGAGCACGATGTGCTGTGGGTCGGCCAGCACACCACGGACGCGTCGCAGATAGTCGGCCACCGCGGCGCGGGCCGTGAGCAGCCCCTGGGGCGCGACGTACCCGAACGCGTCTGCCTCGATCTCGGCCAGTCCCTGGCGCAGCGCCCGCAGCCAGGCGTCGCGCGGAAAGCTCCGCAGATCCGGTGAGCCCGGCAGGAAGTCGATGTCGTAGCGGGCGGTAGGCAGGTCGTCGCCGCGCGCGGGTGCCTCGACGGCATCGACGGTCGCCACCACCGTCCCCGATCCGTGCCTGCTCAGCAGGAAGCCCTCGGCGACGAGCTGGCTGTAGGCGTCGACGACGAGTCGCCGGGACACTTCCAGGTCGGCGGCGAGGACGCGGCTGGAGGGCAGCCGCGTCCCCGGTGCGAGACGCCCCGTCCTGATGGCGGTCCGCAGACCATCGGCCAACTGGCGGTGCAGTGGGTCGATGGCGCCGCGGTCCAGCTCCACCAGAAGCTCCGGCCCGGAAGTGGTACCCGATTCCGCCATCAAAGTGGTGCCTATCTTGAGGCCAGTAACGAACTAGCGTGACGGTATGACAACGACGCCGACGCGCACAAGGGCCGGGTTGGTCGAGGTGACGCTGATCGTCTTCGGGCTCTACGCCCTTGCCGTGGGGTTGTTCATGATGTTCGCCCCCGGTGCGTTCTTCGACACCCTGGGCTACTTCGGTGTGCGCAACGACCACTACATCTTCGACAACGCCACGTTCGAGGTGCCGCAGGGGCTCATGCTGCTCGCGGCGGTGCGGTGGCACAGCTGGCGCACTCCGGCGCTGGCGTTCGCGACGCTGCGCTGGGCGCTGCACGCGATCAGCCACCTCATCGACCCGCACCACGGCGCGGGTGACTGGATCGGCTGGCTGGAAGCGGGCGGTCTGGTGGTCACCACCGCGATCCTGGCGATTGCCCTGCGCGCCAGCGTCATTACCGATAGGAGACCATGATGCGAGTTCTGGTAGCCGGCGCGACGAGCGTGCCGGGTCTTCCCCTGCTCCGCGAGCTGAACAACCGCGGCCACGAGGTCGTCGGGCTGACCCGGTCGTCGTCCAAAACCGCGGCGATCACGGCTGCGGGTGCCAAAGCCGTCGTCGCCGACGTGTTCGACCCCGACGACATCGACAAGTTGGTCGCCGATGTCGGCCCCGAGGCCGTGGTGTCGCTGTTGACCACGCTGCCGAAGCGGGGACCCATGCGGGTCAAAGACTTCGAACCCGCGAGGAAGCTGTGGGGCACGGGTGCGCCGAACCTGCTGGCGGCCGCGCAACGTGCCGGGGTGCGGCGCGTCGTTGCCGAATCGGTGATCTTCGCGTACGGCTATCCGACGACCGGCCCGGCGATCATCGACGAATCGGACCCCTACCCCGGTCCGCCCCCGAAGGGCGGTGACGCCATGCTCGGCGCGATGCGGGCGATGGAACAGGCCGTGCTGACCTCGAGTGAGCACAGCGACACCGAGGGAATCGTGTTGCGCTACGGCGCCTTCTACGGCCCCGGGGTGCCGCACGACGAGATGTTCGCGCGGATGGCCAAGTGGCGGGTCAGGCTCGACATGGGTGGACACGGAATCACGTCGTGGATCCACATCGACGACGTCGCCAAGGCCACGGCGAATGCGCTCGACCGCGGGCGGGACGGCCAGATCTACAACATCGTCGACGATCGGCCGCAGTCGTTCAACGGGTATCTCCAGGAGATGGCCGAGAAGTTGGGACGCCCTCGGCAGCTACGCATTCCGCGTTCGGTGCTCAAGGTCGCTGCGCCCTACGGCGTCACCGCATTCGGCGATACCTGGCTGCCGCTGTCCAACGCCAAGGCCAAGGCCGAACTCGGATGGACGCCCGTCGCGAGGGTCTGACTCCTCGGTCCGACTACTACGCGTAGCCCAGCGCCGCGTTCTCGGCCCGGATGCGGACGTTGAGCACCAGTGCGTTGGCCACGGTGAAGACGATCGCGGTCAGCCACGCCGAATGGACGAGGGGCAGCGCCGCCACCTCGACCACCACCGCGGTGTAGTTCGGATGGTGCAGCCAGCGGTACGGACCGCGGTCCACGAGCGGTGCGCCCGGAATGACGATGAGCCGCGGGTTCCACCGCTTGCCCAAAGTCGCCACGCACCACCACCGCAACGCCGTGCTCGCGCACACGACGGCCACCATCGTCCAGCCGAGCGCGGGAATGAACGGCCTGTGCAGCGTGGCCACCTCGACGATGCACGACACCAGGAGCAGCGTGTGCATCGACACCATCGCCGGATAGTGGCCCTGCCCGAACTCCCTGCCGCCGTTGGCAAGGGACCAGCGCGTGTTACGTCGCGACACCGCCAGTTCGACGAGCCGTTCGAGCCCGATCGCGACGATGAACAAGTAGTACGCCATGTCCGGTCCTCACCACTTCAGCAGGAGCATCTCGAAGCTGAAGCCCGGCCCCATGGCGAGCAGCACGCCGAACGATCCCGGGGCGGGTGGTGAGGCCAGCGTGCGGTGCAGCACGTCGAGCACCGACGCGGACGAGAAGTTCCCGTTCTCCCGCATCGAGTTCCGGCTGTGGGTGTTCGCCTCCGGCGGCAGGCCGAGCGCGGTGTCGATCGCGTCGAGCACCTTGGGTCCGCCGGGGTGACATATCCACGTGGAGATGTCCGCCACCGTCAACCCGTGGTCGCCAAGGAACGCGGTGACCTCTTCCGAGAGATGGTTCGCGGCCATGTGGGGGACCTCGCGCGACATCACCAGCCCGAAGCCGTCCGACGAGATGTTCCACCCCATCACGTCGACCGTGTCCGGGAACAGCCGGCTCCTGGTCGCCAGTACTGCGGGCGCGTGCGCGATCGTCGGGGGGACGCGGTCCGCACCTGAGGCCACCACCGCCGCCGCGCCGTCCCCGAACAGGCAGGCACCGATCAGCGCCGGGATCGATGTGTCGTTGCGCTGCAACGTAAGTGAGCACAGTTCCACCGAGAGAAGAACCGCGACGTCGGAGGGAAAACCTCTCAGGTAGTCGTGCACACGGGCCATGCCGGCAGCGCCTGCGACACAACCCAACCCGAACAGCGGGATGCGTTTGACGTCGGGTCGCAGGCCGATCCGCGACGCCACTCTTGCGTCGATGGTGGGCACGGCCACGCCGGTGCTCGACACGAATACGATGGCGTCGACCTCCTCGGCATTGACGTGAGCAGCCTCGAGCGCCGAGCGCACTGCCCGCTCACCGAGATCGGCGGCGACCTCGATGTAGGCGTCGTTGGCCTCGGTGAACCCCGACAGATCCGGGTAACGGGACAGTGGCAGCGAGAGACTGCGGCTCTGCACGCCGCTGGTCTCTGCGAAGCGGATGAACTCCGGGCCGCCGACGCTGGTGAGCATCGCCGCGACCTCGGCCTGCTCGTAGCGATTCGAGGTGAAGGCCACCGCTGTGCCCCCGATACGGGGTGCACCGATTCGTTGAACCGCGTCGCTGTCAAGCGACGCGAAGTGAGTTGTATCAGTCATGTAGTGCTGAACGCCGCTGCGGGCAGGATCGTTGCCCGAGGTGACGCATCGCACAGCGATCCGTACGAAATCCGTTGCGGCCGAACGGATTCTGTACGCCTAGTTCCTGATGAGAAGCGGGGAAAGCGATGGGAATGTGCTGGGAGTCAACGCTATTCGCCGGCGAACTTCGGTGGACGCTTCTCGAACATCGCCTTGACCGCCTCGCCCAGATCCTTCGACGGCAGGAATGCCGAATTCCACGCTGCCACATAGCGCAAACTCTCCGACACCCTGGCGATGCGCTGCTGGTCGAGCACGTCCTTGATGCCGTGCACCGTCAGGGGTGGGTTGGCGGCGATCTCGGCCGCGGTCGCGTGCGCCCCGGCGAGTGAGGCGTCGGCGTCGTCGTACACGTCGTTGACCAGACCGATCTTCTCGGCCCGCGCAGCGTCGATGTCCTTACCGGTGAGGGTCAGCTCGCGCAGGTGCCCGTCGGACAGGATCAGCGGCAGCCGGGCCAGCGAGCCCACGTCGGCGACGATCGCCAGCTTGACCTCGCGCACGGAGAACTTCGCGTCGGCGCTGGCGTAGCGGATGTCGACGGCGCTGATCAAGTCGACGCCGCCGCCGATGCACCAGCCGTGCACCGAGGCGATGGTGGGGGTGCGGCAGTCCGCGACCGCGTTGATGGCGCCCTGCATCTTCTGCAGCGTGGTGTGGAACTCCAGGCGACCCTTGGCGCCGGAGTCCAGGCCGGGCAGGCTGCCGCCCATCGCGACCAGGTCGAGCCCGTAGCTGAAGTTCTTGCCCGAGCCGGTCAGCACGATGGCGCGGACCTCCGGGTCGGCGTCGAGCGAGCCGAACACGTCGGGCAGCTCTGCCCAGAACGCCGGGCCCATGGCGTTGCCCTTGCCCGGCCCGATCAGCGTCACGCGTGCGACGTGATCGGAGATGTCAACGGTGACGGATTCGTAGGTCTCGCTCATGGGCGAACACGCTAGTTGGTCGGCCCCGCGGTCACCCCGGCGGCTTGCCCAGCAGAACCTCGTTCACCGTGGCGCTGGGCAGGAACTGGCACGCGGCGTCGACCAGCATCTGGCCGATGCCCTCACCGTCGGGGCCGAGCGGGTTGCCCTCCTGGTTGAGGATCTCGCGGATGACGGCGACCTGGGTCGTCTCGTCGAGCCCGTTGTACTCGTCGCATTTCATCGACAGCGCGTTCGGCGGCGCCGGGACCACCGGAACGTCGGTGTTGCGCGTCGGCAGCGGAATATCGGGCAGCCCGATGTCGGGCAGCCCCGGGATCGACGGTGATGTCGGCCGCGTCGGCGAGGTGGTCAACGGTGGCCCGGGTTCGGTCGTCATCGCGACGGATCCCTCGGTGGTGCGCGAGCATCCCGCCGCGACACCGGCGAAGACCAGCACCGCCGCCGCCACTCGCACGTGCGTCCTCATCCCGGCAACGATAACGCCCCACCGCGACGTAGCGTGGCGTCATGCCCGATGACTTGCGTGCAGGACCCGAATCACCGCCGACCGATGAACTGCGAGCGGCGGAGAAATCGTTCGCCGTGCTGCAGCACGTGCTGCACGGCATCGCCGTCGACGATCTGCACAAGCAGACACCGTGCCGGGAGTTCGACGTGGCGGCGCTGACCGACCACCTGCTCAACTCCATCGCGATTCTCGGCGCGATGGCGGGCGCGGAGTCACCCGAGCGCGACCGCGATGCGCCGGTCGAGCAGCAGGTGGTGTTCGCGGCCCGCTCGGCGCTGGACGCCTGGCAGCGTCGGGGGCTGGACGGCACTGTGGAGTTCGGCGGCAACGAGGTGCCGGCCCGGGTGATGGTCGGCATCCTGTCGCTGGAGTTCCTGGTGCACGCGTGGGACTACGCGGAGGCGGTGGGACGTGAGGTCACCGCCCCCGAGCCGTTGTCCGACTACGTGCTGGGCCTGGCACGCAAGATCATCACGCCGGAGGGGCGCGCCAATGCCGGCTTCGACGACCCGATCGACGTCGGCGCCGACGCCGATGCGCTGACGCGGCTGCTCGCCTACACCGGCCGGCAGGGCTAGCCGTTTCGCGAGACTGAAGGCCTAGCCGTTTCGCGAGACGTACGCCAGGGCTGTGGATGCGCAGCCCCCCACGACCCTGGTGTTCAGCTCGCGAGCGCTCAGACCCGCTCGAGGTAGAAGTACAGGTGCCGGTCCCCGTCGAGCGCGCCCTTGCCGTTCATGATGCCGACGACGGCGTTCTCGTCGACGACCTTGAAATGATCGTGCACCGGCGCGCCGTCGTACACCATCGAGGCCGTCACCTCGCCGCGGAACTCCTCCATCCACAGGCTGGCCTCGCCCTTCATCGCCTCGGTGTTGGAGAACTTGTTGCCGTCGGAGTCCAGGCACACCAGGGGCTTGGCATCGGTTGCTGAGTGGAAGGTCTTGCCGAACCAGTTGAGGCGTTCCATAAACCCGTTCGACTTGTGACCGGTGTGGAACTCGCCGCCCTTCCACTCGCCGATCATGAAGTCGATGGTGGCCGGCTGCAGTGTCGCCCAGAAGTCGTCGAGTTCAGCGTCGGAGATGGCGCCGGTGCGCGCGACCAGTTCATCGAAGGTCTCGCGGGCATCGCTCATTGCTGTCCCATCCATCGGCGGGCGAACTCGAGGAACGCGTCGTTCTCGTGCGTGGCGGCGACGGTGACGCGCACTCCGTCCTCACCATAGGGGCGCACGATGATGCGGTTGTCCGCCGACGCCTCGGCGAACTCCTGCGCGCGCCCGGGCAGGGGCAGCCAGACGAAGTTGGCCTGCGAGTCGGGCACGGTGTAGCCGGCGGCGCGCAGTGCGTCGGTGACCCTGTCGCGTTCGGCGACCACCGCGTCGGTGCGCTCGAGAAGCTCGTCTGCGGCATCCAACGACGCGATGGCGGCGGCCTGCGACACGCTGGTCGCGGTGAACGGCACGTACACCTTACCGAGCGCGGTGATGAGATCCGGGTCGCCCACCGCGTAGCCCACCCGCAGGCCGGCCAGGCCGTAGGCCTTCGAAAACGTCCGCAGCACAACGAGGTTGGGGTGCGAGCGGACGAGGCCGAAGCTGTCGGGAACCATCGGATCGCGGATGTACTCGACATAGGCCTCGTCGAGCGCGATCACGATGTGCGGCGGCACCGCGGCGACGAAGCGGGCGAGCGCCTCGGGTGCGACGACCGTGCCCGTCGGGTTGTTGGGATTGCACACGAAGATCAGCCGGGTGCGGTCGGTGATCGCGGCCAGCATGGCGTCGAGGTCGTGGGTGTGGTCGGTGAGCGGCACCGGTACGGGCGTGGCTCCCGCGGTGCGTACCTGTAGCGGATAGATCTCGAAGCTGCGCCACCCGAAGAGGACTTCGTCGCCGACGGTCGAGGTGATCTGGATCAGCTGCTGGCACAGGCTGACCGATCCGCAACCCACCGAGATGTGCTCGGGGGCGAAGTTGACGTGCTTGGCGAGCCGCTCGCGAAGCTCGACGTAGCCGTTGTCGGGATAACGGTTGATGTTGCCGATGGCATCCTCGATCGCGGCCCGCACGCTCGGCAGCGGGGGATGGACCGTTTCGTTGCTGGCGATCTTGATTGCGCCCGGAACCGTCCTGCCGGGGGTGTAGGCGGGCAGATCAGCCAGTTCGGGACGCAGCCGGACGGTCACCGCACCAGTTTATGGGTCGGTCGAATGCGCTTTGCCTCGCGCGGTAGGCCATGTGTACGCTGTCGGATCGGCGGTAATCGTCAGGAGGCGTGCCAGAGCGGCCGAATGGGGCTCACTGCTAATGAGTTGTCGCCCTCAAAGGCGACCGGAGGTTCAAATCCTCTCGCCTCCGCCACGGCTGACACCGTCAGCCGAACAATTGAACATTGCAGATCGACCATGCGCCCGTAGCTCAACGGATAGAGCATCTGACTACGGATCAGAAGGTTAGGGGTTCGAATCCCTTCGGGCGCGCTTTTTCTTCCCTCGAGCCCGTGCTTGTTCGCGCTGCCACCCGCGATATGTGCACACAACCGTGCGTTCGGCGCGGCCTCCGGGCACGCCGATTGCGCCGCCCACTAGATTGGGAACAGTGCGGCTGTTGTTGATCGCCGATACTCATGTCCCCAAGCGCGCCAAGGACCTGCCCTCGCGGGTGTGGGATGAAGTGACGAAAGCCGACGTCGTCGTGCACGCAGGCGACTGGGTGGACCCGGCGCTGCTGGACGCGCTGGAGGCCCGCGCCAGGCGTCTGGTCGGCTGCTGGGGTAACAACGACGGTGCCGAGTTGCGGCGTCGGCTGCCCGAACGGGCCGACGTGACGCTCGACGGGCTGCGGTTTACCGTCGTGCACGAAACCGGCGCGGCGACCGGCCGTGAGGCCCGCATGGCCAAGGCCTATCCCGAGACCGATGTGCTGGTCTTCGGCCACAGCCACATCCCCTGGGACACCACCGCGAAAACCGGCCTGCGACTGCTGAATCCGGGCTCTCCGACCGACCGGCGGCGTCAACCGCACTGCACGTACATGACCGCCACGGTGCGCAAAGGCACCTTGTCCGACGTCATCCTGCACCCCGTGGACCGCCATGCGTGACCGTCCGGCGCGGGTGGCCGACGTGCACGAGATCGCCGCGGCCATGCCGCACGTCACGCGTATCGAGGGTCCCAAGGGCAACGCGATCTACCAGGTCGGAGGCAAGTCGTTCGTGTTCTTCCGCACGCCTCAGCCCGACGCCGAGGATCCGGAGACCGGCGAACGCTACGCCGATGTGATCATGATCTGGGTGGAATCGGAGATGGACAAGCTGGCGCTCATCCAAGATCCCGGTTCACCATTCTTCACCACCGACCGTTTCGAAGGTCATCCTTCGGTCCTGGTGCGCGCCAGCCGATTACGTGAGATCGGCAAGGTCGAGCTGACCGAGCTCATCCAGGACGCGTGGCTCTCCCGCGCTTCCAAACGCCGGGCCGACCGGTGGCTGGAAGAACACCCTGGCTAGCCGAGATCACGCGTATCACTTCGCCAGTGTGCCCGCGGCGATAGTCTGCGCCTCACGATGGGAGGCGCGGACATGGCGCGAGGGACCGTGGTCAAGGACAAAGTCATCGCCATCACCGGCGGTGCACGCGGAATCGGTTACGCGACGGCAAGAGTGCTGCACCGAAGCGGTGCGAAGGTGGCCATCGGTGACGTCGACGAGGTAGCGGCCAAGCAGGCGGGCGTCGACCTCGATGTCGACTTCTACGCCCGCCTGGACGTCACCGACCGGCAGTCGTTCACGGCATTCCTCGACGATGTCGAACGAGAAGTAGGGCCGGTGGATGTCCTGATCAACAATGCGGGCGTGTGTCCGACGGGGCCGTTCGCCGACGAGCCCGACGAGGTCACCCACCGCACGCTGGGCATCAACGTCTTCGGGGTCATCCTCGGTACGAAGCTGGCGGCTGAACGAATGGTCAAGCGAGGCAGTGGCCACATCATCAACATCGCTTCGCTCGCCGGGATCAACGCCGTGCCCGGAATCGCCACCTACTGCGCGACGAAGCACGCGGTGATCGGTTATACCGACACGGTGCGCCTGGAACTGCTGGGCACCGGCGTCACCGCGTCCGCGGTCCTGCCCACCTTGACGAACACGGCGATGATCGACGGGGTGGGCAGCATGCCGGGGATGCGCAACGCCGAACCGGAAGACGTCGCCGCCGGAATCATCCGGCTCATCGCAAAACCGAGGCCACGACTCACGGTTACCCGGCAAGCCGGTGCGATGATGGCCGTCACAAAACGACTGCCATTGCGAGTGAACGAGGCGGTCACCCGTGCGCTCAAGGCGGACCGGATTTTCGCCGACGCCGCCGGGACCGAGGCGCGCCGCGAGTACGAGGGTCGCGCGCGAAGCTCCTAACTACCTGGCCGGCACGTTGGCGTGCTCGGCCCCGCAGATGAACACTGCCATCCGGGCCGGCGTATCACCCGGGTTCTTCCACCGGTGCCGGGTCCCGTTCTGCACGACGGTGTCGCCCGGATGCAGGGTCACTTCGGCGCCGTCGTCGAGCTCGAGGACGACTGTGCCCTCGAGCACCACCTCGAAGTCGACCGTGTCCGTCGTGTGCATGCCCGGGTCGGTGTAGTCCATGTAGCCGAGCATTCCCGGCAGCTTCTCCTCCATCTCCAGCATCGCCTCGTCGATGTCGAGGGCCTCCGGGGCCTGGGCGCCGTGCGACGGCGGCAATGTCAGCATCGCGAACCGAAACCCGCCGACCGGCGGAAAGTAGTTGTGCCACTGCGGCATCGAACCGTCGCCGGGAAAACGGCAGGGCTCGTCGCCGCCCCACAGAAGATGGTTCTCGAAGCCGGGCATCAGCATCGTCTCGATCGGCGCGACCTCGTCGTCGCTGACGAACACGGACTTGCCTGACGGATCGTGACCGGTCACCACTCGGCGTACTTGCATGGGCTCAGTGAACCAGCCCCGCGCCGACCCGGGAATGAATATCGTGACGCCATGCGACAGAAACCTCCCACGGCCGTCATCGAGTCCGCACACCGGGAGCACCTCACGGCGTTACCGTTCGACGACACCGCGGACTTCACCGATGCCGACCGCGGTTTCATCGCGGCGCTCGAGCCGTGTGTGATCAAGGCCGCCGACGGCCGAGTGGTCTGGGACAACGACACATACGCGTTCCTCGACGGCGATGCCCCGACGTCGGTGCATCCCAGCCTCTGGCGACAGAGCGGCCTGTGCGCGAAACAGGGTCTCTACGAAGTGGTCGAGGGCATTTACCAGGTGCGCGGATTCGACCTGTCCAACATCACCTTCGTCGAGGGCGACACCGGCGTGATCGTGATCGACCCGCTGATCTCCACGGAAACCGCGGCGGCGGCGCTGGCGCTGTACCGCGAACACCGGGGAGATCGGTCCGTGAGCGCTGTCATCTATACCCACAGCCACGTCGACCATTTCGGCGGCGTCCTGGGCGTCACCTCACAGGCCGACGTCGACGCAGGACGCGTTGCGATCATCGCGCCCGAGCACTTCACCGAACATGCCGTGCAGGAGAACGTCTATGCGGGCACTGCCATGGGCCGTCGCGCGAGCTACATGTATGGCGCGCTGCTGGCCCGGGGGCCGCAGGGGCAGGTGGGGTGCGGACTCGGGCAGGTGACGTCGACGGGCGAAGTCGCGCTGATCGTTCCGACCGTCGACATCCGCGAGACCGGCGAGACCCACACCGTGGACGGTGTCGAGATCGAGTTTCAGATGGCACCAGGCACCGAGGCGCCCGCTGAGATGCACTTCTACTTCCCGAGGTACCGCGCGCTGTGCATGGCCGAGAACGCCACCCACAACCTGCACAATCTGCTGACCCTGCGTGGGGCGCTGGTGCGCGACCCGCACGGATGGGCCGGTTACCTGACCGAGGCGATCGACGCGTTCGCCGACCGCGCCGATGTGGTGTTCGCGTCCCATCACTGGCCGACGTGGGGCCGCGACCACATCGTGGAATACCTGTCGCTGCAACGGGATCTGTACGCCTACCTGCACGACCAGACGTTGCGTCAACTGAACCAGGGCTTCACCGGTATCGAGATCGCCGAGGACTTCACGCTTCCTCCCGCGCTGCAAAAAGCGTGGCACGCACACGGCTACTACGGTTCGGTGAGCCACAACGTGAAGGCCGTTTACCAGCGCTACATGGGCTGGTTCGACGGTAATCCAGGCCGGCTGTGGGCCCACCCGCCGGAGGCCGCAGGGCCCCGCTACGTCGCCGCGATGGGCGGACTGGACCGCGTGGTCGAGATCGCCCGCCAGGCCTTCGACGAGGGTGACTACCGCTGGGCAGCAACGCTTCTCGACCACGCGGTCTTCACCGATGAGCAGCACGCCGAGGCGCGTGAACTGTACGCCGACACCCTCGAGCAACTCGCCTACGGCGCCGAGAACGCGGTGTGGCGCAATTTCTTTCTCTCCGGTGCGACCGAACTGCGCGAGGGCAACTTCGGCACACCCACCCAGACCACGTCGACGTCGATGGTCGCGCAGCTGACTCCCGAGCAGATCTTCGACGCGCTGGCCATCACCGTGAACGGTCCGCGGGCATGGGATCTGTACCTCGCCATCGACGTCACCTTCGGTGACACCGCGACAAATTACCGGCTGACGCTGCGCAACGGGGTGCTGGTGCACCGAAAGGTGGCCGCCGACCAAGCGTCGGCTCAGGCGACCGTGAACGTCGCCAGCAAGCTGCGGTTGCTCGCGCTCGCCGCGGGCGACGACAATTCACCCGGCCTGGACATCTCCGGCGACATCGGTGCGCTGCAGTCGCTGATCGCCGCGCTGGACCGCCCCGATCCGGCGTTCAACATCGTGACGCCATAATCGGCGGGGAACGGTTACGGGATGCCGCCGTCGACGCGGAGAATCGAGCCCGATGTGTAGCTTGACGCGTCCGACATCAAATACAGTGCGGCGCCTACGATCTCGGGTGGTTCGCCGAGCCGCTGCAGCGCGAAGTGCTGCGCGCCCTTCTGCGTCGCGGGGATGTCCCAGGCCTTGCTGATGTCGGTGAGAAACGGGCCGGGCATCAGCGTGTTCACCCGGACGGTCGGGCCGTAGGCCAGCGCGAGCCCCTCGGTCAGCGCGTTGAGCCCCGCCTTGGCCGCCGAATACGGCAGCTGCTCGGGGCGGGGGCGGCGCGAACCGCTCGAGCTCACATTGATGATCGAGCCGCCACCGTCGGCGACCATGCGCTCGCCCACCAGCGCAGACAACCGGAACGGGCCCTTGAGGTTCAGGTTGATCACCGAGTCGAACAACTTCTCGGTGACCGAGGGCAGCGACTCGTACAGCGGCGACATTCCCGCGTTGTTGATGAGCACGTCGACCTTGCCGAAACGTGCATACGCCGCGTCGACCAACCCGTCGAGCTCATCCCATCGCCCGACGTGCACCTGGTACGGCAGCGCGGCCCGGCCGGTTGCCGCGGCGATCTCCTCGGCCGTCGCCACGCACGAGTCGTATTTGCGGCTGGCGATCACGATGTCCGCACCGCACCGCGCGGCGGCCATGGCCATCTCCTTGCCCAGCCCGCGGCTACCGCCGGTGACCAGCACGACCCGGTCGCTCAGGTCGAAGAGCTCGGCTGCGAAATCTCTCTCGGAACCCATGGCCATATGGTGGCACGGTGCAGTTGCTCATCATTCGACATGCGTTGCCGCTCCGCAGCGAGCCGGGGCAGGGCTCCGATCCCGACCTCTCCGAAGAGGGCATCGAACAGGCCAAACGCCTGCCCGAGGCGCTGGCGCGCTTCCCCGTCTCACGACTGGTCAGCAGCCCCCAGAAGCGCGCGATCCAGACCGCGGAGCCGGTCGCCGAGGCGCTCGGCCTGCCGATCGACATCGACGACCGGCTGGCCGAGTATGACCGCGACCTCTCGCACTACACGCCCGTCGAGGAGATCTCCGAAGAGGACATGCGCCGGCTGGCCAACGGCGAGTTGCCCAGCGGCGTCGACCAGTCGGCGTTCCTCTCCCGGGTCAAGGCCGGGGTGGACGACATCGTCAAGGCCGCCAAGCGGGAGGACACCGTCGCGCTGTTCAGCCACGGCGGCGTCATCAACGCCCTGGTCCACGACGTCATGGGCACCGAACGGCTGTTGTGCGTGCAGGTCGACTACGCCGGCATCACGCGGCTGCTGTGGTCGTCGACGCGCAAGGCGTTCTTCGTAGCCGGAGTCAACTCCACCGAGCACGTATGGGACCTGCTGCCCAGGAATCAGCAGTGGTAGACATTTGCAAATGACCGCTGAGCCGCGCCCGCCCCAGCCCGCCCGACTGGAAGGGCTCGATCTCGACGCTCTGGACCGTCATCTGCGTTCGGAGGGCATCGCCCGTTCCGGTGACCTGCGCGCCGAGCTGATCTCCGGCGGCCGCTCCAACCTGACCTTCCTGGTGTGCGACGACCAGTCGAAGTGGGTGCTGCGCAGGCCTCCGCTACACGGCCTGACGCCGTCGGCGCACGACATGGCCCGCGAGTACAAGGTGATCTCCGCGCTGCAGAACACCGCCGTGCCGGTGCCGCGCGCGGTGACCATGCGTAACGACGACACGGTGCTGGGCGCGCCGTTCCAGATGGTCGAGTACGTCCCCGGCCGGGTGATCCGTCACGCGGCCGAACTCGAGGCCCTCGGCGACAAAGCCGCCATCGAGGCCTGCGTCGACGCGTTGATCAAGGTGCTCGCCGATCTGCACGCGCTCGACCCGGAAGAGGTCGGCCTCGGCGACTTCGGCAAGCCCACGGGATACCTCGAACGGCAGGTGAAGCGCTGGGGCGGGCAGTGGGAGTTGGTGCGCCGCGATGGGGACGAACGCGACGACGACGTCAAGCGACTGCACACCGCGCTCGGAGAGGCGATCCCGGCGCAGAGCCGCAGCGCGATCGTGCACGGCGACTACCGCATCGACAACACGATGCTCGACGCCGAGGACGGAACCAAGGTGCTCGCGGTTCTGGATTGGGAGATGTCCACCCTGGGCGACCCGATCAGCGATGCGGCGCTGATGTGTGTGTACCGCCACCCGATGTTCAACCTCGTGCACGCCGACGCGGCGTGGGCGTCACCGCTGATCCCTCCGGCAGACGAACTCGCACAACGGTATTCGGTGGCCTCCGGTCAACCGCTGGACCACTGGGAGTTCTACATGGGCCTGGCGTACTTCAAGCTGGCGATCATCGCGGCGGGCATCGCCTACCGCGGTCGGGTTGGCGGCGCGCCGTCGGACTTCGTCACCATGGTCGACGACGCGGTCGCGCCGCTGATCGACGCCGGGCTCGAGTCGCTCCGCTAGCGCAGCGCGGCTTTGTAGTTCTTCTTCGCCGCGCGGCGCAATTGGACCATCCGTGCCATTCCCGCGAGCGCGGCGATCAGACCGCCGCACACCGCGGCGAGCAGAATCGCCACCCCCAACGGCAGCTGCCAGTGCCAGCCGAGGAACGCGAACTGCGCCGACTCGGTGTTCTGCGCGATGAAGATCAGCAGCACGATCAGGATGAGCAGGCCGCTGATGACCGCGGTCCACAGCGCGGCGGCTCTGGTGAAGTGGACCCTGTTGACCGACGGTGGCGTGTGCTCGGCGATCTCGTCGTCCGTCGGCGGAACCGGCGGCCCGGGGTTGGGTGGGCCGTAGGGTTCCGGCTCGTTCTGCGCTGACGCCCCATACGGATCGGTACTCATGGCTCCATCTTTGCCCTTTCGCGTCCGCGGCAAACGGCGTTTGACGTGGACCGTCGAATCGATGCCCGACAAACCGCGCGTAGCTGCGGCGATGTCGATACTGTCGGGTTCATGACCTCGATGCCGCGACGCCGGCGCCGGCCGCTCGTCGTGGTGGTGGTGGTTCTCGCGTTCCTGATGACCGTGTCCTGTGGGAGCTCGAACCCGCTCGGTGGCGGCGAGATATCCGGTGACCTCAAGACGATCGCGGTGGGATCGGCGGATTTCACCGAGTCGAAGATCATCGCCGAGATCTACGCCCAGGCCCTGGAGACCAACGGCTTCACCGTGCGCCGCCAGTTCGGGATCGGCAGCCGCGAGACCTACATCCCCGCGGTGCAGGACCACTCCATCGACCTGATCCCGGAGTACACGGGCAACCTGCTGCAGTACTTCGACGAGGACACCACCGCCACCACCCCCGACGCGGTTCTGCTCGAACTGTTCAAGGTGCTGCCCGGGGACCTGTCGATCCTGTATCCGTCTCCCGCCGAGGACAAGGACACCCTCGCGGTGTCCGAGGCGACCGCGCAGCGGTGGAATCTCAAGACCATCGCGGATCTGGCCAAGCACTCGCCGGAGGTGAAAGTCGGTGCGCCTTCGGAGTTTCAGACCCGCGTGACCGGTCTGGTCGGGCTCAAGGACAGCTACGGCCTCGACATCGCACCGGCGAACTTCGTCGCGATCAGCGACGGCGGCGGCCCGGCGACCGTGCAGGCGCTCAACAGCGGGGCGGTCACCGCCGCGAACATCTTCAGCACCTCACCGGCGATCGAGCAGAGCAGGCTCGTCGTGCTCGAGGACCCCGAGAACGTGTTCCTCGCCGCCAATGTGGTGCCGCTGGTGGCGTCGCAGAAGATGTCCACCGATCTCAAGACGGTGCTCGACGCGGTCAGTGCGAAGCTGACCACCGAGGCCCTGATCGAGCTCAACACCTCGGTCGAGGGCAACCGGGGCATCGATCCCGACGAAGCGGCGCAGAAGTGGATCGCGGACAACGGATTCGACAGGCCGGTGCAGAAGTGATCGAGTTCGCCAACGTCACCAAACGCTATCCGGACGGCACGGTCGCCGTCGACGACCTGACGCTCGAGGTGCCCGAGGGAACGCTGACGGTTTTCGTCGGCCCGTCCGGCTGCGGCAAGACCACCTCGATGCGGATGATCAACCGGATGATCGAGCCCAGCTCGGGCACCCTGACCGTCGACGGCCGCGACGTCACCAAGGTCGATCCGGTCAAACTGCGTCTCGGCATCGGATACGTGATCCAGAGCGCGGGACTCATGCCGCACCTTCGGGTGGTCGACAACGTGGCCACCGTCCCGGTGTTGCGGGGCGAATCACGGCGCAGCGCACGGCGATCCGCGCTCAAGGTGATGGAACGCGTCGGCCTCGATGTGAAGCTCGCCGATCGTTACCCGGCGCAGTTGTCGGGTGGCCAGCAGCAGCGGGTCGGGGTGGCCCGGGCGCTGGCCGGCGACCCGCCGATCATGCTGATGGACGAACCGTTCAGCGCCGTCGACCCCGTCGTGCGCGAGGAACTGCAGGCCGAGATCGCCCGTCTGCAAAGCGAATTACGCAAGACGATCGTGTTCGTCACCCACGACATCGACGAGGCGGTCAAGCTCGGCGACAGGGTGGCCGTGTTCGGACGCGGCGGGGTGCTGCAGCAGTACGGCGACCCCGCGTTCGTGCTGTCGAATCCGGCCAACGAGGAGGTGGCGGCGTTCGTCGGTGCCGACCGCGGCTACCGCGGGCTGCAGTTCTTCCACGCGTCGGGCCTGCCCCTGCATGACGTCGACCACGTCGACGAAAGCGAGCTGGACACCCTGGATCTGGGGCCCGATGACTGGTGGCTGGTCACCAAGGACAACAGAAAACCGTATGCCTGGATCAACGCCGACGGTGTCGCCCTGCGCCGCAGCGGAAAGTCGCTCTACGACAGCACGATCGGCGGCGGATCGCTGTTTCGCCCGGACGGTACGCTGCGCAACGCGCTCGACGCGGCGTTGTCCTCGCCGAGCGGGCTGGGGGTCGCGGTCGACGACGACGGGCGGCTGATCGGCGGGGTGACGGCCGACGACGTCCTGGCAGAACTCGAAAAGCAGCGTCGCATACCGGAGTTGGGCTAGCGGATGCGGTATCTGCTCAACCACCTCGACGACCTGTGGGCGTTGACGGTGATCCACCTGCGGCTGTCTCTGATCCCGATCGTGCTGGGCCTGATCATCGCCGTGCCGTTGGGCGCGGCGATCCAGCGCACCACCGCGCTGCGACGGCTGACCACGGTCACCGCCAGCATCGTCTTCACGATCCCATCGTTGGCGCTGTTCGTGGTGCTGCCGCTGATCATCCCGACCCGCATCCTCGACGAGGCGAACGTGATCGTGGCGCTGACGCTCTACACCGTCGCCCTGCTGGTGCGTGCGGTGCCGGAGGCGCTGGACGCGGTGTCGCCGACGGTTCTCGACGCCGCGACCGCGGTCGGATACCGGCCGCTGACGCAAATGGTGAAAGTCGAACTACCCCTTGCCGTTCCGGTACTGATCGCCAGCCTGCGCGTGGTGGCGGTCACGAACATCTCGATGGTGTCGGTCGGTTCGGTGATCGGCATCGGCGGGCTGGGGACCTGGTTCACTGAGGGCTACCAGGCCAACAAGAGCGATCAGATCGTCGCCGGCATCATCGCGATCTTCGTGCTGGCGATCGTCATCGACACGCTCATCATGCTCCTGGGTAGGGCGCTCACCCCGTGGACGCGTGCGGCACGCGGGCCTCGGACATGGGGCCGGGCGAGGGCCGCGTCATGACGGGGCCGATGGATTTCCTGCGGGAGGCGCTGGCCTACCTCTTCACCGCCGCCAACTGGGGCGGCCCCGCCGGACTGCTCGCCCGCACCCTCGAACACCTCGAATACACCGTGGTGGCGCTGTTCTTCTCGGCGGTCATCGCGATTCCGATCGGGATGCTCATCGGCCACACCGGGCGCGGAACATTTCTCGTCGTCACGGGCGTGAACGCGTTGCGCGCGCTGCCGACGCTCGGTGTGCTGCTGCTCGGCGTGCTGCTGTGGGGGCTGGGGCTGGTGCCGCCGACCGTCGCGCTGATGCTGCTGGGCGTACCGCCCGTACTGGCGGGCGCCTATGCCGGCATCGCCAACGTGGATCGCACCGTGGTCGACGCCGCGCGCTCGATGGGAATGACCGACCGGCGCATCCTGTTGCGCGTCGAGACGCCGATCGCGTTGCCGTTGATCCTCGGCGGGCTGCGCACCGCCACGCTGCAGATCGTCGCGACCGCGACGGTCGCCGCGTACGCGAGCCTCGGCGGGCTCGGACGCTATCTGATCGACGGCATCAAGGTGCGCCAGTTCCATCTGGCGTTGGTCGGCGCGTTGATGGTGACGGCGCTGGCGTTGATCCTCGATGCGGCACTGGCGTTGGCGGTATGGCTCTCGGTGCCGGGAACCGGACGGCTCAGTATCCGGGGACGGCGCATGCCGCAGCCGTTCCTCGGTGACGAAGTCGTTCTCGAATCCCGCCCCGGCGCAACATCACAGCGCGACCGAAAAACCACCGACCATGCACGTTACGAACGAGGGGACCCTTCGCATACGGTATAGGGGTGAGTGAAGCAGGCGGCTCCGAAAAGTCATGGCCGGCGATTCTGACCTGGCGGGCGCACGACGTCCCGCGGATGGAATCGGTCCGGGTGCATGTGTCGGGCAACCGCATCAAGGCGTACGGCCGGATCGTGGCCGCCGCGACGCCGTCTCATCCGGCGTTCTCCGCCGACTATGACTTGGTGACCGACGAAACCGGCGGCACCAAACGGCTCTCCATGACCGTCACGCTCGCCGAGCGCGAGCGCCAACTGTCGATCGCCCGCGACGAAGAGAACATGTGGCTGGTTCAGCAGCACACCGGAGAGTCGCGCCGCGCCGCGTACGACGGCGCGCTTGACGTCGACGTGATCTTCAGCCCCTTCTTCAACGCGCTGCCGATCCGGCGCAGCGGGCTGTATCAGCGGACGGACTCGATCAGCTGCCCGGTGATCTACGTACGGCTCCCCGAACTGTCGGTGGAGACGGCGGTCATCAGTTACAGCAGCGCCGAGGACGGCATCAAACTGCACTCGCCCGTCGCCGACACCACGATCACCGTCGACTCGGACGGGTTCATCCTCGACTATCCAGGACTGGCAGAGCGGATCTGATCACCCCGCCCGCGCGTCCCGCGGCGGCCAGTTCCTCGCGCCACCGATCCTCGCCGATCACGACGGTCACGATCTCCGACCTACCGAAGTTGTCGTAGCGGGTCCGGGCGGCGTGCCCGGTCTCGACGAGATCGGTCAGCGGTTTGTGCGCGGCCAGCGCGCCGCGTGCCCGATTGAGCAGTTCGAGCGTGTGGTCGAGCACCGGCAGCAGTTCGTCGGCGTTGGCCTCGCACATCGCTCGCACCAGGTCAGGCGCGGTGGCGGCGACCCGGGTGCCGTCGCGGAACGACCCGGCCGCCAGCGCGAACGCCAGCGGCACCTCGCCGGCGGTGGCGGCCAGCGCCTCGGCCAGCAGGTGGGGCAGATGCGAGATCGTCGCGGCGGCCGCATCGTGTTCGTCCGAGCGTGCAGGGACGACGACCGCGCCGCAGTCCAGCGCCAGGTCCATGACCAGACTCCAGACCTGCGGGTCGACGTGTTCGTCGACGCTGATCACCCACGGCGCGCCCACGAACAACCGGGCGTCGCCCGCCGTCCACCCCGAATGCGCGGTGCCCGCCATCGGATGGCCGCCGACGAATCGCTCCAGCAGGCCGTGGGACCGTACCTCCTGCAGCACAGCGGATTTCACGCTCGTCACATCGGTCAGCGGACAGTTCGGGGCCGCCTCACGGATGTGGCCGAGCATCTGGCCCAACGCGGGCACCGGTACCGCGAGGACGATCAGCGCGTCGTCGCCCGCCGCCCGCTCCAGCACCGCATCGAGGTCTTCGGAGGCGTCGAACCCGTCGGCGGTCGCGGCCTGGACGCCCTCCAGCGACCGGTTGTAACCGAACACGTCCCGCCCCGCCGCCGCGGCCGCGCGCATCACCGAACCGCCGATCAGCCCCAGGCCGAGCACGCAAACCGGTGTGTTGGTCACCCACCAAGGTTGGCACATCGGAGGCCATCGACCGACGTCAGGCTTGGTGGTCGATTCCTGGTCAAGGGCATGGACGGCGACTACCGTAGGCCGACATGGGAGCACAGCGTGCGCCGGCGCGGGAGCAGTCCACGGACACTCCCGACGGCTTCGGCGTCGCCGTCGTCCGCGAAGACGGCAAGTGGCGATGCGCGCCGATGCGCAGGGCGGCCCTGACCAGCCTCACCGCCGCCGAGCGGGAACTGCGCGAAATCCGCAGCGCGGGAGCGGTGTTCGGGCTGCTCGACGTCGACGACGAGTTCTTCGTGATCGTGCGTCCGGCCCCCTCCGGCGCGCGGTTGTTTCTTTCGGACGCCACCGCCGCGCTGGACTACGACATCGCCGCGGAGGCGCTGGAGATGCTCGACGCCGACATCGAGCCCGAGGAACTCGAGGAGGCCGAACCCTTCGAGGAGGGCGATCTGGGCCTGCTCTCCGACGTGGGGCTGCCCGAGGCCGTGCTCGGCGTCATCCTCGACGAATCCGACCTCTACGCCGACGAACAGCTGGGTCGGATCGCGCGCGAGATGGGTTTCGCCGACGAGTTGTCGGACGTGCTCGACCGCATGGGTCGGTGATTTCCGACGATCCCCGACGATGAGGCGCTGATCCGCGCCGCCCTCGAGGCCGCGACGGCTGCGGGTCCCCAGGACGTACCGATCGGCGCCGTCGTCGTCTCGGCCGCCGGCACCGAACTCGCCCGGGCGGCCAATGCGCGCGAAGCTCTCGGCGATCCCACCGCGCACGCCGAGATCCTCGCGATCCGGGCCGCGGCGGCCGCACTCGGCGACGGTTGGCGGCTGGAGGGCGCCACGCTGGCGGTCACGGTCGAGCCCTGCACGATGTGCGCGGGCGCGCTGGTGATGGCCCGGGTGGCGCGCGTGGTGTTCGGCGCGTGGGAGCCCAAGACGGGAGCCGTCGGGTCGCTGTGGGATGTGGTGCGCGACCGGCGGCTGACGCACCGGCCACAGGTGCGCGGGGGTGTGCTGGCCGACGAGTGCGCGGCGACGCTGGAGGAGTTCTTCTCCCGACAGCGATTGGAGTAGACCGGTGCCCGCCCGGTAAGCTGCCACACGGTGGCGTGTCCGAGCGGCCTAAGGAGCACGCCTCGAAAGCGTGTGACGGGTAACCCCCGTCCGAGGGTTCAAATCCCTCCGCCACCGCCACAACGATTCAGGCACTATTGTCAGGATCTGTCACTGAAGCAGAGGTCGAGGCGACCGCGGTGACCAACCCGGAAGATTGGCATATGCGCGCGCTTCATGACCAAGACCCCTCGGCCTCGGCCGGCGGCGGTGCTGCGCTGCGCCCGTTTTCCGTGCTGCTCATCGAGGACGACCGCGGTGACGCCATCCTCGTCGAGGAGCTGATCGCCGACGCCGACTCCAACATCAAAGTGGTGTGGGCGGCGACCATGGAGGACGCCGAACAGCAGCTCGAAGTGTTCCGACCCGACTGCGTGCTGCTCGACCTGAACCTGCCCGACGCCGACGGCATCAAGGCCCTCGACCGCGTGGCCAGGCGCGACATCACCATGCCGATCGTCGTGCTGACCGGCCTCAACGACGAGCACTTCGGCATCTCCGCTGTCGCCGCGGGCGCCCAGGACTACCTCGTCAAGGGCCGCGTCGAACCGGAGACCCTGCGCCGGGCGCTGCTCTACGCGGTGGAGCGCAAACGCGCCGAGCTGACCTCGGTGGAACTGCACGCCAGCGAATTGCGCGCAATGGAGAACGCCCGCCTCGAACGCGGCCTGCTGCCGTCGCCGCTGCTCTTGGAACAGCCCGGGGTGGACATCGTCGCCGAGTACCGGCCCAGCCGCCAGCACGCCCTGCTCGGCGGCGACTTCTACGACTTCGTGCAGACACCGGATCGGACCGTGCACGTCATGGTCGGCGACGTCGCAGGACACGGTCCCGACGAGGCCGCCCTCGGTGTCGCGCTGAGGATCGGCTGGCGCGCGCTGACGTTCGCCGGGCTTCGCGGCAACGAACGCATGCGCCAACTCGAACGGATCCTGAGCACCGAACGGCCGGGATCGAGCATCTTCGCGACCGTCTGCAGCGTGGCGATGTCCACGGACAACCTCAGCTACAACGTCGTGTCGGCCGGGCATCCCGGCATGCTGCTACATGGGAACAACACCGTGGAGTGGATCGAACCCAGGGTCGGGCCCGCGCTCGGCCTGTACGGCCGCGAATGGCCGCTGAACCTGCTGGAACTGCCCGTCGGATACGGCCTCATCCTGCTGACCGACGGGTTGTTCGAGGGCCGGTCCGGCCGCGGAACCGAACGCCTCGGCGAGGCCGGCCTGCTCGAAGTGGCGCGGGGCTACGCGCACCTTCCCGGGCGCGAGTTCGTCACCGCGCTGATCGACGACGTCGAGCGTCGCGCCCAGTCGGTGGGCGGCATCAGCGACGACATCGCGGTGGTCCGGGTGGAGCGGACGACCACCGGATGAGGGGTCGCCTCACCGTCCAAGGGTGGCAGAACCTGGTGCTGTCCCTGATGGCAATCGTCGTCATCGGCGGTGCGATCGTCGGTGCGCTGCTGTTGAACCGCACCGACGAGGTCTCGCGCGAGTTGAACCTCGGCATCCAACCCGCCCGCGTGGCGGCCTACCAGCTACAGGCCGCACTGCGCGACCAGGAGACGGCCGTGCGCGGGTACGCGATCGCCGCCGATCCGCAATTCCTCGAGCCCTATTACGAGGGTCAGCAGGTCGAGAACGACTCCGTGCGGCAGATTCGCGACGGAGTCGGTCACCGGCAGGAACTCATCGACGACCTCGACGCGATCGAAAAGGCCGCGAACGCCTGGCGAACCACGTACGCCGACCCGCTGATCGCCTCGGTGACGCCCGGCGCGCCGAAAGTTTTGGACGCCGCCTCCGCCGAACGCGGGAAGCAGGGATTCGACGCTCTGCGCGTGCTGTTCGCCGACCAGAACAGCGACCTTTCGCAGGCCCGCCAGGATGCGGTCGACGAACTCGCCGCGGTGCAGACCTGGCGGGACACCCTGTTGATCTCCATCCTGATCGCGTTCTTCGTCGCGGGAATCGTGCTCGCGCTCCTGGTGCGCAGAGCGGTCACGCGCCCGCTCGAGCGGCTCGCAGCATCGTGCCGCAGGATCACCGAAGGCAATTTCGACGAGAAGATCTCGGTACGGGGCCCACGCGACATCCAGTCGATCGCGGCGGACGTGGAGGACATGCGCCAGCGCATCGTCGACGAGCTCGAGGCCTCCCGTTCGGCCAAGGAGCAGCTCGGCGAGCAGGCGCTGGAACTGCAGCGCTCGAACGCCGAACTCGAGCAGTTCGCCTACGTCGCGTCGCACGACCTGCAGGAGCCGCTGCGCAAGGTGGCGTCGTTCTGCCAGCTGATCGAGAAGCGCTACGGCGACCAGCTCGACGAGCGTGGCGTCGAGTACATCCGCTTCGCCGTCGACGGCGCCAAGCGGATGCAGGTGCTGATCAACGACCTGCTCACCTTCTCCCGCGTCGGCAGGCTCGGCTCCACCGAAGCCGACGTCGACCTCGACGCCGTGCTGGCCGACGCGATGGAGAACCTGGCCGCCGCGATCGAGGAGTCCGGTGCCGAGGTGGTCCGCACCGGGGAGCCGCTGCCCACCGTCAAGGGTGATCCCACCCTGCTGACGATGCTCTGGCAGAACCTGATCGGCAACGCGGTGAAGTTCCGCAAACCCGATGTCACGCCGCGAATCGTCATCGACTGTTCGGTCGGTGAGGGCACGCGCGAGGGCGCATGGCTGTTCACCGTGACGGACAACGGGATCGGCATCCCCGAGGAGTTCGCCGAGAAGGTCTTCGTGATCTTCCAGCGACTGCACGGCCGCGACATCTACACCGGAACGGGAATCGGCCTGGCACTGTGCAAGAAAATCGTCGAACACCACGGCGGTAACATCTGGATCGACACCGGCCACACCGAGGGCACTCGATTCCGCTTCACCATTCCCTGCGTCGTCGACGACCCTGTCGAGGCCGAAATGGAAGGATCCACCGCATGACATTGGAAGGCCGGGCGATCGACGTACTGCTCGTCGAGGACGACCCGGGTGACGAATTGATCACCCGAGAAGCGTTCGAGCACAACAAGATCAAGAACACCCTGCACGTTGCGCACGACGGCGAGGAGGGACTGGACTTCCTGTACCGGCGGGGCAAGTACGCCGACGCGCCGCAGCCGGACCTGATCCTGCTGGACCTGAACCTGCCCAAATACGACGGCAGGCAGTTGCTCGAGCAGATCAAATCCGACGCCGAACTCAGCCACATCCCGGTGGTGGTGCTCACCACGTCGTCGGCCGAGGAAGACATCCTGCGCAGCTACAAGCTGCACGCCAACGCGTACGTGACCAAGCCGGTCGATCTCGACCAGTTCATGAACGCCGTCCGCCAGATCGACGAGTTCTTCGTCCAGGTGGTACGGCTACCCAACTCCTGAGCGCCCCGCCGCGTCGGCCACGTCGAAGTCGATGCGCACGGTGGTGCCTGCCGTCGAGCGCTTCACCTCGACGCCGTCGCCCAGCGCACGGATGATCGGAAGACCCCGGCCACGGGTCGTCGGCTCCGTGCTCGGGGTTCGCCATTCGCCATGATCGGAAACGTAGACCACGATCCGTCCGTCCTCGACGGCCGCTTCGACGACCATCACCCCGTCGGCGGAGTCGCGGTAGGCGTGTTCGACGCAATTGGTGGCCGCCTCATTGACCGCCAGCACAATATCGGCGCCCACGGAGTCGGGCACGCCGATCGGTTCCATCCACCCGATAAGCCGACGACGAATCTGTGCCAGTCGATCCGCGGTGGCCGGCACTTCGATCCGCAGGGGGTCTGCCGGCCGCAGACGCACATCGATCACCACGCCCGTGGTTGTACCCCGCTTGCCCCGATTCATCACGTTCGCCGCGCATACGCTGTGGTCTCAAATCCGTAGCGAGGCGCAGATCACAACCGACCGACGATGAGAGGTAAGACATGCCGGTGCTGACGCCGCAGCACGAGGACTTTCCCCGCTGGTACCAGGACGTGTTGAACAAGGCGAAGCTGGCCGAGAACGGACCCGCGCGCGGCACCATGGTGATCCGGCCGACCGGCTACGCGATCTGGGAGCGGATGCAGGCCGACCTCGATGCGCGGATCAAGGGAGCGGGCGCGCAGAACGCGTACTTTCCGCTGCTGATCCCGATGAACTTCTTCGAGCGCGAGGCCGAGCACGTCGAGGGATTCAGCCCGGAACTCGCCGTCGTCACCCATGGCGGTGGCAAAGAGTTGTCTGAGCCGTTGGCCATCCGGCCGACGAGCGAAGCCGTCATCGGTGAGTACATGGCCAAGTGGATCGACAGCTACCGCGACCTGCCGTTGCTCCTCAATCAGTGGGCCAACGTGGTGCGCTGGGAGATGCGGCCCCGAATCTTCTTGCGCACCACGGAGTTTCTGTGGCAGGAAGGCCATACCGCGCACGACAGTGAATCCGAGGCGCGCGACTACGCCCGTTTGATCTTGCACGACGTCTACGAGCGGTTCCTGCGCGAGGTGATGGCGGTGCCGGTGATCGTCGGGCGCAAGACCGCCAAGGAACGGTTCGCCGGCGCCGCCAACACGATGACCTGCGAGGGCGTCATGCGCGACGGCAAGGCGCTGCAGATGGCCACGTCGCACGAACTCGGTCAACGGTTCGCCCGGGCCTTCGACATCACCTACTCCAGTGCCGCGGGCTCCTCCGAGCTCTGTTGGACCACGTCGTGGGGCGCCTCGACCCGGATGTTGGGCGGGCTGATCATGTGCCACGGCGACGACTTCGGGCTCGTCGTGCCGCCCACGCTCGCCCCGGTGCAGGCCGTCGTGGTGGTGGTCAAGGACAACGGTGACGGCGGCGTCGTCAGGGCCGCCGCAACGCTGGTCGACGAGCTCCGCGCGCGCGGCGTGCGGGTGCGGTTGGACGACAACGTCGAGGCCGCGTTCGGTTGGCGGGCCACCGACTGGGATTTGCAGGGCGTGCCGATCCGCATCGAGCTCGGCCCCCGCGACCTCGACAAGAACGCGGCGATGCTCTACCGCCGCGACACCCGCGAGAAGACCGCGGTGCGCCTCGACGACGTCACCGAGCGGGTGTCCGAACTCGTCGAGAGCATCCAGGCCGACATGCTCGCCGCGGCGACCGCACGCCGCGACGCGGCCATCGCCGACTGCGCGACGATCGACGAGGCCCGCGAGGCCGCGCAGACGGGCGTCGCACGGCTGCGGTGGGACGAGGTCGGCGTATCGGGGGAAGAAGAGCTCGCCGCGGCAGGACTGACGGTGCGTTGTCTGCGACGCGGCGACGGCACGCTGCCGGACACCGATGACGACGCCGACGCTCTGGCCTACGTCGCGCGTGCCTACTGACGAACGTCAGCCGTAGAAGATCACCTGGTAGTCGGGCGTCCACGCACCGCCCTTGCAACTCAGCGGAACCCCGTCGGGCGACTGGGCCACCCCGGTCGCGTCTCCGCACGGCAGTCGGTTGGTGCGGATGCCGATCAACGGGGGTGACGAGATCCAGGTGCTGCGCGAGTTGCATGCCAGCGTGTTGCCCGACGCGTCGATCCCGAAGTTGTAGCGGGTGTTCTGCACGCAGTGCGTGCCCTCCACCGCGGTGCGGTCGACGTAGGGAACACAGTCGGCGCCGTCGCAGTAGCCGGGCGACGCCGGCGCATTCGCGGCGGTCATCAGGGGTGCGGCGACGAACCCGCACGCGAGCGCAGCTGCAGCCATGAGCCTCATAGCTGGCTAGCCTAAGTGCCCCGCATCGACGGCGGGCACGGAATAGGCTCTTAAGCCATGAAGCCGGTTCTGGTTGCTCTGGCCGCCGCGGCGGGTGCGGCCGCGACGATCTCCGCTCCCGCTGCCAACGCCGACGTGGTCGCGTATCTGGTCAATGTGCACGTGCGGCCGGGCTACAACTTCCCGAACGCCGACGCCGCGATCGGCTACGGCAGGACGATCTGCGACCGGGTGGCGGGCAAGATGAGCTACGGCGAGCTGGTCAACCAGGTGACCGCCGACTTCCACACAGCCGACAAGTACCAGGGCATGTACCTGATCAATCAGGCGGTCAACGAGCTGTGCCCGGCGCAGATCTGGCAGCTGCGGCAGTCGGCGGCCGGCTACACGGGGTGAACCGATCGGAAGAAAAACGGCGGCGCCCCTGTCGGGACGCCGCCTTCTCTCACGCTCGAGACCTGACTACGGGCAGGTGACTTCGATCTCGAATGGCTTGTTGACCGGCTGCAGCGGGTTGGCCATGTCGACGCCCGTCGCGGTGCCGGAGATCTTGTAGGTCTTACCGTCCTTCTCGGCCTTGGCCTCGCCCTGGCCGGCTCCGCTCTGGAAGCCCAGGGTCACGCCGTTGACGTTGCCCAGGCCGACGGACTGCACGGTCGGTTCATCACCGGAGCTGACGACGGCGCCGATGCCCGTGGTCGCGTCGCCGATCGCGATGTTTGTGTTACCGCCCATATCGCTGCACACGACGGTGCCCTGGACGGCCTGATCCTGACCGTCGATCGTGACGGTGGTCTTGCCCTCCGCGGATGCGGCCGTTGATGTCTCGCCCGAGGTTTCAGACTTCTTGTCATCCGAGGAACAGCCGGACAGCCCGGCGATGAGGATCGCCGCGCCGCCGACGGCGACCAGGAAACCACGCTTCACCCTGTTCTCCTTTGTGTAGTGACCCGTCAAGATCGGATCATCAAAAGCAGTATGGTTCGCGCCAAACCCGGCATCCGCGATTTCGCCGAAATTGACGTGTACCGGGATCCGCTCAGCAGGACACGCGAATGGCGAACGTGCCGGACGCGCGGAAGCTGGGATTGTCGGTGTCGAAGCCGTCGGCGGCACCGGAAATGTCGTAGGTCCGGCCCGTCATCGAGATGTCCGCGGCCTCGGCCGTGTCGCCAACGCCCGCGGTGTAGCTGCCGGTGAAGCCCCCGACGTTGTTGATTCCGACCGACTCGACGGCCAACGCCTCCTTGTTCGACACCATCGCCGTGACGCCCGACGTCTGGTCGCCGGTGGTGATTGTGGTCAGGTAACCCGTGGTGTTGCACTGCACCGCGTCGGTGGTTCCCGCGTCGCGGCCGTTGACCGTCACCTGGGCCGTGCCCGCGATCAGCTCACCCTTGGGCGGGGTGTACTCGGGCGGACTCGAACAACCGGCCAACCCCGCCACGATCGCGGCCACGCAGCACGTCGGGACCCACCGATTTTTCACAGTGCAGAATCTACGACGTGGCCGTGCCGAAATCTCCCGCTCCGAAAGAGTCGTCGGCTCCGGTTTTCAGCGTGACCGCCGAACTCCCCGGCCGGGCCGGTCGCACCGGCGTGATCCGCACCCCGCACGGCGAGATCCACACCCCGGCGTTCATTCCCGTCGGCACCCAGGCGACCGTCAAGGCGGTGCTGCCCGAAACGATGAGAGAGCTTGGCGCCCAAGCTATTCTGGCCAATGCCTACCACCTGTACCTGCAGCCCGGTCCGGACATCGTGGACGAGGCGGGCGGCCTGTCCGCATTCATGAACTGGCCTGGCCCGACGTTCACCGACAGCGGCGGATTTCAGGTGCTGTCCTTGGGGGCGGGGTTTCGCAAAGTGCTCGCGATGGACACCGAGCGCGTCCAGGCCGACGACATCATCGCCGAAGGCAAGGAGCGGCTGGCCAACGTCGACGACGATGGGGTGACGTTCCGGTCTCACCTGGACGGCTCCGTGCACCGGTTCACCCCGGAGGTGTCGATCGGCATCCAGCATCGGCTGGGTGCCGACATCATCTTCGCGTTCGACGAGCTGACCACGCTGGTGAACACCCGCGGGTACCAGGAGCGGTCGGTTCAGCGCACGCACGACTGGGCCGTGCGGTGCCTGGCCGAACACCGACGGCTGCAGGCCACCCGGCCGGACAAGCCGAAGCAGGCATTGTTCGGGATCGTGCAGGGTGCGCAGTACGAAGACCTGCGGCGGCAAGCCGCCCGCGGGCTGGTGGCGATCGGCGAAGGCGCCGGGCCCGCTGAGGGTCTGGAGTTCGACGGCTACGGCATCGGCGGCGCACTGGAGAAGCAGAACCTGGCCACCATCGTCGGGTGGGTGTGTGACGAACTGCCCGCCGACAAGCCGCGGCATCTGCTGGGCATCAGCGAGCCCGACGATCTGTTCGACGCGATCGCCGCGGGGGCCGACACGTTCGACTGCGTATCGCCGTCGCGCGTCGCGCGCAACGCCGCGGTGTACTCCACGACCGGACGCTTCAACATCACCAATTCACGGTTCCGGCGCGACTTCACCCCGATCGACGCCGAATGCGACTGCTACACGTGCGCCCACTACACCCGGGCGTATCTGCATCACCTGTTCAAGGCCAAGGAGATCCTGTCGGCGACGCTGTGCACCATCCACAACGAGCGGTTCGTGGTACGGCTCGTCGACCGGATCCGGGCGGCCATCGGTGCGGGTGAGTTCGACGAGCTGCGCGCGGACGTGCTGGGCCGCTACTACGCAACCCGTGCCTGATTGGCGATTTCGGTGCGGTAACCGTCGCTGGACGATCGTTTCTGCACCGAATCCCGTACTTTCTAGCCATGCGAATACTGCTGATCGGCGCCGGCGGTGTGGGTGCCGCATTCTGTTCCATCGCGGCGCGGCGTGATTTCTTCGACACGATCCTCGTCGCCGACTACGACGAGGCCCGGGCGCGACGGGCCGCCGAGGCGGTTGGGGATGCGCGGTTCGGCGCCGCGCGGGTGGACGCCACGTCGGCCGAAGCGGTCGCGGACCTCGTCCGCACCCACGGCATCACCCATGTGATGAACGCCGTCGACCCGCGCTTTGTGATGCCGATCTTCGACGGCGCACTCGCCGGCGGCGCCGATTACCTCGACATGGCGATGAGCCTGTCGCGGCGCCACCCCGAGCAGCCGTATGCGCTACCGGGCGTCAAGCTGGGCGACGAGCAGTTCGCCGCCGAACAGCGGTGGCGCGACGCCGGCCGGTTGGCGCTGGTCGGCATCGGCGTGGAACCGGGCCTGTCGGACGTGTTCGCGCGCTACGCCGCCGATCACCTGTTCTCCGACATCGACGAGCTCGGCACCCGGGACGGGTCGAACCTGACCGTCGACGGTTACGACTTCGCACCGTCGTTCTCGATCTGGACCACCATCGAGGAGTGCCTCAACCCGCCGGTCATCTGGGAGGCCGACCGCGGTTGGTTCACCACTGAACCCTTCAGTGAGCCGGAGGTTTTCGACTTCCCCGACGGTATCGGGCCCGTCGAATGCGTGAACGTCGAGCACGAGGAAGTGCTGCTGATGCCGCGCTGGGTCAAATGCAAGCGGGCGACGTTCAAGTACGGCCTCGGCGAGGAGTTCATCGACGTTCTCAAGACCCTGCACAAGCTCGGGCTCGACCGCACCGACAAGGTGAACGTGTCCGGTGTCGAGGTCAGCCCCCGCGATGTGGTGGCGGCCTGCCTACCCAACCCCGCGACGCTCGGGCCGAAGATGCGCGGAAAGACCTGCGCCGGCCTGTGGGTGACGGGGACCGGCAAGGACGGCAACACCCGGTCGACCTACCTCTATCACGTCGTCGACAACGAATGGTCGATGGCCGAATACGGCCACCAGTGTGTGGTCTGGCAGACCGCGATCAATCCGGTTGTCGCCCTTGAACTTCTGGCTGACGGCACCTGGAGCGGCACCGGTGTGCTCGGACCCGAGGCGTTCGACGCCGTGCCATTCCTGGACCTGTTGACGGCGCACGGTTCGCCGTGGGGTCAGAAGGAGCTCCCCTAGTCTCGTCTGAGTGCGACTTGTGTGCGCTTAGGCGCGCCCAGCGCAACAGAATGCACACAAATCGCTAAAGCGGGTTGAGGATCCGGTCGAGGAACTGGCGGGTGCGCTCCTGTGTCGGGTTCCCGATCACCTCGGCGGGCGGACCCTTCTCCAGGATCACTCCGCGGTCGGTGAACAACACCTGATCGGAAACCTGTCGAGCGAACTGGATTTCGTGCGTGACGATCACCAGGGTCCAGCCCTCGACCGCAAGATCCCGGATGACCGACAGCACCTCGCCGACCAGTTCGGGATCGAGTGCGGAGGTCGGCTCGTCGAACATCACCACCTTCGGCCGCAGCGCCAACGCCCGCGCGATGCCGACCCGCTGCTGCTGGCCACCGGACAACTGGAACGGGAACTGGTCCTTCTTGTCGGCGAGCCCGACCTGTTCCAGCAGGGCCACGGCGTCCGCCTCGGCCGAGGCCTTGGGGCGCTTCTGCGCGACGACCGGGCCCTCGGTGATGTTCTGCAACACGGTCTTGTGCGGAAACAGGTTGTGGCTCTGGAACACGAACCCGCTCTGCGCCCGGTACTGACGCAACCGCTCCTTGGGCACCGGTTCGGAGAAGTCGATCTCGACATCGCCGACACGGATGACCCCGGCGTCGGGCACGTCGAGTGCGTTGAGGGCCCGCAGCAGCGTTGTCTTACCCGAACCCGACGGCCCGATGATCGTCGTCACCGAACCCTGCGCCACCTCGAACGAGACGTCGTTGAGAACGTTGTTGTCGCCGAAGGCCTTCCGTATGCCCTCGGCACGAACCCGTGATTGCGTCACTTGGCCACGAACCTTTCCAGCCGTCGCTCGAATCGGCTCTGACCGAACGAGAGCACCAGACAGATGATCCAGTAGTACAGCGCTGCGGTGCCGTAGAGCGCGAAGAACTCGAACGTCGGCGCTGCGATGTTCTGCGCCGTCCGGAACAGCTCGGTGACCAGAATCGTCGACGCCAGCGACGTGTCCTTCACCAGTGAGATCAACGTGTTCGACAGCGGCGGCACCGCAACCCTGCTGGCCTGCGGCAAGATGATGCGCCGCAGCGCCCCAACGTAATTCAGACCGATCGTCTCGGCCGCCTCCCACTGTCCCTTCGGGATCGATTGGATCGCCGAGCGGATCACCTCGGCCGCATAACCGCCGACGTTCAGGCTGAACGCGATGACCGCCGCGGGGAACGGGTCGATCCGCACACCGATTTGCGGCAACGCGAAGAACACGATGAACAGCTGAACCAGCAGCGGTGTCCCCCGAATGATCGAGATGTAGAACCGCGCAACGCCGGCGACCACGCCGTTCGTCGACAACCGCGCCAGCGCCACCACCAGCGCGATCACCAGGCCGATCGTGAAGCTGATGACCGTCAACGGGATCGTCTTCTCGATCGCCGCGCGCGCCAGCGGCCACAGGTTGTCTGCGATCAGTTGCCAGGTGCCCGTGGGCGCCGCCTTCGACAGGTCGACGTCAAGGTACTTCTTCGAGATCTCGGTCAGTGTTCCGTCGGCGCGCAGTTCCTCGAGCGCCTTGTTCAATTCGGGCACGTAACCGCTGTCCTTGCGCGCCGCGAACGCCTGCTCGCTGCGCTCCCCGGTCCTGGCCGCGATCTTGATCGGGGCGTCGGGATGTTCGGCCTGATAGGCCAGCACCGTGATGCTGTCGTTGACGACGACGTCGACTCGGCCGTCGTTGAGCACGCTGATCGCCTGGGAGAAACCGTCAACCGAATCGATCTGCGCTCCCGCGTCACGCGCGACCGTCGCCCAGTTGCTCGTCGGGCTCTGCGCGGCCCGCTTGCCTTTGAGATCGGCCAGCGACCGTACCGAATCGTCGTCGGCCCGTGTCACGATCACGCCCTCGGCGATCGAATACGGATCGGACAGGTCGTATTTGTCCTTGCGTTCGTCGGTGATCGTCACCTCGTTGGCGACGACGTCGAAGCGGTTGGCCTCCAGGGCGGCGAAGATCGAGTCCCACGACGTCTCGACGAACTCGATTCGCACGCCCAGCTTTTCGGCGACGGCGCGGGCGACGTCGACGTCGTATCCGGCGAGCTGGCCGCCTTGGCGAGCGTCGTGGAACGAATACGGCGGGTACACGCCCTCGGTGCCCACCCGCAGCACTCCCGCCGATTTGATCGGGTCGTCGCTGTTCGATTCCGATGAGCCGCACGCTGCGGCGCCGAACAGCACCGCCGCCGCGAGCAGGAGGGCGGGCAGTGCCCGCCTGAGGTTTCGGTGCACCGGCGGAACCTAATCCACGCGGTGCGGGTCGGGGAAGTGTTCGGCTCAGTCGGGGCGATAAATCCACGGCTGTCGCGGTAGCCGTTGCGGATCGAACTCAGCGAGCATGCCCTCGAGGTCGCGGGCGCGCCAGCCCAACGACTCACCGATCTGCGCGAGTGCCCGCGGTACGCCGATCTCGGCGAGCGTGACCGCGCCGTCGCGCTTGGCCAACCGTGCGCCGTCCTCGTTGAGCACCAGCGGAACGTGGGCGTAGACCGGCTCGGGGTGGCCCAGCATCCGAGCCAGATACGCCTGCCGCGGCGAGGAGGGCAGCAGGTCGTCCCCGCGCACCACCTGATCGACATCTCGGCTCGCGTCGTCGACCACTACCGCGAGGTTGTAAGCCGGTACCCCGTCGCCCCGGCGAACCACGAAGTCGTCGACGATGCCGGTGTACTCACCGTGGAGCACGTCGTGAACGGTGTGCACGATCGCGTCGGTGCGCAGCCGAAGCGCGGGCGGCCGCCCCGTCTCGGCCCGTCGCGCCGCGCGCTCGGCATCCGTCAGCTCGCGGCACGTGCCGGGGTAGGCGCCCTGCGGGGCATGCGGTGCCCGCGGAGCCTGCGCGATATCTCTTCGGCTGCAATAACACTCGTACAGCAGTCCGCGGCCGTCCAGCTCGGCGATCGCGGCGTCATAGCGCTCGGGATGCTCCGACTGCCACTCCACCAGGTCCCACGTCAGCCCGATCGCGGCGAGGTCGTCGAGTTGTCGCTGCCCGACGTCGGTGAAGGTGCGGTCATCGAGGTCGTCCACGCGCATGAGGAACCGCCTGCCCGTCGAGCGGGCGAACAGCCACGCGAGGATCGCGGTGCGCAGGTTCCCGATGTGCAGATCCGCCGAGGGACTCGGAGCGAACCTGCCTGCGGTCATGACCGCAATCTAGCGGGCACCGCTAGGGGGCTTTTAACAGTCTTGTCAATGTTGCCTTGGGAACGGCGATTCCGGGTATCCCCCGGCCTGCGCTGGTAATTTGCCTGTGCACCGAGAAACACGGCCCGATGCCGGCGCTCGCCGGGCAGGCCGTGCCCGACGGACGCGAGGAGGCCCGCACGTGGATCCCGATGGTTCCACCAGCCCGCACCACCAACCCGAGCACGAGGCGCCCTCATCGGGCGACGTGAAGAAGGCGATCGCGGCCTCGGCCGTCGGCAACTACACCGAATGGTTCGACTACGGCCTGTACGCCTACGGGGTCTCCTACATCTCTTCCGCGATCTTCCCGGGCGAGGGAACGACGGCGACGCTGCTCGCACTGATGACGTTCGCGGTCTCTTTCCTCGTTCGCCCCCTCGGCGGGTTCGTCTGGGGCCCGCTCGGCGACCGCCTCGGTCGGCGCCGCGTCCTGGCCATCACGATCCTGGTGATGGCGAGCGCGACGCTGTGCGTGGGACTCGTGCCGAGCTACGCCACGATCGGCGTCTGGGCACCCGTCCTGATGGTGATCCTGCGAATGATCCAGGGCTTCTCGACCGGTGGCGAGTACGGCGGCGCAGCCACGTTCATGGCCGAGTACGCGCCGACCCGCCGTCGCGGCATCCTGGGCAGCTTCCTCGAATTCGGCACCCTGGCCGGTTTCTCCACCGGTGCGCTGATGATGCTCGGCTTCTCGCTGGTGCTCTCCGACGACCAGATGGACGTGTGGGGCTGGCGGCTGCCGTTCCTCGTCGCCGCGCCCCTCGGCCTGATCGGGCTGTACCTGCGCACCCGGCTGGACGAGACCCCGGTCTTCAAGGAGTTGGAGGACCAGGGCGAGCAGGAGGCGAACGTCTTCGCCGCGTTCCGGGACCTTCTCGCCGAGTACTGGGGGCCGATCCTTCGCCTCGGCGGCCTGGTGGTCGCGCTCAACGTCGTCAACTACACGCTGCTCACCTACATGCCGACCTACCTCGAGCAGTCGATCGGGTTGTCCACCGACATGTCGTTGGTCGTACCGATCATCGGCATGCTCTCGATGATGGTGTTCTTGCCGTTCGCGGGCCTGGCCTCGGACCGGTTCGGGCGCAAACCGGTGTGGTGGGTCTCGTTGATCGGATTGTTCGTCGCCGGGATCCCGATGTTCATGCTGATGTCGACCGGCGTCATAGGCGCCATCATCGGCTTCGCGGTGCTCGGGTTGCTCTACGTGCCACAGTTGGCGACGATCTCGGCGACGTTCCCGGCGATGTTCCCGACCCAGGTGCGCTATGCCGGCTTCGCCATCGCCTACAACGTGTCGACGGCGCTGTTCGGCGGCACCGCGCCGGCGGTCAACGATTGGTTGGTCAACGCGACGGGCGACAACCTTGTGCCGGCGTACTACATGATGGGCGCCTGCATCGTCGGCGCGATCGCGCTGGTGAAGAACCCCGAGACCGCGCGATGCCCGATCAACGGGACCGAGATCCCCGGCACACCAGAGGCCCCGCCGCAGGAGGAGTACGCGCTCGAGGGCAGCCGCTGACTCAGAGGACGGCGTTCACCGCGTCGGACCAGATGCCCGCGGCCTCGTCGATCTGCTCGGCGGTGACGACGAGCGCGGGGATGAACCGCACGACCTGCCCCCATGCGCCACAGGTCAGCAACAGCAGGCCCCGGCGCGCGGCCTCCTGCTGCACGGCGAGGGCCGTGGCCCCATCGGGTTTGCCTGCGGCGTCGCGGAATTCGGTGCCGATCATTAACCCGAGACCGCGCACATCGGAGATCGCGTCGAACTTGTCGCCGACCGTCTGCAGCGCCTCGCGCAACTGCGCGCCGCGTTCGGCGGCGTTGTCGACCAGTCGCTCGTCGGCGATCACGTCCAAGGTGGCCACCGCCGCCGCACAGGCCACCGCGTTGGCGCCGTACGTGCCGCCCTGCGATCCTGGCCACGCCCGCTCCATCAGCGCCGCCGGCGCCGCGATACCCGAGAGCGGGAAGCCCGACGCGAGCCCCTTCGCGGTGATCAGGATGTCCGGGCGCGCTTGCGCGGTGAAGAAGTGCTGATGACCCCAGAAGCGGCCGGTGCGCCCGAAGCCGGTCTGCACCTCGTCGACGACCAGCAGGATGCCGTGCGCGTCGGCGCGCTCGCGCAGGCCGGCGAAGAACCGTTCGTTGGCCGGCACGTATCCGCCCTCGCCAAGCACCGGTTCGACCAAGAACGCGGCGGTGTCGGCCGGCGCGCTGATCGTCTGCAGGAGGTAGTCGAGTTGGTCCAACGCGAAGTCGGTGGCCTGCTCGACCGGCCATCCGAAGTGGCCCGGGTCGGGGAACGGTGCGACGTGCACGCCTGCCATCAACGGGGAGAAACCCGAGCGGAACTTGGTGCCGGAGGTGGTCATCGACGCCGCCGCGACGGTGCGGCCGTGAAACCCGCCGTGGAAGACGATGACGTTCGGCCTGCCGGTGGCCTGTCGGGACAGTCGCAGCGCCGCCTCCACCGCCTCGCTACCGGAGTTGGCGAAGAAAAGCCGGTCCAGTCCGGAGGGCAACACCTCGCCGAGGCGCTCCACCAGCGTGAGCAACGGGCGGTGCATCACGGTCGTGTACTGGCCGTGGATCAGCGTGGCGACCTGGCGCTGCGCGGCCTCCACCACCCGCGGGTGGCAGTGTCCGGTGCTGGTCACCCCGATGCCCGCGGTGAAGTCGAGGTACCGGCGGTCCTGTTCGTCGTAGAGCAGCACCCCTTCGCCGCGGGCGGCCACGACGCCGGTCGCCTGCTTGAGGATCTGCGAGAGCTGTGGGGCTTGAGAGGCCGAGGTCATGGCATGATCCTCAGCGGCGAGCTGTAGATTGTCAACAATCCGACCATTCAAGGAGGCGTGGTGGATCGCGAGCGGCATGTGATCGATGCGGTGAACAAGCGGCTTTTCGTCGACGGCAAGTGGGTCGACGCGAGCGAGGGGCGCACCTTCGACGTCGTCGATCCGGCGACCGGGCGGACGCTGTGTGCGGTCGCCGACGCCACCCCGGCCGACGCCCGTGCCGCACTGGATGCCGCGGTCACCGTCCAGCGGGAGTTCGCCGCGACACCGCCCCGCACCCGCGCCGACATGCTGATGGCCGCGTTCGAGTTGCTGCACGCCCGCGTCGACGACCTGGCGCTGCTGATGACGCTGGAGATGGGCAAACCCCTCGCCGAGGCGCGCGGTGAAGTCGCTTACGCCGCAGAGTTTTTCCGCCACTTCGCCGAAGAGGCCACTCGTATCGACGGTGGCTACCAGACCGCACCCGCGGGCAATGCGCGATTCCTGATCGCCCGCCAGCCGGTCGGGCCCTGCCTGCTGATCACCCCGTGGAACTTCCCGATGGCGATGGGCACCCGCAAGCTGGGCCCGGCCATCGCCGCCGGGTGCACCAGCGTGATCAAACCGGCGCACCAGACGCCGCTGACGATGTTGGCGCTGATGTCGATCCTCGACGAGGCGGGCGTGCCGGCCGGTGCGGTCAACTGCATCACCGCGATGGATGCGAACGCGGTGTGCGAACCGTTGATCCGGTCCGGGCTGGCCCGCAAGCTGTCGTTCACCGGGTCGACCCGGGTGGGCCGCATCCTGCTCGAACAATGCGCCCAGAAGGTGCTGCGGACCTCGATGGAACTCGGGGGCAACGCCCCGTTCATCGTGTTCGCCGACGCCGACCTCGACGAGGCGGTGGACGGGGCGATCGCGGCCAAGATGCGCAACATGGGCGAGGCCTGCACGGCGGCGAACCGGATCTTCGTCCATGCCGCGGTGATCGACGAGTTCGGGCGCCGGCTCGCCGAACGGATGGCGGCGATGACCGTGGGCCGCGGCACCGAAAACGGGGTCAAGGTCGGTCCGCTGGTCGACGAGGCCGCGCTGCACAAGGTGCAGGACCTGGTCGACGACGCGGTGGGCCGCGGGGCGCGCGTATTGACCGGCGGCACACCGGTTTCCGGCGACGGCTACTTCTATGCGCCGACCGTGCTGACCGGTGTCCCGCGCGACGCCCGGATGTCCGGCGAGGAGATCTTCGGCCCGGTGGCTCCGTTGACGCCGTTCGAGACCGAGGACGAGGTCGTCGCCGCCGCCAACGACACCGAATACGGACTGGTCGCCTACGTGTTCACCAACGACCTGCGGCGCGCGCTGCGGGTCGCCGAGGCGCTCGAGACCGGCATGGTCGGGCTGAACCAGGGCGTCGTGTCCAATCCCGCGGCGCCGTTCGGCGGCGTCAAGCAGTCGGGCCTCGGCCGTGAGGGCGGCTCCGTGGGCATCGACGAATTCCTGGAGACCAAGTACGTCGGTATCGCCCTGTAGGGGTCAGGCGCCGCGCGACACCCGAGCGATCAGCCGGTCGACGGCGTCCTCCATGTGCGCGATCAGCAGCTTGTCGGACAGCTGCACGTCGCCGGCCCTGATCGCGCTGGCCAGCGCCTGGTGCTCGACGACGCGGTCGCTGGGGTTGTCATAGGTGTCGGCCAGCGCGTGCACGCACATCCGCGTCTCGACGAGGTACGTCTGGTGCATCCGCGACAGCCGCGGGCTGCCCGCCAACTCGACCAGTCGCTCGTGGAAGCGGATGTCGGCCTCGCTGCCTTCCTCGACGTCGGCGGCCGCAGCCATCTCCTCGACGATCTCCAGCAGTTCGTCGCCCGCAGATGCGTAGTCGCCCTGCAGGATCCGGCGGGTCGCGGCGCGTTCGATGGCCTCGCGCGCGAGGTACATGTCGGACGCCACGTCGGGCGTCATGTCGATCACGAACACCCCGCGGTTGCGGATCGCGATCAACAAGCCCTCCTGGGTCAGCCGCTGCATTCCCTCGCGCAGCGGCCCGCGGCTGACGCCGAGCTTGCGGGCCAGGTCGGCCTCGATCAGCTGCGTGCCGGGCGCCAACTCGCCGTGCGCGATCGCCTGCCGCAGCTTGTCGGCGACGATGCTCGGCGTGGACTCCTGCTCGACGGGCGCGAGGAACTCGGTCACCGGGCCTCCTCGAACAGGCGGCCCAATCCGGGGATCGCGGGCGCTCCGCCGGCGAGTTGCAGACCCTTCCACACCGTCACCTGGTTGGCCGTCAGCACCGGTTTGCCGACCGCGGCCTCGAGCCGATCGACGATCGCCAGCGTGTGCATCGCGGTGTCGGGCACCAGCACCGCCTCCGCGTCGGGGTGATCGGCCGCGGTGACCATCTGCTCCACCCGCTCGGGCTCTATCGTGCCGACTTCGGCGGCCGTGATGATCCCGTGGCTGCCCATCGCCACCACCTCGACCCCGTCGGCGGCCAGGAACCGCACGAAATGCTCGGCGACATCCGGCGGGTACGACGCGGCCACCGCCACCCGTCGGATACCGAGGTGGCGCAGCGCGTCGACGAACGCTATCGAGGTCGAGGACGCCGGAACTCCCGCCGCCGCAGCAACTTTCGCGGCCTGGTGGCGCGCACCCTCGGGACCGAACACAAAGCTGCCCGATGTGCACGCCCACATCACTGCGTGCGGGCGCTCGTCGGCGAGTTGGCACACCCCCTCGGCGAGCCGGCCCTCGCCGCCGAGGTCGAGCAGCGCGTCGACCCGGTGCGCGTCCTCGCCGACGGAGGTGATGACCACGGGAAGGCGCAGTCGCCCCGCGACGCGGGCCTCCAGCGCCGGGAAATCGTCCTCGGCGCTGTGCCCCGGGTAGAGCAGTCCTACGGTCGGCATCACGGCCCCTTCAATCGGCAGATTGTCGACAATGTTAACAACCGGCAGGTCGACGCCTACGCCTCCAACAGGCGCTGGCCCGGCCCCACGGCCTTGCGCCCGGCGACGCGCAGCGCCGCCCACATCGTCACCTGGTTGGCCGTGACCACCGGCTTCTGCAGCTCGGCCTCCAGCTCGGCGATCAGGTCGTAGGTCGGCAGATTCGTACAGCTGACGACGATGGCCTCCGCGTCGGCGACGTCAGTGGCGCGGACCAGCTCGGCGGTCTCCGAATACGGCACCGCCCAGATCTGCTCGGTGAGGCCCAGGCCGGAGGTGGCAACCACCTCGATGCCGGCCTCCATCAGGTACTTGGTCAGGCCGATCGTCAGATCCGACGTGTACGGGGTGACGGTGGCGACGCGGCCGACACCGAGGTGGCGCAGCGCCTCGAGCATCGAGCCGCTGGTGGTGACCGCCGCCGGCGCACCGGCCGCCCGCATCGCCGCCACCAGCGCGGCCTCGCCGGCCATCCCCTTGACGAAGCTGCCCGCGGTGCACGCATACGCGGTGACGATCGGCGAGACCGCCAGCACGTTGGCCGCACCCGCGACCACGTGTTCGGGATCGGAGATGTGCACCGCCATGTCGACGGTCACCGGCAAGGGGGCGTACCTCAGCCGGGTGACGTACAGGCTGACGTCGTCGGGCGCCCAACGCCAGAGTTCGCGGTCGAGCGCGAAGTCGTACGGAGTGACTACGCCTATGCCTACCTGCTGCAATGGTGGGGGCGGCACCAATTCCCCGATCCTCATTTGCACAGTGTGAGGCCAGAAGACCAAACCAGCAACAGATTGTTGACAATCCTACGGCGTGTCCCTAGCTTGGGGGCGTGCCAGCCCCGGGGGAGAGCGTGCGGATCGCATCGTCGTCGCAGGTCAGGGGTGGTTCCGCCGAGCCGGTCATTGCCGTCCTGTGCGAAAAATCCACCGACCATCCGCCCGGCGTCGAGCGTGTCGGCGCCGAGATGCGCTACTGCACCGCCGAGGACCTCGCCTCGGCCGTCCGCGGAGCCCGCGCGCTGTTGCTCTGGGACTTCTTCTCGACCGCGGTGCGCGACGTGTGGAGCGACGCCACCGAACTCGAATGGATTCACGTCACCGCGGCCGGCGTCGACACCCTGCTCTTCGACGAACTGCGTGACTCCGACGTCGTGGTGACCAACGCGCGCGGCGTTTTCGACCGGCCCATCGCCGAATACGTACTCGGCGCGGTGCTCGCCCACGCCAAGGACAGCCGCACAAGCTTCGCGTTGCAGCGCGAGCATCGATGGCGTCACCGCGAGACCCGCGGCATCGCCGCGGCCCGTGCACTCGTGGTCGGCACCGGCAGCATCGGCCGGGAGATCGCCCGCTTGCTGCGGGCCGCGGGCATGCAGGTGCGCGGCGCGGGCCGCGTCGCGAGGGCGGACGACCCCGACTTCGGCGAGGTGGTGGCCAGTGCGGACCTGGCCCATGAGGTCGGCTGGTGTGATCACCTGGTGCTCGCGGCGCCGCTGACGTCGGCCACTCGCGGCCTGGTGGACGCGTCGGTGTTGTCCGCGATGAAGCCCGACGCGCATCTGGTCAACATCGGACGGGGTCCGCTGGTGGAGGAGTCGGCACTGGTTTCTGCGTTGCGCGACAACCGGATTGGGGGCGCGACGCTGGATGTGTTCGACACCGAACCGCTGCCGACCGACCATCCGCTGTGGGACGCTCCCAACGTGACGATCACCGCGCACATGGCCGGCGACGTCGTGGGCTGGCGGGAAACGCTGGCCGAGCAGTTCGCCGACAACGCGCGGCGCTGGCTGGCGGGGGAGCCCTTGGTGAACGTTGTGGACAAGAAGCTCGGCTACATCCCGAGCGGAGCCGGAAGGCCGGCGACATCGGGACGTGATTCGCGATGATCCTGACCGCAGCCGAATTGGTGCGAGGCTACCGTGCCAAGACCATCTCGCCGGTCGAGGCCACGCAGGAGGCGCTGGCCGCGATCGATGCGTACGACGGTGCGGTCAACGCCTACGTGCTCGTCGACCGCGAGGGTGCGCTGGCCGCCGCCCGCGCGTCGGAGGCGCGCTGGCACGCCGGGGAACCGCTTGGCCCCGGAGACGGGGTGCCGGCGTCGATCAAGGACGCGCTGTGGACCAAGGGATGGCCGACACTTCGCGGCAGCTGGCTCATCGACGAGACCGGGCCCTGGGACGAGGACGCGCCCTGCACTGCGCGACTGCGCGAGACCGGTGCGGTGCTGCTCGGCAAGACCACGACACCGGAGTACTCGTGGAAGGGCGTGACCGACTCGGAGCGCTTCGGCCTCACCGGCAACCCGTGGGACCCCACCAAGACCGCGGGCGGTTCGAGCGGCGGCAGTGCCGCGGCGGTGGCCCTCGGCATGGGGGTGTGGTCGGTGGGGACCGACGCGGGCGGATCGGTGCGGATCCCGGCGGGGTTCACCGGAACCGTCGCGCTCAAGCCGACCTACGGCCTGATCCCGCACTATCCGCCGAGCCCGTTCGGCACGCTGGCGCATCCGGGTCCGATGACACGGACCGTGGTCGACACCGCCGCGCTGATGGACGTCATCACCGGTTTCGACCCCCGCGACTGGTCGGCGATGCCGACGCCGCACGAGTCGTTCCTTGCCGGCCTCGACGACGGTGTCGCGGGTCTGCGTGTGGCGTTCTCACCGAGGCTCGGCTACGTACGCAACGACCCGGAGATCGACGCGGCGGTACGGGACGCGGTGAATGTGCTGGCCGACGCGGGCGCCCGGGTCGAGGAGGTCGACCCCGGCTTCCGCGATCCGATCGAGGCCTTCCACATCCTGTGGTTCTCGGGGGCGGCGAAGGTGTTGCAGGCCTACGGCGAAGCGGTCGACGATCGCGTCGATCCCGGGTTGCGCCGGATAGCCGCGGTGGGTGCGACGTTCTCGGCGTCGGACTACCTCGACGCCACGGCCGTGCGGATGCACCTCGGGCAGGTGATGGGCCGGTTCCACCAGGACTACGACGTGCTGGTCACCCCGACGCTCCCGATGCCCGCCTTTCCCATCGGCCGCGACGTGCCCGAGGGGTGGCGGTCGCATTATTGGGCGAGCTGGACGCCCTACACCTACCCGTTCAACATGACTCAGCAACCCGCACTGAGCGTGCCGTGCGGCTTCACCTCCGCTGGGCTGCCGATCGGGCTGCAGATCGTCGGCCCCAGGCACTCCGATGCGACGGTGCTGCGGGTGGGGCGTGCACACGAGATGGCCACCGACTGGCATACGCGTACACCCGCAGTGATGACACAAGGAGTTCGATGAGCAGGCTGATCACCGTGTCCCTCGACAAGCGCGGCGTCAGCTGCACCGCGCGCCTGCTCGACGATGCGGCACCACGCACGTGTGCCGCGGTGTGGGACGCGCTGGACGAGCGCCCACTGTCGTCGCAGGTGTTCCACGGAAAGTACGCCCGCAACGAGATCTACACGCTCCTACCGGCTTTCGCGCCGGCGGACCCGGGCAGGGAGAACACCACCGTGACGCCGATCCCCGGCGACCTGTGCTGGTTCTCGTTCGACTCCGACCAGCTGGGCAACCCGGCCTACGGCTACGAGAACTCCACCGGGACCGGCACCACCGGTGCGATCGTCGACCTGGCGCTGTTCTACGGCCGCAACAACCTGCTGATCAACGGGGACCAGGGTTGGGTGCCGGGCAACGTGTTCGGAGAGGTCATCGAGGGCCTCGACGAGATGGCCGAAGCCTGCCAAGACCTGTGGATGGGCGGTGTGCGCGGAGAAACCCTGACCTTCGCGCGCGTTGCGGGTTGAGGCTCCGCGCTACAGCGGCTGCAGGCTGACCGGTTGTTCGCTCTCTCCGGGGTTGGGATCGTTGCAGGAACCGGCTTTCCACGCGTAGCGAAGGCTGCCCGCCAAGGTCGCTGGGTCGAACGAGTACGTCAGATCGGCTGGGCCGGTGGTGCCGTCGGCACACGGACGCCCGTTGAAGACATCGTGACGTTCGATGGTCCATGGGCCGTCTGCCTGCCTACCGATCTGCGCGATCATTCCCGTCGAGCTCGAAACCGTTCCGCCGCACCGGCCTTCGGGGTGGCACTGGGTGGTGATGGCCCACGTGTTCGACGTCGGCCCGTTGACGAACCGGAATTCGCCCTCCAAGCGCCCCTGTGCTGCCGCCGGTGCGGCCAATCCGACCGCGGCGCTGGCGAGCACCACCGCCGCGGCCGTCGCTCGTGTGATCGCCATGCCCGCAGCATCACACGTCGGGCGCACCCGGGTCGGCGAGTTGACGAAAGTCACCGCGGTCAGCCGAGGCCGGGAACGATGTCGCGCAGCGCGAAGGTGACCGGTTGCTCGAGTTGCTCGTAGGTGCACGAGCGGGGGTCGCGGTCGGGGCGCCACCGGTTGAACTGGGCGGTGTGGCGGAACCGTTCACCCTCCATGTGGTCGTAGCGGACCTCGACCACCCGTTCGGGGCGCAGCGGCACGAACGACAGATCCTTGCCGGCGTTCCAGCGCGACCCGCCGCCGTAGCGGCGCACGATGTCGGGGTCGGTGTCGGCGGCCCAGTTCCACGGGTGTTCCTCGAAAGTCGTTCGCAGCGGCTGCAGTTCGGCGAACAGCTCGCGACGGCGGGCCATCGGGAACGCGCCGACGACGCCGACGGATGCCAGTGTGCCGTCGTCTTTGTACAACCCGAGCAGAAGCGATCCGATCGCATCCTCGCCGGATTTGTGCACGCGGTAGCCGGCGACGACGCAGTCCGCCGTCCGCTGATGCTTGATCTTGAACATCACGCGCTTGTCCGGCTGATAGGTCAGGTCGACGGGTTTTGCGATCACGCCGTCGAGTCCCGCGCCCTCGAACTCGTCGAACCACCGGTGCGCCGTCGCGAGGTCGGTCGTCACCGGGGTGACCTGGAATTTCGGGCCCGCGCCAGAGAGCGCGTCGACGAGTGCATTGCGGCGTTCCCCGAAAGGCCGTTGGGTGTAATCGATGTCGTCTCGCGCGAGCAGATCGAACGCGATGAAGGCCGCGGGTGTCTTCTCGGCCAGCATCCGGACCCGCGAGTCGGCGGGGTGGATGCGTTGTTGCAGGGTCTCGAAGTCGAGGCCATGGCCGGCGGCGACGACGATCTCGCCGTCGATCACGCAGCGCGGCGCCCTGTCTCTTATACACATCTCCGAGCCCACGAGACTGCAG
>NZ_LZSQ01000086.1 GCF_001665535.1 Mycobacterium sp. 852002-51961_SCH5331710
GCGGCGTGTCGTGTGCAAACACGCACGCTCGCGGAAGTCAGGGGGCAGCAGCTAGGCGGCGCGCTGGGTTCGAGCCTGGGCGCGGACGGCGCGCTTCTCGCGACGACGGGCCCGCACGGCCGCAATCGACGACTTCAGACCACGCCGTTCGCCCGGCTGAAGCTCGGCGAACATCCGCTCGCTGCGCGTCTCGGGCGCATCGTCGGCGGTGTCACGCAGGAACTTGTCCGGAAGCGACAGCTTGGCGATCGTGCGCCACGTCTTGCCGTACTGCACCAGGAACGAACCGGTCGTGTACGGCAGGTCGTACTTGTCGCACAGCTCGCGCACCCGCATGGAGATCTCATAGAGCCGATTACTCGGCAAATCCGGGTACAGGTGATGCTCGATCTGGTGGCACAGGTTGCCGCTCATGAACCGCAGCACCGGGCCGTTCTCGAAGTTGGCGCTACCGAGCATCTGGCGCAGGTACCACTCACCCTTGGTCTCGCCGATCATGTCGGTCTTGGTGAATTTCTCTGCGCCATCCGGGAAGTGGCCGCAGAAGATCACCGCGTTGGACCAGATGTTGCGAATGATGTTGGCCACCGCGTTCGCCTTGAGCGTCGACTTGTAAGTCGCACCAGGCGACAGCGAGGTCACCGCGGGCCAGGCGACGTAATCCTTGAACACCTGCTGGCCGGCCTTCGTGCCGAACTCGCGCAGCCGGATCATGGTCGCCCTGCGGTCGTCGCGGCCCTTGAAGATCTTACCGATCTCGAGGTGCTGCAGGCCGACGCCCCACTCGAAGAGCGTGGCGAGCATGGTGTTGTACAGCACGTTGAAAACGTTGTGCGGCTTCCACTTCTGGTCACGCGTCACGCGCAGCAGACCGTAGCCCACATCGTCGTCCATGCCCAGGATGTTGGTGTACTTGTGGTGCATGAAGTTGTGGGTGAAGCGCCAGTGTTTGGCCGCCCCGCTCATGTCCCACTCCCACGTCGAGGAGTGGATCTCGGGATCGTTCATCCAATCCCATTGACCGTGCATGACGTTGTGGCCGATCTCCATGTTCTCGATGATCTTGGCCACGCCCAGGGTCGCGGTGCCCGCCCACCATGCCGAGCGACGCGAGCTGGCGGCCAGCATCACGCGGCCGGCGATCTCCAGCGCCCGCTGCGCGGCGATGGTGCGACGGATGTAGCGCGCGTCGCGCTCACCGCGGGAGTCCTCGATGTCCTGCCGGATTGCGTCCAGCTCCACGGCCAGACTCTCGATGTCGGCATCGGTGAGATGCGCGAACTCGGGAACGTCGGTGATTGCCATCGTCAGGCCTCCTCTCGTATGCCTACGCTACCGTAACCTACGTACCCGTAGGTTACCAGCCAGTAAACCTCAGACATCCAGCACACAATCGCCGGATGCCGCCGAGACGCAGGTCTGTATCCGGCTCCCCGGTTCCCGCTCGACGCCGGTGCGCAGGTCGCGCACGTGGCCTTCGACCAGGCCCACCACGCACGACTGGCAGATGCCCATGCGGCATCCGAACGGCATGCGGATGCCGGCTTCTTCGCCCGCCTCCATCAGCGGCGTCGCGGCGTCCACCTCGACCGTCTTCCCGCTGCGCGCGAACTCCACCGTTCCTCCCTGCCCGTGCACCGCGGCCTTGGACACGGCGAACCGCTCGAGGTGTAGACGCTCGGCGAGCCCGGCCGCCGCCCAACTGCGCTGGGCCGCGTCGAGCATGCCCTCGGGACCGCACGCCCACGTCTGGCGCTCGCGCCAGTCGGGCACCTCGTCGTCGAGCCGCGACAGGTCCATCCGGCCGTGTGTACGCGTCGCACGCACCAGCAGCCGGTAGCCGTCGTGCGCATCGGCCAGCTCGCCGAGCTCGGCGGCGAACATGACGTCGGATTCCGTTGGCGCGGAATGCACATGGACGATGTCGGTGATCTGATCGCGCCGTGCCAACGTGCGCAGCATCGACATCACCGGCGTGATGCCGGAGCCGCCGGTCAGGAACAGCACCTTCGACGGCGCGGGATCGGGCATGACGAAGTTGCCCTGCGGCGCGGCCAGGCGCACGATCGTGCCGGGCGCGAGCCCGTCGACCAGATGCGTCGACAAGAATCCTTCGGGCATCGCCTTGACCGTGATCGTGATGGTGCGGATGGTGCGGGATGGGGCCGATGTCAGCGAGTAGGACCGCCAGCGCCAGCGACCGTCGACCTGCACACCGATGCCGATGTACTGGCCGGGCTGGTAGTCGAACGAGAAACCCCACCCGGGCTTGATGACCAGCGTCGCCGAATCGTCGGTCTCCTTGCGGACGTCGAGCACTTTGCCGCGCAGCTCGCGCGCCGACCACAGCGGGTTGGCGAGCTGCAGGTAGTCATCGGGAAGCAGCGGCGTCGTGATCCGGCTCGCGATGGTGCGCAGGGCCCGCAGGCCCGGATTGCCGGTGTTGACGGACGGACGAACCGTGTCGGCGACGTTGGCCGAGACTTTGACGTAGTTCTTGGCCATGAACCTACGGTACCGTAACCTACGCTCCCGTATCCAACCGGATCCGGCCGACCGACCGCTCAGAGCAGTTCGAGTAGGAACGGCAACTCCTGCGGCGCATACCAGGCCAGGTCGTGGTCCTGCGCGTCGCCGACGACGAACTCCGCATCCTCGTCGCCGAGATCGGCCTCGTCCACGGCCTCGATCGCGGGCAGCACCGCGGACTCGGCCTCCGCGTTGTCGACGTAGGCGGCGATGACGTCGTCGAACGAGATCGGGCCAGCCAACCGCACCACGGCGTCGTCCAGATCGGGCCGCACCGTCGCGTCATCGACCTCGGCCTCCACCACCGCGCGCCGCGGCGGCAGCTCACCCACTCCTTCTCCTGCGAGCAGGCGCAGCGAGGCCATCGCGGCCTCCTGCCGCGCGACCTCGGCGAGCTCCTCATCGTCGCCCTCGGCGTAAGACTCGCGCAGCGCATGCGTCACCGCGAACGCCGTGCCGCTGCGGGCGTGCATCACCCGGTCGGCAACGAGCTGTTGCAGCATGGTCAGGGTCGCGGGGATGTAGACGCGCACCAGGCGAGGTTAGTCGTCGGCCGTCTTCTCGCTCGCCGGATCCTTCTCCACCGAGATCACGAAGTCGTCGCCGTGTTCGGTCACCCCCTGGATGACCGCGGTGTCGACGGCTTCCTTGGCGTACTGCTGGCGGACCATCATCGGGTCGCGGCGCAGGTCCTTCACCAGGCCCACCGCCAGGCCGACCATCACGACGACGAACGGCAACGCGGCCAGGATCGTGATGGTCTGCAAGCCGTTCAGCGCGTCCTCGCCGCCGACCAGCAGCATCACCGCGGCGACGGCACCGGTCGCCACACCCCAGAAGATGACGGTGCCTCGACCGGGTTTGATCGTGCCGCGCTCGGACAGGGAGCCCATCACCACCGACGCGGCGTCGGCTCCGGACACGAAGAAGATCGCGACGAGCACCATCACCAGAACGCTGGCGATCGTGGCGATCGGATACTGGTCGAGCAGGCCGAACAGCTGAGCCTCGATGCTGCCCTCACCGGCGAGGTCCACACCCTCCTGCTGCTCGCGGATGGCCGAACCGCCGAAAACCGCGAACCAGACCAGCGACACCAGGCTCGGCACCAGCAGCACACCGGTGACGAACTGGCGGATGGTGCGCCCGCGTGAGATCCGCGCGATGAACATCCCGACGAATGGCGTCCACGACACCCACCACGCCCAGTAGAAGATCGTCCACGTCTGCAGCCACTCGTTGACGTCGGAGCCCTCGGCGCCGGTGCGCGCGGACATCATCGCCAGGTCAGCCACGTAGCTACCGAGCGATGTCGGCAGCAGGTTGAGGATGAAAACCGTTGGGCCCACGACGAATACGAAGAGCGCGAGCACAAGGGCCAGCACCATGTTGATGTTGGACAGCCACTGAATGCCGCGCGCGACCCCCGACACCGCCGAGAGCACGAACGCCACCGTGAGCACCGTGATGATGACGACCAGGATCGTGTTGCCCGTTTCGCCGATACCGCCGACGATCTGCAGCCCGCTGCGGATCTGCAGCGCGCCGAGGCCGAGCGAGGCGGCCGAGCCGAACAGCGTGGCGAAGATCGCCAGCATGTCGATGACCTTGCCCAGGGGTCCGTTCGCGCGGTTGCCCAGTAACGGTTCGAAAGCCGCGCTGATCAACTGCAGCCTGCCCTTGCGGTAGACGCCGTAGCTGATCGCCAGGCCCACGACCGCGTAGATCGCCCACGGGTGCAACGACCAGTGGAACAGCGTCGTGGCCATCGCGGTCTGCACGGCTTCGGGATTACCGGCGGCACCGGTGCCGGGCGGCGGCGTCGCGAAGTGCGACAGCGGTTCGGCCACCCCGAAGAACATCAGGCCGATACCCATGCCGGCGCTGAACATCATCGCGACCCAGGACACCCCGTGGAACTCGGGTTCTTCGTCGTCCCGCCCCAGCGGGATCGCGCCGAACCGGCCGAGCGCGAGCCACAGGATGAAGACGACGAAACCCGAGGCGGTCAGCACGAACAGCCAACCGGTGTTGTTCATCACCCACGTCAGCGCGCTGTCCGAGGCCGACGCCAGCGACGAGGTGCTGACGAAGCCCCAGGTCAGAAAGCCGATGGCGATGACGGCGGTGATTCCGAAGACGACCCAGTCCACGCCGCGGGATCGGGTGGCGGCGTCGTCGCGGGGCGGCTGGTCGAGCGCCGGGTGAGGGACCACGTCCTGGTTAGGCGATCTGAGTGCCCGGCGCGTCGCGGCCCTGGTCTTTCCTGTCGTCTCGTTCTCTGCGCTCGTCGTCATGGTGATCCAATTCGACCTTGCTGGCCGCGGGCGAGTCAATCCGGCAAACGCAGCGATCGTGTTATTGCGCGGCTTCTAGCAGTTCTTCCAGCGATTCACGCAGCAGATCGGGCAAAACATCGACGTCGCTCATGGCGTCGCGGTCGGCGTTGATGCCGAAGTAGACCATGCCGTTGTAGGACGTCACCCCCATCGCCAACACCTGGTTGCTCAGCAGCGGCGGCACCGCGTAGGTCTCGAGCAGTTTGGTGCCCGCGACGTACATCTGGTGCTGCGCACCGGGCACGTTCGTGATCAGCAGGTTGAACTGACGCGCGGAGAACGTCGTGGCGACGCGGATACCCATGGCGTGCAGGGTCGGCGGCGCGAACCCCGACAGGGTGACGATGGTGCGCGCGTCGACCAGGCTCGCGGCGCTGGACGCCGACTCGGTCGCGTGCGCGATCTGGGAGAGCCGCACCACGGGGTTGCCCTCACCGACGGGGAGGTCGACGAGGAACGGCGTCACCTCGCTGATGGCCTGACCCGGGCCGGTCGCGTCGAGTTCGGCATCCGGATACACCGACATGGGCGCCATCGCGCGCACCCTCGTCGTCGAGGTCACCGGTTCCCCGCGCGACATCAGCCAGTTGCGCAACGCGCCGGCCACCACGGCCAACACCACGTCGTTGACGTCGCAGTCGTAGCGGGCCCGCACCGCGCGGAAGTCCTCGAGGCGCCCGCTGGCGACCGTGAACCGTCGGTTGCGCGAGACGGTGGTGTTCAGCGGGCTGCTCGGCGCGGTGCCCCGCGCGACCGTGCGGACCACGTCGACGAACCTGCGCCCCATGTTGACCAGCTGGCCCGCGTTCGTCGCGACGTCGACGACGGCGGAGCGGACGGCGCCCATCTGCTCGGCGGGGCGCATGATCCACTCGCCGAGCGCACCCAGCAACAGTTGCCGATCGCTGGGTTCGCGCAACGGGATCCAGATGTCCTCGCCGAACTCCGGCGGCTTCTGGGTGCGGTCGGCGATGACGTGGCCGATCTCCAGCGCCGTCATCCCGTTCACCAACGCCTGGTGAGACTTCGTGTAGATCGCGATCCGGTTCTTGGCCAGGCCTTCGATCAAATACATCTCCCACAGCGGGCGCGACCGGTCCAGCGGGCGCGACCCGAGCCGGGCGATGAGCTCGTGCAGCTGCGAGTCGCTGCCCGGCGAAGGCAGCGCCGACCGCCGAATGTGGTACGTGATGTCGAAGTCTGGATCGTCCACCCACACCGGACGCGCCAGCCCCAACGTCACCTCGCGCACCTTCTGGCGGTACCGGGGGATCTGCGGCAGCCGCTGTTCGACGGTGGCGAGCAGGGTCTCGTAGCTCAGCCCGCTGCGCGGTTTGCGGAGGATCGCCAGCGATCCGACGTACATCGGCGTCGACGTGTTCTCCAGGTGGTAGAACGACGCGTCCGCCGTCGACAACCGGGTGACCATCGCGACGTCGTCCCTCCCCTGTACTGCCGCGGTCCGACCGCGTGTGCCGAAGTCCCCGCCACGCTATAGGCAAACCCTGCGGATGCGCATCACGGGTGCGTCTCGGTGTCTGTGAGACGTGCGATCATGAAGAGGTCTGCCACTCTCCAGCAGACGGGTCCTGTCTCGTCGATTGACTGGAGATCGTGTTGTGACACCATTCTGCACACCTGCCGGCCAGGCTGCACCCGTACCCGATGAGCGACGAATGCCGTTGGTGGCGCCGGTCATCGACTGCGAACCGCCGCCGATCGGTGTTGGCGCCTGCGCACCGCCGTCGCCAAAAAACCTGCACCGCCGCCCATCCGGCAGACCGGCCACAGGTGTGCGAACAGCGCACCTGCGACGTGCGGCGCCGACGCCGCCCGAGCCGGCCCCATCCCGCGGCGCGGTCCTGTTCGCCGACGCGGCGTTGCGCCGGGTGCTCGAGGTGATCGACCGGCGCCGTCCGCTGGCACAGCTGCGTCCGTTGCTGGCACCGGCGCTCATCGAGGCCGTGCTCGCGATGACCCGGCACCCGCACGCCACGGTGGCCACGCTGCGCCGCGTCCGGTTGCGTGTGGTCGATGACGGTGCGGCCGCGGAGGTTTTCGGCACATACAGTCGCGGACAGCGCATCCGCGCGATCGCGGCGCGGATCGCGTTCGACGGTCAGCGCTGGCGGGTGGTCGCGCTGCAGATCGGTTGAGCGTTAGCCTGCTCGGCGTGCAGGGAAACTCGATCAGCGTGGAGCGCGTCATCAGTGCGCCCGCCGCCGCGATCTTCGCGTTGCTCGCCGACGCCGGGCGCCATGCGGCCTTCGACGGCTCGGGCACCGTCGGTCACGCGCCGGCCGGGAAGTCCCAACCACTCTCCGCCGGAACGACATTCGGCATGGCGATGCGTGGCCGGCCTGAGTCGCTGTTCCTGCCGTACCGGACCACGAACACCGTCGTCGAGTTCGAACCGGACCGCCGCATCGCCTGGAAGACGACGATGGGCCCGCTCGGGCTGATCGGCGGGCGCATCTGGCGCTACGAACTCGAAGCGGCGCCGGACGGCACGCTGGTGCGCGAAACCTGGGACGTCTCCGAGGACCGGCAACGCCTCATGCTCAAGATGGGTTCGACACCCAAGCAGGCCGAGGACGGGATGCGGGCCACGCTGGGTCGCCTCGCCGCCCTCGTCGAGCCTTAGCGGCGGCGCATCGCCTTCTGCTCGCGGGCCTGCTGGCGCGCGGCCTCACGCCGCTGCTTGCGGGTGCCACCGCCGGCCGACGCCGCGGGCCGCGCCGGTCCGCCGTTGCCCGAGCGCTGCACCTGAGCCGAGCCGTCCTCCGACGGCCCGCTGTAGGTCAGCGGTCGCGACTCGTCGTCGATTCCCTTGGCGCGCAGACCCGTTGGCGCGGGCCGCTCCTTGGTCGCGACGCCACCCTGCGCCTGCGCCGCGGCGGCCTCGGCGAACTCGCTCAGTCCGGACGGCGGGGCGACGGGTGCGACGGTGGGCTGCGGCGCGGCTTCGACCGTCACGTTGAACAGGAATCCGACCGACTCCTCCTTGAGCCCCTCGAGCATCCCGATGAACATGTCGTAGCCCTCGCGCTGGTACTCGACCAGGGGGTCGCGCTGCGCCATGGCGCGCAGGCCGATGCCCTCCTTGAGGTAGTCCATCTCGTAGAGATGTTCGCGCCACTTGCGGTCCAGCACGTTGAGCAGCACATTGCGTTCCAGCTGGCGCATCGCACCCTCGCCGGCGATCTCCTCGATCTGCTTCTCGCGCTCGGCGTATGCGCGCTCGGCGTCGGCGATCAGCGCGTCGAGCAACTCGTCGCGGGTCAGCTCGCCGGGCTCGCCGACGGCGTCGGAGTCGATCAGGTCGTGGTGGTCGATGCCCACCGGGTAGAGCTGCTTGAGCGCGGTCCAGAGCTGCTCGAGATCCCAGTCCTCGGCGTAGCCCTCGGCGGTCGCCCCGTCGACGTAAGCGGTGATCACGTCGACGAGCATCTTGCGTGCCTGTTCGGCGAGGTTCTCGCCCTCGAGGATGCGGCGGCGCTCGTCGTAGATGACCATGCGCTGCTTGTTCATCACCTCGTCGTACTTCAGGACGTTCTTGCGGACCTCGAAGTTCTGCTGCTCGACCTGCGTCTGCGCGCTCTTGATCGCGCGGGTCACCATCTTCGCCTCGATGGGCACGTCGTCGGGCAGGTTCAGCCGCGTCAACAACGCTTCGAGGGTGGCGCCGTTGAACCGTCGCATCAGCTCGTCGCCCAGCGACAGGTAGAACCGCGATTCACCTGGATCACCCTGGCGGCCGGAGCGGCCACGCAGCTGGTTGTCGATGCGGCGCGACTCGTGGCGTTCGGTGCCCAGCACGTAGAGGCCGCCGGCGGCGATGACGTCCTCGGCCTCCCGCGCGCATTCCGCCTTGACCTGTGACAGCGTTTCGTGCCACGCCTTCTCGTACTCTTCGGGGGTCTCGACGGGGTCCAGGCCGCGCTCGCGCAACCGCTTGTCGGTGAGGAAGTCGGGGTTGCCGCCCAGCACGATGTCGGTGCCGCGGCCGGCCATGTTCGTCGCGACGGTGATCGCGCCCAGCCGGCCGGCCTCGGCGATGATCGACGCCTCCTGCTCGTGGTACTTCGCGTTGAGCACGTTGTGGGGGATCCGGCGCTTGGTGAACTGGCGCGACAGGTACTCCGAACGCTCCACGCTGGTGGTGCCGATCAGGACCGGCTGCCCCTTCTCGTAGCGTTCGGCGACGTCGTCGACGACCGCGATGAACTTCGCCTCTTCGGTCTTGTAGATCAGGTCCGACTGGTCGGCGCGGATCATCGGCTTGTTGGTCGGGATCGGCACGACGCCGAGCTTGTAGATCTCGTGCAGCTCGGCCGCCTCGGTCTGGGCGGTGCCCGTCATGCCCGCGAGCTTGTCGTAGAGCCGGAAGTAGTTCTGCAGCGTGATCGTGGCCAGCGTCTGGTTCTCGGCCTTGATCTCGACGCGCTCCTTGGCCTCGATGGCCTGGTGCATGCCCTCGTTGTAGCGACGACCGACCAGCACGCGGCCGGTGAACTCGTCGACGATGAGCACCTCGCCGTCGCGAACGATGTAGTCCTTGTCGCGCTGGAACAGCTCCTTGGCCTTCAGCGCGTTGTTCAGGTAGCTGACCAGCGGCGAGTTGGCCGCCTCGTAGAGGTTGTCGATGCCCAGCTGGTCCTCGACGAACTCGACGCCGAGCTCGTGCACGCCGACGGTCCGCTTACGGATGTCGACCTCGTAGTGGACGTCCTTCTCCATCATCGGCACGATCCGGGCGAACTCGGTGTACCACTGCGAGGCGCCGTCGGCCGGGCCGGAGATGATCAGCGGGGTCCTGGCCTCGTCGATGAGGATGGAGTCGACCTCGTCGACGATCGCGAAGTTGTGCCCGCGCTGGACCAGGTCGTCCAGCGAATGCGCCATGTTGTCGCGCAGATAGTCGAAACCGAACTCGTTGTTGGTGCCGTACGTGATGTCGGCGGCATAGGCCGTACGCCGCTGGTCGGGCGTCATCTGCGCCAGGATGACGTCGACGTTGAGGCCGAGGAACCGGTGCACACGGCCCATCCACTCGGCGTCGCGCCTGGCCAGGTAGTCGTTGACGGTGACGATGTGCACGCCCTTGCCGGACAGCGCGTTGAGGTAGGCGGGAAGCACGCCGGTCAGCGTCTTTCCTTCACCGGTCTTCATCTCCGCGACGTTGCCGAAGTGCAGCGCCGCGCCACCCATCAGCTGCACCTTGAACGGCTTCTGGTCCAGCACCCGCCAGGCCGCCTCGCGCGCGACCGCGAACGCCTCGGGCAGCAGGTCGTCGAGGCTTTCGCCGTTGTCGACGCGCTTCTTGAACTCGTCGGTCTTGGCCCGCAGTTCAGCGTCGGTCAGCTTCTCGACATCGCCGGCCAGGGAGTCGACGTAGTCGGCCACCCCCTTGAGGCGCTTGACCATGCGGCCCTCGCCGAGACGCAGCAACTTTTGCAGCACGCTAGTTCCCCTATGGGTTGGAAGTCTTGAGCTGAACCCATGGTAGGTGACACGCGCCCCGACCCGGCCAAGCTACGTCGGGCCAGGCAAAATCGCGGCCCCGCCCGGCTCGGGTGAGCCGGACCGGGCCGCGAGTCAGGCGAGCCGGCTCAGGCGAGCCGAATGAGGCCACCGGCTCAGGCGAGCCGAATCAGGCCACCGGCTCAGGCGAGCCGAATGAGGCCGTAGTCGTAGGCGTGCCTGCGGTAGACGACGGACGGCCGGTCGCTCTCCTTGTCGTGGAACAAGAAGAAGTCGTGGCCGACCAGTTCCATCTGCGACAGCGCGTCGTCGACGGTCATCGGGGTGGCCGGGTGTTCCTTGACCCGCACGATGCGGCCGGGCTCGTGCTCCTCGAGCGCCGCGCCGTCGTGTTCGGCCGGTGCGGGCTCGGGTTGCGGGGTGACCGCGGTGGCCTTGGCCACCGACACCGGGGTCTTGTCGCCGTAGTGGATCTTGCGGCGGTCGCGCGCGCGGCGCAGTCGCTCGGCGAGCTTGTCCACCGCCGACTCCATGGCGCCGTAGAAGCTGTCGGCGCAGGCTTCGGCACGGACCACAGGGCCACGGCCGCGAGCGGTGATCTCCACGTGTTGACAGTTCTTGCGTTGACGTCGGTTGCGCTCGTGGTCGAGCTCGACGTCGAACAGATGGATCGTGCGGTCGAATCGTTCCAGGCGTGACAGTTTCTCTGCGACGTACTTGCGGAAGTGGTCGGGGATCTCGACGTTTCGGCCGGTGACCGCGACCTCGGCGTGCGGTCGAGGTTCGGGCGTTTCGTCCTCGATCACCATCGTGCGGGAGTCCAGGGATTGGCTTGACATGCTTGGCAACTCGTTTCTTCGGCGTCCGCACGCATCAGCGTGCCCGGGTTGTCATGGGATCCGCACCGACGGGGCTTTGCATGTCTCGCCGCTCGCCGGTGCAAGGTGTCGTCTACTCACCTCCTACCGCGTCGGCGATGCTGGCGCTTCGATCTTGAGCGCCGGCCGTGAGTCATTCACGGGTGTTGCTGCCGACGGTAGCCGCGTTCACCCGGTAGTGCCAGTGAATCTCGGTACCTGTTTCCAGTTCTTCACCTCGGTCTGATATATGGCCGGTCGCGGCGGCCCTCACGCGTTTGCCACAACCAGCACGGCCGCCACGCGAGCCCCAGTGGTGCGCAGCACGCGAACGGATTCGGCGGCCGTCGCGCCGGTCGTCACGATGTCGTCGACGACGAGCACCTCGCCCGCCACGGGCCGCACGACCTTGACCCGGCCTGCGATGTTGCGCTGCCGATCACCGGTGGACAGCCCGACCGAATCCGCCGCGAACGCGCGCGTGCGCAGCGCGGGTACGACGGTCACGCCCGGCAGGTCGGCGACCGCTGCGCGGGCCATCCGCGTCACCGGGTCACCGCCGCGCCGCCGGGCCGACGACCGGCGGGTGGGCGCGGGCACCAGCGTCAACGGGGCGTCGAGAAGACCCCAGGTGAGCAGGTGCGCCACGCCGGTCCCCACGGCGGCGGCCAGCGGCCGGATCAGGTCGATGCGGCCGTGTTCTTTGAGTGCGATCACGGCGGCCCGCCGGGGCCCCGCGTAACGGCCGAGCGAGAACACCGGCACGCCCGGGTCCAGGCGGGGCGAGACGAGATGCGGGTCCTCGGCCCTGACCGTCAGCGCCGAGGCGCAGGCCGCGCACCACCGCGTCGATGGTGCACCACAGCCGCCGCACTGCAGCGGAAGCACGAGGTCGAGCATGCGGTCAGTGTGGCGATGATCGGTGACATCTCCGCCGCGTCCGTGTTCGGCTTGCTCACCGACTTCTGCAGAGTGGTTGTCGCCCGGCCGATTTCATAGCCCCGACGCAGAACTCGACGAACGCCGGTCAGCCCGGCAGGACCGGTTCGGCGCCCGGCACCAGCAGCGGGCGCACCTCGGCCCACGCCGGATCGTCCTCGGCGACCGAACCCGACAGCTGCACGACCCCGCGGGCATCGGCGACGTAGACGGTCGACGGGTTGGCCGCCACCGTGGTGACCGGCATCAGCAGGTTGCGGCTCGGGCCGTCGGAGTTGACGCCGTCGAGGTTGACGTACGACACCGGATGCTGCGGATCGGTTCGGCTGACCACGATGTCGTCGCCGGTGCGCCACGACAGCGACACCACCGTGTTGCGCAACCCGTATCCCAGCCGTCGCGGATAGGTCAGCGCGTAGCCCCCGCCCGGCGTCTGCTCGACACCGGCGAGGATGACCTGACCGTCGATGACCAGCGCCGCGCGGGTGCCGTCGCGCGACAGCTGCAATTCGGTGATCACGCCCGGGAACCGGCTCGACACCGGCGTGGAGTCGACCGGTATGCGCGCCGGTTGGCCCGACGCATCCTGGATGACGCGCACGACGTTGTTGCCGTCGATCACCACCCACACCGCGTTGTCGAGCGCCCAACTCGGGCGCGACAGGCTTCTCGCGTCCAACACCTGAGACGCGTTGCCACCCAACGCCCCCACCCACATCGTCGACGAGGTGTCGGGTGCGCCCGGGCGCAGCGTGACGATCGACGCGACCTCCTGCCCGCTGCGCGAGACCGCCGCCGCGGTCTGGCCCGGCATCTGCCCGAACGGGCCCGGCACCCGCGGCGCCCGCTGACCGTCAAGGGCGACAAGGGAACCGCCCACCAACGCGTGCAGCCCGGCCGCGACGCCGGAGGCGGCACCGGGGTCGGTGGCCGCCACGTCGGAGGTCTCCCAGCCGTCGGCGAACCGGTCGTCGAGGGCGGCGCCGTCGGCGTTGATCACGTACGGCCCGTTGACGCCGGCGCGGAACAGGGTCCAGATGAGTTGCGCCGCAAGCAGTTGCCTGCTGTGCGGGTCGGTGGTCGACAGGTTGTCCAGATCGATGCGGGCCCCGCCGTATCCGCGGCCGACGCCCATCTTGCCGCCGTCGGCGCGGGTGACCGGGCCGCGCAGCTTCAGCGGCGGGTCCAACAGGTTGCGGACGGTCTTGACCATCTCCGGTCGCGGACCGGCGATCAGCTTGCTGACCAGTTCGGTGGCAAGCTGGTCGGGATCGGACACCGCGACGTAGCGCGGGTCCGGCACGACGGTGCTGCCCGTGGGGTCGACGAAGTACAGCGTGTTGCGGCGGTACGTGGCCTGGAACTGTTGCCAATCGAGGAAGACGCCGTTGGGCAGCTTGTCGATGCGCCAACCGTCGGGTGTCTTGATCAGTTCGATCGGGCCGGGGTCGGGCAGCGCGCCCTCCCCCGTCTCGAACACCCCCATGTCCGACAGCGAGCCGAGGATGTCGGCGCGCATGCTCACCGAGACCCGGTCCGGGCCGCGGGTTTCGACGAAGACCACGTTGTCGATCAGCAGCGCGCTGCCCGCGTCATCCCAAGCCTGCGATGCGGATTCGGTGAGGAACTGCCGCGCGGCCAGATGCCGGTTCGCGGGATCGGCTGTCGCCTTGAGGAATTCGCGCAGCAACACATCGGGATCCATGCCCGGCGTCGGCTTGGGCAGGCTGGGCGGGGCGGGCCGGTCGACGGTCCCGATGGCCTGGGGCGACGACGAGCTGGGCACACCTGCACAACCCGTCAGAACCAAGGCCAGCAGGCTCAGGGCCGCCAGCACGCTTCTCACACGGACTCCTGCGCGGGCTCACGATCGCGATTGCGGGGCGGAGGTTCGTCCGGCGCGACGGGTTTCAACGGCAGCGGGCTGGTCGTCACCTTGTGCCCGCGCACGAGCGGCAACGTCAGGCGGAAGCAGGCGCCCTTGCCGGGTTCGCCCCACGCCTCGAGCCTGCCCTGGTGCAGACGGGCGTCTTCGATGCTGATCGCCAGGCCCAGACCGGTGCCGCCGGAACGCCGCACCCGCGAAGGATCCGACCGCCAGAACCGGCTGAACACCAGCTTCTCCTCGCCGGGTCGCAGCCCGACCCCGTAGTCGCGGACGGTGACGGCGGCGGTGTCGTCGTCGGCGGCCATCCGGATGCGCACCGGTTTGTGTTCGGCGTGATCGATGGCGTTGGCGATCAGGTTGCGCAGGATGCGCTCTACGCGGCGCGGGTCGACCTCGGCGATGACTTCCTTGGTGGGCATGTCGACGATGAGCTCGACCTCGGCGTCGGCCGCGAGGTGTCCGACGTTGTCCAGCGCGCTCTGCACCGTCGAGCGCAGATCCAGCGACTCGACCGACAGCTCGGCGACGCCGGCGTCGTGGCGGGAGATCTCGAGCAGGTCGTTGAGCAGCGTCTCGAAGCGGTCGAGCTCGCTGACCATCAGCTCGGTGGACCGGCGCAGCGCCGGGTCGAGGTCCTCGCTGTGGTCGTAGATCAGGTCGGCGGCCATGCGCACCGTGGTCAACGGTGTCCGCAGTTCGTGGCTGACATCCGACGTGAACCGCCGCTGCAGGTTGCCGAACTCCTCGAGCTGGGTGATCTGACGGTGCAGGCTCTCGGCCATGTCGTTGAACGAGACGGCCAGGCGGGCCATGTCGTCCTCGCCGCGCACCGGCATGCGCTCGGTGAGGTGACCTTCGGCGAACCGCTCGGCGATGCGCGATGCCGACCGCACCGGAAGCACGATCTGGCGCGCCACCAGCAGGGCGATCGCGGCGAGCAGGCCGAGCAGCACCACGCCGCCGGTCGCCATCGTCCCGCGGACCAGTGCGATCGTCGACTCTTCGTTGTTCAACGGAAAGATCAGGTACAGCTCGAGATTCGTCACCGGCGACGACGTGGGGCTACCGACGATCAGCGCGGGGCCGGAGAAGCCGTCGGTGTGCACGGTCGCGTACTGGTAGCTGACCTGACCGGCCTTGACGAAGTCGCGCAAAGTGTCGGGCACCTGCTGGACGGGACCGGCCGCGGTCGCCGCGCGCGGCCCGTCGCCGGGCACCACCAGCACCGCGTCGAATGTGCCCGCCAGGCCCGGTTCGGCGTCGGCGCTGCGGTCGATCAGCGTGTTGCGCGCCAACTGCAGGCTGCTATCGAGCGAGCGGGTCTCCTCACCGCCGACGATTCCGCTGACGGTAGTGCGCGCGCGGTCGATCTGTTCGGTGGCCGCGCGCACCTTGACCTCGAGGATGCGGTCGGTGATCTGACTGGTCAGCACGAAACCGAGCACGAGGATGACGGCCAGCGACAGGCCCAGCGTCAACGAGACGACGCGCAGCTGCAGAGAGCGCCGCCAGGCGAGGCTGATCGCCCGCCCCAACGCGCCCAGTCCGCGCACCAACGGCGCCGAACGGCGATGGATGCGTCGTCTGGAACTGAAGATCACGGCGCCCGCCGGGTGGTCAACACGGCGACCGCCGTGCGGTCGAGATCACGACCACGGCCGAGCCGTGCCTGTCACGGGGGTCCGGCCTTGTATCCCACTCCTCGAACGGTGAGCACCACCTGGGGGTTCTCCGGGTCCTTCTCGACCTTCGCCCGCAGCCGCTGGACATGCACGTTCACCAAACGGGTGTCCGCGGGGTGCCGATAACCCCACACCTGTTCGAGCAGCACATCTCGAGTAAACACCTGGCGTGGTTTGCGCGCCAACGCCACCAACAGGTCGAACTCCAGCGGGGTCAGCGAGATCTGTTCGCCCTGCCGGGTGACCTTGTGCGCGGGCACGTCGATGTCGACATCGCCGATGGAGAGCATCTCGGCCGGCTCGTCCTCGTTGCGCCGCAACCTCGCTCGAACGCGCGCGACGAGTTCCTTGGGCTTGAACGGCTTCATCACGTAGTCGTCGGCGCCGGACTCCAGGCCCAGCACCACATCGACCGTGTCCGTCTTGGCGGTCAGCATGACGATCGGCACACCGGAGTCCGCACGGAGCACCCGGCAGACGTCGATGCCGTTCATACCGGGCAACATTAGGTCCAGCAGCACCAGATCGGGCCGCAGTTCGCGGACCGCGGTCAGCGCTTGGGTGCCGTCACCGATGACCGCGGTGTCGAAACCTTCCCCCCGCAGCACGATGGTGAGCATCTCGGCGAGCGACGGGTCATCGTCGACAACCAGAATCCTTTGCCTCATGGAGTCCATGGTGTCACCGAATTGCGATAAACCCCGGCTACCACACGGCGCGTTTCGCGTGTTGACCGGCGAATGTGCCCGAACAGGCCTACCGAGCGTCCAGTTCGGCGGCCAAGGCCGCGGCGTCGACGTCGGGTCCGGCCACCGTCCAGGGTCCGCACCAGTGCGCGGCGGCCAGCCCGGCGTAGACGTCGGAGGTGCGTTGCTGCAGCCCGCCGTCACGCTCGTAGGCGTCCTTGGCCCGGTCGGCCTCGGTGTTGGCGCGGTGCTCGGCGCGCTGGGCGGCGAGCTCGGTCGGGACGGCGAGCAGTACCTGGGCGTCCGGTCGCGGTAGCGCGAGCCGCTCGTACTCCAACACGCGCACCCACTCGACGACCTCACCGTCGGCGTCCTGGTGCAGTCGCGCAGCGCTGTAGGCGGCGTTGGACGCGACGTAGCGGTCGAGGATGACGACGTCGTAGGCAGCCTGCAGGCGTTCGACCTCGACCCTGGCACGCGCACGGTCGAGCGCGAACAGCACGGCCATCGCGTAGACCGAGTCGGCCAGATCGCCGTGCGAACCGTGCAGCGCCTCGGCGGCCACGTCGGCCTCCACGGACTGGCCGTAGCGGGGAAACGCCAGGCTGGCCACCGTCCTGCCATTGGCCTCGAACGCGGTTCGCAGGCCGTTGGTCAGCGTGCGTTTGCCCGCACCGTCGACCCCTTCGATGACCATCAGCACGGCTGTGAGACTAGCTTGCCGCTCCCTGCGGAGTTCCTGTGTAACTGCTTGGGACAGCGTGCGGCGCGCGCGGGGCGGCAACAGACTGGCAAACAACGCAATCCATCCCAGGAGTCCATCGCAATGCCCAACATCCGCAGGTCAGTCCCGCTTTCGCTGGCAACCCTCGTCGGGGCGGCCGGAGCCGCAGCGCTGCTGATCGCCCCGCTCGCCCAGGCCGATACGAATTCCGATGCGGGACCGGCGAATTGCTCCACCGCCGATCTCGAGGGCGTGCGCGCCGGCGTCGACGCGTCGACGTCGGCGTATTTGTTCACCCATCCGGACCTGAACTCGTACATGAGCACGCTGCGGGGTCTCTCGCGTGAGCAGGTCGCGGCACGAGTGACGACCTACATGGCCGACCATCCGCAGGAGAGCGCCGAGATGGCCGGCATCCGCCAGCCGCTCGTCGACCTCAAGAACCACTGCGGCGCAACGGCTGTGCCCTGACCGTTGGTGTTCAGAAGCGTCCGCAGTTGGGTGTGGTCGGCACGCCCTTGAACCGGTCCGCGATCCACTGCATGGCCGGTTCGCCGTCGACCAGCATCGGCAGGCCGTGGTTGACCATCGCCTTGTTGAGGAACGGCGGCTGCTCGTTGGTGCGCGCCTCGACGTCGGCGCCCTGGGCGCACCAGTCGCGGCCCATCTGCATCGCCGGGGCCCACGGGACCAGCGGGTCATATCGGTTGGCGTTGATCAAAACGGGCGCATTGGGTTTCATGCGGCCCAGCTTCTGCTCGTCGAACAGCGACGAGAACGGCTCCTGCTCGACGAGATGGAAGATGTCCTGATTGAAGTACGGCTGCAGGTGCCGGAACATGAACTTGGTCAGCGTCTCGGCGACGCACTGGTCCTGCACCTTGTAGAGGAGGTCGGTGCCGCGCGGGGTCAGCGTCGCCCGGATGGCCGCCTCGTGTTCGGGGTATGCCGCGATCACGCCGTTCAGCGCATAACCCACGGCGCCGATCAGCATGCTGCCGTCGATGAACGGGAACAGCGCCTTCAGGTCGGCGGGCGGCGCACCGGCATAAGAGCCGACCACGTTGAGTTCCGGGGCGTACGACTCGGCCATCTCGGCTGCCGACGCCGCGGCGCCCCCGCCCTGCGAGTAACCCCAGAACGCCAGCGGACCGTCCGGCGTCAGCGAGGTATCGGGCAGGTTCTTCGCGGCGCGGGCGGCGTCGAGCATCGCATACCCCTGGGAAACTCGGTTCGCATAAGTGTGTAAGCCGGGCGTACCCAGGCCCTCGTAATCGGTCATGACGATCGCGAACCCGCGCGCGACCATCGTCGCGACGAACAGCTCCTCGTAGTTGAACGCGATGTCGAGATACGGCGACCAGTGGATGCCCTGGTTGAACTGCCGCGACGGCGCGCACTGGTCTCCCTGGCCCTGGGTGCCGGGACCGTAGACGATCAGCGGGCGTGGTCCGCCGAACGGCCACGGCGCGTGCGGTTCGAAGTACGTACCGGTGACGACGTCCGGATTGCCCCGAGCGTCGTTGCTGCGGTACATGATTCGCGTGCCTTCGGCCATGATCATGCCGAGTTCGCCGGACGGTTCGAGCACCAGGCGCGACGGCTCCGTGCGGATCAGGTCGCCGGGCCTGCCCGGCGGCAACGGGTCCGGTGGCGTGTAGAACGCCTGGTATTCGTCCTCGTTGAAGATGGGGTTGTGATCGTCGATGGTCGGATCGTCGGCGGATGCGGGTGGCGAAATCCCCACAACGGAGATCATGAGGGCGATCGCGATTCCGAGGATGCGGCCCACCGGTCGGACGTTAGCAACGAAACTGGTTCCATGAGGCCCGTTTCCGCCTCAACACATCGTGAACCCGATGAGTTCGAGCGTCGACGCGAGTCTGTTTCGCCGAACCCATTCGTATCGAGGAGGCAGGCACGATGACGACGCATCAGGTCGGAACACGCGAACAGTGGCGCGCGGCGTACGAACAACAGCTGGCCCAGGAGAAAGAGCTGACCCGCAGGGCCGCCGAGCTCGCCAAGCAGCGGCAGGCGCTGCCCTGGGTGCGGGTGGACAAGCCCTACGAGTTCGACACGACGTCCGGGCGGCGGACACTGACCGAACTGTTCGACGGCCGATCACAGTTGATCGTGCGGCATTTCATGCACGGGCCGAACACGCCGGAGGGCTGCCCGGGGTGCACATTCGAGACCGACAATCTGGTCGGTGCGGTACCGCACCTGGCGCGCCGGGACGTGACGTTCCTTTTGTCATCGCGCTCCCCCCTTCCCGTTCTCGAGGCCTACAAGCGGCGGATGGGCTGGGACATCGAGTGGGTGTCCTCGGGCGGCAGCGATTTCGACGCCGACTTCTTCGGCTACATGCATGTTCCGACGCCGCGTCGCGACTTCGGCAAGGGCAGCGGCAGCATGCTCGACGTCATGGAGCTGATGGCGCTCAGCTGCTTCGCGCTCGAGGACGGCGCGGTCTACCACACTTACTCGACCTACGACCGCGGCACCGAGGCGCTGAACGCGACCTGGCAGCTGTTGGATCGTGCGCCCAAGGGCCGAGGCGAGGATTTCTCCGACTGGCCGCGCAAACGCGACGAGTACCCGGCGTAGGGGTTGAAAACGTGCGCTCGAGGGCATCTGCGATAGCGGAGAATCGACGTCGAGTGCTCAACCCTGTCGAAAGGATCGGACGTGGCGGCGTACAACCTCGGCTATCTGTTCGCCACGCTGTTGATTCCCGCCATCGGGCTTGCGTTGCTGATCGTCGGGATCGTGCGGCGCCGCTCATCGAAGTCGGTGACGCCCGGGGAACCGCCGAAGCGGCGCGGTACCGCCTTGATCATCACAGGCGCGGTGATCCTCGTGCTCGGCCTGGCGGGTGCAGCGCTGCGCACGGTCGGTTCCTCTGAATCATCCGGTGACGATGTGGCGGTCGGCGACTGTGTCACCGCCGATGACTACGCCAAGGGGACGCTCAAACCTGTCGACTGTGGCAAGCCGGTTGCCGTATTGGAGGTCGCCTCCAGAGGCGGGCCCGACGCGACGTGTCCGGACGGCAAGGCGCGCAGCGAAACCGCCTACGCCTCGCTGGTCTCCGACGACGCGACCGTGTGCTTCGCTGCGAACTTCATCGAGAACAACTGCTACGCGGTGAACACCACCGACACCTCAGACGCGCCACTGCGTCTACGAACCTGCGGCACTTCCGGTGCACAGATCGAGGCGGTGCAGCGCTTCGACGGCACGACCGACACCCGGTTGTGCCCGCCGGACACCAATCCGGTTTCGGTCGTCGAACCAGCGCGGGTGGTATGCCTGTCCCCGACCGGCAACCGCTGACGCGAAACTGCGGGGAGATCACGGAATTCGAAAGAATCGCGATCGCCCCGCAGTATCGGTGAGGACGTGATCAGTAGCGGTAGTGCTCCGGCTTGTACGGGCCCTCGACGTCGACGCCGATGTACTCCGCCTGCTCCTTGCTGAGCTTGGTCAACTGGCCGCCGAGCGCCTCGACGTGGATGCGCGCAACCTTCTCGTCGAGATGCTTGGCCAACCGGTAGACCGCGTTGTCGTACTCGTCGTTCTTGGTCCACAGCTCGATCTGCGCGATGACCTGGTTGGAGAAGCTGTTGCTCATCACGAACGACGGGTGGCCCGTCGCGTTGCCCAGGTTGAGCAGACGGCCCTCGGACAGCACCACGATCGACTTACCGTCGTCGAAGATCCACTGGTCGACCTGCGGCTTGATGTTGAGCTTCTTCGCGCCCGAACGCTCCAGGGCGGCCATGTCGATCTCGTTGTCGAAGTGGCCGATGTTGCCCAGGATCGCCTGGTCCTTCATCGCCCGCATGTGATCGAGCGTGATGATGTCCTTATTGCCCGTCGCGGTGATGACGATGTCGGCCTCGCCGATCCCGTCCTCGACGGTCACCACGTCGAACCCGTCCATCAGCGCCTGAAGCGCGTTGATCGGGTCGATCTCGGTGACCGCGACGCGCGCGCCCTGCCCGGCCAGCGACTCCGCGCAGCCCTTGCCGACGTCGCCGTAGCCGCAGATCAGCACCTTCTTGCCGCCGATCAGGACGTCGGTGCCGCGGTTGATGCCGTCGATCAGCGAGTGCCGGGTGCCGTACTTGTTGTCGAACTTGCTCTTGGTGACCGAGTCGTTGACGTTGATCGCCGGGAACGGCAGCTCACCGGCGGCCTCGAACTGGTACAGGCGCAGCACGCCCGTCGTCGTCTCCTCGGTGACGCCCTTGACCGACTCCGCGATCTTGGTCCACTTGTTCTTGTCGGTCTCGAAGCGCTTGCGCAGCACGCCGAGGAAGACCTTCCACTCCGCCGGATCGTCGTCCTCGGCCGGCGGGACCACGCCCTGCTTCTCGTACTGCGCGCCGCGCAACACCATCATCGTGGCGTCGCCGCCGTCGTCGAGGATCATGTTCGCCGGCTCGCCCTCCCAGGTGAGCATCTCCTCGGCGGCCCACCAGTACTCCTCGAGCGTTTCGCCCTTCCACGCGAAGACCGGGGTGCCCTTGGGCTCCTCCGGCGTGCCGTGCGGGCCGACGACGACGGCCGCGGCCGCGTGGTCCTGGGTGGAGAAGATGTTGCACGACGCCCACCGAACCTCGGCGCCGAGCGCCACCAGCGTTTCGATCAGCACCGCCGTCTGCACGGTCATGTGCAGCGAGCCCGAGATGCGCGCGCCCTTGAGCGGCTGCACGTCGTGGTACTCCTCGCGCAGCGCCATCAGGCCGGGCATCTCGTGCTCGGCCAGGCGGATCTCCTTGCGGCCGTAGTCAGCGAGAGACAGGTCGGCGACCTTGTAGTCGATCCCGTTACGGGAGTCGGCTTTCAGCTCAGTCATGTAGAGCCCCTTTTCATTCGTCATTGCCTATGAGCAGTGCCTGTGAGCGCACAGATGTGCGCACGGCGACATCTGAGTAGACATCCATAGCCTGCGGGCTCGCGGGACAGGCGCGTGCGGTTGGAACCGGCCGTGGCGCTCTGACAGCTAAGGAATATCGATAACACCGTAGCGTTCGGCGAACGGTGTCATCAATCGGGCCAGGTCACGTGCTACATCATGGTTGGCTTCGGGCGGCATCGAGACGTAGCTCATCGCGAGCCGGACGATGGCCCTGGCCAGCACTCCGGCGTCCTCTTCGCTGGCCTTCACCCAGCTGTCGATGAACGTCTGCGTCAGCCGCTGGCTGCAATGGGTGATGATCGGCCCGCTGTCGGTGGTGATGAGCTGCAACAGGTCCGGTTTGGCCTCACCGGTCAGCAGCGAGATCACCAGCGGGTCGGCGGCGGACTCGGTGAAGAAGTCGCGGAAGCCCTGGCTGAACGCCGCGAAGACGTCGCCGACGTTGCCTTCGATGGCGTCGTCGATCTGGTCGACCAGCCGGTCGGCCAACCGCATCGCGTACGCCTGGGCCAAACCCTGGCGCGAGCCGAATTCGTTGTAAATGGTCTGGCGGCTGATGCCGGCGGCCTTGGCGACGTCGGACAAGGTGATCGCCGACCAGTCGCGGGTGAGCAGCAGTTCGCGCATCCCGTCGAGGATGGAATCGCGCAGCAACACCCTCGACGCTTCGGCGTAGGGGATGCGCTGCGCGGTCCGGCGCGGGCTGTTCACACGCGCGAGACTAGTCGTCACGAACGGGCGACCTCGACCATCTCGAAGTCGGACTTGGCCGCGCCGCAGTCCGGGCAGCTCCAGTCGTCAGGGATATCGTCCCAACGCGTGCCGGGGGCGATACCGTCCTCCGGCCAGCCCTTCTCCTCGTCGTACTCGAATCCGCACTGCACGCAGACGAACAGTTTGTAGTCCATCACTTCACCTTCTTCTTCTTCAGTTGACTCTGCGCTCACGGCGAGGATCACTCGCACTTTCGCGCCGTGGGCGCAGAGTCAACGGGTAAGGGGTTCGAAGTCGACCTTCTCGCGCACAGCGCAATCGGGGCAGCTCCAGTCTTCGGGAATGTCGCTCCATTGCGTTCCGGCCGGAAAGCCTTCCCGCGGAGCCCCTTTCGTCTCGTCGTAGACGTAGTCACAGCCCGGGCAGCGGTAGGCGTTCACGCGTGCACTCCGTGGCGGGCCAGCACCTTGTCGCGCACGCGGGGGTGCACGTTCACGCGGGTGATGTCGCCGTCGTAGTGGTCGAGCACCCGGTGGTCCATCACCCGGCGCCACAGCGCCGGGACGTACGTCAGCGCCATCATCGACGCGTAGCCGCTCGGCAGGTTCGGCGCGCCCTCCATGCTGCGCAGCGTCTGGTAGCGCCGGGTCGGGTTGGCGTGGTGATCGCTGTGTCGCTGCAGGTGATACAGGAACAGGTTGGTCACGACGTGATCGGAGTTCCAGCTGTGCACCGGCGCGCAGCGTTCGTAGCGGCCGCTCGAGGTTTTTTGCCGCAGCAGACCGTAGTGCTCGAGGTAGTTCACGGTCTCGAGCAACGTGAAGCCGAACACCGCCGAGATGACGATGTAGGGGATCAACGCCCAGCCGAACACCGCGATCAGCGCACCGTAGAACACGATCGACATCACCCAGGCGTTGAGGACGTCGTTGCTCCAGTACGTTCTTGGATCCCGCGTGCTGCGCCCGCTACGCTCGAGCCGCTTGGCCTCCAGCTCCCACGCCGACTTCAGTGACCCGAACACGCTGCGCGGCAAGAACTCCCAGAATGTTTCGCCGAAGCGGGCCGACGCCGGGTCCTCGGGCGTGGCGACGCGGACGTGGTGGCCGCGGTTGTGCTCGATGTAGAAGTGGCCGTAGCACGTCTGCGCCAGCGTGATCTTGGCCAGCCACCGCTCGAGCGAGTCCTTTTTGTGCCCCATTTCGTGGGCGGTGTTGATGCCGACCCCGCCGAGCAGACCGACCGAGAGCGCCAGGCCGATCTTGGCCGGCCAGCCCAGTCCCCCGTCGAAGCCGAGCCAGCTCAGGTCCGATGCGGTGAACAGGTAGGCGCCGACGATCACGCTGGCGTACTGGAATGGGATGTAGGCGTAGGTGCAGTAGCGGTAGTACTTGTCGTTCTCCAGCCGCTCCATCACCTCGTCGGGCGGGTTCTGCCCATCCGGCCCGAACTTCAGGTCCAGCGCCGGCAGCACGATGTACAGCAGGATCGGCCCGATCCAGAACGGCACCTGCGCCGCGGCGTGCCAACCCCAGTGGTTGAAAGCCCACACCAGCGGCAGCATCACGAACAGCGCCGTCGGCGCGATCAAGCCCATCAGCCACAGGTAGCGCTTCTTGTCCCGCCATTCGATGGCGTCGAGATCCGATGTCTGCGTGGTCACTGCCGAGCCTCCTGAAGTGAGTGCTGTCGCGTCTGAGCTTGACTATAGAAGCCAATTTGTCGGTTGTCTAGACACAGAGCTATCTTTTGTAAAGCTCTACCGGCCGCGAGCGCGCACCCTTGTACGGTTTCGGACCCGAAATCTGTACAAGGCTGCGCGCTCGGCAGCAGAGGGTTACTAGGCGGTGGTGATGGATTCGCGTTCGCGGCGGCCCAGCACCGAATGGCGGCGGCCGTAGGCGAAGTAGAGCGCGACGCCGATCGCCATCCAGATGAGGAAGCGGATCCACGTCAGCGCGGTGAGGTTCAGCATCAGCCAGACGCAGGCGACGATCGAGGCGATCGGCAGCCACGGCACGCCGGGCACCCGGAACCCGCGCTCCAGGTCGGGCCGCGAGCGTCGCAGCACGATCACGCCGGCGGACACCAGCACGAACGCGAACAGCGTGCCGATGTTGACCATCTCCTCGAGCTTGTCGATCGGGAACACCGAGGCGGTGATCGCGACGACCACGCCGACGATCAACGTGATGCGCACGGGAGTTCCGTGGCGACCGGTCTTGGCCAGCGAGCGGGGCAACAACCCGTCGCGTGACATCGCGAAGAACACCCGCGTCTGCCCGAGCACCAACACGATCACCACCGTGGTCAGGCCGGCCAGCGCGCCGATCGAGATCACCTTCGCCGCCCAGTCGATTCCGTTGGCTCTGAACGCCGTTGCGAGGTTGGCCTTCTCCCCCGCCGCGCGCAACTCGGTGTAACGCACCATGCCGGTCAGGACGACCGACACCGCGACGTAGAGCACCGTCACGATCGCGAGCGAGGCCAGGATGCCCCGGGAGACGTCGCGCTGTGGGTTCTTGGTCTCCTCCGCGGTGGTGGCCACGACGTCGAAGCCGATGAACGCGAAGAACACGATCGAGGCGCCGGCCAGCAGGCCGTACCACCCGTAGCTGCTGCCTTCGGCGCCGGTGATCAGGGACAGCAGCGACTGATCGGTGCCCCGTCCGCCCTCACCCGCTTCCGCGGGCGGCAGGAACGGCGAGTAGTTGGCGGCCTTGATGTAGAACGCGCCGACCGCGACGACCAGCAGCACCACCCCCACCTTGATCACGGTGATCGCCAGGCTGACCCCGGCCGAGAGCTTGGTGCCGATGGCGAGGATCACGGTGACGAACGCGATGATCAGCAGGGCGCCCCAATCCAGTTGCAGCCAACCGAATTCCGCCGTTCCGCCGCCGAAGTTGAACACCTCGCCGAGGTAACTCGACCACCCTTTCGCGACGACGGCCGACGCGACCGCGAACTCGAGGATCAGGTCCCATCCGATGACCCAGGCGACGAACTCCCCGAACGTCGCGTAGGAGAACGTGTAGGCGCTGCCGGCGACCGGCACCGTCGAGGCGAATTCGGCGTAGCACAGCGCCGCCAACCCGCAGGCGATCGCGGCCAGCACGAACGAGATCGATATCGCCGGGCCAGTGAGGTTGCCCGCTGTCGAGGCGGTGATGGTGAAGATGCCCGCGCCGATCACCACCGAGACCCCGAACACGGTGAGGTCCCACCAGTTCAGGTCCTTGCGCAGGCGGGTGTCGGGTTCATCGGTGTCGGCGATGGACTGCTCCACCGACTTCGTCCGCCGAGCCATCGCAGGTCCTCCTGGTTGGGTCCGTTCGCGCAATCTACCGAGTACCGTGCACCCAATGGGGCGGAGTTATAAACACGTAGCTGTCATCGGGGGAAGTCTCGCAGGGATGTGTGCAGCCCGGGCGCTCTCCGAAGTCAGCGACCGGGTCACCGTCTATGAGCGCGACGACCTGCCCGAAAACCCCACCAACCGCGCCGCGGTGCCCCAGGGCCGCCACGTCCACCTGTTGATGGCCCGGGGCGCCCAGGAGTTCGAAAGCCACTTCCCGGGGTTGCTGGCCGACATGGTCGCCGACGGCGTGCCGATTCTCGAGAACCGGCCCGACTGCATCTACTTCGGCGCCGCCGGGCATGTGCTCGGCACGGCCCATCGGCTGCGCGACCAGTTCACCGCCTATGTGCCGAGCCGCCCGCAACTGGAGTGGCAGATCCGCAAGCGGGTGAAGGGCATCGCCAACGTCGACATCGTGCACGCCACCGTCACCGAACCCGTCTACGACGCGGGACGGGTAACGGGCGTGCTGCTCGACACCGGTGAGGCCGTCGACGCCGATCTGGTCGTCGACGCCACCGGTCGGGGCACGCGGCTGCCCGCATGGCTGGAGAAATGGGGGTTTGAACGTCCCGCCGAGGAGACCGTCGACGTCGGTATCGCATACGCCAGCCACCACTTCCATGTTCCCGACGGTCTGCTGGCCGAGAAGGTCGTGGTCGCGGGCGCCTCGCGGACCCAGCCGCTCGGCATCGGGATGCTGTTCTACGAGGACGGCAACTGGAACGTCACCACCTTCGGCATCGGCAAGGTGCCGCCGCCCCAGACCGTCGAGCAGATCCTCGACCTGGCGGATGAAATCCTGCCGCCGCACGTCTCGTCTGCGCTGCGGCAGGCCGCCCCGCTCGGCGAGATGGCGTTTCACCGCTATCCGACGAGTCGGTGGCGCCGCTACGACGCCCTGGAACGCTTCCCCGAGGGCATCGTTCCGTTCGGCGACGCCGTCGTCAGCTTCAACCCGACCTTCGGCCAGGGCATGACGATGACGGCGATCCAGGCGAGCAACCTGCGGGCCGTACTGCAGTCCGGCGACCCTGACGTGGCAGGACGACTCGCGAAGGCCACGGCCAAGACGACGTGGCCGGTTTGGATGATGACCACCATCGGTGACCTGACACTGCACAACGCGACCGGCGAGGCCAAGTGGTGGTACAAGCCGGTCGGCGGGCTGTTCGACCAGTTCCTGGGCGCCGCAGAGACCGATCCCGTTCTCGCCGAATGGTTTCTACGCCGGTTCAGCCTGCTCGACAGCCTCTACATGGTCCCGTCCCCCAGACTGGTCGGCCGCACCATCGGGCACAACCTGCGGCTGTGGCTGGCGGAAAAGCGCACGGCCCGGCGTCGGTCCGGGGTACTGCAGACGGCTTGAGATCCGGGCGCGCGGTAGCTTCGTCACCATGACGGGGACGCGATGAGCGCAGGACTGTTCGGGCTTCTCGACGATGTCGCGGTGCTGGCGAGGATGGCCGCCGCATCGGTCGACGACATCGGCGCCGCCGCGGGACGGGCGACCGCCAAGGCGGCCGGCGTCGTCGTCGACGACACCGCCGTGACGCCGCAGTACGTCCACGGCCTGGCCGCAGAGCGCGAGTTGCCGATCATCAAGCGCATCGCGATCGGATCGCTGCGCAACAAGCTGGTCTTCATCCTCCCCGCGGCGCTGCTGCTCAGCCAGTTCGTGCCGTGGCTGCTGACGCCGCTGTTGATGCTCGGCGCCACGTATCTCTGTTACGAGGGCGCGGAGAAGGTATGGGGCCGCATTCGGGGCCGTGACCACCACGCCGCGCCGGTCGCCGGTTCGGGCGCGGACGCCGAGAAATTCATGGTCACCGGCGCCATCCGAACCGACTTCATCCTGTCGGCGGAGATCATGGTGATCGCGCTCAACGAGGTCGCCGACCAGTCGTTTTGGCCGCGGTTGATCATCCTGGTCTTCGTCGCCATCGTCATCACCATCGCGGTGTACGGCGTCGTCGCCGGCATCGTGAAGATGGACGACATCGGCCTGAGGCTGGCCCAGCGCAGTTCGAAGTTCGCGAAGAAGGTCGGCCGCGGCCTGGTGGCCGGGATGCCGAAACTGCTTGCGGCGCTGTCGTTGATCGGCACGATCGCGATGTTGTGGGTCGGCGGCCACATCCTGTTGCTCGGGACCGACGAGCTGGGCTGGCACCTGCCGTACAGCCTCGTGCACCACCTCGAGGAGAGCGTGCACCATGCCGTCGGCGGCATCGGCGGGGTGCTGGGATGGATGGTCAACACCGCCGCGTCGGCGGTCGTCGGGCTACTGGTGGGCGCGGTCGTCCTCGCGGTGGTGCACGTGCTGCCGTTCGGCAAGCGCAGCAAGGGCGACGCGGCGCACTGAGCGCTAGATACCGACCGTCGCCCGGAACAGCTTCGTCGGTTCCGTCGCGGCGAGCCGAATCGGCCCCTCGTCGGCGGGCACCCACGCCGCAGACCCCCGGTTCAGGGTGACGGTGCCGCCCTTGGCGTGTACGACGGTCGAGCCCTCGGCACACAGAAGAAGCTGCGGGCCGTCGTGGCGCGTCGGCGCGTCGATCTCGTGGCCGAGGCGCTCACCCTCGATGTGCAGCACCGACAGCGAGAACTCCTGCGCCGGCGTGTGATACACCCACTCGATACCGTCTTCGACCTTCTCCGGGCAAACCACCAAGTCCTCCGCGGGCGTGAAGTCGAGCACGCGCAACAACTCCGGGACGTCGACGTGCTTGGGAGTCAGCCCACCACGTAACACGTTGTCGGAGTTGGCCATCACCTCGACGCCCACACCGCTGAGATAGTTGTGCAGGTTGCCCGCGGGCAGGTAGATACCCTCGCCGGGCTTCAACGTGATGCGGTTGAGCAACAGGGACGCCAGCACGCCGGCGTCGCCGGGATACCGTTCGCCGAGTTCGAGCACCGTCTTGGCCTCGGCGGCGAATTCGCTTGCGCCCGAACGCACATACTGAATGGCACCGTCGATCACGGCGGGCACCAGGACGTCGAGGTCGGGTTGCGGTGCGGTGATCCAGGTCGTGAACAACGCGCGCAGCCCGTCACCGTCCGGTTGACCCGAGAGCAGGTTGACGAACGGATCGAGGTCGCTGACCTCCAGCGCCCGCATCAGCTCGATGGTGCGCGCGACGGGCCGGAAGCCGGCCAACGCCTCGAACGGGCGTACGGCGACGATCAGTTCGGGTTTGTGGCTGGGATCGCGGTAGTTGCGGTTGGGCGCCGAGACGGGGATGCCGAGCTTGTTCTCGCGTTCATAACCCTCGACCGCCTGCTCGGCGCTGGGATGCGCCTGCAGCGACAACGGTTCGTCGGCGGCCAACACCTTGACCAGAAACGGCAGCGTATCGCCGAAGCGAGCGCAGACCGCCGCGCCCAGTTGTCCCTCGGGATCATCGTGCAGGGCGTCGAGCAGTGAACGCTCCCCGTCGGTGGTCTCCAGCATGGCCGGGTCACCGGGATGGGCGCCGAACCACAGTTCGGCCTCGGGATGCGCTGTGGGACTTGGCCTTCCAGTGAACTCGGCAATGTCCGTGCGGGACCCCCAGGCATAGGTCCGCACCGCTCCGCGTAGCAAGTGCACTTGGCTAACCTCGAACTAGTTTCAGGTAGACGGCGGTCATCTCCAAGCGGACGGCGAGCATCGCCAGTTGTTGCTCCAGGCTGCCCGCCGCCGTCGACGCATCCGGTACCGCCGCTGCCTCCGGCAGTTCCGGTACGTCCTGCGCGCTGATCACGTCGACGTCGTCCATATCCGCCGCCCGGGCCGCGACGAACGACCGCTCCGCATCGGTGGTCAACACCAGCGTCCGCATCCGGCGCGGAAGCGGACCGTCGAGCTGTTCGTCGTGAAAGATCGACCGCTCCCGATCCGCGACCGACGCACCGGCTCTCAGCATCGCCAGCGCGTCTCCAAAGCCCACGGCGGCGACCACCCGTTGGGCGATGCGCAACAGAATTGCCGCGCAGTGCCGAGCCAGCGTCAGCGACGCCGCGCTGTCGCCGGCCAGCACCACGTCGCGGTCCGACATCCGCTCGGCCAGCGTCTTGGCCGGGTTGGTGAACAGTTCGCGGTTCGCGCTGTTGCGAAGCGCCTCGGCGTCGAGTTCGTCGGCCAGCGCCTCGAGGTCGACGTGCATGGTCGGATCGACCACGGCCAGAGTCGCGAGGCCGGCGGCGAGGTAGCGCACGAATCCGAATTCGTCGGGCACCCACATCCGCGGCGCCAGCACCGCCGCCCTGCCCGCGGCGACGTCGCGCAGCGGCCCCTCGTACGGTGCGACGACCGCCACGCGGGCACCGCGCCGAACTCCGGTGGCGGCGGCGTTCACCAACGCGGGATCGCCAGGGTCGTCGCCGGCGACGACGAGGACGTCGAGCGGACCGATCCACGGCGGCACCTCTGCGGCGACGACGATGGGCGCGGCCACCGAAGCCCCCCAGCCCGACGCCAGTAGCGATCCCGCCGTCTCCGCGTTGCCACGCCCGGCAACCCAGATCACCGTGCGGGGCGCCCCGTCGGCGCGCAGCGATTCGAGTTCGCCCTCCGCGAGCGCGGCGGCGGTGGCGCGAACCTGGGCGCCGGCCATCGCGGCGGCGCGCAGCAGACCCTCGCGGTCGGCGCCGAGCAGGCCGTCGACGTCGTCGAGGTCGATGGTCGCGGCCGAGGACGGACCCGAAGTCACGTCGCCGCCTCGGCATTCGACGGCACCCGCGCACGCACGGTGTCGGAGACCTCTCCGACGATCTCGTCGACCTCGTCGGTGCTGCGGGCTTCCACGTTGAGCCGGAGCAACGGCTCGGTGTTGGACATCCGCAAGTTGAACCATGTGCCCTCGCCCAGGTCGACGGTCACCCCGTCGAGGTGGTCGATCGAATGGATCCGGGTGCCGAACGCCTTGAGCACATCGTCCACACATCGCTCGGCGTCGGTGACCGTGAAGTTGATCTCGCCGGACGCCTCGTAGCGCTGGTAGTCGGCCATCATGTCCGACAGCGGCCGGTCTTGTTCGCCGAGCGCGGCCAGCACGTGTAGCGCGGCGAGCATGCCGGAGTCGGCGCCCCAGAAGTCACGGAAGTAGTAATGCGCCGAATGCTCGCCACCGAAGATCGCTCCGGTGTCGGCCATCAACGCCTTGATATAGGAGTGGCCCACGCGGCTGCGCACGGGCGTACCGCCCCGCTCCGTCACCAGTTCGGGCACTGCCCGCGAGGTGATCAGGTTGTGAATCACCGTGGCGCCGATCTCTCTGCCGAGTTCCCGCGCGGCGACCAACGCGGTCACCGCTGACGGCGAGACCGGATGCCCCTTCTCGTCGACGACGAAACACCGGTCGGCGTCGCCGTCGAACGCCAGTCCGATGTCGGCGCCGGTCTGCACGACGTAGGACTGCAGATCGGTCAGGTTGGCCGGGTCCAGCGGGTTGGCTTCGTGGTTGGGGAAGGTGCCGTCGAGTTCGAAGTACAGCGGCGCCAGCGTGATCGGTGCGATCGGGCCCAGCACCGCGGGGGTGGTGTGGCCGGCCATGCCGTTGCCCGCATCGACGGCGACCTTGAGCGGACGCATGTCGGCCAGGCTCACCAGCGAGCGCAAGAACTCGCCGTAGTCGGCCAGCACATCGCGGTCGCTGAGCGTGCCGGGCGCGCCGTCGTAGCCGGGGACACCGGCGATCACCTCGTCGGCGATGGTCGACAGCCCGGTGTCCTTGCCCACCGGTTTGGCCCCGGCCCGGCAGAGCTTGATGCCGTTGTAGGCGGCCGGGTTGTGGCTGGCGGTGAACATCGCACCGGGGCACTCCAGCAGGCCCGACGCGAAGTACAACTGGTCGGTCGAGGCGAGGCCGATCCGCACCACGTCGAGGCCCTGCGCGGTCACCCCGTCGGCGAAGGCCGCCGCCAGTGCGGGCGAACTGGCTCGCATGTCGTAGCCGACGACCACCTGCGATGCGCCGTCGCGAACGAGGCGTGCGAATGCGCCGCCCACGTCGGCGACGAACGACTCGTCGAGTTCGGTTCCGACCAGGCCGCGCACGTCATAGGCCTTGATGACGCGATGAACCGCCGCGGCGGGCCGGGACATAGGACTCCTCGTGACACGGACAACTACTGGCGCCAGCCTAACCGTCCGGACAGACGTGCAGGCCGTCTAGTCCGTGGGGTCCGGCAGCACGCGCAGATGGCCTCGGCGACGGCCGTTGGACTCCGGTCGCCGGGCGGGCGGCGCCATCAGCGAACCGCCCGGGGTTCCGGTGACGGGATCGGAGAACCCGGTTGCCACCCGGTTGATGGGCGGAGCGACGTCGCGCCCCTCACGGACCGCATCCGCGAGCGCGACGAGGTCGTCTTCGTCGGGGTGAGAAGGCAGCGGGCCGGCGTGACGCACCAATTCCCAGCCGCGAGGGGCGGTAACGCGGCCGGCGTGCACGACACACAGGTCCCATGAGTGCGGTTCGGCCACCGTCGCGAGGGGACCGACGACCGCAGTGGAGTCGGCGTAGACGAATGTCAGCGTCGCGACCGCATAGTGCGGACACCCGGGCCGGCAACAGCGACGGGGAACGTTCACAGCGGAAGGCTATCGTGGCCGCACTCCGCTTGCCGCCGGACACGCGCAGCCTGCGGACGGCCGATCTCGAACCGTTACGATCCAGTTCATCCCGCACGAAAGGAGCACCCCAGCGGTGGCCAAGCGTGGACACCTGCGCTCGCGCCGGGGCCGCGAGATGCGCGGGCCGTTACTCCCCCCGACGGTGCCGGGCTGGCGCAGTCGCGCCGAGAGGTTCGACATGGCAGTGCTGGAGGCCTACGAGGCGATCGAGCGGCGTTGGCAGGACCGGCTCACGGCGCTGGATGTGGCGGTCGACGAGATCCCGCGCATCGCACCGAAGGATCCCGACAGTGTGCAGTGGCCGCCGGAGGTGATCGCCGACGGGCCGATCGCGCTGGCCCGGCTGATCCCGGCGGGCGTGGACGTCAGGGGGAACGCCACACGCGCGCGAATTGTGCTGTTCCGCAAACCGATCGAGCGGCGGGCCAAGGATTCCGTCGAACTCGAAGAGCTTCTGCATGAAATCCTGGTGGCTCAGGTCGCCACCTTTCTGGGCGTCGAGCCCTCCGTCATCGATCCGACGATCGACGACGATTGACCCCGCGGCTCAGATGATTCCGCGCTTGAGGCGGCGGCGCTCGCGCTCGGACAGCCCGCCCCAGATGCCGAAGCGCTCGTCATGCGCCAGGGCGTACTCCAGGCACGCGTCGCGCACCTCGCAGCCCTGGCAGATCCGCTTGGCTTCGCGCGTCGAGCCACCCTTCTCCGGGAAGAACGCCTCCGGGTCGGTTTGAGCGCACAGCGCCTTCTCCTGCCAGAGCTCATCCTCGGGTGTCAGTGCCGGCGCCACATCGATCGGATCGGGCACCAGACTTAACTGCGGACGCCGAGGCGTCTCAACCGGTGCCGGTTCCGAATGGGCGTGCGGCGCGCTGTCTACTGAGCCGAAGACTCGGGCGTCGAACCGAGCCAAACGATCGAAATCGCTGTACTCAAAAGACATCTTCCGCCTCCTCACCTGGTCTCGTTGATCCCCTATGAGCGCCCCACGAATCTGTAGGACACTTCCAATTCGAACAAGTGATCGAATCTCGGTCTGCGGCACCGGAACCGGATGGCCTACCGGGAAATGACACTGGTGTGATTACACACGCGTCAGCTGCCCTGGTCAAGCTCTAGAACAGGAATTCATACCATTCCGTGATCGAATTACGGCGAGTCGTGACCTCGGCGTGTCCATCACACCCGAATCCATCGCCGTTCCGGGCCGACTCCTGCCCGTACCCAATCCGATTGGACGGCCTACGCTCGGTCGATGTGAAGGTCACGGTACTGGTCGGCGGCGTCGGTGGCGCCCGGTTCCTGCTTGGCGTGCAACAGCTCTTGGGCCTCGGTCAGTTCGGCGGCGCGAAAGGTGCTGCTGGGACTGATGATACTGCTGAGCATGAACTGACTGCAGTGGTCAATGTGGGCGATGACGCGTGGATGTTCGGCGTGCGGATCTGTCCGGACCTCGACACGTGCATGTACACCCTCGGCGGCGGTATCGACCCCGAGCGCGGCTGGGGGCATCGCAACGAAACCTGGCATGCCAAGGAGGAACTCGCGGCCTACGGAGTACAGCCGGACTGGTTCGGGCTCGGCGACCGGGATCTGGCGACGCATCTGGTGCGCAGCCAGATGCTGCGTGCCGGTTATCCGCTGTCGCAAGTGACCGAGGCGCTGTGCACGCGATGGGCGCCGGGGGCCACGCTGCTGCCCGCCAGTGACGACCGCAGCGAAACCCACGTCGTCATCACCGATCCCGGACCCGGCGAGTACGCCGGCGAGAAACGCGCGATCCACTTCCAGGAGTGGTGGGTGCGCTATCGCGCGAAAGTGCCCACCCACAGCTTCGCTTTCGTCGGCGCCGACAAGGCCACCGCGGGGCCCGGCGTCGCGGAGGCGATCGAATCCGCCGATGTCGTCCTGATCGCACCGTCGAACCCGGTGGTGAGCATCGGCGCGATCCTCGCGGTGTCCGGTATCCGAGGCGCACTGCGCTCGACCCCGGCGCCCGTCATCGGCTACTCCCCCATCATCGGCGGAAAGCCGTTGCGGGGCATGGCCGACGAATGCCTGTCGGTGATCGGCGTGCCGAGCACCTCCGAAGCCGTCGGCAGACACTACGGCGCCCGCTCCGGGGTCGGCATCCTCGATGGCTGGTTGGTGCACGAGGGCGATCACGCCGACATCGACGGGGTTGACGTCCGAGCGGTGCCGCTTCTGATGACCGATCCCGGCGCTACCGGCGAAATGGTCCTTGCGGGAATGGATCTGGCGGGCGTGAAACCATGACCGAACCTTCGCGCGGTGACCACGGCACCGCCGCCTCGGTGGAGCTGCTGCCGGTCTCGGGGTTACCCGAGTTCCGTCCCGGTGACGATCTCGCGGCGTCGATCGCCGCGGCCGCACCGTGGCTGCGCGACCACGACATCCTCGTGGTCACCAGCAAGGTGATGTCGAAATGTGAGGGCCGCATCGTGGATGCGCCGATGGATCCCGAACAACGCGACGTGCTGCGGCGCAAGCTGATCGATGCCGAGGCGGTGCGCGTGTTGGCACGCAAGGGCCGCACCTTGATCACCGAGAACGCGATCGGTCTCGTTCAGGCGGCGGCAGGTGTCGACGGCTCGAACGTCGACTCCGCGGAACTCGCGCTGCTGCCGGTCGATCCCGACGCCAGCGCGGCGGCGCTGCAGTCGGCGTTGCGCGAACGGCTGGGCGTGACGGTCGGTGTCGTCGTCACCGACACGATGGGCCGCGCTTGGCGCAACGGGCAGACCGACGTGGCCATCGGCGCCGCCGGTTTGACCGTGTTGCACGGGTACGGCGGTTCGGTCGACCGGCACGGAAACGAACTGATCGTCACCGAGATCGCCGTCGCCGACGAGATCGCCGCGGCCGCGGATCTGGTGAAGGGCAAGCTGACCGGAATCCCGGTCGCGGTGGTGCGTGGGCTGCGGCTGCCCGACGACGGTTCCACCGCGCGCCGTCTGGTGCGGGCGGGCGAGGAAGACCTGTTCTGGCTCGGCACCGAGGAGGCCATCGCGCTGGGCCGCAGCCAGGCGCAGCTGCTGCGCCGGTCGATACGCCGGTTCTCGGCCGAGCCGGTCGCACCGGAACTCGTCGAATCCGCTGTCGGCGAAGCGCTCACCGCGCCGGCTCCCCACCACACGAGGCCGGTGCGGTTCGTGTGGTTACAGGACGGCACCCGACGCTCGGCATTGCTGGACCGGATGAAGGACAAGTGGCGCGCCGACCTCACGGCCGACGGGCGCCCCGCCGATGCCGTGGAACGCCGCGTCGACCGCGGCCGGATCCTCTACGACGCACCGGAAGTCGTCATCCCGTTCCTGGTGCCCGACGGTGCGCACAGCTATCCGGACGCCGACCGCACCGCCGCCGAACACACGATGTTCACCGTCGCGGTCGGCGCCGCGGTGCAGGCGCTGCTGGTGGCGTTGGCCGTCCGCGGCGTCGGCAGCTGCTGGATCGGGTCGACGATCTTCGCCGCCGACATCGTCCGTCAGGAACTCGATCTGCCCGACGATTGGGAACCGTTGGGCGCGATCGCGATCGGCTACCCAGAGGATGAAACACCGCCCGGCCCGCGCACTCCCGTGCCGACTGACGGACTGTTGGTGCGCAAGTGAGCCTGCACGCTTCGGCCGTCGAAACGCTGATCCGTTGGCAGGCACCGGACCCCGCACAGGACACTTTGCGACATGCGGTGCTGGCATTCCTGGCCGCCCGCGCCGACGGCTGTCTTCGCGAGTGCGCACCCGGTCACGTGACCGGATCGGCGCTGGTGCTCGACCACACAGGCACACGGGCGCTGCTGACCCTGCATCCGAGGTTCGGACGGTGGCTGCAACTCGGCGGGCATTGTGAGCCAACCGATTCCGACGTCGTCGCCGCCGCCTTGCGGGAGGCCACCGAGGAGTCCGGCATCGAGGGCCTCACGATCGACCCGGTGATGGCCGCGCTGCACGTACATCCCGTCACGTGCTCGCTGGGGGTGCCGACCCGCCACCTCGACATGCAGTTCATCGTGCGCGCCCCCGCCGACGCCGAGATCGTGGTCAGCGACGAGTCTTTGGACTTGCGGTGGTGGCCGCTGGACGCACTGCCGGAGGATTGCGATTTCGGCCTCACCCAGTTGGCCGCGGCCGCGCGCAATCGGTGAACCGCTAAACGTCGGTCGAGAACCGGATTCCGCCGTCGGGGATCGTCACTCCCGGCCACACACGCGCGCCGCGCAGCAGTTCGCACCGCGCACCGATGTCGGCGCCGTCGCCGATCACGCCGTCGCGGATCAGCGCGCGTGGACCGATGCGGGCCCCGAACCCGATGATCGAGCGTTCGATCACCGCCCCGGCGCCCACCCGCGCGCCGTCGAAGATCACCGCGCCGTCCAGCCTTGCGCCCCCGGCGATTTCGGCGCCGCGACCGACCACGGTGCCGCCGATCAGTAGCGCACCCGGCGCGACGCCGGCGCCGTCGTGCACCAGTTTCTCGCCGCTATGCCCACCGAGCGCGGGTGACGGCGCGATACCGCGCACCAGATCGGCTGAGCCGCGCACGAAGTCCTCCGGTGTGCCCATGTCACGCCAGTAGGTGGAGTCGACGTAACCGCACACCCGAAGCCCGTCCGAGAGCAGACCCGGGAACACCTCGCGTTCGACCGAGAGCGCGCGGCCCTTGGGTATGCGGTCGATGACCTCGCGCTTGAACACATAACAGCCGGCGTTGATCTGATCGGTGGGCGGGTCCTGGGTCTTCTCCAGGAACGCGGTCACCATGCCGTCGGAGTCGGTTGGCACACAACCGAACGCCCGAGGGTCGCCCACGCGCACCAGGTGCAGCGTCACGTCGGCGGCGTTGTTCTCGTGGCGGTCCAGCAGCGCGCGCAGGTCGGCACCGGACAATACGTCGCCGTTGAACACCAACGCGGTGTCGTGGCGCAGCTTGCCTGTGACGTTGGCGATACCGCCGCCGGTGCCCAGCGGTTCGGTCTCGACCACGTACTCGATCTGCAGCCCGAACTTCGACCCGTCGCCGAACTCCGACTCGAACACCGCGGCCTTGTACGACGTGCCGAGCACGACGTGTTCGATGCCGGCCTCGGCGATGCGCGAGAGCAGGTGCGTCAGGAACGGCAGGCCGGCCGTGGGCAGCATCGGCTTGGGTGCGGACAGGGTCAACGGCCGAAGCCGGGTCCCCAGACCGCCGACGAGGATGACGGCGTCCACTTGTGCAGGATTCACTTGCGCCGTCCTTTCACCCCTCTGCGACGTGAGTTGCGGACCACCAGGCCCGCGCGCGCGGCGAGCGAACTCCGGATCGTCCACCGCAGCGGACCCTGCCACCACCGGGGGTACCGATCCGCGAGGAAAGTGTAGGTGCTGGTGTGATGGGCGGCCAAGTTGCGCGCGGGGTCCTTGCCGGTCGCGTGACCCTTCGCGTGCAAAACCTCGGCCGACGGGACGTACACGTTCTGCCAGCCGGCCCGCGACAGCCGATCTCCGAGGTCGACGTCCTCCATGTACATGAAGTAGCGCTCGTCGAAGCCGGAGATCTCCTCGTACGCCGACCGGCGCAGCAACAGACACGATCCCGACAGCCAGCCGACCGGGCGTTCGCTGGGCTCCTGACGCTCTTGGCGGTACTCGGCTGTCCACGGGTTCGACTTCCAGAACGGCCCCACCACCGCGTGCATGCCACCGCGCACCAGGCTCGGCTGGTGGCGCGCCGAGGGATACACCGAACCGTCGGGGTCGCGGATCAGCGGCCCCAGCGATCCCGCGTGCGGCCACCGGCCGGCGGCTTCGAGCATGATGTCGATGCTGCGCGGGCCCCACTGCACGTCAGGGTTGGCCACCACGAAGAAGTCGTTGTTGTCGGAGTCCTTCACGTACTCGGCGACGGCGCGGTTGATCGCGCTGCCGTAGCCGAGATTGCCGCTCATGCGCAGTAATCGGGCGTTGGGATAGCGCGCGAGCGCCTCTTCGGGCGCACCGTCGGTCGAACCGTTGTCGGCCATAACCACGGTCACCGGCCGGTCCGTAGCGTGCGACAGCGAGGCCAGGAACCGGTCGAGGTGCGGGCCGGGTGAGAACGTCACTGTGACGACGATCAACTCGTCACTCATGCGGCACCGGTTCCGAACTCACGGCGTCGAGGGTAACGGGCCGCCACGCCCGAACCTCGACAGCGCATCCTGCAGCGCCTCGCGCCACGGTCGCAGCGGAGTGAGCCCGGCCTCGGCGGAGCGTCGACCCGACAGCGCGGAGTACGGCGGCCGCCGCGCCGGCCGGGCGTCGCTGGTGACGGGTCGCACCCGCTCGGGGTCGGCACCGACGGCCTCGAACACCGCCCGTGCCTGGTCATAGCGGCTCGCCTCACCGTCGTTGGCGGCGTGCAGCACCGGTTCACGGATCGCGCCGTCCGCGATCTCCAACAGCGCCACGGCGAGGTCACCGGCGTAGGTCGGGGACGCCATCTGGTCGGCCACCGCATCCACCGTGTCGTCACCGGCGGCCTTGCGCCGCATGGCCGCCGCGAAATCGGTTCCGTCGCCGCCTTCGTACACCCACGAGGTGCGGACGACGTGCGCATTGGGTAGCGCCGCCAGCACCGCCCGCTCACCCTCGAGTTTGGTGCGGCCGTAGACGTTCACGGGTCCTGTCTCGTCGTCGATCTCATACGGACGGCGCAGTGTGCCGGAGAACACGTAGTCGGTCGAGATGTGAATCAACCGCGTACCGGCGGATGCGCACGCCCGCGCGAGGTGGGCGGGCCCCGCCACGTTGACGGCGTACGCCCGGTCCTGTTCCGCCTCGGCGTCGTCCACCTGGGTGAACGCGGCGCAGTTGATCACCACGTCCCCGGGGGCGATGACACGCTCGGCGGCCGCCGCGTCGGTGATGTCGAGTTGCGACGACGTCAGGGCGAGCACCTCGCGACCCTGCCCGCGGGCCTGACCTGCGAGAACGCGGCCCACCATCCCGCCTGCGCCAGGAATTACGATTCGGGCCGGCTCGGAAAAAGACACGGTCACGAGTCTGGCACGCCGAGTAGCGCTACCCGCTCTGTGCCCGTCTCCCCAGTAGCCTGGGCTGATGCCCGGTCGAATGCTTCGTGTCATCGCCGTGTCCGCGGCCTTGGCGATCGTGGTCGGTACCGGCGTCGCGTGGGGCAAGATCCGCTCGTTCGAGTCCGGCATCAATCACATCTCGTCGATCGCGCTGGGCGAGGGCGGCGAGGACGGCGCGATCGACATCCTGCTCGTCGGGCTCGACAGCCGCACCGACGCGCACGGCAATCCCCTGTCCCAGGAGGAGCTGGCCACGCTGCGCGCGGGCGACGACGAGTCGACCAACACCGACACCATCATCCTGATTCGCGTGCCGAACAACGGAAAGTCCGCCACCGCCATCTCGATCCCCCGCGACTCCTATGTCGAGGCGCCGGGTATCGGCAAGATGAAGATCAATGGCGTCTACGGCTCGGAACATCTGGAGAAGATGACCGAGCTCGTCGAGGGCAAGGGAATGGACCCCGCCGATGCCGAGCCGCAGGCGACCGAGGCCGGCCGCGAGGCCCTGATCAAAACCGTCGCCAACCTCACCGGCGTCACCGTCGACCACTACGCCGAGGTCGGCCTGCTGGGCTTCGCGTTGATCACCGACGCCCTCGGTGGCGTCAATGTGTGTCTGAAAGAGGCGGTCTACGAACCCCTTTCGGGTGCCGATTTCCCGGCGGGCTGGCAGAAGCTGAACGGTCCGCAGGCGCTGAGTTTCGTGCGCCAGCGCCACGACCTGCCGCGCGGCGACCTCGACCGGGTGACGCGCCAACAGGCCGTGATGGCTTCGCTTGCCCACGAGGTGATCTCGGGCAAGACGCTGTCGAGCCCGTCCACCTTGAACCGGCTGCAGGACGCGGTCCAGCGCTCGGTGGTGCTGTCCGATGGTTGGGACGTCATGGAATTCGCCGAGCAGCTGCAGAAGTTGGCCGCGGGTAACGTCGCGTTCGCCACCATTCCGGTGCTGCAGGAGAACGGCTGGAGCGACGACGGCATGCAGAGTGTCGTGCGGGTCGACCCCAGCGAGGTCAAGAGTTGGGTGGAAAGCCTGCTGCACGAGCAGGATCAGGGTAAGACCGAGGAGATCGCCTATTCGCCCGACAAGACCACCGTCGAGGTGGTCAACGCCACCGAAGTCAACGGTCTGGCCGCCTCGGTGTCACAGGTGTTGACCAACAAGGGCTTCAACCCCGGCCCAACGGGCAACCACGAGGGCGATCCGGTGGCCAACAGCCAGGTCCGCGCACCCAAGAGCGACGACCTTGGCGCGCAGGCCGTTTCGGAGGATCTGGGCGGTTTGGCGATCGTCGAGGACCCGTCGGTGGCGCCCGGCAGCGTGCGGGTGGTGCTCGCCGACGACTACACGGGCCCGGGCTCCGGCCTGGACGGTAGCAGCGTTCCGACGCTTGCCGCCGACTCCGTGACCGTGGGGTCGACGGAGACCGCACCGCCGCCGCCGTCGCCGATCCTGACCGCCGGATCCGACGATCCCGCGTGCATCAACTAGCGTGACTACGCTCAGCGGCGCGATCCTCGACCCGCTCATGGCCTCCGACCCGGCGGGCCCGCGGATCACCTATTACGACGACGCCACCGGCGAACGGATCGAGTTGTCGACCGCCACGCTCACGAACTGGGCCGCCAAGACCGCCAACCTGTTACGCGACGAGTTGGGCGCCGGCCCGTCGACGCGCGTCGCGGTTCTGCTGCCCGCGCACTGGCAGAGCGCCGCGGTGTACTTCGGCATCTGGTGGATCGGCGCCGAGGTGGTGCTCGGTGCCGACGACGCGGCCGACGTCGCGCTGTGTATCGCGGACCGGCTGGCCGAGGCCGACGAGATCGTGGGCATGGGCGGCGGAATAGGTGAGGTCGCGGTCCTGTCGCTGGACCCGTTCGGCAAGCCCGCCGCCGACCTGCCGGTCGGGGTGACCGACTACGCCACCGCCGTTCGGGTCCACGGCGACCAGATCGTTCCCGAGCGCTCCCCCGGCCCCGCATTGAACGGCCGTGGCGTCGACGACGTGCTCGAAGCGGCCCACGAAGCCGCTGCAGCGCAAGGGATTACGGCTTCCGATCGCGTGCTGTCCAGCGCCGGCTGGGATACCGCCGACGAGCTCGTCGAGCACCTGCTGGCCCTCTTCGCCGTCGGCGCCTCGCTCGTGCAGGTGGCCAACCCCGATCCCGCGCTGGCCGATCGGCGCAGGGCGACGGAGAAGGTCACCAAGGGCTGACCGTCGCGCCTTCTCTCGCGAGCAGACGCAAAACTGCCCATTTCTCGGCGAAATGAGGCAGTTTTGCGTCTGCTCGCGGGGCCGTGGTGCCACGCTGAGGAGCGTGATCGACCGGCGCGGTTTCCTCGTGCTGTCGGCCGGCGTGGCGGCAGGCGTCGTGGGCGCGTGTTCGTCGCGTAACGAGCCGGCGCCTGCGGACCGTGGCGACGGGTTCGACATCACGTTCGCCCCCGCGGAGGTGGACGTCGATCTCGGTGGGGTCGCGGTTCGCACGTGGGCGTATGCCGACGGGGTGCCCGGGCCGGAGATCCGAATCCGCAAGGGCGAGAGGATGCGCGCGCAGCTGAACAACAGACTGCCCGCACCAACCACCATTCACTGGCACGGCCTCGCGATACCCAACCCGATGGACGGCGTGCCCGTGCTGACGCAGCCCGCAGTGCCCGCGGGCGAGTCGTTCACCTACGACTTCGTCGTGCCCGACGCCGGGACCTACTGGTATCACTCCCACGAGGGCACCCAACTCGACCGCGGCCTCTACGGTCCGCTGATCATCGAGGATGCCGCCGACGGCGCCGACTACGACGATGAACTCGTCATCGTGCTCGACGACTGGGTCGACGGCACCGGGCGCACACCCGACCAGGTGCTGGCCGACCTGAACAGGGCAGGCATGGCGCCGATGCCGAACGTCCCGGACGCCGGCATCACCCCGGCCACACCGCTCGGCGACGACGGCGGCGACGTCACCTACCCCTACTACCTCGTCAACGGCCGGGTGGCCGTCGACCCGCATGTGGTCGATTACCGTGCCGGACAACGTATCCGGCTGCGGATCATCAACGCCGGGTCGGACACCGCGTTCCAGGTCGGCGTGCCCGGCCACCCGCTGCGGGTTATCGCCACCGATGGGTTCCCGGTCGAGACCAGGCAGGTCGATTCGGTCATCCTCGGAATGGGTGAACGTGCCGACGCGATCGTCACGCTGCAGGCGTCGGCTCCCGTCGTCGCCGCGGCGCATCGCAAGGACGGCTACGCCCGGCTCAACATGCGCGTCGACAAGAAGGCCGGCCCAGCCGGCATCGAGGACTACGTCGCGACGCTGCGCAGGCGCGCTCCGCTCGACACCGCGACGCTGGCGGCCGCACCGGAGGTGAACCTGCCCGCCGGCGCCCCACAGCAGGTCATCGACATGCGGCTCGCCGGTCCGGTGGACGGCTACACGTGGACGATCAACGGACGTCGCTACGATCCGCCCCGCGACGGATACGCGGTGACGCGCGACCAACGCGTGCGCATCCGCTACGTCAACGAGTCGAAGATGTTCCACCCCATGCACTTACACGGGCACACGTTCCAAGTGATGGGGCCCGGTGGGCCGCTGGCCCGCAAAGACACGGTGCTCGTCGCACCGCTGCGCACCGTCGAGATCGACTTCGACACCGACAACCCCGGTCGGTGGATCACCCACTGCCACAACACGTATCACCTCGAAGCGGGCATGGCCACGTTTATCGAGTACACCTGAACCCCGGCGAGCAGACGCAAAACTGCCTCATTTCGCCAAGAAATGGGCAGTTTTGCGTCTGCTCGCGGAAGAAAGGGAGGGGGCTACTACTTCAGCAGGGCGCGCGACATCACCACGCGCTGAATCTGGTTGGTGCCCTCGTAGATCTGAGTGATCTTGGCGTCGCGCATGTACCGCTCGACGGGGAAGTCGGTGGTGTAGCCGTAGCCGCCGAACAACTGCACGGCGTTGGTGGTCACCTCCATCGCGACGTCGGAGGCCAAACACTTCGACGCCGAGGAGATGAACCCGAGGTCGGGCTCGCCGCGTTCGGCGCGAGCAGCCGCGGAATACACGGTCAACCGGGCGGCCTCGATCTTCATCGCCATGTCGGCGAGCATGAACTGCACGGCTTGGAAGTCGCCGATCGGCTTGCCGAACTGCTTGCGCTCCTTGACATATGCGATCGAGGCGTCGAGTGCGCCCTGCGCGATGCCGACCGCCTGCGCGCCGATCGTCGGGCGGGTGTGGTCCAGGGTGGCGAGCGCGGTCTTGAACCCGGTGCCCTCGTCGCCGATGATCCGGTCGGCCGGGATCCGGCAGTCCTCGAAGTACAACTCGGTGGTGGGCGATCCCTTGATACCCATCTTCTTCTCCTTGGCGCCGATGGAGAAGCCGGGGTCGTCCTTGTGCACAATGAACGCCGAGATGCCGTTGGCCTTCTTGTCCGGGTCGGTGACCGCCATCACCGTGTACCAGGTCGACTGGCCGCCGTTGGAGATCCAGCACTTGGCGCCGTTGAGCACCCACTCGTCGCCCTCCCGGCGGGCCCTGGTGCGCATCGAAGCGGCGTCGCTGCCCGCCTCGCGCTCCGAGAGTGCGTAGGAGGCGACGGCCTCACCCGCGGCGATCGAGGGCAGCACCTGCTTCTTCAGTTCCTCGCTGCCGCGCAGCAGCAGCCCCATGGTGCCGAGCTTGTTGCAGATCGGGATCAGCGACGACGACGCGCAGACCCTGGCGACCTCTTCGATCACGATGCAGGCCGCGATCGAATCGCCGCCCTGACCGCCGTACTCCTCGGGGATGTGGATGGCGGCCATGCCGGAAGCTGTCAGCGCCGCAAGCGCCTCGTCGGTGTAGCGCGCCTTCTCGTCGACGTCGGCGGCGTGCGGGGCGATCTCCTTCTCACAGAGGTCGCGCAGCACCGCGCGCAGTTCGTTGTGCTCGTCGGAGAGCTGAAAGAGGTCGAATGACGGGTTGCCGATGGCCATGAAAACTCCTTGCTACTCGCCGGTAACCCTACTCTCGCGGGCCCCGGTCGACCTATTCGCCGAGTAGGCGGTCCCGCAGCGCCGCGTCCTTCTGCAGCACCGTGTCGTGCAGGTCGGCCTGGAAACGCACGACCCGCTCGCGCAGGGCGGCGTCGGCCGCTCCCAGGATCCGCACCGCCAACAACCCCGCGTTGCGGGCCCCGCCGATCGACACCGTGGCCACCGGGACCCCGGCGGGCATCTGCACGATCGACAGCAGCGAGTCCAGGCCGTCGAGCTTGGCCAGCGGCACCGGCACGCCGATCACGGGCAGTGGGGTCGCCGAAGCCACCATGCCGGGCAGGTGCGCCGCCCCGCCCGCGCCGGCGATGATCACCTCGATGCCGCGGTCGGCCGCGCCCTGGGCGTATTCGAGCATGCGGACCGGCGTGCGGTGTGCGGAGACGACGCCGACCTCGAAAGGCACCTCGAACTCGGCCAGCGCGTGGGCGGCATCCTCCATCACCGACCAGTCGCTGTCGCTACCCATGATCAGGCCGACGCGCGGCGCAGGAGCGCTACTCATGTGGGTCCCATCCGTCCGTCCATTCCGCGTGCGACAACCAGTGTGCCGCCCTCACCGCGCGCTCGCGCACATCGGCGACGTACGCGTCGTCGTCCAGCGAGCCCGTCGCCTCGCCGAGCACGTTGACGTGGCCGATCTTTCGGCCCGGCCGCTCGGCCTTCCCGTACAGATGGACCTTGGCGTCGGGCATCCGCGCGAACAGGTGATGCAGCCTCTCGTCCATCGTCATCGCCGGGGCCTCTTGCGCGCCAAGGACATTGGCCATGACGGTGACCGGAGCGATCGGCGCGGTGTCGCCCAGCGGATAGTCGAGCACCGCGCGCAGGTGCTGTTCGAACTGGCCGGTGTACGCACCGTCCATGGTCCAGTGCCCTGAGTTGTGCGGTCGCATCGCGAGCTCGTTGACCAGCAGCGCGCCGTCGACGGTTTCGAACAGCTCGACGGCCAACACGCCGACGACGCCGAGCTCAGCAGCCAGCTTCAGTCCCAATTGGCCTGCCGCCGCACGCAATTCGTCGTCCAGGCCCGGCGCGGGTGCGATCACCTCGACGCAGATGCCGTCGCGCTGCACGGTCTCCACCACCGGCCACGCGGCGCCCTGCCCGAACGGCGAACGCGCCACCAGGGCAGCCAGTTCGCGCCGCATCGCGACCTTCTCCTCGACCAGGACCTGCGCCCCGCCGTCCAGATACCGCTGCGCGGCGTCGCGCGCCTCGGCGACGTCCGCGGCCAGCGTGACTCCGCGCCCGTCGTAGCCGCCGCGCACGGTCTTGACGACGACCGGGCCGCCGACCCGCTCGGCGAACGCGTCGACGTCAGCCAGCTCCTCGACCGCCGCGAATCGCGGCACCGGCGCGCCGAGCGCCTCCAGCCTGCGGCGCATGACCAGCTTGTCCTGGGCGTGCACCAGCGCCGACGGCGGCGGTGCCACGTTGGCGCCCTCGGCGAGCAGCTTCTCCAGAAGCTCGGTCGGCACGTGTTCGTGGTCGAAAGTCAGCGCATCGGCGCCGGCGGCGACGCGGCGCAGCGCGTCGAGATCGGTGTGTGTGCCCAGCACCACATCGGGGCTGACCTGCGCGGCCGGGTCACCGGCATCGACCGCGAGCACACGCAGCGTCTGGCCGAGCGCGATCGCGGCCTGATGGGTCATCCGGGCCAGCTGACCACCGCCGACCATGGCGACCACCGGGGGTCCTTTGGGGTTCTGCGACACGTCCACATGGTGTCATGACGACCGGTCCGGGTCGGCCCCCGCGTACCCACCGCGACCTGCATGGGTACACGTAGGCTGCCGGATTTACGTACACTGCCCTGTTGTGTCCTTTACCGATGCGACGATCGCGCGGCTGCCGAAACCGGTACGGCCGTACTTCGAGCGGCATCACGAACTCATCAAGTTCGCGATAGTCGGCGCGACGACGTTCATCATCGACACGTCCGTCTTCTACACGCTCAAGCTCACGGTGCTCGAGCCCAAGCCGGTCACGGCGAAGATCATCGCGGGCATTGTCGCGGTGATCGCGTCCTACATCCTCAACCGCGAGTGGAGCTTCCGCGACCGCGGCGGCCGCGAGCGTCATCACGAGGCGCTGCTGTTCTTCGGCTTCTCCGGCGTCGGCGTGCTGTTGAGCATGGCCCCGCTGTGGTTCTCCAGCTACGTGCTGATGCTGCGGGTGCCCGAGGTCAGCCTGACCGTCGAGAACATCGCCGACTTCATCGCCGCCTACATCATCGGCAACCTGCTGCAGATGGCGTTCCGGTTCTGGGCGTTCCGGCGCTGGGTGTTCCCCGACGAGTTCGGCCGCAACCCCGACAAGGCGGTCGAGTCGCTCACCGCGGGCGGGCTCGCCGAGCTCATGGAGGACCACCACGAGCACGTCGATCACGTCGACGGCGAGGGCAACGTCACGCCGCTGCGCCGGCCCGGCCGACACGCCGGCAAGGTTGCTCAGCTGGGCGACTCCTCCGAGCCCAGGGTGTCGAAGACCTCGTGATACAGCAGCGAGTGGACGTGCTCCACTCGCGGGATGTCGTGGAACTCGAGCGGGTCCTGCGCCGCTGACTCGATGATCAACGTGCCGGTTCGCAAGATGCGGTCCAGCAGCGCGTGCCGGAACTCGACGCTGTTGATCCGGGCCAGCGGGATGTCGATGCCCGACCGGGTCAACACGCCGTGGCGGAACATGACGCGACGATCGGTGATCACGAAGTGCGTGGTCCACCAGTTCAGGAACGGCCACAGCGTCAGCCATCCGACGATGATCAGCCAGATCGCGGCGATCACGATCAGCACGACGTTGCGGGCGGTCTGGTCCCAGCCGGTGCTGTTGACGTAGCCGCCGCCGAACGCGGCCAACGCCGTGACAACGAGCAGGATCAGGACCGGCCCGATGAGCCGCTTCCAGTGCGGATGGCGGTGCAGCACCACCTGCTCGTCGGACGCGAGCACGTTATCCGGGTAACCCATGCGATGACTTTAGGACGAAATCACTGGTCGGGACGCAGATGCACGATGTCACCCGCCGAAACCGTCACCGGCCGACCGTCGGCCTCGATGACGAGCCTGCCCTGGTCGTCGACGTCACGGGCCACACCGACGATCTCCTGCTCGCCGGGCAGCAGCGCGCGGACGCGCCGCCCCAGCGTCAGGCTCCGGGCGCGGTAGTCGGCCGCCAGCCCGGCGTCCGCGCCTCCGGCGCGACGCCACGATTCGAGGCGGTTGCCCAGTTCGTGCAGCAGCCGAACGACCAGGCGCTGCCGGTCGGGTGCCGGGACACCGAGATCGACCAGCGAGACCGCCCCCTCGACGCCGACATCCTCGGCGCGCAGCGAGACGTTGAGCCCGACGCCGATCACCACGGCCCGCTGTCCGGCCGCCACTTCGGCCAGGATGCCGGCCAGCTTGCCCTCGCCGGCGAGGACGTCGTTGGGCCACTTCAGGCCCGCAGCGACGCCCGTGTCGGCCACCGCGTCGACGACGGCCACGCCGGTCGCCAGCGGCAGCCAACCCCACGCCGAGCTGGGCACCGCGGTGGCGTCGATCCCCACCGACATCGTGATCTGCGCGAACGGCGCCGCCGACCAGCTGCGGCCCCGCCTGCCTCGGCCGGCGGTCTGGTTCTCGGCGATCAACACGGCGCCGTCGATGTCCTCGCCTCGCGCGGCGCGCGCGGTCAGGTCGGCGTTGGTCGATCCGGTCTCGTCCACCACATCGATGCGCCGCCACGTCTTCGAACCGCTGCCGACCTGCTCGCGCAGCGTTGCGACGTCGAGTGGAACCTGTTGTGCGGTCATCGCGTCGCACTCCCGTCTGTCAGTTGTCGAGCCTTAAGGAGACCTTAAGGACGCGCCGTCGGTCGCGCGGCGGCCGTTCGTTAGCATCGACCACCATGACCTCCGTTCAAAAGCCGTCGGTCGAGCCGTCAGGCGAACACGAGATCGACATCCACACCACCGCGGGCAAGCTGGCCGATCTGCGCAAGCGGACCGAGGAGACCTTGCACCCGGTCGGCGAGGAAGCGATCGAGAAGACCCACGCCAAGGGCAAGCTCACCGCTCGCGAGCGCATCCTGGCACTGCTCGACGAGGGCTCGTTCGTCGAACTGGACGCGCTGGCTCGCCACCGCAGCACCAACTTCGGCATGGAGGCCAACCGTCCCCTCGGCGACGGCGTGGTGACCGGCTACGGCACCGTCGACGGCCGCGAGGTGTGCATCTTCAGCCAGGACGCGACGGTCTTCGGCGGCAGCCTCGGCGAGGTGTACGGCGAGAAGATCGTCAAGGTCCAGGAACTGGCCATCAAGACCGGCAGGCCGCTGATCGGCATCAACGACGGCGCAGGCGCCCGCATTCAAGAGGGTGTCGTCTCACTCGGCTTGTACAGCAACATCTTCCACAACAACATCCTGGCCTCCGGCGTCATCCCGCAGATCTCGCTGATCATGGGCGCCGCGGCCGGTGGGCACGTCTACTCCCCCGCGCTGACCGACTTCGTGATCATGGTCGACCAGACCAGCCAGATGTTCATCACCGGGCCGGACGTCATCAAGACCGTCACCGGTGAAGAGGTGACGATGGAGGAACTCGGCGGCGCGCACACCCACATGGCGAAGTCGGGTCTGGCGCACTACGTGGCCTCCGGCGAGCAGGACGCGTTCGACTACGTGCGCGAGCTGCTGTCGTACCTGCCGAGCAATAACTACGCCGATCCGCCGCGCTATCCGGAGGCGGTGCCCGAGGGCCCGATCGAGGACAACCTCACCGACGAGGACCTCGAACTCGACACGCTGATTCCGGATTCGCCGAACCAGCCCTACGACATGCACGAGGTCATCACCCGCATCCTCGACGAGGACGAGTTCCTCGAGGTGCAGGCCGGTTACGCGCAGAACATCATCGTCGGGTTCGGCCGCATCGAGGGCCGCCCCGTCGGCATCGTCGCCAACCAGCCGACCCAGTTCGCCGGCTGCCTGGACATCAACGCCTCGGAGAAGGCCGCCCGCTTCATCCGGACCTGCGACTGCTTCAACGTCCCGATCGTGATGCTTGTCGACGTGCCCGGCTTCCTGCCCGGTACCGGCCAGGAGTACAACGGCATCATCCGGCGCGGCGCCAAGCTGCTCTACGCCTACGGCGAGGCGACGGTCGCCAAGATCACCGTGATCACCCGCAAGGCCTACGGCGGCGCCTACTGCGTCATGGGGTCCAAGGAGATGGGTGCCGACGTCAACGTCGCCTGGCCGACCGCGCAGATCGCCGTGATGGGCGCTTCGGGCGCCGTCGGGTTCGTGTACCGCTCGAAGCTCAAGGAAGCCGCCAAGAACGGCGAGGACGTCGACTCGCTGCGCCTGGAGCTGCAGCAGGAGTACGAGGACACGCTGGTCAATCCGTACATCGCGGCCGAACGCGGTTACGTCGACGCGGTCATCCCGCCGTCGCACACGCGCGGCTACGTCGCGAACGCGCTGCGGCTCCTCGAGCGCAAGATCACGCAGGTTCCGCCCAAGAAACACGGGAACATCCCCCTGTGAGCGGGGCGAACGATCCGGCGAGCGACGGGGAGGCCGACGTGACGGTGACCGACGAGCAGATCGCCACTCAGCAGGATCACGAGGCGCATATCCAGGTCGTCAAGGGTGAACCGACCCAGGACGAGCTCGCCGCGCTGATCGCGGTGCTCGCCGCCGCGTCGAGCGCACCGGCCGAGCCGCGCGAGCAGGAGGAGAACCTCTGGGGTCATCCCGTCAACCGGCTGCGGTACACGCCGTTCAGCTGGCAGCGGGTGACGCTCGTGGAACGGACACACATGCGTCGTCGATGACGCGCGTCGTCCTCGGTTCGGCCTCCTCCGGCCGCCGAAAAGTGTTGCGGCAAGCCGGAATCGATCCGCTGATCGTGGTCTCCGGGGTCGACGAGGACGCCGTCATCGCCGACCTCGGCCCGGCGGCGACGCCTGCGGAGGTGACGGTCGCGCTCGCGACGGCCAAGGCCGACGCCGTCGTCGCCGACCTCGATCCCGCCGTCGGCACGGACTGCGTCGTGATCGGGTGCGACTCCATGCTGCTGCGCGACGGCGCGTTGGTCGGCAAGCCGGCCTCGCCCGAGACGGCGCTGGCCGACTGGCGCCAGATGGCGGGCAACTCCGGCCGGCTGTACACCGGACACTGCGTGATTCGGCTGCGCGACAACGAGATTGCTTGCCGACTGGCCGAGGCCACCTCCACCACGGTGCACTTCGCGACACCGTCAGACGTCGATCTCGAGGCTTACGTCGCCAGCGGGGAGCCGACCGCGGTGGCCGGCGGCTTCACCCTCGACGGTTTGGGCGGCTGGTTCGTCGACGGCGTCGAGGGCGACCCCTCGTCGGTGATCGGCATCGGCCTACCGCTGGTCCGCGGCATGTTCGAGCGGGCCGGACTGTCGCTGGCCGACCTCTGGCGCGACAACCCGGTCACCTGATCCCACGGGATACGCGTGCCTCGGTAGGCTCGGGTTTGTGCCTCTACCTGCCGATCCAGACCCCGCCCTGCAGTCGTATGCCCACCCCGAACGCCTGGTGACCGCCGACTGGTTGTCGGCGAACCTGGGCAGACCGGGGCTCGCCATCGTCGAGTCCGACGAGGACGTGCTGCTCTACGACACCGGCCACATCCCCGGTGCGGTCAAGATCGACTGGCACACCGACCTCAACGATCCCCACGTGCGCGACTACATCACCGGTGAACAGTTCGCCGAGCTGATGAACCGCAAGGGCATCTCCCGCGACGACACCGTCGTGATCTACGGCGACAAGAGCAACTGGTGGGCCGCGTATGCCCTGTGGGTGTTCACACTGTTCGGCCACCCGGACGTCCGCCTCCTCAACGGAGGCCGCGACCTGTGGATCTCCGACGGCCGCGAGACCACGCTGGACGTGCCGACCAAGACCAGCACCGGCTACCCCGTCGTCGAGCGCGACGACGCACCCATTCGTGCGTTCAAGGAAGACGTGCTCGACGTGCTCGGCCAGGCGCCCCTGATCGACGTCCGCTCACCGCAGGAGTACACCGGCGAGCGCACCCACATGCCCGACTATCCCGAGGAGGGCGCGCTGCGGGGCGGCCACATCCCCACCGCACGCTCCATCCCGTGGGCGAAGGCCGCCGACGACAGCGGCCGGTTCCGCAGCCGTGCCGAGCTCGAGGACCTGTACGGCTTCCTGACCCCCGACGACAAGACGATCGTCTACTGCCGCATCGGTGAACGCTCGAGCCACACCTGGTTCGTGCTGACGCACCTGCTGGGCCTGCCCGGAGTCCGCAATTACGACGGCTCGTGGACCGAATGGGGCAACGCCGTGCGGGTTCCCGTGGTCACAGGGGAAGATCCGGGCGAAGCGCCATGAGCATGCCGGCCGCGCTGGCCGAGGTGGTGTCGGACTTCAAGGAGATGCAGGGCCAGGACAAGCTGCAACTGCTCCTGGAGTTCGCCAATGAGCTGCCGCCGCTGCCCGCCGACCTCGAGGAGGCGGCGATGGAACCGGTTCCCGAGTGCCAGTCGCCGCTGTTCCTGCACGTCGACGCAGACGACCGCGACCACGTCCGGCTGTACTTCAGCGCACCCGCCGAAGCCCCCACGACGCGCGGGTTCGCCGCGATCCTGGCGGCAGGGCTCGACGACCACCCCGCCGACGAGATCCTCGCCGTGCCGGACGACTTCTACTCCGAGCTTGGGCTCGCGGCGCTGATCAGCCCGCTGCGGTTGCGTGGGATGTCGGCGATGCTGGCCCGCATCAAGAAGCGGCTTCGCTGAGGGCGTTCCGTCGGTTACCGACGGGTAAGGGACCGGCTCACGGGGACCTCGGCGACGACGCATAAACTTCCCCCAGTTACATTCCTAAAGACGTTTCTTAGACATGCCACCAGGAGGCGCAGTGCCCAGTCACGCCAGCTCGAAGATCTCCAAGGTGCTGGTCGCCAACCGCGGGGAGATCGCGGTCCGGGTGATCAGGGCCGCCAAGGACGCGGGGCTGCAGAGCGTGGCGGTGTACGCCGAACCTGACGCGGACGCTCCTCACGTACGGCTCGCCGACGAGGCGTTCGCGCTCGGTGGCCAGACGTCGGCCGAGTCGTATCTGGTGTTCGAGAAGCTGCTCGACGCGGCCGAGAAGTCCGGAGCCAACGCGATCCACCCGGGCTACGGGTTCCTCTCCGAGAACGCCGACTTCGCGCAGGCGGTCATCGACGCCGGCCTGATCTGGATCGGGCCCAGCCCGCAGTCGATCCGCGACCTCGGCGACAAGGTGACCGCCCGCCACATTGCCGCCCGCGCGCAGGCGCCGCTGGTGCCCGGCACCTCCGACCCTGTCAAAGACGCCGACGAGGTCGTCGCGTTCGCCAAGGAGTACGGCGTGCCGATCGCGATCAAGGCGGCGTTCGGCGGCGGCGGCCGCGGCATGAAGGTCGCCCGCACCATCGAGGAGATCCCCGAGCTCTACGAGTCGGCGGTGCGCGAGGCGGTCGCGGCGTTCGGCCGCGGCGAGTGCTTCGTCGAGCGCTATCTGGACAAGCCCCGCCACGTCGAGGCGCAGGTGATCGCCGACCAGCACGGCAACGTCGTGGTGGCGGGCACCCGTGACTGCTCGCTGCAGCGCCGGTTCCAGAAGCTGGTCGAGGAGGCCCCCGCCCCGTTCCTGACCGACGCCCAGCGCAAGGAGATCCACGAGTCGGCCAAGCGCATCTGCAAGGAGGCCGGTTACTACGGCGCGGGCACCGTCGAGTACCTCGTCGGCCAGGACGGGCTGATCTCGTTCCTCGAGGTCAACACCCGCCTGCAGGTCGAGCATCCGGTGACAGAGGAGACCTCGGGCATCGACCTGGTGCGCCAGCAGTTCCGTATCGCCAACGGCGAGCCGCTCGACATCACCGAGGATCCGACGCCGCGCGGCCACTCGATCGAGTTCCGCATCAACGGCGAGGACGCCGGCCGCGGCTTCCTGCCCGCTCCCGGCCCCGTCACCAAGTTCGTGCCGCCGACCGGCCCGGGCGTGCGGCTGGACTCCGGGGTGGAGACCGGTTCGGTCATCGGCGGCCAGTTCGACTCGATGCTGGCCAAGCTGATCGTCTCCGGCGCCACCCGCCAGGAGGCCCTGGAGCGGTCCCGTCGTGCGCTCGACGAGTTCACCGTCGAGGGCCTGGCCACCGTGATCCCGTTCCATCGCGCCGTCGTGTCCGACCCCGCGTTCATCGGCGACGACAACGGATTCACCGTGCACACCCGCTGGATCGAAACCGAGTGGGACAACACCGTCGAGCCGTTCACCGGTGGCGATCCGATCGAGGAAGAGGACACCGTCCCGCGGCAGACCGTGGTCGTCGAGGTCGGCGGGCGCCGGCTCGAGGTGTCGCTGCCCGGCGATCTGGCGCTCGGTGGCGGTGGCGCTCCGGCGGCCAACGGCAGCGTCGTCCGCAAGAAGCCCAAGGCCCGCAAGCGTGGTGGCGGCGGCGGAGCGGCCGCCTCCGGTGATGCGGTGACCGCGCCGATGCAGGGCACCGTGGTCAAGGTCGCCGTCGAAGAGGGCCAGGAGGTCTCCGCGGGTGACCTCGTCGTGGTGCTCGAGGCGATGAAGATGGAGAACCCCGTCACCGCGCACAAGGACGGCACCATCACCGGCCTCGCGGTCGAGGCGGGTGCCGCCATCACGCAGGGCACCGTCCTCGCCGAGATCAAGTAGCCGAGGGCCGCGGGTAGGGCGCCGCGTGGAGCCGGTCGAAATCAACGCCGGCGCTTGGTATTTGCGGGCGCCGCGCGATGGCGAACTCATCGACGACGGCCCCGCGCTCGCCGACATGGGTGAGACGGATCCGGGCTACATCACGCGCTGCCGCGCGCAGTGGGCCTCCGACACCGCCTACACCTGGGCGGTCTGCGAACCGACCACCGGAGAGATGCTGGCCGAGATCACGCTCGATCCGCACGCCGCGTTGCTGCGCACACGGTTCCGCGAGGGACACGCCGACGCGGCGGCGATCTCCGAGGAGTCCGTGCGCCGGTTCGCCACAGGGATGCTGGGCCTCACGGTCCGCTGACGTCAGCTGACGTCGATGTCGCGACCCGTCGCCAGATCGGCACAGTCGACCGACACGACGTCGTCGCGGCCGGTCAGAAACGAGCGTGCTCCCTGGTCGCCGTGCACCTGTTCCAGCAGAGCGGCCCAGTGCCTGCGGGCGATGACGACCGGGTGCCCGGGCGCTTGCGCGTAGCGGGCCCGCGCAAGACCCGACTCCGAAACGGTCGCGGCGGCCACCACACGGCGCACCACCTCGGCACCGACGTCGGGCGTGTCGACGGTGTGCAGCACGGCGAAATCCGCGTCGATCGCCGACAACCCGGCCCGCAGCGAAGCCGACAATCCGTCCGCCCAGGCCTCGGCGAAAACAGCGCGTGCCGGCGGCGGCACCTCGACCAATGCCGCGCCCAGCACCACCACCACGTCGTCGCATCCGCCCGCATGCAGCGCGTTCACCGCGGTGTTCAGCCACTCGCCTTGCGCCGCAAGCACTTTGGGCATTCCATAGCGAGTGCCGGCACCGGCGGCCAGCAGCACACCGGCGAGGGTCATGTCCGACGTCTTTCAGGGGCGTCGAGTTTCGACAAAATTGCCATTTCTCAGGTATTCCAGTGTTCTGACCAGCGGTTACGGTGACGATCTCGATATTGATTGTGCATGGTCAGTTAGCAGCGTAGGGTTCAATCCAGGTTGAGTTCACAGCCGAGCTGGAACGTCATCGACGTGCAGGGCAGAACTCCCGCCACTGCTGCGAAGGCTTTGAATACGCAGGGCCCCAATTTTTGACGTGAACCACAGTACGAATGCCACATTCACTGATGGAGTCACACATGTCTATTACTCATTGCACACCCCTTTCCATTGCCGATGCGCAGTCGGTTGAAACACGCGATTGCCATACGGCGCATTTCGCCACGCGTCGGCTGACGCCCGACACCGCGATCGTCTCCGCCCACGGTGAGATCGACGCGGCGAACTCCATGGAGTTCGTCAACTACGCGATGCGCAATGCCGCCGAGCTCGAGCGCCTCGTGATCGATCTGTCGGGCGTCGAATTCTTCGGCACCGCAGGATTTTCCGCGCTGCACACGCTCAACGTGCGCACTGCGGGCGAGAAGATCGACTGGGCGTTGGTGCCGAGCGCGTCGGTCAGTCGACTGCTGCGTATCTGCGATCCGGACGCCGCGCTGCCCATCCGCGACAGCCTGGCTGCGGCGCTCTCTCCCGAGGAGCCCAACCGGCCGTTACTGCAACTGGTCCCGGAGTCGCGCTAGCGACTTCGCGAGCAGTCGCGACACGTGCATCTGTGAGATGCCCACGCGCTCGGCGATCTGCGTCTGGGTGAGCGACTCGAAGAAGCGCAGCAACAGCACCGTTCGTTCGCGCTCCGGCAGCGCAGCGAGCAACGGCCGCAACGCTTCTCGGTTCTCGATCTGGTCGAGGCCGAGGTCGACGTCGCCCAGGGTGTCGGCGATCGCCGGGGCGTCCTCGGTTCCGCTGCCGCCGCTGTCGATCGACAGCGTGTTGTAGGAGCTGCCTGCCACCAGGCCCTCGACGACCTCATCGCGGTCCATGCCCAGTTCCGCGGCCAGCTCCGACGCTGTCGGGGCGCGGCCGAGCCGCTGGGACAACTCCGCGGTGGCGGCGCCGAGGCGCAGGTGGAGTTCTTTGAGCCGCCGCGGCACCTTCACCGACCAGCTGTTGTCGCGGAAGTGCCGCCGGACCTCGCCCATGATGGTGGGCACCGCGAACGAGACGAAGTCCGAGCCGGCTTCGACGTCGAAGCGGATCACCGCGTTCACCAGTCCGACGCGGGCCACCTGGACGAGGTCCTCGCGCGGTTCGCCGCGGCCGTCGAAGCGACGCGCGATGTGGTCGGCCAACGGTAGGCAGCGCTCGACGATGCGGTCACGCTGGCGCTGGAATTTCGGCGAGTCCTCCGGCACGTTCTTCAGCTCGCGGAACATGTCGGCGACATCCGCGTACTCAGAGTTCGAGCGCGACGACGAACCCTGTGACGTCGACGGCGTCACTGCAGCGTCGCTCGTCTCGTCGTCATGGAGATCCCGAACACCTGAGCGTTCTCGGGTCCCTGCCCATTCTCGAAGGTATTCACTTCGTCGGTCAGTGAGCTCAGCACGTGCCAGCTGAAGCTTCCCGGCGCCAGGATGTCGGAACTCTTGCAGGTCGTGGACGCGTCGATGACGACCGCGTCCTCGCGCGGGTCGATGACGAGCAGCAGCGTGGAGTTGGGCACCGCGGACCGGATCAGCCTCGTACACGCTTCGTCGACCGCTAGGCGCAGGTCGGCGACGGCGTCGAAGTCCAGGTCCTCGAAGGTCGCCACGGCGGCGACCAGGGTGCGCAGAACCGCTAGGTTCTCGAGTTCGGCGGCGACCCGGAGTTCCACCGACCGCGCGCCGTGCCCGTGCCCATTGTTCTTGTTGGCAGTAGTTCTGGCAACGTCGGCCATTTGACCTCCCGGCAATGTCGAAGCGAGATTACCCCAGGTCGGATCCCACCTAACCACGAGTACTCCGCCTACCCGCGGACGATGACGTGTGCCGCACGCCAGCGCGGGTATTTACCCCGTCATGGAGAAGGCCCCACCCCGCACGCGACCGACCGAACGGTGAACACGGCTGTGACGAGCGGCGTTTTGACGGCGCGACAAAGTAAGACTTCTCCATGGTGGGGGTTCAGTACCCCCCTGCACTCGGGGGCCAAACATGCGTCTACGCCGTAGCGTCGTCAGCGGCCCCGGCCTGTGCCGGGTGCGTCGCGGCCGCGGGTTCTCCTACGAACATCCCGACGGCAGCCCGGTCACCGACGAGAAGACCCTGCAGCGCATCAAGGATCTGGTCATCCCGCCCGCCTGGAAGAAGGTGTGGATCTGCCCCTACCCCAACGGCCACATCCAGGCGGTGGGCACCGACGCCGCGGGCCGGCGCCAGTACCTCTACCACCAGCGGTGGCAGGAGGAGCGCAACGAGGAGAAGTTCGACCGGGTGCTGGAGATGTCGGCCGCGCTGCCCGAGATGCGCAGGCGCATCGCCGCGGACCTGCGCCGCCGCGGGCTGCATCGCGACCGCGTGCTGGCCCTTGCACTGCACCTGGCCGATCTCGGGTACTTCCGGGCGGGCTCCGAGCAGTACGCCGAGGAGAACAACTCGTACGGCATCGCGACGCTGCTCTGCGAGCACGTGACGCTGCAGCGCAACGCCATCGAGTTCGACTTCCCCGCCAAGAGCGGCGTGCGGCGCACGCTGCTGATCGATGACCCCGAGGCGGTCCGCTCGATCCGCGCGCTGTTGCGCCGCCCGGAGCGCACCGAGCGGCTGCTGGTGTGCCGCAACGGCTCGGGCTGGATCGACATCCACGCCGACGACCTGAACACCCGGTTCAAGGAACTCGTCGGCGACCGGTACACGATCAAGGACCTCCGCACCTGGCATGGCACGGTGTTGGCCGCCGCCGCGTTCGTGGACGCCGACCCACCCGTCAACAAGACCGTCATCAAGCGCGTCGAGTCCGCGGTGATGAAGGAGGTCGCCGAGGAACTCGGCAACACACCCGCGGTGGCCCGAAGTTCGTACGTCGATCCGCGAGTCGTCACGGCCTACGAGTCCGAGCTCACGATCGCCGCGGCCGCCAAGCGCGCCGCGAAGGCCAAGATCCTGGCCGACCGCCAGGAGATACTCGACCGCAGCACCGCACGCCTCATCCGCAGGGTGGCGAAAGGTCAGTAGCCCGAGGGGGTTCCATTACCCAGGTAGGTCAGTCCAGCCTCGCTGAGCACCGCCGGGTCCAGCAGGTTGCGGGTGTCGACGACGACGGCGCCGGGCGCGTGCTCGGCGATCAAGGCCCAGTCGAGTTCCCGAAACTCCGGCCATTCGGTGAGCACGACGATCGCGTCGGCGTCCTTGGTGGCAAGGTACGGATCGTCGACCGCCACGATCGACGAGGCCCGCAGCCGCGTGTGGTCCATCGCGTCCAACCGCGGGTCGTAGCCCGTCACCTGCGCACCGGCGCGGCCCAGGTCGGCGCAGACGGTCAACGCCGGGGAATCGCGCAAATCGCTGGTGCCGGCCTTGAAGGTCAGGCCCAGGGCGGTGATGCGGGCCTGCCCGAGTGGCGCGGCCACTGCCCGGCGCAGGGTCGACACGATGTGCGCGGACTGCGTGGAGTTGGTCACGCGGGCCGAGTCGATCTCCGGCAGCTCCACACCCGCGACCCGTCCGGTGTGCAGGATGGCCGAGGTGTCCTTGGGCAGGCACGACCCGCCCCACCCCGGGCCGGGCTGCAGGAAGTGCGGGCCGATGCGCACGTCGGCGCCCATGCAGCGGATGACGTCGGTGACGTCGGCGCCCATGCGCGCGCACAGCCGTGCCAGCGAGTTGGCGTAGGAGATCTTCACCGCGAGAAACGCATTGCTGGCGTACTTAGCCAACTCGGCGCTCTCCGGGCTCATCCGGAAGGTCTGCGTGTGGTTGCCGTACACGCGCGTAACCAGATCGGCCGCGTCGGGGTCCACGGTCCCGATCACGATGCGGTCCGGGTTGCGGAAGTCGTAGATCGCGTGGCTCTCGCGGAGGAACTCGGGATTGGAGACCGCGCGGATGCCGGCGCCTTCGACCCGTTGCGCGATTCGACGGGTGGTGCCGACCGGAACGGTCGACTTGAGCACCAGCACCGCGCCGGGCCGCAACACCGCGGCGAGGTGGTCGACCGCGTCGTCGACCGCGCACAGGTCGGCCGACCCGTCGGACCCGCTCGGCGTCGGCACGCAAACGAACACCACATCGCATCCGGCCAATTCGCGGTATTCGACGGTGAATTCGAGGCTCTCGGTGTCCAGGCCCTGGCGCAGCAGCTCGGGGAGACCGGGTTCGTCGAGGAGGGGCACACCGCTGCGGAGCTGCTCGACCCGCCCGGCGTCCACGTCGACGCACACCGTGTGGTGGCCCCGTTCGGCCAGGCACACCGCGGTCGTCAGCCCGACGTAGCCCGCGCCGATCACACCCGTGCGAATAATCTTCATGCGCAGTCCTTCAGCAGCCTCTCGCTGGCGTCGAGGACGCGGCCGACCGTGATCAGCAAGAGCCCACTGTGGGGGCGGTCGGCGTGCGGGTCGCCCCTGTCGCCGGCCCAGACCGCGATGTGCGGACCCGATCCCCTGGGTCCCCACCGGTCCGGCGGGGTGGGACCGAACAGCAGCACCGACGGCGTGCCGGTCGCGGTCGCGATGTGCCCGACGCCGGTGTCGCCACAGATCAGCAGGCGGCAGTCGCTGATCAGCGCGACGAGCTCGAGCAGGCCGAGAGTGCCTGCGAGGACGGCTGATCGGGGCAGGCCGGCGGCATCGGCCACCGACGTCGCGAGGTCGACTTCGCGGTCGTCACCCGTGATGACCACGTCATGCCCGCGGCTGCGCAGCGCGCCGGCCACTTCCGCGAACCGCTCCGGCGGCCATCGCCGCGCCGCGTATGCGGCTCCGGGGTGGATCACGACGGCCGACGACCGATCCGGATAACCGGGCGGCCGCGGTATCGCCAGATCCCCGGGGGTGCAGGGTATCCCGGCCCATTCGAGCAGGGTGCACCACCGGTCGACCTCATGGAGATCGGCGCGCCATGGTGGCCCGTCGATGCCGGGGAAGGCGCAGTGGCGGTGGCTGATCAGAGCGCCGGGCTGAAGGCTGCACAGGTCGGCGATGCTTTCGGGGCCACTGCCGTGCAGGTTCACAGCCAGGGCAGGCGGCTCGCGGCGGGGACGGAGCCGGCCGAGGCCGGGCGTCGGGTCGAGCTCGTCGACCGCGCCGGAGAGCATCGCCAGATCCCGATACCGTTCGGGCGCGGCGAGCGCGATGTGGGCATCCGGGTACGCGCGCCGCAGGCCGCGCAGCGCCGGGATCCCGGTGAGCAGATCGCCGAGACCCAACGCGCGCAGGACCAGAACGCTGTCGGGGCTCACGGCCACGAAGACTCCGTCGAGGCACACACCACGAGCTCGCGAACCTCACAGCCGGCCGGCTGGGAGAGCGCGAACACCACGGTGTCGGCCACGTGCTCGGGCTGGTTCAGCTTGGCGTCCGGTGACGGCTTGTACTGCTCGTCGCGGCTGTCGAAGAAGGCCGTGTGCATGCCGCCGGGAATCAACGTCGTCACGCCCACCTCTCCCGCGAGTTCGGCTGCCAGAGCGCGGGAGAATCCGACGACACCGAATTTGGAGGCGCAGTACGCGGTGGCGTCGCTGACGGCCTTGATGCCCAACGTCGATGCGCACGTGACGATCCGGCCGCCGGTGCTCTTCAAGTAGGGCAACGCCGACCGGATCACGGCGGCCGTGCCGAGCAGGTTGACATGGATGACGCGTTCCCAGTCCTTGACCGCGACATCGTCGAGCTTGCCGCAGACGTCGGTGCCTCCCGCGGTGAACACGCCGTGGATCTGACCGCCGACCTGATCGGCGAGCGTGCGCACCGCGGCGTCGACGGCCTCGGTGTCGGCGAGGTCGGCGCGCGCGAAGGCCACTCCCGGTTTCGGGTCGTTGCGGTCGATCACCAGCGGTGTACCACCCTGGCGTGCAACGGCTTCCACCGTCGCCGCACCGAGTCCCGATGCACCGCCGGTGATGATGATGTTGCCCAGAGCCATTCCCAGAGCCATTGAGGATTCCTTTCGGTTCATGACCGCGCGGCGGCGATCAGGTTCGACGACGAGTAACCGGCGACGGTCGGCAGCAGCACGACCTCGCCGCCGTGGCGGCGGACCACGCCGGCCTCGGGGAGGTCGGCCTCGGTGTAGTCGCCGCCCTTGACCCAGACATCGGGCCGCAGTTGCTCCAGCGCCGCTTCGGGTGAGCGTTCGTCGAAGACGACGACGGCGTCGACGCAAGCCAGCGCGGCCAGCACCCGCGCCCTGTCCCGGTCCGCGACGACGGGTCGCCGCGGACCCTTCAGCGCCCGAACGGAAGCATCGGAGTTGAGCAGCACCACCAACGCGTCGCCGAGATCGCGGGCCTGCCGCAACAGCCGGACGTGGCCGGTGTGCAGCAGGTCGAAGCACCCTCCGGTCGCGACCAGCCTGCCCCCGCGGCGGCGCAGCCGGTCCCGGACTTCGGCGATGTCCCCGGTGATGGCGGTCGACGTTGCGGCCGAGGGTATTCCACCGACCGAGTCCGCGCTCGACACGCCGACCGCGCCGCCCGCGGCAACGAATCTGCTGGCGGCGTCCACCGCGTCGGCGACGGCGCCCTGGATGTCCTTACCCGCGGCGAGCGCGATGGTGGCCGCGATTGCGAATCGGTCCCCCGCGCCGCAGGTGTCGCCGTGCCCGGACCGAGCGACTGAATCCCGCACGGGGTGGTGCTCGTTTCCGCTATCGGTGGCGACCAGTGCCCCCTTCGAGCCCAAGGTGATGCACACCGCCCGCGCGGCCCACCGTTCGCGCAGCGACTCCGCCGAGCGTCCCGCCGCCTCGTCCTGATTCGGCGTGACCAGCCAGCAGCCGGGCACCGGCTCGCTGCCGCGGGGATGGGGGTCCCACACCGTCGGCACCCGCTGTGCGGTCCGCGCGAGCAGTTCTCGGATCTCCGTGTGCGCGGTGACGCCGCGACCGTAATCGGCCACGCAGACCGCGGCCGCCGTACCGAGGATGTCGGAGACCTCGGCAGGCACCGGTGTGCCCGCCGCGGAACCGTCGCCGCGGTCAAGCCGCAGCATCGACTGCCCGGCCGCGCGAATTCGGGTCTTGCACACCGTGCTTCCGGTCAGTTCCAGTGCGATGAGCCGCACACCCGCGTCGGCCAGCAGGTCGGTCAGCGCCTGACCGTCGGCGTCGTCGCCGATCGCGGTCACCAGCACCACGTCGCATCCCGTGCGCGCGGCGAGCACCGCGGCCAGGCCGGCACCGCCGGGACGCCGCCAGATCCGTTCGGCGTCGACCACCGGTACGGGCGCCTCGGGGCTGAGCCGCGTTGCGGTGCCCTCGACGTCGAGGTCGAGCATCGAATCGCCGATGATCACCAAGGGCCTATTCATGTGACACCCCCAGCAGTACCTCGTCGACGGCGATGCACAGCGCGTGCACCAGCAGGAGGTGGATCTCCTGCACGGTCGCGGTGGTCGGCGCTTCCACGCAGATCGCGTCGTCGCAGACGGCGGCCAGTGGGTTCGGTTGCGGTCCCGTGAACGCCCATGTGGTCAGGCCGGTTTCGTGCGCGGCCTTGACGGCGGCGAGCACATTTGCGCTCGTACCGCTGGTCGACAGCGAGACGAGCACGTCACCCGGCCGCCCGTGTGCCCGCACACCCCTGGCGAACATCTCGTCGATGCCGTAGTCGTTGGCGATGGCCGTGAGCGCGGAGGTGTCGGCGTGCAACGAGATCGCCGACATCGGCATTCGCTCGTCGTGGAAACGGCCGACCAGTTCGGCGGTCAGATGTTGCGCCTCGGCCGCGCTGCCGCCGTTGCCGCACGCCAGAAGCCGGCCGCCGGTGGTGAGCACGTCGGCGAGCCGGCGACCCCAGGCGGCCAGCTTGGGCGCTTCGGGCGCGATGTGATCGGCTGCATGTGACAGTGCGCAGATGTGCGTCTGGATCGTCGGAATCATTGCCGTCCTCCAATTCGGTTGACCGCGTCGAGCAGTTCGTCGTCGGTGATGCCGTCGAGGCATGGATGGCCCGCCACCGGGCATACGCGGGCGCGGGTGAGCCGGCACGGAGCCTGCTGGTCACCGAGGCGAACAACGTTGGCGCCGTATGGGCTCCACTGCGAGGCGGGTACGACGGGAGCAAAGAGGGAGACCACAGGGGTGCCGACGGCCGCGGCAAGGTGCGCAGGCCCGGTGTTGGGCGCGATCACCACGCGCGCGTCGGCGTAGACGGCCGCCAGCGTGTCGAGCGTGGTGCGCCCGCCGAGGTCGACGGCGATGTCCCCGGCGACGGCCGCGGTGAGATCGCGTTCGGAGGGGTCTCCGGTGACCACGACTCGGTGCCCCGCGCCGACGAGGGCTTCGACCATTCGGGCGCTGCGTTCCGGAGTCGGTCGGCGTGCGGGCACCGCGGCACCGGGATGGAAGACGACAAACGATCTGTCGCCCAACGTTTCCGCTAGCTCCGGACCCACCGGCGGTGGTTGTCGCACCCGCAGCATGCCTGCGTCGCCGGCGGGCAGTTCACAGCCGGCGGCCCGGGCCAGTGACAGCGCGCGCTCGGGTTCGGGTAGGCCATCCGGTACGTGGTGTCGCAGGTCGAGCAGTGTTCCCGGATAGTCCTCGCTGATCGCCCCCACCCACGGCACCGAGGCCATCCGGCAGATCAACGCCAGCGGCAGCGGCGACTGGTGAAACGACGTGAACACGTAGACCCGTTCGGGGGCAAAGTCGCGCAACTGTTTGACCAAAGCCTCGACATGCCCCGCGGTCAATTCGGGTGAGTCGAAGTCGACCCACGGGGCCTGCCACTCGATGAGGTCGTCGACGCCTGGCAGCAGTTCGGCGGCGGCCCGCCCGCGCGGACCGGCGAGAAACGTGACCGCGTCGTGGGTTTCGGCGATGGCACGCACCGCGGGGCCGGTGATCAGAACATCACCGGCGCTGTCCGGACGCGCGACGACCGCCCTGCTCATCGGCACTCCGTCAGAACCATCGACACCGCCTCGTCGAGGGTCGTCGCCACCCGCGCCTTGACCCGGGCCTCGTCGATCTCGTGGGCGAGCGTGCGCGCAGTGGGCACCAGGATCGCGTCGGCGCCCGCGGCCAACGCGGCGTCGACATCCCCGCCGGTGTCGCCGATCATCACGCACCGAGACGCGGGCACCCCGAGCGCGGCGGCGGCGTCCTCAACCATGCCGGGAGACGGTTTCCGGCAACGGCACCCGTCCTCGGCGTCGTGCACGCACAGATGCCAGGAGTCGAACGGCCCCAGCGCCGCGTCGACCTCGGCGTTGACGGCTCGGAGTTGCTCTGCGCTGATCAACCCCTTCGCCACCCCGGACTGATTGCTCACGACGGCCAGCGGTAACCCTCTGCCGCGCAACCGATTCAATGCGCGTACGGCTCCCGGTAGCGAACGAACCCCGGCCGGATCGTTGAGATAGGGACCATCCTCGATGATCGTGTCGTCACGGTCGAGCAACACCGCCAGCGGTGGATCGCGACGCGACGCGCGAAACTCCCACTCGCCGGCCAACCGGTGCCACACCGCGACCGGGGGGATCAGAACGCTGGTGAGGAGCATGCGACCGGCCTCGGTGACGGTTCGCGGTCCGGACCAGAATCGGCGAACGGCGAACTCCGCCGTCAGCGCCGCCCACACCGCACCGGCGATGCGTGCGACGCGCCACCGCCCCACCAGGGTGCTCAGCGCGGCGACGACGGCGGCGGCGGTGGCCACGGAATGCACCTGTAGGCGGCCTCGGCCCTCACCGATTTCCGAGCGCCACCGCCTGCCGAATTTGCGGCGCAGCAGCGCGTTGTCACGGTTGCCGATCTGGGCGCGCACGCTGCTCATCAGCGTGGCGGTGGCGACCGGATGGGTGCATCGGCGGGCTCCGCGGACGATGGTATTGCCGTCCTGGGTGATTCGCAGGGCGATGTCCGAGTCCTCGCGGTACGCCCGGGGGAACCGTTCGTCGAATCCGCCGACGGCGACCAGGACATCGCGGCGAAACGCCATGTCGGCGGTGATCCACTTGGCCTCCGCGAGGCGCTGGGTGCGGCGTTCGTCGTCGGTGGCCCTGCGGCCGCCCACCCGCGGCACCTCGATCACGGCCTGCGATCCGACGGCCGCCTCCACCTCGGCCTTCGCCAGATCTTCGGACACCGCGACGAACCAATTCGGTTGCGGGACAACGTCGTCGTCGAGAAAGCAGATCCAGTCGGCTTCGGTGGCGCGCCATCCCGTGTTGCGAGCAGCCGCGGGCCCTCGCCCGTCGCGTCGCAGCACCGTGACCGGAAGCCGCGACGTCACCTGCAGCGCGCCGTCCGGTTCGGGGCGGTCGTCGACGACGATCACCGCGGTCGGTGTCGGTCCGACCGAACCGTCGAGTTCTGCGAGCAGCCGGTACAGCGACGGACGCCCGACCGTCGGCACGACGACTGCGAACGTCGGCGTCATTCCGGCCTCCTCACAATGAACGGTCCGATCGCGAGGACGTCGATCGGGGCGCTGCCGAAGCACTCGAGCGCGTCGCGCGGGCTGTCCACCATGGGGCGCCCCGCCGTGTTGAAACTGGTGTTGACGATCACCGGGACGCCGGTGCGGGCAGCGAACCGGCTGATCGTGTCGTGCAGCAGCGGGTGGCTGCGACCGACGGTCTGGATGCGGGCCGTGCCGTCGACGTGGGTGATGGCGGGAATACGGTCGCGCCATTCGGCGGCGACCTCGTGCACGAACAACATGTACGGGCTCGGAATGGGCCCGCCGGAGAAGATCCCGGCGGCGTGCTCGGCCAGCACCATCGGTGCGACGGGTCGGAACTGTTCGCGACCCTTCACGGTGTTGAGCCGCTCCAGATTCTCGATGCGCCGAGGGTCGGCGAGAAGTGAGCGCTGCCCGAGCGCGCGGGGGCCGAACTCGGCGCGGCCCTGGAACCAGCCCACGAGTTTGTTGTCGGCCAACGCGTCTCCGATCGCGGCGGCCAGATCCGCGGGCCGCTCGTGCGGTATCGCCGCCTCGGTCAGCACCGCTTCGATCTCGTCATCGGAGAACCCGCGGCCCAACGCCGCCGACGGCATCGGGGCGATCGGCTCACCGGCCTCCCCCGCCAGGGCCAGCGCCGCGCCCAGCGCCGTTCCCGAATCACCGGCGGCGGGCTGCACCCACACGTTCGAGAAGCCCCCACGGCAGTAGATCTTCGAATTCGCCACGCAATTCAGCGCGACTCCACCGGCCAGGCAGAGGCTTTGGTGATCGGTGCGCTCACGCAGCCACCCGACCAGGTCGAGCAACACCTCTTCCACGACCGTCTGGACGCTGCACGCCAGATCGGCGTGCTCTGGTTCGGGGCGGTCCAGCGCGTGTCCCTTGCCTGCGCCGGGCGCCCGGGCGGGCGTGATCGAATTCCAGTCCACCGGTTCGGTGCGGAAACCTCCGTCGTCGCAGGCATACACGGCTTCGCGGAAGCTGTCGGCGAACCGCGGCGTTCCGTAGGACGCCATCGCCATCACCTTGTACTCGTCGCTCGACCGCTTGAATCCGAGGTGTTCGGTGAGGCTTTCGTAGAACAGACCCAGCGAGTGCGGCAGCGACTGTGTCGCGAGCACGTCGAGCTTGTGGTCGCGATAACTCCCGGCGAGCATCGAGGACCGCTCGCCGCGGCCGTCGACGACCAGCACCGCGCAGTCCGGGTGCGGAGAGGCCAGCGCTGTCGATGCGGCGTGCGCGACGTGATGGCGGACGTGGCGCACGATGCCGGGATCGAGGCCGGGCAGCGCGGATTGGAGGAACCGCGGGGCGCGCTGAGCATAGAGTGTGCGCAGGTACTCCCAGTCGCGGTCCAAACCGTTGACGTCATCGGTGGACTCGTCCATCAGGCGGGGGTCGTACGAATAGCCGACCAGGTCCAGATCGGACGGCTTCAGCCCGGCCTGTTCGAGGCACCACCGCGCCGACTCGACGGGCAGCTCCCATGTCGAGAACGGCACGGCCTGCTTACCGTGCTTGCGTCGGGTGAATCGCTCCTCCTCGGCGGCCGCGACGATCTCACCGTCGATCACCAGCGCGGCAGCCGGGTCGTGAAACACCGCATTGATTCCGAGAATGCGCATGGCTTACCTCAACTCCCCTGCAGCGCAACGGTTGCCGACTTCCGACGGAACCAATCGACGGTCGTGGACAAGCCTTGGGTGTAGCTGATTCGCGGTTGCCACCCGAGCAGCTCGCGCGCCAGCGTGATGTCGGGACACCGCCGTCGCGGATCGTCCTGGGGCACCGGGCGGAACTCGATCGGTGAATCGCTGCCGACCAGATCGCGGATGAGCTCGGCGATGCGTAACACCGTGAGCTCGTCGGGGTTGCCGACGTTGATCGGCCCGGTGCAGTCGGATTCGCCCAGCGCGATCAACGCCGCGACGGTGTCGTCGACGTAGCACAGCGACCGGGTCTGGGCGCCGGTCCCGTTGACCGTGATCGGTTCGCCCGCCAGCGCCTGGTGGCAGAACGTCGGCACGATGCGGCCGTCGTCGTGCCGCATCCGGGGTCCGTACGTGTTGAAGATCCGCGCAACGCCGATGTCGGCCGACCGTTCGCGCCGGTAAGCGAACGTCAACGCCTCGGCGAACCGTTTCGCTTCGTCGTACACGCTGCGCGGTCCGATGGGATTGACGTTCCCCCAATAGGTTTCGGACTGCGGATGCTCCTGTGGGTCGCCGTAGACCTCGCTGGTCGACGCCAGCACCAGCCGTGCGCCGCATCGTTCTGCGTATTGCAGCATGTGCTCGGTGCCCAGTGCGCCCGTACGCAGCGTCTGGATCGGCAGCTGGAGATAGTCCACCGGCGAGGCGGGCGACGCCAGGTGGAAGACGGTGTCGATCTTCACGGGAAGATCAGGCAGCGCCTCGCTGATGTCGTGGCGGACGAAGCGGTATCCCGGGCGGTCGAGGAACAGGTCGGCCGCGGTCGGCGCGCTGGTGGATGAATCGTCGACGCAGATCACCTCGACCCCGCGGTCGAGCAGTCGCTCGCACAGGTGCCCGCCGAGAAATCCGCCGCCGCCGGTGATCAGCGCGCGTTTGATGTCATGCATCGTTTGCCCTCCGAATCTGCGGGTAGCCACCCCGGTCATGCAGGACCGAGCCTCCCCCGACCTCTCGTTCGTGATAGCCAGTCGGAATCGCGCCACCGAACTCGCGACAGTGGCTGCCCGGCTGCTGGACACCACCACGTGCCCGATAGCCGTGGTGGACAACGCATCCACCGATGACACCGCCGCGATCATCGACAGGATGGCTGCGCGGTCGGCGAACCGCCTCCAGCTCATCCGGCTCGACACCAATCGTGGCGCGGTCGGCCGCAACGTCGGGGTGGCGGCGTGCCCCACTCCGTACATCGCCTTCTGCGATGACGACTCCTGGTGGACGCCGGAGTCCCCGGCGGCCGCGGTGGAGGCGTTCGAACGGCATCCGTCGGTGGGACTGCTCGCCGCGCGCACGATCGTGTGGCCGCAGCGCCGCGAGGATTCGTTCTCCACACAGCTGGCACACAGCGCTCTCGGCCGGCGACCGGACCTGCCGGGCCCGTCGATTCTCGGCTTCATGAGCTGTGCAGCCATAGTGCGCAAGCGGGCGTTTCAGCAGGCCGGGGGTTTCAGCGACATCCTGCACTTCCGCGGCGAAGAGCAACTGCTGGCGCTCGATATGGCTGCGGCCGGATGGGACCTCTGCTACCACCCCGAACTGGTGGCGATCCACCAGCCCTCCTCGGCGCGCGCCACGACCGCCGCGCAGGCCGCACGGGTGCTGCGCAACGACGTGCTCACCACATGGTTGCGACGTCCGATTGGCCGCTGCCTGAACGCAAGTGGTCGAATGGTCGCCGCGGCGCTGCGTGATCGCGAACATGCCAAGGGCGCGGTCGAGGCGGTGGTTCGCCTTCCCGCGGTCGTCGCGCAGCGGCGCACGTTGCCCAGCGAGCTCGAGCGAGCGGTGCGTCTGCTGGAGTCGGGCTGAACCGGTCATCCCGACGACACGCTGGTCGCCGGCACCCGCACCGGCACCAGCCGGTCGTAGATCCGCTGACTGTCGGCGGCGATCCGGTCCCAGGAGTAGCGGGCCCGCGCACGATCCCGGCCGGCGGCACCCATGCTCTGCCTCAGGAAGTCGTCTCGCAGCAGGGTGTTCGCCGCCTTGGCGACCTCGTCGGGGCGCTTGGGCTTGACGAGTTGTCCGGTCACATCGTGCACAACGGTGTCGAGCATTCCGCCGACCGCCGAGGCGACCACCGGAACACCACACGCCATCGCCTCGAGCGGCACGATGCCGAACGGTTCGTACCACGGCGTGCACGCGACCACGTCGGCTGACCGAAGGATGGCCGGCATATCGCCGCGAGACACCGAGCCGTAGAGGTGCACGCGGTCCGCGACTCCCAAATCCCCTGCCAGGCCCATCAATCGACGCGCCTCGGGCTCGGCGTCGAGCTGGGACGCCTCGGGTCCGCCGACGATCACCAGCTCGGTATCGGGCAGATGCGGCAATGCGCGCACGACGACGTCAAAACCCTTCCGCGGCACGAACCGGCCGACGCTGACGATGCGTCGCATGTCACCCCGCGGCGCGACGGGACCTTCCGGGCTGAACAGGTCCAGATCCACGCCGCACGGCACCACGGAGATCCGGTTGCGGGACCGGCCCATGCGCATCAACTCGAACACCTCGTCGGTGCACGTGGCGGCTACCCAGGTGGCGGAGCGGGCCACCGTCGCCTCGAGGTGCAACCGGTCCGGCGGACTGGTGTCACGGACACCCTGATGGCGACGCTTCACCACACCGAGCGCATGAAAGCTCTGCACGGCGGGCAGGTCGAGATGGCGGGCCGCGAGTTGGGTTGCGATGCCGGACATCCAGAAGTGGGCGTGGGCCACGTCGGGTCGGTCGGTTGCCCATTCGTCGTCGAGGAATTGCGCGAAGGGCCCCATATGGGCGAGGAGTTCGTCCTTGGGGAGCGGTTCGGCAGGTCCGGCCGGCACGTGCACCACGGTGTATCCCTGCGCCGTGACGACCCGGTCGGGAAGTTTCGGGTCGTCTCTTCTGGTGTAGACGTCGACCTGATGGCCCCGCCTGGCCAGTGCCGCCGACAACTCGGCGACGTGCACGTTCTGGCCTCCGGCGTCGACTCCGCCGAGCGCAGCGAGCGGGCTGGCGTGCTCTGACACCATTGCGATCTTCATTGGCGCCCTCCTTTCCTTGTCACCGGCAGCACTCATCGATGAGGTCGTCCCATTGCGTAAGGAACCGATCGATTCCGAACTGCGCCTTGGCGAAATCGCGCGCCGCCTTACCGGCCGCGGTGGCGGCGGCGCCGTCCGCGACGAAGGACTCCAATGCGCGGCCGAGGGTGTCGACGTCAACGCTCACCACACCGGCTTCCGGCGGCACGACCAGCGGCGCCATCGTCGACGCGACGGCCACCACCGGCATTCCGATGAACATCGCCTCGATCAGCGACAGACCCAGCGACGTCCACCGGGCGGTGTGCAGGAAGACGCGACGCCGGGCCACCTCGGGCAGCAGGGCGGCGGTCGGGACGTCACCTCTTCCAAACACCCGCGGATTGGCGATGCATTCGCTGATCACGTCGGTGTCGATGCCCCAGACGTCGATCGGGACGTACTCGGAGAACCCGGCCAGCAAATCCGCGCCGACCGTGCGCCAGCGCCTGCACGGTTCGTTGATCATCGTCGCGGCGGCCGCGACGTCCCCGCGGTAGAGCAACCCCGGGTCGGCGATCCCGTGAGTGATGACGCGAGTCGGGGCGGAACCGTTGTTCCACATGAGCCGGTTGAAGTCGGTCACGTGGACGATCGGGATGTCGGTCCGCTCAGCAACCGGATGAACGCTGTCGACCGCGAACGGTCTCGGGGCGTTGTGCTCCACGTAGACCGCGGGTACGTCTCGACCCGGTCGTCGTCCCAGCCACCGGTTCGTCAGCACGATTTCCTCGGGGCGTTGCAAGACCACCAGGTCGATGTCCTCGTCATACAGATCGTCAAACGAAACCTCGTGCGCCCGTGGCCAATTGCGCCCGCACAGCCCGCGGCCGTAGGAATCTCTACGCTGATTCACAGGCAATACACAGCGATGACGGCCTGCCACAAAGGATTCGGTCCAAGACCCGTGCACATGCCAGAGGAGCACCGAACGTGGCGTCGACGAGATCGACATGAGGCCCGCCTACCCGAGCACTTCTCGGGCAAAACGGTTCTCCGATCGACTCTTCGCATAGCGGACGAGAAGCGATTCGCATATCGGACTTTTCCCGCCGAACCCCGAGGGGGCGCCGTTTCGCTATCGGGCGCTCGGGTACTCGACCGGCATGTCAGACAGCGAAGGCTTGCCCGACGACGTTCCCGTCGCCGACGCGATGGAGCAGCAGCGCGACACCAGCGAACCGGTTCTCGACGAGGAAGCCAGCGCAGAACCCGAACCGGACCCGCCGCTGGAGGCCCCGCCCGCGGATTGGCAGGAGCAACTCGAAACGGTGGAGATCGACGACGAGGACGGCACCGTCGGGGACTGATTAGCACCAGTGGCGATGCCCAGCTACGAGCGCGCTCGACGACTCCAGGGACCACTGGTCCTGCTGGTCGTATTCGTCGCGCTCGGGCTGCTGCTCACGTGCTGCCCCGCTAACCGCGACGGCATGCCGGGCCAGCTCGCCAGCGCGATGGAGGAAACGGCGTCGGCGGCGCGCAGCGGCGCCGCGGCGTTGGATCTGTGGTCGCAGGGACGGTCGACGGCTCAACTGGCCGGCGTGCAGCTGTCGGACGCCCGTTCCGACGTCGTGAAGGCCTACCAGGGTATCGCCGATCTGCGCGCCCGCGACTCCGTCGACGTCGGGCGCCAGCGCATGCTGACCGACTCGATGACCGACATCATCGGCATCCTCAACGCCGCGGCAGCCAGCATCAGAGAGGTCAGCAGCGAACCTACGCCGCAGCGGGCTCGCGCCGACCTTCTGGCGGCGGCGTCTGCGCTCGAAAGTCGTTACCGCTGATGAAGAAGCTTCTGTCGGTCGCGCTCGGGATACTGACCGCGATCGGTGGCTTCGTCGACATCGGCGATCTGGTCACCAACGCCGTGGTGGGGTCGCGGTTCGGAATGGGGCTGGCCTGGGTCGTCGTCGTCGGCGTCGCGGGAATATGCCTGTACGCCAACATGGCCGGCCGGGTAGCGGCGGTCAGCGGCCGCGCGACCTTCGAGATCATCAGGGAACGGCTCGGCCCGCGCACCGCGGCCGCCAACCTCGCGGCGTCCTTCTTCATCACGCTGATGACGTTGACCGCCGAGATCGGCGGGGTCGCCCTGGCCCTGCAACTGGCCACGGATGTCGGCCCGATGTTGTGGATTCCCGTCGCGGCGTTCGCGGTCTGGGTGGTGGTGTGGCGCGTCAAGTTCAAGATCATGGAGAACGTCGCGGGCCTGCTGGGACTGTTCCTGATCGTGTTCCTCGTCAGTGTGTTTCTGCTGCAACCGGATTGGGCTGATCTCGCCGACCAGGCGATGACGCCTGTCATCCCTGAGCAGGAATCCGCGGCCACCTACTGGTATTTCGCCATCGCGCTGTTCGGCGCCGCGATGACACCGTACGAGGTCTTCTTCTTCTCCTCCGGAGCCGTCGAAGAGCATTGGACCCGCAAGGATTTGAGCACATCACGCGTCAACGTGCTCGTCGGCTTTCCCCTCGGGGGTCTCCTGTCACTCGGCATCGCGGCCTCGGCAGCGATCGTCCTACTCCCCCAACAGATCGAGGTGACCTCGCTGTCGCAGACGGTGATGCCGGTCGTGGTCGCCGGCGGAAAGCTCGCGCTGGCGTTCGTGATCGTGGGCGTCGTCGCTGCGACATTCGGCGCGGCGCTGGAGACGGCGCTGTCCAGCGGATACATCCTGGCCCAGTTCCTCGGCTGGCCGTGGGGCAAGTTCCGGCGTCCCGCCGAGGCCGCCCGCTTCCATGTCGTCATCTTCGTCGCGATCGTCGCCTGCGCGGCGGTGTTGTTCACCGGAGTCGACCCCATCCTCGTCACCGAGTACTCCGTGGTGTTCTCCGCCATCGCGCTTCCGCTGACATATCTGCCAATCCTGATCGTGGCCAACGACTCTCAGTACATGGGTGGTGAGACCAACGGAAGGGTGACGAACATGCTCGCCTCGGTGTACCTGGTGGTCATCGTCGTCGCGTCGGTGGCGGCGATCCCGTTGATGATCGTGACGGGAGCGGGACAGTGAGCGATCTTCCGGTCAAGCGTCATCGCGGTCGTCTCCTTGACGCCCGGCTGCATCTGCTGGACCGCCAGATGCTCGACGACGCGGGTGATCCCGTCGGAATCGTCGACGACATCGAGTTGACCGGCATCGAGATGGATCACGACGTGGCCGCCAACGCGCAGCCGCCGCAGGTGAGTGCCCTGCTTTCGGGGCAGGTTGTGGCGACGCGCATCTTGGGTGGATCGCCTCCACGCTCGCTGCTGCAGGAGATTCCCTGGCGCCTGGTCGCCTCGGTCGAGGTCGTCGTCAAGCTCAAGCCCACCGATATGGCGTTCGACGTCGGCTGGGTCGAACGCTGGCTGCGCGATCACATCGTCAAACGCGTTCCGGGAGGCCGACATGCGGCTGAGTGAGCTGCTCGGGCTGCGGGTCGTCGACGCCGGCAACCATCGGGTCGGCACGGTGATCGACGTCCGCCTCGCCACCAGCGGCGACCCGACCGACGATCCGCCGGCGCCGCGGGTGCTGGGACTCGTCGTGAGCCCCAACACGCGGTCGTGTTCTGGGGTTTCGAGCGGTCGGGCGCGACCGCCCCGGCGCTGATAGCCCGAATCGCGAGGTGGCGGCACCGCGGAACGTTCCTCGCGGCGTGGGAGGACGTCGCCCGCGTCGGTGCGGACGGCGTGCGGCTGAGGGCCGACTACACGCGCTTTTCGGCGATGCTGCCCGGCGCGGGCGTTTAGCCGATCAGGGCCTCGGGAACCCGACACCTGCGCGAGGAAGTTCCTCGTGATTGGACTGAATCCACTCCACTGCGGAAGGTGAACATGACCGAGAAGAACAGTGGCCCTGAAGAAGGCATCAAGGGCGTCGTCGAAGACGTCAAGGGCAAGGCGAAGGAAACGGTCGGCACTGTCACCGGCCGCGATGACATGGTCCGCGAGGGCAAGGCCCAGCAGGACAAGGCCGATGCCCAGCAGGATGCGGCCAAGAAGGAAGCCGAGGCGGAGTCCGCTCGCGCAGGCGCCGAAGCCGCCGAGAAGCGCCAGGAAAACGAGCAGTAATTCGGACCGAATGCAGAAAAGCCCAGCCGATCGGCTGGGCTTTTCTCTTGCTCCTTCAGCTACTGGGTCGTTGCCGCTGAGCGTCGGGATGCTCTGCGTACCAACGGTCTTCGATCTTGCGCACCCGTAGGTGCTCGACCAGCAGCCACCCGCCGCCGATGATCAACAGCGCGGCGGAGCCGCAACCCAGGCCGATGCCCACGCTGTGATGGCTGGCACCGTGGGCCGCAAGCGCCGAAACGAACAGCACCAGGGCCACTCCGATGAGGATCAGCCCCGGCAGGTCCTTGCTGTCCTTCATCGTCTCCCCCGCGTGTGGACGTGTCGTCCTCGCATGGTCGACGGGATCCTTCGGGCTCTTCATCGGTACTCCTCTCTCGGCATACCTCCGCCCGGTTATGGGCTACTGACAACGCTAGAACTACCCGACCCCATTAGGAAGAAACGAGACCGAAAATGAGCCTCACCGATAGGACGGGTATGTGCCGGCCCGCAGGGCCTCAGCGAGGTGAGCGGCGTTGCGGGCCAACGCCGCAGTCGTCGACGCGACCGGCTCAGGAACTTCGTCGAGTTCCTTGTAGTCCTTGCTCTGCATCGCCTCACCCGTCCAGTAGGTGCCTCCCTGGGCCGGGATGCTGTAACCGATGTCGTTGAGGCCCTGAAAGCAGTCGGCGATCACCTTGTGCGCACCGTCCTCGTTGCCGACGACCCCGACCACGGCGACCTTGCCGACCATGACCGGCCTATCCGCGTCGTCGGTGTTCGACAGCTCGGCATCGAGACGTTCCAGCACCCGCTGCGTGACGCTGGCGGGGTGCCCCAGCCAGATCGGGGTGGACAACACCAGGATGTCGGTGTCCAAAAGCTTTTCGCGAATCTGGGGCCACTCGTCACCGTCGCCCATATCCGCCTCGACACCCGGCGCGATGGCGTAGTCGACGCATCGCACGGTCTCGGTCTGCACGCCGGCGTCCCGCAGGTTCTGGCAGATGTGCTCGGCCATCAGCGCGCTGCTCGACTCGGCGGGGCTGGGTTTGAGGCTGCAGACCAGCGCGACGGCGGTCAACGGGCGATCGGCGTTCGCTTGGCTGCTCATCCGCCGAACACCGCGGATCCGGTGAGGGCGGGCATGCTCGTGGTGATCACCAGCAGCATCGACGTCAGCAGGAACCATCCCGCACCCTGCCACGCCGTCGACATCTCGCCCCTGCGCCAGTTCTGATAGGCGCGGAAGAAGGCGCGCGCCCCGCCCAGCAGCAGGACGGCGGGCGCCGCGAGCGCCAGCAGGGTCCGTTGGGGCGCGCCGCAGGCCAGGGTGTCGGCCGTCGCGCCCTGACAGGTACTCACCCACACCATGGCGCCGAGCAGGAAGATGGCGCCGGTGGCGCCGATACCGATGGCGAACCGCACTGCGTCGCGGATGCCGGTGTCGACATGCCTCAGCTCGCTGGGACCGTGGTACACGACGAGAACTCCCGAATTTGCTGCGCAATCAGCGATATGAATTAGACGCAGAGGGTGTTCCCGGCTGCTCGGCTCGGTAAACCTCAGTTCTCGACGCGATAGTGCGCGGTCAGCAGGAGCCGGTCGTAGGTTGCGCGTGGCGGCAACTCCTCGTCATAGTTCAGCCCGAGGAAGTCCTTGGCGATTTGCTCGGCCAGGAGCCGCAGCTTGGTGTTGGTCTCCTGTGAGCGCCACCGGAGCAATTCGAACGCCGAGTCGGCGGAGATTCGGTAGACCAGCATCGGCATCCCCTTGGCCTGCTCGATCGGGCCGCGAGCCTCGGCCATCTCGGTCACCGCCGCACTGAACACCCTGTCGTGCCGCTGCAGCGACGGGGTGACGTCGACATAGAACCCGTGGGTTCCGACCACCTGATCGCTGTCGTCGAACAGTTGGTCGCCGACCACGACGACGTGGTGCACGTCGCCGCGGGTGTCGATGATCCGGTGGCGGGTGGAGAACGCACCCGATGTCCGGCGGATTTCGTCGAGCGTCGCCGCCACCTGGCGGTAGTCCTCGGGATGTTTGTGCGACAACACCAGTTCCGTCGTCGGTTGTGCGGTACCCGGCTCGTATCCGTGCATCCGCTCGACTTGCGGCGACCACTCCCAGTGTTCGTCGGCGAAATAGAACCGGAACCAGCCCACTCGGTGCGGGTCACCGCCGGCAAGGGCCTGTTCGACGGGTGTCTGCCCGTTGGACTCGGGCAGCTCGTCTGTCATGTTCGCAGGTTAGCGCCGGTGACCGCACACGTGTATCGCGGCGATGACGTTCGTTCGTTTATCGGATAAACACCGGCGCCGCCTGTGGGCTGCGTGTCGGGGTCGAAACTTAGGATCCGTCGGGTGACCGTGAAGGTGTACCTGGCCGCCGCCGCGGCGGCGGGGGTGGCGGCATGGCTTCTCGGGGCCGCTGTTCAGGTCAGCGTCGCGATCGGTCTCGTTGCGCCGCTGTTGCTGGCCGCCGCCCCACGCTTTCTCGCCGGTGCGCTCGCCGGGGTCACCACCGCCGCCGCGCGCGAGGATCCCACCACGGCGATGTCCGGTCCCGAGTTCGAGGATTACGTGGCGCGAGTGGCGCGGTCCTGCGGTGCTCCGGTGATCATGACGGCGATGACCGGCGACTGGGGAGTCGACATCATCGTCGGCAAGCGACCGAATCGTGTTGCCATTCAGTGCAAGCGACAGTCGCGGCCGGTCGGGGCCGGTGCCGTACAGGAAGTCGTGGCGGGCGCGCCGATGCAGGACTGCGCTCAGACGATGGTGGTGACGAATCACGAGTTCACCGCTGCCGCACGCAAACTCGCCGAGCTTCACGGCTGCGTGCTTGTCGGCGGCGCCGACCTGCCACGCTTGCGCGCGACGATCCGGCGGCTGCTGGAGCCGTCGGCGCCGACCCAAATCACCTGAGCGCGTCGCGCACGGCCGCGCGGGTTTCGTCGATGGCCGCGTCGATGTCCTCCCGCGACACCGTCAACGCGGGCCGGAATCGCACGCTGCTCGCTCCGCTCGGGAGCAGGATCACGCGCCGCTCCCACAGCCTGCGAATCAACTCATCACGCAGCGCCGGGGTGGGCAGGCTGAACGCGCACATCAGTCCCCGGCCCCGTACGTCGAGCACGACGCCGGGGAACTCCGCCGACAGCGCCTCGAGGCGGCGCAACAGGTAGCGGCCGATCTCGGCCGCCCGACCCACCAGACCGTCGGCCTCGATCACCTCGAGAATGCGGCGGGCTCGCACCATGTCGGTGAGGTTGCCGCCCCACGTCGAGTTCAGCCGCGAGCTCACGGTGAAGACGTTGTCGGGCACGACGTCGACGCGGCGGCCGGCCATGATGCCGCAGACCTGGGTCTTCTTGCCGAAGGCGACCACGTCGGGGGTCACGCCGAGCTGTTGGTAGGCCCATGTCGTCCCCGTCAGCCCGCAGCCCGTCTGCACCTCGTCGAAGATCAACAGCGCGTCGAACTCGTCGCACAGGTCGCGCATCGCCGCGAAGAACTGCGGTCGGAAGTGCCGGTCACCCCCCTCGCCCTGGATCGGTTCTGCGATGAAGCATGCGATGTCGTGCCGGTGGGCCTCGAACGCGGCGCGGGCCTGACGTAGGGAGTCCGCCTCAATCGCGTCCATATCGGCACCCGGGCGCAGATACGGCGCATCGATGCGCGGCCAGTCGAACTTCGGGAATCTGGCCACCTTGTTCGGATCGGTGTTGGTCAGCGACAACGTGTAGCCGCTGCGGCCGTGGAACGCGCCGCGCAGGTGCAGAACCTTGCTGCCCAGTGCGGGATCTCGCCCGTCGGCCTCGTTGAGTCGGCTCTTCCAGTCGAACGCCACCTTCAGCGCGTTCTCCACCGCGAGCGCCCCGCCGTCGACGAAGAACAGGTGCGGCAACGCCGGATCCCCGAGCACGCGCACGAACGTGTCGACGAACCGCGCCATCGGCACCGTGTACACGTCGGAGTTGCTCGGCTTGTTGACGGCGGCCGCCGTGAGTTCGGCGCGGAACGCGTCGTCGTCGGCCAGCGCCGGGTGGTTCATCCCCAGCGCGGACGAGGCGAAGAACGTGAACATGTCCAGGAAGCGTTCGCCTTCCCCATCAGCACAGCGGGCGTCCACCAGATACGAACCCGACGACCGCCGCATGTCGAGGACCAGATCCATGCCGTCGGCCAGGATGCTGCGCGACAGCACGGCGTGGACATCATCCGGTCCGACCTCGGGCTCGACGGCTCCGGTCGGGGACGCGGAGCCGGCCCGCAGCAATAGATCGGTCATGCCGCCAGGTTACCAGAATTTATCCGGCTCAATTAGTCTACAACCGGAATAGTTACGGCACGAAGTCGCGACGCTCGTAAAAAGTCTGTAGGATGATCGTGCTTCGGGTCCGAACGTTGGCCGCGGTGCGAATCTGCTGCAACAGGTCCTCGAGCGCCCGCGCCGACTCGACGCGGACCAACAGGACGTAGCTCTCGTCCCCGGCCACCGAATGACAGGACTCGATGGCCTCGATGTGTTGCAGGCGCGCGGGCGCGTCGTCGGGTTGCGAGGGATCGAGAGGAGTGATCGCCACGAACGCCGACAGCATCTTGCCGACCGCTTCGGGGTTGATCCGGGCCGAGTATCCGGTCACCACGCCGCGCGCCTCGAGCCGCCGCACCCGCGATTGGACCGCCGAGACCGACAGTCCCGCGGTCGCCGCCAAGTGCGCGAGCGTGGCGCGGCCGTCAGCGATCAGTTCACGGACCAGGATGCGATCGATCTCGTCGAGATGCGTCGCGGTGCGGGGCTGTTCGTCGGCTCCAGCCATGGCGGCACTGTATCCGAGGCGGTGCACGCGGTGACTTCGAAGAGCTTCGAACCCTGGCAGTTGCGAGCCCGGTTCGCCGCCGAACTGTCGCGGATGTACAGCGCCGAGGTGCCCGCCTACACCACGCTCGTTCAGGTCGCCTCCGAGGTGAACCAGGACTTCGCCGCCGGCGCTGCGGACGCCGAGCGTTTCGGCTCGCTCGAACGCGTCACCGCCGAGCGGCACGGTGCGATCCGGGTGGGCAGCGCCGCCGAACTCGCCGACGTCGCCGACCTGTTCGCGGCGTTCGGCATGTACCCGGTCGGCTTCTATGATCTGCGTGCGGCGGCGGCGCCGATTCCGGTGGTGTCGACGGCGTTTCGCCCGATCGATCCGGATGAGTTGGCCCGCAATCCGTTTCGGGTGTTCACGTCGATGCTCGCCACCGCCGACGCCCGCTTCTTTCCCGCCGAGCTACGCGGTCGGGTCGAGCAGTTCGTGGCCCGCCGGCAGCTGTTCGACCCTGCGCTGATCACCGAGGCCAGGCGCATCGTCGCCACGGGCGTGGTCGACGAGGACCGGGGTGAAAGGTTCGTCGCCGCCGCGGTGGCCGCGTTCGCCTTGTCGCGCGCACCCATCGACCGCGGATGGTACGAGGAACTCAGCAGGGTCTCCGCCGTGGCGGCCGACATCGCGGGCGTCACCACCACCCACATCAACCACCTCACGCCGCGGGTGCTCGACATCGACGAGTTGTATCGCCGGATGACGGATCGCGGTATCACGATGATCGACGCGATCCAGGGCCCACCGCGCGTCGACGGACCACCGGTGCTGTTGCGTCAGACGTCTTTTCGCGCGCTCGCCGAGCAGCGGCGCTTCCGCGAGCCGGACGGCTCGGTGTCGGAGGGCGCGCTGCGGGTGCGCTTCGGCGAGGTCGAGGCCCGCGGGGTGGCGTTGACGCCCCGAGGCCGCGAACGCTACGACGCCGCGATGGCCGCACCGGATCCGGCCGCCGTCTGGCCTCAGTACTTCCCGGCCGACGACGAAGAGCTGGCCGCATCAGGGCTGGCCTACTACCGCGGCGGCGACCCGTCGAAACCGGTTGTCTACGAGGATTTCCTGCCCGCCTCGGCGGCGGGCATCTTCCGCTCGAACCTCGACGACGACGCACGGGCCGACGAATCCGTCGCTGGGTTCGACTACAGCACGGCTTGGTTGTCCGACCGGATCGGCCGCCCCGTCCACGACCCTTACGAGCTCTACGAGAAAGCAGCACAATGACGACCATGGCGACAGCGACACTCCCCTCCGTCGAGATGCTGCGCACGCGCGCACTCGACGCACTCCACGCCGTCGGCTTCAACGGTGACCTCGGCGCCCCCGGGGAGCACGGATTGCAGGCCAGCACACCGATCACCGGTGAGGTGCTGTTCACCGTTCCGGAGACGACGGCCGAGAACGCCGACCGCGCGATCGGCGAAGCGGCTGAAGCGTTCACGACGTGGCGCACCACGCCGGCGCCGGTCCGTGGCGCGCTGGTGGGGCGGTTGGGTGAGCTGCTGTCCGCCCACAAGGCCGACGTCGCGGCCCTGGTGACGCTGGAAGCCGGAAAGATCACGTCCGAGGCCCTCGGTGAGGTGCAGGAGATGATCGACGTCTGCCAGTTCGCCGTCGGGCTCTCGCGTCAGCTCTACGGCCGCACGATCGCCTCCGAGCGCCCCGGTCATCGGCTGATGGAGACCTGGCATCCGCTCGGCGTGGTCGGCGTGATCACCGCATTCAACTTCCCCGTCGCGGTGTGGGCCTGGAACGCGGCGGTGGCGTTGGTGTGCGGCGACACCGTGGTGTGGAAGCCGTCGGAGCTGACCCCGCTGACGGCGCTGGCGTGTCAGGCATTGATCGACCGCGCGGCCCGCGAAGTCGGGGCCCCACCCGAGGTGAGCCGATTGATCCATGGCGGCCGCGAGATCGGCGAACGCCTCGTCGACGATCCGCGGGTCGCCTTGCTCAGCGCGACGGGTTCGGTGCGGATGGGCCGGCAGGTCGGCCCGCGGGTGGCCCAGCGGTTCGGCAAGGTTCTGCTCGAGCTCGGCGGCAACAACGCCGCGATCGTGACGCCGTCCGCGGATCTCGAACTGGCGGTGCGCGCCATCGTGTTCAGCGCCGCGGGCACGGCGGGTCAGCGGTGCACGACGCTGCGCAGGCTGATCGTCCACTCCTCCATCGCCGACGACGTGGTCCAGCGGATCACCGCCGCGTACCGGCAACTCCCCGTTGGCGACCCGTCAATCGACGGCACGCTCGTCGGCCCGCTGATCCACGAGACGGCCTATCGAGACATGGTGCGCGCGTTGGAGCTCGCCCTTGCCGACGGCGGTGAGGTCATCGGCGGCCAGCGCAACGACGTCGGCGACGAGAGCGCCTACTACGTCGCACCGGCGGTGGTGCGCATGCCCGCCCAGACCGAGGTTGTGCATGCCGAGACGTTCGCCCCGATCCTCTACGTGATGACATACGACACCCTCGATGAGGCTATTGCGATGAACAACGCCGTGCCGCAGGGTCTTTCATCATCGATCTTCACCCTCGACATGCGCGAGGCCGAGCGATTCCTGGCCGCCGACGGCTCGGACTGCGGGATCACCAACGTCAACATCGGCACCTCGGGCGCCGAGATCGGAGGCGCTTTCGGCGGCGAGAAGCAGACAGGCGGCGGCCGCGAGTCGGGGTCGGATTCGTGGAAGGCCTACATGCGCCGGGCCACCAATACCGTCAACTACTCGACCGAACTACCGCTGGCACAGGGCGTGCACTTCGGTTAGGTCGTCTCCAGCGCCTTGGCGCAGCCGTCGAGGATGGCGCGGAAGTTCCACCGGAGCAGCCGCGAACTCACCGGTTCGAAGGCCTTTCCGCCGGACCAGAGCGGATGGGTGTATCTCGTCACCCATTCGACGTGGGTACCGGTGTCCGCGGGAGTGAACGTCAGCGTCCCGCCGTCGTGCACGAAACCCGGAACCGAGCGCAGGATGAGATAGGAGTAGCTGCGCGGCGGGTCGTAGGTCGTGTACTCCTCTTCGAACCACATGCCGGCACCGGTCACGGTCCGCACCGCGCCTGCCTTCAGCTCCGACGATCCCTTCGCCAGCCTGGCGCCCAGGACGAGCGGCGCCGCCGTGAGGCCTTTCGGGTCGGCGAGCCAGTCGAATACACGCTCGGGTGCCGCGGCGATGGTGCGCTCGACGCGCAACTCGATCATCGCGCCATTGTAGGAGTTCGGTCTACAGGATCGGCCTGCCGCCGGTCACCGCGATCCGCGCACCCGTCACGTAACTCGCCTCGTCCGATGCGAGCATCACGTAGACCGGCGCCAATTCGACCGGCTGACCCGCACGGCCCAGCGGCGTGTTCTCGCCGAACTGCTTGACCTTCTCCGGCGGCATCGTCGAGGGGATCAACGGGGTCCAGATCGGGCCAGGCGCCACACTGTTGGCACGGATGCCCTTCTCCCCCAGCATCTCCGACAGACTTGCCGAGAAGTTGGCGATGGCGGCCTTGGTCGCCGCATAGGGTGCCAGCTTCGGATTCGGCATGTCGGAGTTCACCGACGAGCTGCCGATGATCGAGGCGCCGGGACCCATGTGCGGCAGCGCGGCCTTCACGAGGTAGAAGTACGCGCCGATGTTGAGCCGGAACGTGTAATCCCATTCCACGTCGCTGATCTCGTCGAGGGTGTCGTGCGTCATCTGGTAGGCGGCGTTGTTGACGAGCACATCGATACCGCCGAACTCCGCGGCGGCGCGGTCGACGACGGCGCGGCAGTGCGCCGGGTCCGACAGATCACCCGCCACGAGTACGCATTTGCGCCCGGCGTCCTCGACGTACTTCTGCACCTCTTTGGCGTCGCCGTCCTCGTTCAGGTATGCGATCAGCACGTCGGCACCCTCGCGCGCGTAGGCGATCGCGACCGCGCGGCCGATGCCGCTGTCGCCGCCGGTGATGATCGCGCGCTTGCCGGTCAGCCGGCCCGATCCGCGGTAGCTCGTCTCACCGCAGTCGGGAGCGGGGGTCATCTCGCTCTGCACGCCGGGCGGTGACTGCTGTTGTTCGGGGAAACTCATCGATCGCCTCTCGTTCCGATGTCTGTTCTTGCGCGGGGTTACCCCGCAGCGGTCGGAATACTCCGGACGCAGCGCTGTTTGACATGTGTTCACTACGATGGCCGCATGGCCGAGCCCCGACGGCGGCTGTCGCCCGCCGACCGACGCAGCGAACTGCTGACGCTCGGCGCCGAAGTGTTCGGGCAACGGCCCTACGACGAGGTCCGCATCGACGAGATCGCCGAGCGGGCCGGGGTGTCGCGGGCCCTGATGTATCACTACTTCCCCGACAAGCGGGCGTTCTTCGCCGCGGTGATCCGCGCCGAGGGCGAGCGGCTGTTCGAAGCGACCAACACGCCACCCCGGCCCGACCAGAGCCTCTTCGACCAGGTGCGCGAGGGTGTGCTCGCCTATCTGCGGTACGACGACGACCATCCTCACGGCGCGTGGGCGGCCTACGTGGGGTCGGGCCGCTCCGACCCCGTGCTGCGGGGCATCGAGGACACCGACAACGACCGCCAGGCCAACCGGATCCTCAGCCGCATCCACGCCGCGCTCGGCGACGAGCTCGACTCCAAGGTCGAGCGCGACCTGCGCATCACCGTCTACGGCTGGCTCGCGTTCACCCTGGAGATGTGCAGGCAACGGTTGATGGATCCGTCGATCGACGCCGGTCAGGTCGCCGACGCGTGTGCGCACGCGCTGCTCGACGCGGTCGGCCGGGTCCCGGGCATCCCCTCCTCCCTGCGCGAAGCGGTCTCCCCTAAACGCCGCTGACCAGCGCGAGCAGACGCAAAGCTGCCCAAAAATCGCCGAAAAGCGGCAGGTTTGCGTCTGCTCGCGGGGAGAAGTGGCGAAGAAGTGTCGGTGGTGGGGTGCACCATGGAGTCGATGAGCAAATCCCCCCTCGCCCGGTTCAGCGACCTGACCCGGGAGTGGTTCACCGGCACGTTCGCCGAACCGACGCCCGCCCAGGCTCAGGCCTGGACGGCGATCGCCGACGGGGACAACACGCTCGTCATTGCGCCGACCGGTTCGGGTAAGACGCTCGCGGCGTTCCTGTGGGCCATCGACCGGTTGGCGTCGGCCCCCGCTGAACCGCGCGCCGGCACCAAGGTGCTGTACGTCTCCCCGCTGAAGGCGCTCGCCGTCGACGTGGAGCGCAACCTGCGCACGCCGCTGACCGGTATCGCGCGCGTGGCCGACCGGAGCGGTGTCCCGGCCCCGGAGATCAGCGTCGGAGTCCGGTCGGGCGACACCTCCCCGGCGCAGCGCCGCGAACTGATCGCCCGCCCGCCCGACATCCTGATCACCACGCCCGAGTCGCTGTTCCTGATGTTGACCTCGGCGGCACGCGACACCCTGACCGGCATCGAGACCGTCATCGTCGACGAGGTGCACGCCGTCGCGGCCACCAAACGCGGCGCCCATCTCGCGCTGTCGCTCGAACGGCTGGACCAACTCCTCGAAAAGCCCGCGCAGCGGATCGGGTTGTCGGCCACCGTCCGCCCGCCCGAAGAGGTGGCGCGGTTCCTGTCGGGTCAGGCGCGCACGACGATCGTGGCGCCGCCTGCGGCCAAGACATTCGACCTGTCGGTCCAGGTGCCGGTGCCCGACATGGCCAACCTGGAGAACAACACGATCTGGCCGGATGTCGAGGAACGCATCGTCGACCTGATCGAGGCGCACAACTCGTCGATCGTGTTCTCCAACTCGCGCCGGCTCGCCGAACGACTGACGTCGCGGCTCAACGAGATTCACGCCGAACGGACCGGCCAGGAGCTGCAGACCGGACCCAACACCGGCGTCGCGGGCGGTTCTCCCGCGCACATCATGGGCAGTGGGCAGGCGTCGGGTGCGCCGACCCTGCTGGCCCGGGCCCACCACGGATCGGTCAGCAAGGAGCAGCGGGCGATCGTCGAGGACGACCTGAAGAGCGGCCGGCTCAAGGCCGTCGTCGCCACTTCCAGCCTGGAGCTCGGAATCGACATGGGCGCAGTCGATCTCGTCATCCAGGTCGAGGCGCCGCCGTCGGTGGCCAGCGGGCTGCAGCGCATCGGCCGTGCAGGCCACCAGGTCGGCGAGATCTCACAGGGTGTGCTGTTCCCCAAGCACCGCACCGACCTGATCGGCTGCGCGGTGACTGTCAAGCGCATGCTGTCCGGCGAGATCGAGACCATGCAGGTGCCCACCAACCCACTCGACGTGCTCGCGCAGCACACCGTGGCAGCGTGTGCGCTCGAATCGCTCGACGCCGACCGCTGGTTCGACGCGGTGCGGCGCAGCGCCCCGTTCGCCACCCTGCCGCGCAGCGCGTTCGAAGCGACGCTGGACCTGTTGTCGGGCAAGTACCCGTCGACGGAGTTCGCCGAGCTGCGGCCCCGCCTGGTGTACGACCGCGACACGGGTACCCTGACCGCCCGCCCCGGCGCCCAGCGCCTCGCGGTGACCAGCGGCGGCGCGATCCCCGATCGCGGCCTTTTCACCGTCTATCTGGCCACCGACTCCGAAAAGCCCTCGCGCGTCGGCGAACTCGACGAGGAGATGGTCTACGAGTCGCGCCCCGGCGACGTCATCTCGCTCGGCGCGACGAGTTGGCGGATCACCGAGATCACCCACGACCGCGTCCTGGTGGTCCCCGCGCCGGGCCAGCCGGCGCGGCTCCCGTTCTGGCGCGGCGACGGTGTCGGCCGCCCGGCCGAGCTCGGGGCGGCGGTCGGCGCGTACACCGGCGAGCTGGCCCGGTTGGGCAAGGACGAATTCGAGCAACGATGCCGGGCAATGGGTTTCGACGACTTCGCCACCGACAACCTGTGGCAGCTGATCGACGACCAGCGTCAAGCGACCGGCGTCGTCCCGTCGGACACCACGTTCGTCGTCGAACGATTCCGCGACGAGCTCGGCGACTGGCGGGTCATCCTGCACTCGCCGTACGGCCTGCGGGTGCACGGCCCGCTCGCGCTCGCGGTGTCGCGACGGCTGCGTGAGCGGTACGGCATCGAAGAGAAGCCCACCGCTTCCGACGACGGCATCATCGTGCGCCTGCCCGACACCGAGGATGCGCCCCCTGGCGCCGACCTGTTCGTGTTCGACGCCGACGAGATCGAGCCGATCGTCACCGCCGAGGTGGGTGGCTCGGCCCTGTTCGCGTCGCGGTTCCGCGAATGCGCCGCCCGCGCACTGCTTCTGCCGCGCCGCCATCCGGGCAAGCGCTCCCCGCTGTGGCATCAGCGGCAGCGGGCCGCCCAGCTGCTGGACGTCGCGCGCAAGTATCCCGACTTCCCGATCGTGTTGGAGGCGGTGCGGGAGTGCCTGCAGGACGTCTACGACGTGCCCGCGTTGACCGAGCTGATGCACCGCGTCGCCCAGCGGCGGCTGCGCCTCGTCGAGGTGGAGACCACGACGCCGTCCCCGTTCGCGGCGTCGCTGCTGTTCGGGTACGTCGGCGCCTTCATGTACGAGGGCGACAGCCCACTGGCCGAACGGCGCGCCGCCGCATTGTCGTTGGACAGCGTGCTGTTGGCGGAACTGCTGGGCCGCGTCGAGCTGCGGGAGCTGCTCGATCCACAGGTCATCACGAGCACCACGCGACAGCTCCAACACCTCAGCGACGACCGCCGGGCCCGCGACGCCGAGGGCGTGGCCGATCTGTTGCGGCTGCTGGGCCCGCTGACCGAGACCGAGATCGCCGAGCGCTGCACCACGTCCGACATCGGCGGGTGGCTCGACGGCCTGCGCGGGGCCAAGCGCGCGCTGACCGTCTCCTTCGCCGATCGAACCTGGTGGGTGGCCATCGAGGACATCGGCCTGCTGCGCGACGGCGTCGGCGTCGCCGTACCGGTCGGCATCCCGACGGCGTTCACCGAATCGGTCGACGACCCGCTGGGTGAGCTGCTGGGCCGCTACGCCCGCACCCGGGGACCGTTCACCACGCATGACGCGGCGGCCCGGTTCGGCCTGGGTTTGCGCGTCACCGCTGACGTGCTGGGCCGAATGGCCATCGACGGCAAGCTGATTCGCGGCGAGTTCACCGATCTGCCCGTCTCGGACCCCGCGGCCGCCGAGCAGTGGTGTGACGCCGATGTGCTCAAAATCCTGCGGCGCCGGTCGTTGGCCGCGCTGCGCGCGCAGATCGAACCGGTCAGCACCGCGGCCTACGGGCGCTTCCTGCCCGCGTGGCAGTCGGTCGGCTCGGCGCACACCAGCGGCGTCGACGGTCTCGCGACCGTGATCGATCAGCTTGCGGGCGTTCCGATTCCGGCGTCAGCCGTCGAACCGCTGGTGTTCGGGCAGCGCGTCCGCGACTATCAGCCCGCGATGCTCGACGAACTGCTGGCCTCTGGCGAGGTCATGTGGTCGGGTGCGGGGCAGATCGGAGGGGGCGACGGCTGGATCGCGTTCCACTCCGCCGAGTCGGCGCCGTTGACGTTGAACGCCCCGATCGAGATCGAGTTCACCGACGTCCACCGTGCGCTCCTCGAGGCGCTCGATCGCGGCGGAGCATTCTTTTTCCGGCAGCTCGCCGACAATCCGACCGACGACCACAAGAACGCGCTGTGGGATCTGGTCTGGGCGGGCTGGGTCACCGGCGACACGTTCGCGCCGGTGCGCGCGAAGCTGATGGGCACCCGCGGGCCGGCCGGGCGGCGCAGCGCGCCCGCGCATCGGCAGCGCAGGCGTGCGCCCCGGTTGAGCAGCTACAGCGTCGCGCACGCCCAGACCCGCAATGCCGACCCGACGGTGGCGGGCCGGTGGTCGGCGCTGCCCGTCGCCGAACCGGAATCGACCGTGCGCGCGCACTTCCAGGCCGAGCTGCTTCTCGGCAGGCACGGGGTGCTGACCAAGGGTGCGGTCGGCGCCGAGGGGGTGCCCGGCGGCTTCGCGATGCTCTACAAGGTGCTGACCGCGTTCGAGGACGCGGGCCGTTGTCAGCGCGGCTATTTCGTCGAGTCGCTCGGCGGCGCCCAGTTCGCCGTCGCCTCGACGGTCGACCGGTTGCGCACCTATCTGGACAGCGTCGACCAGGACCACCGCGAATACCGGGCGATCGTCCTGGCGGCGGCCGATCCGGCGAACCCGTACGGCGCGGCGCTTCCGTGGCCGACGAGGCGGACCGATGACGACGTCACGCACCGCCCGGGCCGCAAGGCCGGTGCGCTGGTCGCGATGGTCGACGGTGAACTGGTGTGGTTCCTCGAGCGCGGGGGACGCTCGCTGCTGAGCTTCTCCGGCGACGCCGATGCACACATCGCGGCGGCGGGGGGCCTCGCCGAACTGGTCAGCAGCGGTCGGGTGGGTTCGTTCCTCGTCGAGAAGGTCAATGGGGTGCCGGTGCTCGAACCGGGTGCCGAGGGCGAGCGCGCGGCGGTGCACGACGCACTACTGGGCGCGGGCTTCGTCCGGACGCCGCGCGGCCTGCGGTTACGCTGACGCATGCCCGAAGGTGACACGGTCTACCGCGCCGCCACCAAACTGCGCGAGGCGCTGGAGGGTAAGGAACTCACGCGCTGCGACGTGCGGGTGCCGAAGTTCGCGACGGTCGACCTGACCGGGTCGGTCGTCGACGAGGTCCTCAGCCGCGGTAAGCACCTGTTCATCCGGGTCGGGGACGCCAGCATCCACTCGCATCTGAAGATGGAGGGCGCCTGGCTGATCGGCGGCCAAATTCGGCGGGTGCCGGAGTACAAGATCCGGATCCTGTTGCACACCAGCGACTCCCGCGCCGCGGGCGTCGACCTCGGCGTGCTGGAGATCCTGCCACGCGATCGCGATATGGAGGCCGTCGCCCACCTCGGTCCGGACCTGCTGGGCGACGACTGGGAACCGCGCGTCGCCAGGGCCAACCTCGTCGCGGACCCGCAGCGGCCGCTGGCCGAGGCGCTGTTGGATCAGCGCGTGATGGCCGGCGTCGGCAACGTCTACGCCAACGAACTCTGCTTCGTCACCGGCTATCTCCCCACCACCCCGGTCGGCAACGTCAAGGACCCGCTGCGAATGGTGCAGCGGGCCCGAGACATGCTGTGGCTGAACAGGTCCCGCGTGAACCGGACCACGACGGGAGACACCCGCAGCGGCCGCGACCTGTGGGTCTACGGACGACGTGGGCGGCCCTGTCGTCGGTGCGGCACGCCGATCCAGTCGGACTCGCCCCGCCCGGGCAACCCGGGCGATCGCGTCTCCTACTGGTGTCCGGTCTGCCAGACCTGACCCGCGCTCACCCCGGCAGCGCGAGCCGGACGATCTTGCGCACCACCGTCGCGAACTGCCGCGGCAGCGATCCCTTGTTGTACGGAATTCCGTAGCGGGTGCAGATCTCCTTGACCTCTTCGGAGATCTCGGCGAGGCGGTGCGCCGGGATGTCCGGGAACAGGTGGTGCTCGATCTGGAACGACAGATTGCCGCTCAGGATGTGAAACAGCTTCCCACCCGTGAGGTTCGCCGAACCCAGAACCTGGCGGAAATACCACTGGCCCCGCGTCTCGGCCTTGGTCTCTTCGACCGAGAACTCCTGGACGTCGTCGGGGAAGTGGCCGCAGAAGATGATCATGTACGACCACACGTTGCGCATCAGGTTCGCGGTCAGGTTGCCCGCGACGACCCACGGTGCGAACGGCCCGGCCAGCAACGGAAACGCGACGTAGTCCTTGAGCGTCTGGCGCTTCGTCTTACGCCAGATGCCCTCGAGGATTTCGCGCTTGTCGGCGATCGTGATCTCGCCGGCACGAATCCGCTCGGTCTCGAGTTCGTGCAGCGCGACGCCGTACTGGAACAACACCATCAGCAGGAACGCGTAGACGGGGTTGCCGAGGAAGTACGGACTCCACTTCTGGTCCCTGCTCATCCGCAGGATCCCGTAACCCACGTCGCGGTCCATGCCCACGATGTTCGTGTACGTGTGGTGCATGTAGTTGTGCGAGTGCCGCCACTGCTCCCCCGGGCACGCGGTGTCCCACTCGAAGCCGCGGCTGGAGATGGCCGGATCGCCCATCCAGTCGTACTGGCCGTGCATGACGTTGTGGCCGATCTCCATGTTGTCGAGGATCTTCGACAGGCCCAGCAGCGCGGTGCCCGCCAGCCAGAACGGTGGGAAGACACCGCCGAACAGCAGCGCTCGGCCGCCGAGCTCGAAAGCCCGCTGCGTCTTGATGATTCGACGGATATAGGTGGCGTCGCGCTCGCCGAGGTCGGCGATCACGCGTTCCTTGAGCGCATCGAGCTCCCGGCCGAAGGCCTCGGCCTGCTCGGCGGTCATGCGGACCTTCTTGCCCGCGACGGTCTTCTCGAGGGCGCGCGGCTCGTGCGCGGCGCGCGGTTGGATGTCGGTGATGGCGGTCATGTCGATCTCCTTCGGGTCAGAGCGCGATGTCGACGTCGCCGACGGGAGTCGAAACGCAGATCTGCACGTCCTCCTCCTCGGCGGCGGACACCGCGCCGGTGATCAGGTTCTTCACCGCGCCGCGTGTCTTGCGGCGAGTGCAGCTGTGGCAGATGCCCATTCGGCATCCACTCTCGGGGCTCAGGCCCGCGTTCTCGGCCTGCTCCAGTAGGGGGCGACCGTCGTCGGTCACCTCGACCCCACTCTCGGCGAACGTGACGGTGCCGCCGGAGGGTTCGGCGGGCAGGTCGTAGGTCGGCGGGACGAAGCTCTCCGAGCGCACGTCGGTGCAGTGCTCACGCACGGCGGACGCGAGTTCGGGCGGGCCGCAAACGAAGACCGCGTCGGGCGCCGGCATGGCCGCGGCGAGGTGCGCAGGGCCGAACCGGCCGTCCAGGTCGGATCCGGTCGCCGTGCGTGTGTAGCCGTGCAGCACCCGCACACCGGTCATCGCGTCGAGCTCGGCGCGGTAACACGCGTCCTCGAGCGAACGGGCGTAGTGGATGAACGCGATTTCGCCGCCGTAGCCGCGGGCCCGCAGCGTCCGCACCATCGACATCACCGGGGTGATGCCGCTGCCGCCGGACACGAACAGGAGGCGCCGCGGGGCGTCATCGGGGAGTACGAAGTCACCGCCGACCGAATCCAGACCCACCACCATGCCGGGGCGGGCGTGGTCACACAGGTAGCCGGAGACCAGGCCGCCGTCGTGGCGCCCCACCGTGAGCTCGAGATAGCGAGCCCCCTCGGCGTTGGCCGGCGAGTAGGGCCGCGTGCGACGGCGACCATCGATCTCGACGGTGAGGTTGATGTGCTGCCCGGCACGGAAGCCGGTGAACGCCTGATTCGGCTCGAGGGTGAGCGTGACGCTGCGCGGGGTCTGGCGGCGCACCGCGACGACCTCTGCGCGAGCCTCTCCCCGCGTCCAGGTGGGCGCGACGAGCTCGGTGTATCGGTCCACGCCGTGGGGCCCGGTGAGCAGGTCGACCAGCGGTGACGCGAGCACTCTGTCCCGGATGCCCCGGGTCAACGTTTGAGTGAACATATGTACACCGTTGCGCGTCCTGCAGCACCTCGTCAACCCATTCACCCAGGTTGTGGTAGGTTTCACATAGTGAACAGTCGTACGCCTGGTTCACGGCCGAGCCGGTCGGGACGATCACGATCCCGCGAGTCGACGATGTCCCGGGAGGAGCGCAAGGAGGCCACCCGGCAGGCGATCGTCTCCGCCGGGCTGAAACTCCTCGAGGACCGCAGCTTCTCCGCGCTGAGCCTGCGGGAGGTCACCCGCGAAGCGGGCATCGTGCCCGCCGCGTTCTACCGGCACTTCGAGTCGATGGAGGCCCTCGGCCTCGTGTTGATCGATGAGTCGTTCCGGAGCCTGCGGGACATGCTGCGTGGGGCCCGCGCCGGCAGGCTCGACCCGAAGCGGGTCATCGAGTCGAGCGTCGACATCCTCATCGACGGCGTGAACGAACGCCGCGAGCACTGGCGCTTCATCGGACGCGAACGCAACAGCGGCGTCACCGTGCTGCGGTACGCCATCCGCACCGAGATCCGCCTCATCACCTCCGAGCTGGCGATCGACCTTGCCCGCTTCCCTGGCTTGAACTCCTGGAGCAGCGAAGACCTCAACATTTTGGCGAGCCTGTTCGTCAACGCGATGATCGTGATCGCCGAGGCCATCGAGGACGCCCACGACCAGGCCGCGCTCAACGAGATCAAACGAGTGGCGGTCAAACAGCTGCGGATGATCGCTGTCGGCGTCGAGGGATGGCGCAGCAGCGTGTGAAACCGGGCGGGGGTTAGCGTGTGCGCATGCCGCACCTCGAACTGGCCTACCCGCGTCCCGACATCGCCGTGCTCACGCTGAACCGCCCCGAGAAGCTCAACGCGCTGTCCTACGAACTCGTCGAGGATCTGCACGCGACGCTGGCGCAGATCGATGCGAACAACGAGTGCCGCGTCGTCGTGCTCACCGGCGCCGGACGTGGCTTCTGCTCGGGCCTTGACCTCACCGATCCCAATCCCAACAAGGCGGGCGAGGGAACGGAGTTTCCGCGTTCGGGTATGCGATGGCAGGAACGCATCGCCGACCTGACCGCGCGCATCCACCGGCTGCGCCAACCGGTCATCGCCGCGGTCAACGGGGTCGCCTACGGCGGCGGGATGGGCATCGCGCTGGCCTGCGACATCCGCATCGCCTCGGAGTCGGCGCGCTTCTGCACCCAGTTCATCAAGTTGGGGCTCGGCGGCTGCGACATCGGCGTCAGCTACACGCTCCCGCGCATCATCGGCGCGGGCCCCGCGTTCGATCTCATCCTGACCGCACGGGCGGTCGACGCGCCCGAAGCCCTGCGGCTCGGCCTGGTGTCGCGGGTGTCGACCGACGAAGCCGTCGTCTTCGACGCCATGGCGATCGCCGAGACGTTGTGCGGCTACGGGAAGTTCGGCCTCGAGTCGACGAAGCAGGTGCTGTGGGCCAACCTCGAGGCGTCGAGCCTGGAGGCGGCCCTGCACCTGGAGAATCGCAGCCAGATCCTGGCCTCCACCAGCGGTGAGATGCGGGAGGCTAGCGAGGCGTTCCGCCGCCGTCCACGATCATGACCGTGCCGGTGATGTAGCTACCGGCATCCGACGCCAGCAGCAGTGCGGTGCCGACCATCTCGTCGGGTGACGCGAGCCGCTTGAGGAACGTGCTGCGTGCCATGGCGTCGACGGCTTCCTGCGGGTTGTTGCGCATCATGTCGGTGTCCACCGGCCCGGGGGCGATCGCGTTCACCCGGATGCCCGACGACGCGAACTCGACGGCCATCGACCGGGTGAACGACATCAACGCGGCCTTGTTCGAGGAGTAGATCGAGGTCACCGCCGAGAAGTTGAACGCGCCGACCGAGACCATGTTGATCACACTGGCTTTCGCGCTCGCCTTCAGATAGGGCAGCGCGGCCTGCACGAGAAACACCGGTCCGCGCAGGTTCACCTCGAAGGACTTGGCCAACGCCTCGGGCGTCATCTCCCCGAGGGGTTGCGCCAGGGCGTTCGCCGCGTTGTTCACCACCACGTCGATCCCGCCGAACTCGTCGACGGTGCGCTGCACCAGCGCCTCGAGCGCGTCGACGTCCCCGAGGTGCGTGGGCACGCCGATGGCCTGGCCGCCGAGACCGCGCAGATGCTCCGCGGTCCGCTCGCAGGCGTCGGGTTTGCGACTGGCCACCACGACGCGAGCGCCGGCCAGGACGAAGCCCTCGGCCAGCGCGAGGCCGATGCCCCTGGTACCGCCCGTGACGATCACGGTGCGGTCGGTCATGTCGAAGAGACGGTCGAACGAAGCGCGGTCCACGGCCTGTCTCTTATACACATCTCCGAGCCCACGAGACTGCAG